>JARSSO010000020.1 GCA_029624765.1 Candidatus Contendibacter sp. | reverse complement strand
GCGGTCGGGTCGCCCAGGCTGTTCGGTTCAATGATGATGTCGCGGCTGATGCTGGTGGGTAGTCCGCTAACCCGCCCCACATCAGCGGATGTAAAACCTGATGGGAATTGGTATTACATTACGGGCCTTATCCGCCCCGGACAAGGGGGCGTTCGTCGATCAATGGGTGGAACCGGGAACGCAATTCGGAAGGAGCCAGGATGTTGACCTGTTCCCTACGGTATTTGGCTAGGACGCTATACTCATTGTGCGCGCGGGGAGCCAGCGGCAAGCACGGCCGTGCCAAGACGCGATGCTCCCGGGAATGGCGGTTCACGATGCGCCACACCACCGATGAGGGCAGCCCACCAACCGCCAGATTTGAGCCACTGACGGGAGTTTTACCATGAACCGGTCACACCCTGATGGACGCCGCTCCTGGCGTCACCTGGTTTTTTGGGCGACCTGCCTGCTCGGCCTGGTCCACGTCTCTGTCGCCTGGGCCGGCCAAGCTACCAGCGCCCCCGACCCGGCCACCCGCCAGCGGATCGCCGAGCAGTACGGCAAGCTGCCGCTGAGCTTCATCCAGAACCGGGGCCAGGTTCCGGAGCCCATCGAATGGTACGTGCAGCGGCCGGCCCTGCATCTGGCCTTCACCCCCCAGGGCCAACAGATCATTCTGAGGCAAGGCCAGGGCGAGAGCGCCCGGACTTAGCGCATCGACATCGACCTGGTGGAAGCCAAACCCCGCGCCATCGAGACCCTGATCCCCGCCGAGGGCATCGTCAGCTACTTCAAAGGTCCGAAGGAACACTGGAAGACCGGCATCCCCACCGCCGAGGCCATCGTGTACCGGAGCGCCTATGTGATTGGCTCCACGGGCTCCGACTAAAACAGCTTCCCCGAGACTGGCGGGCCGAACCTCGGCCACAGCGACGGCCACCATGATGCCTTCGTCACCAAGGTGAAGCCGGCGGACACCCTGGTCTACACTGACTGGTCGGATTTCTTATCCACACAGGTTTTGAGGAGTGATCAAACGATGCACGCAACTTTCTTTCAATCTCTCGCGGCGAGTCGCCGACAAACCGGACCCGTCCGCGCCTTGCTCGCCGCCGTTGTCGCACTGCTGCTAGGCACCGCCACCGTGGCCAAGGCGGCGACCTTCACCGAGGCCGGAATTCAACTCAACCTTGATCTCAATACTGCTAGCGAGGCCGTGGCGATCGTCGCTAACGCCAGCACCTACACACTCACCTTGACCGGCGGCACTTGGAGCGGCGTCGATAGCGCCAATGTCACCGGCAATGGCACGGCCACGCTCACGGTGACAGCGGCAGGCATCGCCGCGTTCGACACCGTCAGTCTCACCGACTCGGCCACCGGCACGGCGGCGACTTTCAACAACAGCGGCGTGAACACTTATAGCGATACCTTCGATATCACGCTCGACAACGCCGCCGGAGCAATCACCTTCAACGGCAATTCTGTCTTTGCCGGCACTGCCAGTATTGCCGCCAGAACCAGCCGTAACATCAGCTTCACCGTAGGCTCCACTCTGATGGCGGCCAACGGCAATATCGTTCTGGAAGCCAACCAGCAAGCAACGCCGACCAGCGGCGACTTTATCGGTGTCAACATTGAGGGGGCCGGCGTGCTAGTCACCGGCACCGGCACGCTCTCGGTCGCGGGCCGGGGCGGCGACGGGGCAGGTTTCCAACACGGCGTACAGGTGCGCGAGAACAGCAGCTTCACCGTAGGCGGCAATCTCAGCGGCGGCACCACCGGATTGCTTAACGTATCGGGTACTGGCGGCGCTAGCACGGGAACAAGTAACAACGGCGTGTATGTCAGAGATACGAAATCTCAAATCACGTCGACCGGCGGCCCGGTTACCATCACGGGGCAAGGCGGCGGAACCGGCGCGAGCTCCCAAACCACGGGCGTGGCTTTGACACTGGGTGGCCAGATCAGCGCCGGCAATAGCGGCACGGTTACGGTTACGGGCACCGGCGGGGCCGCTTCGGGGCTATCGAACATGGGCGTGGGTCTCGGCAGCGCTTCTCGTATTACTTCCAATGGCGGCAATGTCAGCGTCACCGGTTTCGGTGGCGGCTTGGGGGGCGGTGCCGAGCACTTCGGCGTGTGGTTGACACAAGGCGCCGAGATCAGTGCGGGGGGCGCGGGCACCGTCACGGTCGAAGGCACGGGCGGGACCGACGGGCAAGTCAATTACGGCGTCTTTGTCAGAGAGGCCAACTCGCGCATCACCTCGAACGGTGGCGCGGTCAGCGTTACAGGGCAAGGAGGCGGAACCGGGGCGGCCGCCAACAACATCGGCGTGGTGCTAATTAACAGCGGTCAGATCGGCGCCGGGGGCGCAGGCACGACCACCGTGCTAGGCACCGGCGGGACCACCACGGGCGCGGGCAACGTGGGCGTGTCTATCAGCACCGCTGCCCAGATATTCTCAACCAGCGGCGCGATCAGCGTCACGGGAGCCGGCACCGCCACCAGTCAAGCCCTGTTCGTGGGCGGCACCAGCGCCATCGCGTCGGGAAACAACGCCGCGATTACCATCACCGCCGACAGCGTTAACCTCGCTGTCAATGGTCTCGTCAACGCGGGCACGGGCACCGCGACGATTCAGCCGCGCACGGCAGGCACGTTGATTAACCTCGGAGGCGCGGACGTACTCAATAGCAGTCCGCTTACTTTGGGTTTGACCGATACCGAACTGGATCAAATCACAGCGGGTACACTGGTGCTCGGCAACGCGACCAGCGGCGCGCTGAGGCTCAGCGCCGACATCAGCCGACCCGCCAGCACTGATGTGCAACTGCTCGCCGGTGCGACTATTCAGTCAAGCCCTGGCATATCTGGTGCGTTTCATACCGGTGGCGGCAGCTTGTTGATTGCGCCGGGTGCTGGCGGCTATTTTCGACCCTGGCGTAACGGCACCGACGTCACGGCTTCGCTGTTGAGTTTTAACAGTGGCAGCGATTTATTCATTAATCTCGACGGTACTGTGGTCAATACCCTCTATGCGCAACTTAATGTCGCGGGGGCAGTCGATCTCAGCGGCGTGGACTTGTTGTTGCCGCCGAGTTCGTTTTTTCCGGCGGCGGGCGACGTTTTCACCATCGTTTCGGCAAACAGCGTTAGCGGCACTTTCAACGGCTTGGCTAACGGCAGTACCCTGGTGTTCAACGGGCGAACCTTACAGATCGACTATAGTGCGACGACTGTCACCTTGACCGACGTCACGCCGGCCGTCAACAAGACCTTTACCGGTCCCACCGCCACCGGCACGGGCAACGCCACGGCCACGGTGACCGGCGGCGGTAACACCTGCGGCTTCGTCCCTACCCCGCAATTCGTGGCGGTGGCCAGCGTGCCGGCTCCCCCGCCGGCCGGCTATACCTTCCCCCACGGTCTCTTCCGCTTCACCCTCGCCAATTGCAACCCTGGCGAAACGGTCACCCTGACGATGACCTATCCGAACCCGTTGCCACCGGGCGTCCAATACTGGAAATACGGCCCCGAACCACCACCGGGCGACCCCAGTAACCACTGGTACGTCTTGCCTGCCACGATCGCCGGCAACACCGCCAGCTTCAGCATCACCGACGGGGGCCTGGGGGACGACGACCTGAGCGCCAATCGCACCATCGTCGATCAGGGCGGTCCCGGCGTGCCCGGCGTTGGGGACGGCGCAACGGGGATTCCCACCCTGCACGAATGGGCGCTGCTGCTCCTCAGCGCATTATTCGGCGGCCTGCTTTGGCGAGCGCGGCGGCGCTTTGGGTAATACGCTTCTCGATAGGTTTTGCACAACATCGTAGGGTGGGTTGGGGCGTCAGCCCGTAACCCACCGATTCGGCTGTGGTTTCGGCGGGTTACGCTCCGCTGGCCCGCCCCACTGTCGAATCAGCGGAACTTGACGGCCCTGCGCGCGGGCGGGACGTTGCCGGTTTCCCTGACGGATGCTCAGGCCCGAATCAGGCTAATCCACCGGCCCTGGGGACTGGCCATCTCCACGCTGGACGTGCGTTCCCGGATCGGCGGCTGGCCGGGACGCCGGTCGAAGATCACCAGCCAGCCCCCGTCCAGCCCCAGCCCGGCCAGATAGCCGTCCAGTTGCTCCAGGCCCTCGGCCAGCGGATCCGGTTCGCCCTCGCGCCAGACCTTCAGTTCGATCCCCAGCGTCACCGCGCCATGGCGCAAGCACAAATCCATCCGGCCCCAGCCGATGGCGTATTCCCGTTCCAGCGTCCCGCCGCCGTTGATCACCCGATGCAGGAAGGCCATCAGCACCAGATGCGGGGCAATCTCGTGGTAGGGCGCGCTGCCCAGCAGCGGCTGGCCGTGCTGCCGCCAGAAGCGCAGGAAGGCGGCCAGCAACTGCTCGAGGTTGAGGCTGCCGTCCGGGTTGAGCCAGGTTGGGGCAATCTGGGGCAGGGTGTCTTGCGGCCCGCTGGCCAGGGCGCGCGGCAGTACTTCCCGGTAGATCGGGTTGGCCACCACCAGCCCACCGCTCTCCCGCCGCAACAGCCCCAGATCGACCAGGTATTGCCGGTCGTCCTCGGGCACCTGGCCCATCTCGGTACCGGCCAGCATCGGTTCGATCACCCGCCGTACCCGCGCTTCCTGAAGCTTGTGGGCCAACTGGTCCAGATGGGTCTCCCGCCGCTGAATCAGGTTCTCCTTGGCTTGCTCAATCCGCTCGACCGTGATGGCCTGGCTCCGGTCCCGGCCTTCCCGCATCTCGAAACAGGCTTCATACGCCAGCGCGTTGACCAGCCAGGGTTGCCCCCGCGTCAACGTCCACACCCGCTCCAGCGCCGCCGGTTCGAACGCCTGTCCAGTTTCGCGGGTGTGCTCCAACAGCAAAGTCTCGACCTCGGGCTGGAGGAAATCGCCCAAGCGCAAGGACTTGGCCTTGATGTTGAAGGCGCTCCCCCCGGTGATCGGCGAAGCCTCGGAACGGGCGTGAATCCGGTAGTCGCGCAGATCCCGCACCCCGCACAACACCACCGTTTGCGGGAATTGCGTTGGCCGTTTGGGATACCCAGCCCGCAACCGCCGCAGCAGCGAAATCAGCGTGTCGCCCATCAGGGCATCCACTTCGTCCAGCAGCAGCACCAGCGGTTGGGGCGAGCGCTCGCACCAGCGGGTCAGGAATTCCTCGACCCGCGTGCCTCCGCTGGACGCGGCGATGATTTCCCGCCCCAGGGCCGTGGCTTCAACGTCGCCAAGCTGATCGCGTGCCCCTCGGGACAGCTGTTCGACCACAACCGCCATCCCCTGATCGACGTTTTCCCGATAAGCCTGGGCCGGTTCAAGGTTGGCGTACAGCGCGCGGTAGCGGCCTTCCCGGTTCAAGTATTCCGCCAGGGCCAGCAGACAGGTCGTCTTGCCGGTCTGGCGCGGCGCGTGCAGCAGAAAGTATTTCTCCCGGTCGATCAGGTCGAGAATTTCCTGCAAGTCCCAGCGTCGCAACGGCGGCAGGTAGTAATGGTTGTCCCTCTTGACGGGCCCTTCGGTGTTGAAAAAACGCATGGCGCGGCTCCCGCGAAATCGTGACGTGGCTCACTATAGAGCAAAACGCCGGAGGCCCCAGTTTCACACCTCCAACGCTGGCGCCACGGTCAACCCAACCCGCGGAACGCGGCGATAAATCCGCCAAACGCCCATCAGATTGACGCCCAGCCAAACGCCGGTGACGCCCAGGACCAGCGCGGCGGGATAGGTAAAGACCGGGGGATGGACAGCGGCGGCCAAAAGTAGTAGCAACGCCGCCAGATAGGCCCAAAATTGTCGCCGGATCGCCGCATCCGGCAACAACTGTTTCATGGTGGGAACTTTCGCTCGCCCAAGTAATTGCGCCTGCAAATGGAACCACGCCAGAAAGGGTACGATCTTGTACAACATGCCGTTGATCACGGCGACCGCGAAGCCGAAAATCAGCAGGATCCCCAGCAGCCATTCGACTTGCGGCGCCTGCCCCAGGGCCGGAACCCACGGCGCCAACAGCCACAACAGCGCGCCCGCCAGCAAGCTGGCCATGCTGGTTCGCCAATAAGCCAGGGTAGGATCGCCGATCTTGCGGCGGCGCTGGCTCAGCAGATACAGCGTCGTCACGGCGAACAGCGCGACGCCTAGCGCCAGCGCAGCGCCCGCCAGTAGTGCCGCCTTCTCCCAACCGCCGAACGTCAACACCGACCACGCCGCCAGCAATACCGCCATCAGCGGCGCGAACCCACGCGCGAATCCTGACGGATAGGGCGGCGTGATCTGGAACATCGGCACCACCTGATACGCCACGCCCGCCACCAGCAGCGTCGTCCACCCCACCAGCCCCCAGGCGGTGTGCAGATGAGTCACGCTCACCACCGGCAACGATAATCCCCAACCGAAGAAACCGCCCAGGGTCAACCCCAGCCCGACCGTGACCAGCAGCGCCCCCAACGCGCAGCGTAGCGCGATCACCGTGCCGCCAGCCACCGGCGCACGCCACAGCGCCATGTGCACAGCGACCAGGGCAACGCCAAAAGCCAGCCCGAGCAACCCCAGGGCACCCCGGAACCAGGCGGGAATGCCATTCAGGAAGGCGACGGCCAAGGCCAGCGCCCCCAGCGTCAGGGGAAGGTGAATCAATGCCGCCGTCAGCCGGGGACGCGGTACGACCACCCCCACCACCACCGGCAACATTTGCAGCAGCGCCCCCAGCATGACCTGCGCCATGAAACCGATGGTGAGCAGATGGGTCAGCGCGACCGTGGCCGGCAGCCAGCGGCTGGCGAACACCTCCGGCCCGCGCCACGCCAGCAACGCTGCCGCCAACGCCAGAAACCAGGGCGCGGTCAGGAAGAACCGTAGCGGTACACCGAAAGGCGGCGCCTGCTCAAGCGACAGCCCGGCCGCGTTCATGGCGGCCAAATCAGGATTTCGAAATGGCCGTCGGCGACCGCCGTGGTTTCGTAGCGGTAGTGGTATCGGCGCAGGATGTCGTAAAGCGGATAAGGCTGCCGGTGGATCAGAAATCGCACGCGCTGCCCCGGTCCCAGTTCATCCAGAGCGGCCAAAACTTTTTCCATCGGTTCCGGCGGCGCCAGGCCCCGCCCGTCCACCACGATCTCGGGTGCGTTCATGGGGATCAGCCTCCTGGCAAATTCCGCATGGCCTGGATCACCGTTTCGACGGCGTCCCCCAGAAACCGGTCGCACATCGGATAAAGAATCTGCTCCTCCTTGATGTTGTGCTGCTGCATCAGGATCAACAACGTTTCCGCCTGGCCGAGAAACTCCTCCAGATCACCGTTGGCAAGCACGCCATCGATTTCGGCGAACGTTTCCCGCATTTGCTGGTGCTCCAGCCGCATCACCCGCGTCGGCCCCATGGCATTGCCGGTGGCCTGTTCGAAGGCGGGAAACAGCATCGTTTCTTCCTTTTGAAAATGACGCTCCATGGCGGCCTGAAACCGCTGGAAATCCGCGCGACAGCGGGCGGGATCGCCCGCTTGAGCCGCTTCCTCGGCGGCGGTGAAGCCTTCATCGCAACCGCGATGCTCGTTGGCGAGAAATTCGGCGATGGTGGTCATGACGGGTCCTTGGGGTCCAAGAAGATCGAAGAGGATTGTGCTCGGCGTAAGGTTACGAATTCCTTGACCTTTATCAAGGAATGAAAGTCGTCATTCCTGGAACATGGTCATCGTCTCCGCTTGATTGGACTCAATCAGAGTGGTTCGTATTCTCATCGAGAACGAGGTCCTCATGAGCGCATTCCTCACCAAATCCATGGCGCGAAACATTTTTTACGGCGGCACGCTGTTCTCGGTGCTGCTGTTTCTCGCCCTGACCTTCCACACCACCTGGCAATTGCCGAAGCGCGTTCCCACCGAGACACCCTCGCCGGAGGTCGCGCGCGGCAAGCATTTATGGGAGACCCGCAACTGCATCGGCTGTCACACCCTGCTTGGCGAAGGCGCCTACTTCGCCCCGGAACTGGGCAACGTCTACAAACGGCGCGGCCCGGAGTTCATCAAGGTCTGGATCAAGGCGCAACCGACCAAGGTACCGGGCCGCCGGCAGATGCCGCAGTTCAATTTCAGCGAGCAACAACTGGACGATCTCGTGGCTTTTTTGAAATGGACCTCGGAAATCAACACCGAAAAATGGCCGCCGAACATCGAAGGCTGAATTGAAGCTCACCACGAAGGACAAGGCAATCATGCAATTGCAATATAAATCCCAGGCGGTGGCCAAGCCTTATTTCATCGCGGCCATTGCCCTGTTCGTCGGACAAATCCTGTTCGGCCTGATTCTCGGCCTGCAATACGTGGTCGGCGATTTTCTGTTTCCGGCCATTCCCTTCAACATCGCCCGCATGGTCCACACCAACCTGTTGATCGTCTGGTTGCTGTTCGGTTTCATGGGGGCGGCGTACTATCTGGTGCCGGAAGAAACCGAAACCGAGTTGCACAGCCCGCTGCTGGCGCATCTGCTGTTCTGGATTTTCCTGGCGGCCGGCGCGCTGACCGTCGTCGGCTATCTGATGGTGCCCTACGCCAGCCTGGCGCAAATGACCGGCAACGACATGCTGGAAACCATGGGTCGCGAATTTCTGGAGCAGCCGCTGCCGACCAAGCTCGGTATCGTGGTGGTGGCGCTGGCTTTCCTGTACAACATCGGCATGACCATCCTCAAGGGCCGCAAGACCGCCATCAGCATCATTCTGCTGACCGGCCTGGTCGGGCTGGCGGTGCTGTTCCTGTTCGCGTTCTACAACCCGTCCAACCTGGTCAAGGACAAATATTACTGGTGGTGGGTGGTGCATCTGTGGGTGGAGGGCGTGTGGGAACTGATTCTGGGCGCCATCCTGGGCTTCGTGCTGCTCAAGATCACCGGCGTGGACCGCGAAGTGATCGAGAAATGGCTGTACGTGATCATCACCCTGACCCTGGTGACCGGCATCATCGGCACCGGTCATCACTACTACTGGATCGGCGCCCCCGGCTACTGGCAATGGTGGGGTTCGATCTTCTCGGCGCTGGAGCCGATTCCGTTCTTCGCCATGACCGTGTTCTGCTTCAACATGGTCAACCGTCGTCGCCGCCAGCACCCCAACAAGGCCGCGACCCTGTGGGCGCTGGGCACCGGCGTGATGGCTTTTCTCGGCGCCGGCGTGTGGGGCTTCCTGCACACCCTGGCACCGGTCAACTACTACACCCACGGCACCCAGATCACCGCCGCCCACGGTCACATGGCGTTCTACGGCGCCTACGTGATGGTGGTGCTGACGATCATCTCCTACGCCATGCCGATCCTGCGCGGGCGCGAGGTCAACCCGGAACGTTCGCAGGTGCTGGAAATGTGGTCGTTCTGGCTGATGACGGTCTCCATGGTGTTCATCACCCTGTTCCTGACCGCCGCCGGCATCCTGCAAGTGTGGTTGCAGCGCATTATCCCCAACCCGCAGTCGTTCATGGCGGTGCAGGACCAACTGGCGATGTTCTACTGGCTGCGCTGGCTCGCCGGCGTGGTGTTCATGATCGGGCTGGTGGTTTACCTCTACAGCTTCTTCGCCAAGGACAAGCCGCAAACCGCCGAGGCGAGTGAGGCCCAGCCGGCCGCGACATAACCTCTCAACCCCCACGCCAACCCTCCCCCACAAGGGGAGAGAGTCGTCATGAAACCTCTCGCCAAGCCGCAATTACAGGAAACACCGTATTACGAACCCTTCGGCGACGAGTGCGCGGTGTTCGAAGCGGCCTGGCGCAACTGCTTGCCGCTGCTGATCAAGGGTCCCACCGGCTGCGGCAAGACCCGTTTCGTCGCCCACATGGCGGCCCGACTGAACTTGCCGCTGCACACCGTCGCCTGCCACGACGACCTGTCCGCCGCCGATCTGGTGGGACGGCATCTGTTACAGGGTGGCGCGACGGTCTGGTGCGACGGGCCGTTGACCCGGGCGGTGCGCGAGGGCGGCATCTGCTATCTCGACGAAGTGGTCGAAGCGCGCAAGGATACGACGGTCGTGCTGCATCCGCTGGCCGACGACCGGCGGGTACTATCCATCGAGCGCACCGGCGAGACGTTGCCGGCGCCGCCGAGTTTCATGCTGGTGGTCTCCTACAATCCCGGCTATCAAAACCTGCTGAAGAGCTTGAAACCTTCCACCCGGCAACGCTTTCTCGCGCTGCGCTTCGATTTCCCGAACCCCGAGCGGGAGCGGGCCATCGTGATGGGCGAAACGGGCTGCGACGCCGCCACCGCCGCTCAACTGGTCAAGCTGGCGGGCGCATTCCGCGCCTTGAAGGAGCACGATCTGGACGAGGCGCCCAGCACGCGCCTGCTGGTCTACGCGGCCCAACTGATTCGCGGCGGCATGGATCGCGTCACCGCCTGCCGGGTGGCGCTGGTGGAGGCGCTGACCGACGACGAATCGACCGCCGCCGCGTTGCTGGAGGTGGTGAATGCCAGCCTCGCCTGAGCCACCGGCGGCCGACGACGAAGCGCCTCCCGGCCAGGGCCTCGCCATCGCGGCGGAGTCGCTGTATCTCGTCAATCTGTTGCTGCTGCCCGGTTTGGCGTTTCTGGCGCTGCTCTGGCTCTATTTCCGCCACCGCGACGACGCTCCGCCGCTGGCGCGCGGCCATTTGCGGCAAACGCTGTCGGCCAGCCTGTGGGCGGGCATCCTGCTCGTGATCGCCAATCTGACGATCATCGCCCTGGGCGGCTACGATGCGCCCTGGACATGGGTAGTGGTCATCCTCTACTTCACCGCCGCCCACACCACCTTGATTGTTCTCGGCATCGTCGGACTGGCGCGGGCACTGGCCGGACAACCTTATCGCTACCCCCTGGTGGGCAAGCTGTTGCCATGACTCCGTTTCAACGCAAGCGAGTTTTCTATCAGGGTAGTTTCTTCGTCCTGTTCCTGTTCGCCCCGATTTTCGATTTGCTGCGCTTCGATTTGACGCAAGGTCATTTGATCGTGTTCGGCCAGCCGTGGACGCTGGGTCTGGACGACTATCTGGCCGGCCGGATCGACGCCAGCCGGATGGCACTCAATATCCTGTTGCGGGTGTTCGTGCCAATTCTGCTGTTGGCCGCCGCGTTTCTCGGCATCGCCTGGCGCTGGGGCCGGTTGTATTGCGGCTGGCTGTGCCCGCATTTCTCGGTGGTGGAAACCATCAACCAACTGGTACGCAAGGCCAGCGGCAAGCAAAGCATCTGGGACAAGAAACCGGGGCCGGCCTGGCATCCCGACGGCACCCCGGCCCCGAGCGACACCCGCTATTGGCTGCTGGCGATTCCCTTCGCGCTGGCCTTCGCTTTCCTGTGGGCGGTGGCGCTGTTGACGTACCTGCTGCCGCCGGCGGAGGTTTACGGCAATCTGTTCAATCTGACCCCGACCCGCAATCAGGCTTTGTTCATCGGAGTCGGCACGGTGTTGCTGTTCGTCGAGTTCACCCTGGCCCGCCATTTGTTTTGCCGCTACGCCTGCGCGGTCGGCATGTTTCAAAGCCTCGCCTGGATGGCCAACCGCAAGGCGATGGTGGTCGGCTATCAACGTGAGCGCGCGCGCGACTGCGCCAGTTGCCAGTCGTTCTGCGACCACGTTTGCCCGATGCGGCTCAAGCCGCGCAACATCAAGCGGTTGATGTTCGCCTGCACCCAGTGCGGCCAGTGCATCGACGCCTGCGAAATTGTGCAGCGGAATAATCCCGATGGAAGCCTGTTGAACTGGATCGAGGGACAGAAAGCATTGGAGGCGGATGGGTCGCAAGGTTTGCTGACGAGCGAATCCGTTACTGAAAAACCCAAGGTTGCACCCAAGCCGCCCGATCCAACCCAAACCGTCTCCAATGCCTCGTTGAGCTGATCGATGTGATACGATGGGTATTATTAATAGTAAAACCAAACGTATGACTGAGGCTTTTACGATGACAATCATTTCTCTTCGCTTGCCGGACGAGCTTTCGCAACGCTTGGAACAGGAGACGGTATCCTCTCATCAGTCCCGTTCCGACCTGATTCGCTTGGCGCTGGAGAATTTTCTGCGCGAAAGGCAGCGGCAACGGCTGCTTGCCGCCTTTGCGGCGGAAGCAGCCCTGCTGGATCGGGAAGAAATCGCGGTGCTGGCTGAAGATTTCGCGGAAGCTGAAGATCAGGCTCTGGATCGAGCGGAACAAATCCGATGAGACGCGGCGAAGTCTGGATTGGCAACCTCAATCCCAATCGCGGTGCCGAAATCGGGAAAGTGCGCCCTGTGCTGATCGTACAGGAAGATCGACTGATCGAAGCCGGTTCGCCCACGCTGGTGGTTTTGCCGTTGACCACTCAAGTTCGACCGGCCCTGCAACATTTGCGGGTGTTGATTTGTGCCCGCGACCGCCTGCAACAAGATTGTCAGGTGATGGTGGATCAACCGCGCACCCTTGATCGCGGTCGTTTTGGTGAAGGACCGCTGACTCGGCTTACTTCCGAAGAAATCGCCCAAGTAAAGCAAGCTCTGTTGGTTCTTTTGGGCTTGTATTGATCGGGATCGGCGATGGAAGAACACGTCGGCGCGCTTTGGCATCGTTTCATCACCCGCGCGGCGCAACGGCGCTATCCCCATGCGGCGGTCACCCTCGCCGAAATCGAGAAAACCGCCGGCTTGCTGTTTCGCGCCTTCGGCGGCGACCCCGGATTGCGGGTCGCGCCAGCGGCGGCTTCCCGCCACGGCGGACGGCGACGTTGGCTGGCGCGGGTCGCGGGATTGGGCGAAAAAACCGAGTTGGCATGTCGAGACGCGGAAACCCTGCAATTGCCGGCGGAACTGGCGCTGTTGCCACAACGGGAGTTGAATCGCGATCTCTATCTCTGGCTCATCGCCCTGGCCGCAGCCCATGACGTGGTTGATTCCGATGCCCTCTGGTGGGGACAAAACCAGCGGGGAACGCTGGTCACCCTGGATCGCTATCCCGGCTTGCAACCCCGCTACCTTCGCCTGGTAACCGCCGTGGTGGAATCGCGGATTCCGCCGGAACGGCTGCCGCCGGACGAAGCGGCGCAGGAAATCGCGCTGCGGCAGGCCCTGCATGAACCCGGCAGCGTTCTGGATTTGCCCGCCGCCCGCTGCCCGCCCCAACCCGTACCGCTTTGGCTTTACCCCGCCCCGGCTTCAACCACCGCCCGATCCCGACCACGGAACGCGGACGGCTCGAAAGCCGGTGGTGGTTTCACCGAACGCGACCGCCAGCGCCGCCGCGCCGAATACGTGGACCCGCCGGAACGCAAAAACAGCTTTCTGTTGCCGTTCCGCGCCGAGAGCCTGCTGTCCTGGGCCGAGTTCGCGCGGATCAACCGGCCGACCGACGATGATCCGGAACCGAACGCGGCGCGAGCGACGGACGACATGGCCGTGTTGAGCATTACTCGCGACGGGGCTAATACCGCTTCGCGGGTGCGCTTCGATCTCGACCTGCCTTCCGCCAGCGAGGACGACCTGCCGCTGGGGCCGGGAATCAAACTTCCGGAGTGGGATTACCGCAAACGCGCGCTATTGCCGGATTACTGCCGCGTGCAGGAAATGCTGGCCCGCCGCGCCCAGCCCTGCGAGTTGCCGTCACCGTTGCGCCGCGACGCCCAGCGCTTGCGGCGGCAGTTCGAAATTTTGCGCCCCGGTCGCGGCTGGCGCCGTGCCCAACCCGACGGCGAGGAACTGGACCTGGATGCTTGCGTCCGTCACGCCGCCGATTGCGCCGCCGCCGGGCACGGTCAAGAACGCGGTTTATATCGGCAACTGGCGCGACAGGAACGCGACCTCGCCTGCCTGCTGCTGGCCGATCTGTCGCTGTCCACCGACGCCTGGATCAACAACAAGGGCCGGGTGATCGAAATGATCCGCGACAGTTTGTTCCTGTTCTCCGAGGCGTTGGCGGTCACCGGCGACCGATTCGCCCTGTACGGTTTCTCCTCCCGCAAGCGCCAGCATGTCCGCATGCATCGGATCAAAGCGTTCGCCGAACGCTACACCGCCTCGATACGGGGACGGATCAACGCGATCAAGCCCGGCTATTACACCCGCATGGGCGCCGCCGTGCGCCACGCCGCCAGCCTGCTAAGCCGGGAAGTCGCCGCCCGCCGGCTGTTGCTGCTGCTGACCGACGGCAAGCCGAACGATCTCGACCAGTACGAGGGGCGCTACGGCATCGAGGATACGCGGATGGCGCTGTTGGAAGCACGCCGCGATGGACTGCACCCATTCTGCGTGACCATCGACCAGGAAGCGGACGACTACCTACCTCACTTGTTCGGCAAGGACGGTTTCGTGCTGATCCGCCACCCCGAGGATTTGCCCCGCCAGTTGCTACGGTTGTACACCCGGCTGACGAAATAGCGACATGGCGGTCCCATCAACCCACCACACCAGAGGAGAGCCAGCAGTCACGCAATGAGAGAGATTGACAAAATCCAGGTAAATCGACGGGATGGTTTCCATCCTTAAACCACGACGAAAGGGGAAAAACATGTTCGGCAAATTTCTATTGCCAATGGCGATGATCGTCTCGACGTCTTTATCGCAGGCATCTTTCGCGGCGGAAGAGTGTAAGAGCGATGCCGATTGCAAGGATGGGAAGGTATGTATCCTGGCGCTGACGCCCCCGGTGTGCAAAGCACCGCAACCCGCCGGAGAGCCCTGCAAGCGGGATGCGGTATGCGCTTCCAAGAAATGCGAGGTTCCCACGGGTAAAGAGGTCGGGGCCTGCAAATAGGCGTATGCCCCTGGAGTTTCCCCGTTGGGTAGTAGATGATTGCTGTCCAACCGGATCGCCAGGGGCTTCTTTCCCTGGTTCCCGCCACGCCCGCGTCAGTCCACCCGGTCCGCTTTCCCCGGATACGATCAAGCAACGCGCGTTTGCCCCCGCCGCCCGCCCAGGGGAGAAAATTCCCAAGGGTTACAATAATTCACACTCGGTCGATCACCGCTTTACAAACCCATCCTAGGATTGGTCCCCAGCCGCAACTGGCGTTCCCATGATCAGGAGGTTGTCATGCGTAAGACCGTTATCACCCTATTCGCCGCCATCGTTCTGACGGCGGTATCCGCGTTGGCGCAAGCCAGCGCGCTGAGCGATGTGGACAGCTATATCCTCCAGGCGCGCGCCTATCTGCTCGCCATGATGGACGCCACCAACAAGGCCGCGCTCGACAGGCAAGGCGCCTTCGTGGCCGAGGCCACCCAAAAAGCCGACGCCGCACTGGCCACCGCCATGGCCGATCCGGCGCAGGCCACGAATGCCGCCAAGCTGAAAGAACTTCAGAGCGTCTGGGATCAGTTCAAAACGACCCGCGACCGGGAAATCATTCCCGCGCTCTACGCCGACGACCCAGCCAAGGCTAAAGAGTTGGCCAGCGGCATCCAGACCGAGCGGTTCAAGAAAATCACCGGACTGTTGGATGAATTGCGCAAGAAGTAATTTGAATCCGGCGGATGGGGTTCAGTCCGCTCGGTTTTGATAGGGAGCGCGCCAATGCCCGACGAACGGCAACTGGCCGAGGACGTTCGAGCCGCCTGCGTGAAGGCGGCGCTGGAAGCGTATGAGGAAGGTGGCGTGCTTGGCCTGTGCGCCGAGGGCCGCTGGGAATACGCCATTTCCGCGCTGCGGCAACTGGACGTGGCGGCGGTCGCGGCGGCGTGGGCCAGCCGGAATCCGGAATCCGCTCGGAACACTGGTTAGTTTTGTCACAGCCTCCAAGCCGTGGACCGATTGGGTGTCCTACTCGTCAACCCGGTCGTTCAACCAGGCTTCGTAGCCGCCGCGCAGCAGCCAAAGCTGCCCTTGCGACTTCGCCTTGAGTTGGTGGTACGCCCGCACGGCGCGCCCGCCGCTTTGGCAATAGAGCAGCAAATGGTCGTCCGGTCCGATTCGCGCGGCGAATTCCTCGATCTGGTCCAACGGCGCATGAATGGCGCCCGGAACATGGCCGGCGACGAATTCGGCCAGGGTGCGAACGTCGATCCAGCGCAATTCAAGGCGCCGCCGGCTGGCTGCCACACTGAGCCACGGCAGGGAGTCGTCGCCTGGGCCAAGGTCGACGGTGGCAGCGCAGACCAATGGAGTTTCGGCAAGGGAGCGAATCGTCGGCGACTCGCCGCATACCGGGCAGTTCGGGTCGCGCGGCAGCTTCAGTTTTTGAAACCGCATCGTCAGCAGATCGACGGTGAGCAGCGCGCCAATCAACGGCTCGCCGATTCCCAGGATCAACTTGAGCGCTTCGTGGGCCTGCAAGGTTCCGAACAGGCCGGGCACCGTTCCCAGCACGCCGGCTTGCGCGCAGGACGGGATCGTGGCCGGGTCCGGCGGCTCCGGGAACAGGCAGCGGTAGCAGGGACCTTCCGGCGCGGCGTAGACCGCCAGCATTCCCGAAAAGGCGCGGATGCTGGCCCCGACATACGGCTTGCCAGCCAGCACGCAGGCATCGTTCACCAGATACTTGGCGGCGAACTGGTCGGAACCTTCGATGATCCAGTCGTAATCGGCGATCAGGCGGGCGGCGCTGACAGGAGCGAAGGCTTCGGGGTAAACGTCAATTTGGAGATGCGGGTTGAGCGCCAACAGACGAGCGCGGGCTTCCTCGACCTTGGCCACGCCGCAAGCCGCCGTGGTGTACAAAACCTGCCGCTGAAGGTTGCTCAGTTCGATCCGATCGGGATCGACGATTCCCAGCCGCCCCACGCCGGCGGCGGCGAGATAGAGTAAAGCCGGCGATCCCAAGCCGCCCGCGCCAATCACCAGGACGCTGGCCCGCCGCAGCTTGGCTTGCCCGGCAAGCCCGATTTCGGGCAGGCTCAGATGCCGGGCGTAGCGCAATTGTTCAGCGGGGCTGAATCCGGCTGGATCGGGAGAAAAGGTCATCCAGGATTTGCCGAGGATGGATGGGCAAGCTCAGGGTGCTCGGCCGCCTCGCGGAAAAAGTCGAGCCAGGCGCGCGCCCGGTCGTCGGGATTGGGCGCGTTCAACACGTCCGAGACCACGGCGATGGAATCCGCCCCCGCCGCCAGCACCGCCGACGCGCGTTCGAGCGAGATCCCACCGATGGCAACCAGTGGAATGCCACCGCACCGGGCTTTCCACGCGCCGATGCGGTCGAGACCCTGCGGCGACCATGGCATCTTTTTCAAGGTGGTTTCGTAGATTGGCCCCAGCGCGATGTAGTCGGGCCGTGCATCCAGCGCGTTCGCCAGTTCTTCGGAACTGTGGGTGCTGACGCCCAGTTTGATCCCCGCCGCCCGGATCGCCACGCGATCGGCGGCCGCCAGATCACCCTGCCCCAAATGCAGCCAGCGAGCACCCAAGGCAATCGCTTCCCGCCAATAATCGTTGACGATCAACTGGCAGTCGGCGTAGTCGGCGGCGATGGTCAAGGCTTCGCGAAGCTGGCGTTGCACGTCGGCGGCGGGTCGCTCCTTGATCCGAAGCTGGATCGTCCGCACGCCCAGCGGCAGCAAGCGCCGCACCCAGCGCGCGTCGTCCACCACCGGATAGAAACCGTGGACACCCGCGGTGTTCATTTCAGGTTCTCCGGTGGCGACGAATGCCAGAACGGGGTTCCGGTGACGGGCGTACTGGGTTCGGCCATTTCCTGCGTCGGCATCGCGCCGGCCAGGTACGCCAACCGCCCGGCCTCGACCGCCAGCCCGAAGGCGCGGCCCATCGACACCGGATCGGTGGCGCGGGCGACGGCGGTATTGATCAATACGCCGTCGTAGCCCATTTCCATCGCCGCGATGGCGTGAGAGGGTTTGCCGATGCCGGCGTCCACGATCAGCGGGATTTCCGGGTAGCGGGCGCGCAACGTCCGCAGCGCATACGGATTGTTCAGCCCTTGCCCAGAGCCAATTGGCGCTCCCCACGGCATCAGGATCTTGCAGCCGGCCTGAATCAGCCGCTCCGCCAGCACCAGGTCCTCGGTGGTGTACGGGAAGACCTCGAAGCCTCGCCGGCACAGTGCTTCCGCCGCCTCGACCAGCAGGAACGGATGCGGTTGCAGGGTGTAATCGTCGCCGATCACTTCCAGCTTCAGCCACGGCGTCTCGAAAATCTCGCGGGCCATTTCAGCGGTCGTCACCGCTTCCTTCACGGTCTTGCAGCCGGCGGTGTTGGGCAAGACCTGAACACCCAATTCCTTGATCGTGGTCCAGAACTGGCTACCGGCGCGTCCCTCGGCGGACTCCCGGCGCAGCGAAACCGTCACGATTTCCGCGCCGGACGCGCGGATGGCTTGTTGCAACACCGCCAGCGATGGGTAACGGGCGGTTCCCAGCAACAGCCGCGACCGCAGCGAACGGCCTCCGATGTTCCACGATGCGGTCATCGGCTTAACCTCCCTGCATCGGGGACACAATCTCCAGCCGATCACCGTCCTGGAGCCGAATCTCGGCATAGCGCCCGCGCGGCACGAATTCGTCGTTGCGCGCCACCGCGATCGGCGCATCCTGATAACCCCAATGCTGGATCGCTTCCGCCAGGGAATGCGGGGTCGCCAGCTCCGTTTTTTTGCCATTGACTTCAACGATCATGGGCATCCTCAATGCTGTTTTCGGGTGAATGCCGAAAGGCGGTTTGATCTGGAATCGTCTTCAGGATCGCCATAATTTGGCGGTCTCCGCCGGCTGGCGCCGGTCGCGGACGAACGCGGCGACGGTTTCCGCGAGCAGTGGGCTGAGCAGATAGCCATGCCGGTACAGCCCATTGATACATAACAGATTTTCTTGCTGGACAATGCGGGGCAGGTGGTCGGGAAACGCGGGTCGGCACTGGGTTTTCATTTCGACGATCTCCGCTTCCGCAAAGGCCGGGTGCAAGGCGTAGGCGGCCGACAGCAGTTCCAGCGCCGAACGGACGGTGACCGGGCGTGGCGAGTCGCTTTCGATGCTGGTCGCGCCGACCACGAACCGGTCGCCTGGGCGCGGCACGAGATACAACGGATAGCGCGGGTGCATCATTCGAATCGGGCGATGCAGGCGGACCTCGCGGGTATGAAGGGTGAGGATTTCGCCGCGCACCCCGCGTAATTCCGGCATCCGGTCGCGGGCCGCCAGTCCCCGGCAGTCCAGCACCCAGTCGAACGCCTGACGGGCGCCTCGCACGACGATCTCGCCCGGCGCCAGGCTTTCAACCTCGGTGGCAAAATGCAGCGTCGCGCCATTCTGGCCCAGGGTTTCGACCAGAGCCGGCAACAGCGAGCGCGGGTCAATCTCGCCTTCGGGGGAAAAGTACAGCCCTTCGGCAAAGCGGCCTTCCAGTTCCGGCTCCAGCGCGCGCAGCTCTTCCCGGCGCAACCATTGCGGATGCACGCCAAGACCGGCATGGTCGACGCGCTCGGCCAGGTGTTGCATCCCCGCCCGGTCCCGGTGATGGGCGACCACCAGCGTCCCGGCGCACGTCATGTGGACCGGCCGCGCCAGCGTCGGGACCAGGGCTTGCCACAGTTCAAGTGCCGCCGCGCCCCATCGAGCGACCTCGGGCTCCGCTTCGCTCAGTTCGCAATACGGGGCCAACATGCCGGCCCCGACATGGCTACAGTGGTGATCCAGGCGCTCGCCGCCCTGCTCGAACAGGCTGATCCGATGCCCCGCGCGCTGGAGGCACAGGGCTTGGGTCAAGCCGGTAATTCCCGCGCCGATCACGGCGATTTGCTGCTGGCGCACGGCGCCCCCTCTCGGATTGATGGTGCAAGATGGACGAATAGGCAATGCATCCGACATTCGCAAATGATACCAAGTCTCGATGGGCCGGATGACCTTCCGATCCCCGTCAGCCGGAAGATTGACTCATGATGGTCGAATCTTTCTCTCCGGCACGACCAGCGAATATCACCGCCATTCGGGAAAGGCGTGTATTGAAGCTCGGGTGGTGGATTGGCGGAATGTTTATGCCATCCGCTTCGTCCACTCGCCGCACAGTTTGCGAAACGAGCGGCTGCGGGCGTGGACCAATTGCAGGTTCAGCAGCGCCGCAAAGGCGGGTTGATCCGTGGTCTCCCGATAACGGTTGGCGCCCATGCGTTCGCTGAGCCATCCCTTGGCGTCGCGGGCTATTTCGGGTTCGAAATCCTTTTCCGGCACTGGGCTTAAACCACTGGATTTAACCTTGCATCCGGTGGCTTGGCGCGTTTTACTGGAGCGATGAAGACGCTGGGTCGGGCACCAACTGGTTGAGTCGGAGCAGTTCCCCCGCCGAGAAGAGATGATCCCGCAAGGCGTCCCGCGAAGCTTCGTCCAAGGGAGCCAACCGGGTGACGCCGGCCTCACCCACCACCGCGAGCAAGGTCTCGGCGGGCAAGGACGGATCGTCCAGCAGATCGGGGCTGTGGCTGGTGACGATGACCTGGGTATGCTCGGAAGCGCGTTGCAAGGCATCGCGCAGCGCCGCCGAGGCGGCCGGATGCAGCGCGGTTTCCGGTTCCTCGATGCCGATCAGCGAGGGGGAAAAATCCTGGTTTCCCTGGAACAGCGCGGTGAGCACGCCCAGCGTCCGCAAGGTGCCATCCGACATGTTCTGGGCGAGAAAGCGCCAGGGGTGTTTGGAACCGGCCATGTCCTGCCGAAATTCCAGCGTCTCCATCGGCCCGATCTGCTTGCGTTCGACGCCGTGAATCATCGGCACCACGATTTGCAGGTACTCCTGGATCACCGGCATCGCTTCCAGCGCGGTCCGCTCCAAGTGACCGATCACGCTGGCGATGTTCTCGCCCGCCGGTTTGAGGAGTCGCCCGTCCTGGGGTTTTTGCAACTCGCGGATGAGTTTGGGGTTCAGGTTGTAGAAACCCATGGTCGTCAGCGCGTCGAATACCGGACGGAATACCGCCAGGCCGGAAGCGCTGGCCAGGGCCAGTCGATCCGCCGTGACCGCTGGAAACGTCAGTTCGCTGCCGGCCTTTATCTGACCGCGTTCCAGGCGGAAATACGGTCCCTGACCCATGCCGCCCAGCGCGCATTCCTCGGCTTGCACCTCGTAGCCGCCGCGCGACAAGGCGCCCACGTTGAAAGCGTAATAGCCCGTCTGTCCGTTGCGCAGCCGAAATTCCAGGCGGATGCCGAAATGGGTGGGATGGCCGCTGGAACGCCGCCGCACCTCGGAAAGTCCACCGCGTTCGTTCAGCGCGTTGTCGAGCGTGCCTGTCAGCGCATCGCGAACCAGGTGCAGGGCGTCGAGAAAGTTGCTTTTACCGGAGCCGTTCGCGCCGACCAGATAGGTCAGCGGCCCCAGGCGCACGTCGCAGGCGGCGATGCTCTTGTAGTTACGCAGCACCACGCGGGTCAGGAAGACAGGGGGAGCCAAGGCATGAGTTCCTCATGAAACGTGCATTTCTAATTATCCTCAGGGGCTTGCGCGGGACCCGCTTCGTCCGACCGTGCTCCATCAGACCCACTTTATCGTCGTCTCCTCCAAGCAGCCAGCACCTTACGCCATCTGCCACGACGCGCATCGTACTTCAACCAACCTGGATTGACTTCGGGAAGGGATGGATGAGTTAGAGTGGATTAGCGCAACGCAATCCACGGTCCGTGACGATTCGCCGATGATAGATTTCACTTCGTTCATCCACCCTACAATTCGTCAATTCAGCCGGGCTGAAACACTAGCCAAACTGACCGTCGATTCTCGGTTTGACCAGCATAGGAAAATAAGTGGCGATGAAGATCGAAAACGCCGCAATCCATAAAATCTGGGAAGCCGCTACCCAGATGACATAGTGGCTTTCGGCGATCAACGGCGCTATCACTCTGACGGCAGCCCCGGCGATGAGAATAATCAGAGCGGCGGTAACTGTCTTTGGGGGATTTTGCACGTTCCTTCCCGTGTGACCCAGCGTGACGCGAGCCATCATGCTCAGAATGACAAGACCGATGCCGCCGACGCTGAAGGCATGGAGCACGACAATATTGGGCAGCTTCAGGAAAGCGTTCAGCGCCAGCAGGAAAAACCCAAGATTGATCCACATGAAAGAAAGGAACAAACTCCATAAAAGCGGCTTTCTCCAAATCCCGCTGGTATGCCAGCCCACCAGTCGGGCGGAGTTGGAAACCAACAAGCCCATCGCCGTTAGCGCGACCATCCATGAATTGCGAGCCACGACTTCCGCAATCAAAAAAGCCACATACAATACGATAATCGCCACATCCAGCCGCTTTGAGTTAAAAAGCTTGACCGGATAGCCGACACCGACCTCGATGAAAAACGGGATGACCCGCCTGCCCATGAAAAGAATCAATCCAACGACCAAAAATAGTCCGCCCTGGATGCCAAAAAATATGCCCTGATCGACAAATCCAGCCGCTCCAAGATAGAAACAGCCATTGGCGACTGACAACAGCGCCAGAACGACTATAATTCCCATTTGCTTCCATTGCTTGACCTTCACAATCGGATGAAGAATCGAACCGATCAAGCACAGGGCGAACAGCAGGTCAAAAAATCCGGCAACAAAAACCCATGGTGTACCGAACAAAAACAGGATTCTCGGCAACGCCCACAAAGCAAATAGCCCTAACAAACCCCATCCATGCAGCGTTTGCATCCCCGTCCAATTCTTGACGGCGGTCAACAAAAATCCGGCAATGACCGCCATCGCAAACCCATAAATCATTTCGTGGGCGTGCCACTGGAAAGAAGAAATTCCGGTGATCGGCAAGGGCAGTTGAAAGACGTAAACGCCCATCCAGAGCAGCATCGAAACGATGGCGAAAATAGACGCGCCCAGAAAAAAGGGCCGGAATCCCAGATTCAATACCGCTATTTTCGACGTTGGGTTGGCCATCAATGGCTGGTCCCCTCGGAGCGGGTGATCTTGTTGTAGACGTTGTACTTGCCCACCGGCTTGCGCATGGGCAAGCGCTTGACTTCCTTCAAGGTTTCCGCGTCGTAAATCACCAGTGCCCCGCCGTCCTCCCAGATGGAAACCAGCGCGTATTTGCCATCGCGGGTAAATTCGGTGTGGGCGGCGGTTTTGCCGGGTTCGGGGCGGAGCGTTTTGGCGATTTCCAGCGTGCGCTTGTCGAGCAACTGCATGGTGTCCTTGTCCTTGCTCATCATCGCATCCACCCAGGCGTAGGGCGTGTTCTCGTGGCTGCGCATGAAGAACGCCGGACCGGCG
Source organism: Candidatus Contendibacter sp. (assembly GCA_029624765.1). Taxonomy (GTDB): domain Bacteria; phylum Pseudomonadota; class Gammaproteobacteria; order Competibacterales; family Competibacteraceae; genus Contendibacter. The sequence continues at coordinate 88,309 of JARSSO010000020.1, read as the reverse complement.
GTCTTGATTTCCTTGATGATTTTCCAGTCCTTCATGTCGATTACGCTGACCACGCCTTCCTTGAGATTCGGCGTGGCCATGACTGGACGGCCTTGATACGACCAGGAAATACCGGAGCCAAGATGCGGTAGACCGGGCAACGGCAGATCGGCGATCTTGCGCCGCACGTCGAGATTCACCACCTGGCCGCTGGGAACGGCCTGGCTACCGCCGTCAGTGGGCCGCGCCGCGCCCAGCACGTAGGCGTAATCCTGGCTGAAGAAGAAATCATCAAGAATGGCGTTGAGTGGGGTCACTCGTGGGGTCCACATCCCCGGCGACGCTATCGCTTCGCCCATCTTGTAGTCGTGGACGTAGCCCTTGAATACCGGCTCGGCCTTGGGGTCGTAGCTCAGTTCCCAGACTTCGGGAATGTCCTTGAGCGCGGCCACGAAGCTTTTGCGCGGCGCGGCGTCGTACACCGCCGACACCCGCGAACTTTTGCCGGCCTCGTTCACCACTGGAATGATGCGTTCCAAGCTCAAATCGGCGGCATTCAACAGCACCAGGGTATGCGGCAGATAGTTCGCCACCATGACCCATTGCCCGTCGCCGGATACCGCGAGATTGCGGGTGTTGATGCCGGCGCGGATTTCCGCCACCGTTTTCAGGTTGTAAATGTCGAACTTGCTGATCCAACCGTCGCGGGAAGCAAAAAACACGTAGCGCCCGTCAGGAGTGAATTTCGGTCCGCCGTGCAGGGCGAAGCGGCTGGGGAAACGGTGGATCGGCTCGAATTTGTCGCCGTCGAGAATGGTGACGTGATGGTCGCCCGCCTCCACCACCACGAACAGATTGAGCGGGTCGGCGCTGAAGCTCGGCTTGTCCGGCAAGCTGCCGGGTTTAACCGCTTCGTAGCGGGACGCCCGAATTTCGGCCTCGCCCCATTGCGGCGGCGTTGCCAGCGGGGTGTAAATGAAATCCGCCAACGCCTGGATTTCTTCCGGCTTGAGCTGGTCCTTGAAACCCAACATCTGGGTCGCCGGCCGCCCGGACGTGATGACGGCGAGCGCCTCGGGTTTCTTCAACCGCTCCAGATTCTGCGGCAACAGCGCCGGTCCCAGCCCGCCCAAACGGTCGGCGCCATGGCAGGCGACGCAATGTTTCTGGTACAGCGGCGCGGGGTCGGGCGTGGCGCTGGCCGTGAACCCAAGCAACATCAAGCAGGCGAACAACAGGCTTCTCTTCATGACGCGACGCTCCGGCGAGCGGTTCGATACGGCGTCACGGTCAGCCGCTCCCCGCCCGCTGCGATGCCGATTTCCTCGTCGTCCAGATAACAGGCCGGGTCTTCGGCCCACGGGTCTCCGGTGAGTTGCTGAGCGCGCACGCGGGTATTGCCGCCGCAAATATCGCAGTATTGGCACTGACCGCAGCGGCCCTTGACCGAACGCGGATGGGCTTTCAAACCGGCCATCAGCGGATCGGATGTGTCCGGCCAGATTTCGGAAAACGGCCGCTCGCGGACATTGCCGAGCGTGTGATGCCACCACATCGTATCGGGATGGACGTTGCCCAGATTGTCGATGTTGGCGACGTTGACCCCGGAAGCATTGCCGCCCCACTGCGCCAGCTTGGCGCGGATGTGCGCTTCCAACTCCGGGAAATTCCGGCGGACCCAGAACAGCAGATACACGCCGTCGGCATCGTTGTTGCCGGTCACGAATTCCTTGGGCCGGCTCTCGCTGACCAGTCGCCAGCAGGTCTCAAACAGCAAGTCCATGGCTTGGCGAGTGGTCCGATGCTGAGCGTCGTCCTTGCGGTTGCGATTGCCGCGGCCGGCGTAGTTCAGGTGGGAAAAATAGAACTTGTCGATCCGTTCCGTTTCCAGCAATCCCAGCAGCGGCAACAGGTCGTGGGCGTTGTCCTGGGTCATGGTGTAGCGAATCCCGACCTTGATGCCATGCTCCTGGCACAGGCGAATGCCGTTCAGTGACGCGGCGAACGCCCCTGACTGGCGGCGGAAGCGGTCGTGGGTTTCGGCGATGCCATCCAGGCTGACGCCGACGTAATCGAAGCCGATCTCGGCGATGCGAGCGATGTTGGTTTTATCGATCAGCGTGCCGTTGGAAGACAGCGCGACGTAGAACCCCATGTCCTTGGCGCGGCGGGCGATGGCGTAAATATCCGGGCGCAACAACGGTTCGCCGCCGGACAGGATCAACGCCGGCACGCGGAAACGCTTGAGATCGTCCATGACGGCGAACACCTCGTCGGTCGTCAGTTCGCCGGGGAAATCGGTATCGGCGGAAATGGAATAACAATGCTTGCAGGCCAGATTGCAGCGCCGCGCCAGATTCCAGATGACCACCGGGCCGGGCGGATTGCGCTTGGGCGTCAGCGGCGTGGGTCGGGCGATTTCCTGCATGAACTGGGTGATGCGGAACATGGGCGACCTCCTAACCACTCAGGCGCAAGCCAGTCTTTTTGAGAATCCGCGTGCTGTACAGAATGTCGCGGGCGCGGCAGGCATCGCCCAGAATTTCGGCGATGCGGTCGGCCTTGGTGGCGACCTCATCGCGGCTCGCGCCGTGGGCCATCGCGAACAGGTTGTAGGGCCAGTCCGGGCGGTGGCGGGGACGGCGGTAACAATGGGTCACGAATTCCAGCGCCCCAACTCGTTCGCCCAACGCATCCACAACCTCGTCGGCCACGTCCCACACGGTCATGCCGTTAGCGGCGTAACCGATGCGGTAATGGTTCGGCACCACCCCGATGCGGCGGATCGCGCCGACGTCCAGCAAGATTCGGAGACCAGCGATGATCGTTGCCGCGCCGGTGCCCAATTGCGCGGCGATGGCATGATAGGGTTGCGGAACCAGCGGTAAACCGGCTTGAGTGGCAAGAACGAGCGGCTTCAATACCTGCATGGCGACTCCTCTCTCGCCTAGCGGGAGAAAGGCCGGGGGAGAGGGCTCAATGCCCCCCTCGCCCTTCGGGAGAGGGGTCGGGGGTGAGGGCTCTTTGGCTGACGCCGCCCTTTCAACTCGCCCAGCCCCCACCGCAAACCGCGCTTCGATGAAATACTCGCGTTCCTTGGGAAAATTGAAGACCGGCAGTCCCGTCCCCGCCGCGATGCGTTCGATGGCATCGTTCATGCCGGCGGGTGTTTCGGTCGCCAGCACGAACCACATATTGAAGACGTGGTTGCGTCGATAGTTGTGGGCGACTTCCAAGAACCCGTTGACGATGGAAGCGATCCGGTCGAAGTCTGCTTCCGACACTCGCAACGCCGCCAGCGAGAATGCGCCGCCCAGCCGTTCGATCTGATACAGCGGCCCGAAACGGGTGAGCGTGCCATCCGCCAGCAACTCCCGCAGGGCTTGCAACACGCTGTCCTCGCTCGACCCCAACTGCTCGGCCACCACCGCGAACGGCCGCTCGCACAGCGGGAACCCGCCCTGCCATTCGTCGATCAGGCGACGTTTCAGCTCGTTCATACCACGCTTTCCACATTCAAGAGCAACGGTCCCGCCCCGTTCTGCCTGCTCGCCCTCACCCCCAACCCCTCTCCCGGAGGGAGAGGGGAGGAAATGGGAGAAGGGTTGGCTACTGGTATTGGCAGGTAATACGCGCCCCGCTGCCTGAAACAGCGGGTGCTGAACAGCGCGGCGCATGGATAGGCCGTCAATCCCTGATCGATCCGCACTTGCTCGATCCGCTCCAGCACCTGTTCGCGCTGGCGACCGTGCATCATGCAGAACAGGTTGTAGGGCCAGTGGGGCAAGCGCCGCGGCCGGCGGTAACAGAGATTGACGCCGGCTTCCGCCGCCAGCGCCCGCCCGACCGCGCTGACCTCGGCGTCGGGAATGTCCCAAACCACCATCGCGTTGGCCCTGTAGCCCAGCGCGCGATGACGGACGACGACGCCCAATCGTTTGATGACACCCCGTTCAAGCCAATGCCGCAGCCGTTCCAAAACCGTTTGCTCGGACAGGCCCAACTGCCGGGCCAGGAACTGATAGGGGCGGCTGACCAGCGGCAAACCTTCCTGCAACCCCGCCAACAGGCTCCGATCCGTCTCGTCGGGATCGATCCGATCCTTCCCCTCTCCTCCAGACATCAGTGAAAAGGTCGGAGCGAGGGATTTAGCTCGTCCACCGTTGCGCAAATCGAACCCAAGATCGATGTGGAATTCCTCCAGCAACGGCAGATCGAGCACCGGCAAACCGGCGTCTTCCTCGATTTCGGCCAACACCGCGCGCAGGCGGGCCACCGTGGCGGCGGTCAGCACGAACCAGAGATTGAATTCGTGCTCGCGTTGGTAGTTGTGGTTGATCTCGGGATACGCGTTGACCCGTTGCGCCACCGCTTCCAACCGCTCCGGCGGAACCGCCAGCGCCGCCAACGTGCTGACCCCCAGCCGCCGGGTGGCGAATACCGCGCCAACCCGGCTGACCTTGCCCTCTTCCCGCAATCGGCGCAGCGCCTCCAACACTTCATTCTCACCCCATCCCAAGCGTTCGGCGATCACCCGAAAGGGATAAGTTGTCAGAGGGAAATCACGCTGAAAGCGATTGAGCAATTCGAGGTCAGCGTCGCTCATCTCAAAAACCGATGCGGTGGGCGCGCGAAGTGAAGAAAATGCCGCTGGGACTTTCGGCCGGCAATTCGGCCCGCTTGGCGAAACTGGCGGTGTCGTAGATGACGACCTTGTTATCGTCGCGGGCTGAAACCCACACCGCTTCGCCGCGTGGGGTGAATTCCAGATGCAACACAGCCTTGCCCGGTTCCAGGGTTTGGATCACCTGCCCGCTCAGCGTGTCGATGACCTGCACGAAGCCGTTGTCCGGGAAAGCGAAATTGACCCAGACCTGCCGACCGTCGGGCCGGGCGACCACGAACACCGGCTGGCCGCGCACGGCAATGCGAGCGGTTTCCTTCCAGTTGAGCGTATCCGCCACCAACACTTCATGACGGCCGATGGCCGGCAGATAGACCTGATGACCCGCGACGGCCCAGCCGCGCAGATGGGGCATCTTGTAGACCGGCAGCTTTTCCTCGCCCCGACCATAGTTGGCGAGAATACGCTTGACGCCCTGCCGCGGTTGCCAGGTATCGAGCAGCGCGATACCGTCCTCGCCGAACAGACCCGCCAGGTAATAACGGCCGTCCGGCGTCACCAGCCCATCGTAGGGCGCTTTGCCGATGTTGCCGAATTTCTCGATCTTCGGCGATTTGGGATCGCGCAAATCGGCGATCCAGATTTGATCGGCGTCGAACAGGGAATAGATGAAGCGGTCGCCCGGCAGATCGGCGATGCCGACCACTTTCGACAGCTTGCCGTCGCCATACGCGGCGGGAATGTCGGCCACCGGCTCCAGCGTGTCGGCGGCGAACACCTTGAGGCCGCCCGGTTCGTAGTTGGCGACCGCGACCAGTTTCCCATCCTGGGAAATCGCCCCGCCGATGCTGTTGCCACCCTGGACGACGCGCTTCTCGACCACTCCGCGCAAGATGTCCACCTTGCTCAAGCCGCCGTCGCGCCCGAACACGTAGGCGTAGCGCTGGTCGCGCGAAAACACCACCGAGGCGTGGGACAGGTCGCCCAGACCTTCCACCCGACCGATGATGCTGTCGCTGCCGGCGCTGACGATCAGGATGCGCCCGGCGCCGCGTTCGACGATGACGCCGAGATCGCCGGTGCCGCGCAACGCTGGCTCCGCACTCCACGCCAGCAACGGCCACGAGACAAACAGCATCCACAGTCCGAGCAACAACGTCCTCGGCAGCGTCATTTGGATTCCTCCGGGAAACCGCGCAGCAATTGCGCCACGATCCAATCGGTCTCGGCTTCGCTCAAAAAGGTTTTCCAGGGCGGCATGGCGGTGCCGGGCCGACCTAGCAGGATGGTGTATTTCAAACCGGCGGGTGGCTTGTCGCGCAGAGCGTCCGGCAACAGCGCCGGACCCAAACCGCCGCGCAAGCTCAAGCCATGACAGGAACCGCAATCCTGGCGCACCATGCGGACGAGTTCCCGGCTGCGTTCCGGGGACGGCGCGGGCGGCTTTTCCGCCAGCGCCAGCGGGGCAAGGACAAAACCGACCGGTATGAGAACAAGTGGTCGGATTCTCCGGTTCGCCAAAAAAGAAAATACCCTTGCGGTCCGGCTTCGTGGGGGGAGAGAAGGCTTGCTCAACCGTTGGCGAGGGGGTATGGGAACCATGGGCTGCATTATCGTTGTCTTGCATCAACCTGCCGCAGCAGACAGGCAATTCATCACCGACATTCAACCAGCCACCCTCCCTGGAGAACGGTGGCTGGAGCATTCGCCCTTACTTGGCCATTCCCAGAATCCAGGCGACCAAGGCGTTAAGGTCGGCATCGGGCACGGTGGGATTGGGAGGCATCGGTATCTGACCCCACACTCCTACACCGCCTTCCTTGATTTTCTTGGCCAGCAGGGCCGATGCGTCGGCCTGCCCCTTGTACTTGGCCGCCACCTCCTGATAGGACGGACCGACCAGTTTCTTGTCGGTCTGGTGGCAGGCCAGACAGTTGTATTTCTTGGCTAGTTCCTCGCTCGCCTGCGCCGCGGGGACGATCAGCAACGCCAAGATCAGCGTGCCGAGATGGTTGATACGCATGACAGTTTCTCCTTCTTATCGCTCAATAAATATCGTGCTGCGTGTTGTAGACGTTGAAGTGACCGGTTGGGGTAATGAGTTTGGGATCCTTGATGACCGTCTTCAGCTTCAAGGTCTTGTCGTCCACCACCACCAGCGCGGATTGCTTGTCTTTGGCGCTCCACACCGCGAACCAGACCTCGTCGCCGGCCTTGTTGAACTCCGGCTGCACCACGCGCTTGGCGCCTTCGCTCAGCCCGGACCATTCGGCGATCGGCAACACCTGATAGGGCTTATCCAGATTCTTCAGATCGAACACCGCCACCGACTGGCTGATCTTGGCATCCGGGTTCAGCGGGGTATCGACGTACAAATTGGTGGACTTGGGATGGGTCTTGATGAACAGTGAACCGCCGCCCTGGCCCTTCAAGGTTTGCACCACCTTCCAAGCCTGATCCTTGTGTTTCTCGGGATCGGTACCGATCAGCGCGACGGATTCGTCCCCCAAGTGGCCCGTGGCCCAGACCGGGCCGAACTTGGGATGGACGAAGTTGGCGCCGCGACCGGGATGTGGAACCTTGCCGACATCCACCAGCGCTTCCAGTTTGCCGTCCTTGGTGTCGACCACCGCGACCTTGTTGGACTGGTTGGCGGCCACCAGGAAGTACCGTTTGCTGGAATCCCAGCCACCGTCGTGCAGGAAGCGCGCGGCGGGGATTTCGGTAATCTTCAGGTTATCGATATCGCCGTAGTCCACCAGCAAGATCTTGCCGGTTTCCTTGACGTTCACCACGAACTCCGGCTTGTCGTGAGTGGCCACGATGGAGGCGACGCGCGGCTCGGGATGGAAGTCCTGGGTATCCACGGTCATGCCGCGAGTGGACACGATCTTGCGCGGCTCCAGGGTATCGCCATCCATCAGTACGAATTGCGGCGGCCAGTAGGAACCGGCGATGGCGTATTTGTCCTCGAAGCCCTTGGCCTTGGAGGTATCCACCGAGCGGGCCTCCAGACCGATTTTGATCTCGGCGACGTTGTCCGGCTTCTCCATCCACAGGTCAATCAGGTTGATCTTACCGTCGCGACCGATGACGTATAGATAACGCCCCGAGGCCGACAGCCGCGAGATGTGAACCGCGTAGCCGGTTTTGACGATGTTGATGATCTGCTTGGTGTCGCCGTCCACCAGTGCTACTTCGCCGCTATCGCGCAGCGTGGTGGAGAAGATATTCTCGATGTTGAAGTTGTTCATCTTCTTGGTGGGCCGTTTGTCCGGCGGGACCAGCACCTTCCAGGTCGCCTTCATCTCCTTCATGCCGAATTCCGGTGGCGTGGGCGGCTCTTGTTGGATGTAGCGCGCCATCAGGTCGACTTCTTCGGCGGTCATTTCGCCCGAGGTCTGCCAGTTCGGCATGCCCGCCGGCGAACCGTAGGCGATGAACACCTTGAGATACTCGGTTCCCTTGCCCATGGTAAGGTCGGGGGTGAGCGGCTTACCGGTGGCGCCCTTGCGCAGCACGCCATGGCAGCCGGCGCAGCGTTCGAAGTAAATCTGGCGGGCCTTGACGAATTCGGCCTCGGTCATCGGCGGCGCCTTGGGATCGACGTTCTGGTGCATCTTTTCGCCGGCCAGGGGCGAACCGCCGGCCTGGTATTTGACCTCGGCCTCGGTAACACCTTTCTTGGCTTCCGGCGGATTGGCGGCCAGCGCGATGCCGACGGCGAGCGGCAGCGCGGCCAGAGTGGCGGTGACTGGTTTTAGTTTTGAGCGGATCTGTGGCATGGTGCATTCCCCCTACGAGGCGGCGGGTGGTAGCATGACTTGGATTGTCGTTTGAACTGCCTAATGAAATACGGCAACCGTCGTCATCGTGCCTTGATTTACATCAAGTTCCCGAACCATTGCGCCAAATAGAGCGTGGCAATGCCTGATCGTTAACCGAGCGCGAGGAACAGCAAAACCGGTGGGCAAGCAGATCGATATCGGCAGGGTGCTCGCCAACCTGCCATTGTTTCAGCAGTTGCGCGAGGGCGAGATCGCCAACCTGGCGGCGGGAACGCGCGAAATCGGTCTGGGCAAAGGGCGGATCCTGTTCCAGAAGGGCACCTTGCTGGAGGGCTTCTACGTGGTCGTGCGCGGCCAGATCAAGCTGGCGTTTACCTCCCCACAGGGCAACGAAAAAGTCGTGTCCCTGGTCGGGCCTGGACAAAGCTTCGGCGAAGCGGTGATGTTCATGGAAAGACCCTGCCCGGTGATGGCCCAGGCGCTGGAGGATTCCCGCCTGTTGCATATCGCCAAGCAGGGCATCTTCGCGGCCATCGATCACGACAGCGCCTTCGCCCGCCGCCTGTTGGCGGGACTGAGCATGCGCCTGCACGGTTTGATTCAGGATGTGGAGAACTACTCTCTGCGTTCCTCCACCCAGCGGGTGATCGGATTTCTATTGCAACTGGCCGGCACGCCCGGCAGCGGCTCCGTCATATTCGAACTGCCAGCCAGCAAGCACGTCATCGCCTCGCGGCTGAACCTGACGCCGGAGACGCTATCGCGAATCTTGCACAGCCTGATCGAATCCGGGCTGATTACCGTGCATGGCCGGCGCATCGTCGTACAGGAAATGGCGCGACTGAGCCAGTTCGACGACCTTCCCCATCCGCCGTGCGCCAAGGGCGGTTGAATGGTTCCGGCTACGGCCGGGCGAAGGCTTCCCGCACCAACCGTTCCATGATCTCGCCCCAGCGCTGGCGCGGCCGTTGCTGCCAGAAATGGGCGTCGGGCCGACAATCGAATTTTCGCTTGTAAATCGCCAGCGCCGCCACCACCGCCGCCAGCCCAAACGCCAGCGGCGCGTTGGGGATGCCGGCGAACGGCAGCACCAGCCACATCAACACCGTGAAGGCGATAATCCAGCCCCAGGGAATGTACAGGTAACAATCGATTTCAAACTGGGCGTCGTCGCGGCGCACGATCACCCGCATCGGCCAGTCGTCCTGCCTCAGGTATGCGCGACGACGAAATTCCAGCAGGTTCTCCCGTTCGGCGGCGATAATGAAATCCTTGAGCAACAGGGCGTTGCGGAATTTCTTCAACCCGGCGTCGCCGCCTTGCGCCGTTGCCCGGGTCACCCGCCCCAGATGGCGGATCGTCAGCTCGGACGCCATGCCTATTCGTCCATCGTGATCACCACCTTGCCGGTGGACTTGCGCGCGACTACTTGCCCGAGCGCATCGATCGCCCGCTCCAACCGATAGATGGCCGATACATAAGGCCGAATGGCGCCTTCCAGGTACCATTGCAGCAAGGTCTGGAAACTTTCGGTCATGATCCGGGGATTCAACTCCGCATAAGCCGGCCAGTTGAGGCCGATCACGTCCACGTTCTTGACCAGCAGATGATTGGCGGGGATTTGCGGCACGGTGCCGCCGGCGAAGCCGATCACCAGAATCCGCCCCTCGAAGGCGATGCTGCGCAGTGAAGCCGCGAACAGATCGCCGCCGACCGGATCGTAAACCACGTCCGCGCCGCGCCCGCCGGTCAACGCCTTGATTCTCGCCCGCACGTCCTCGCGGTTGCTATCGATCAGATGATCCGCGCCCTGCTCGCGGGCGACAACCAGCTTCTCGGGACTGCTGGCGGTGGCGATCACCGTTGCGCCCAGTTGCTTGCCGATGGCGACCGCCGTCAGCCCGACCCCGCCGGAGGCGCCATGCACCACCAGGGTCTCCCCGGCCCGCAGCCGCGCCCGATGCCACAGAGCCACGTGCGAGGTGCCGAACACCACCGGAAACGCCGCGCCGTGTTCCCAAGGCATCGCCGTCGGCATCGCCACGCACCGATTGACGTCCACCACCGCCTGCTCGGCATAACCACCGTGCGGAGTGATGGCGATGATGCGATCACCCGCCTTGAAACCGGTCACTCCCTCGCCGACTTCCAACACCTCGCCGGCCACCTCGAACCCGGGGCTGAACGGCGGTTGCGGCTGTACCTGATACTGGCCCCGGGTAATCAGGCTGTCCGCGAAATTGACGCCGCAGGCTCGCACCCGTACCCGCGCCTGTCCCGGAGCAGGCGCGGGTGCGGGAACGTCTTCAAGGCTTAATCCGTTGATCCCGGTCAGTTCGTGGCAGACGATGGCTTTCATGGATCGCTCCCCAATCGCTTCGGAAAAAAACGGGGGCGCGTCCATCGCGCCCCCGTTTTTTCACTGGATCACTCCCCGATGATCTTGCGGACGACATCGGTCATGGAGATCACGCCGGTGGGTTGGCCGTTCTCGGTGACCACGAGGCGGTGCATGCGGCGGCCGGTCATCAGGCTGACCGCTTCGCTGAGCAGGATGTCCGCGTCGCAGGTGGCGCAGCCGGGGGTCATGATGTCCTGGGCCAGGAGGGCGCGGGCCTGCTCGGGCGTGCGGCCCTGGCGGGCCAGTACCATGTCGGTCTGCGACACCACCCCGACCGCCTGGCCACCCTCCATGACCACCACCGCATGGATTTCGTGATCCACCATGATCTTGGCCACCTGGCCGACCGTGTCGCCGGGGGCGCAGGCGATGATGCCGCGATGCATCAGATCCTTGACCTTCGTGCCATCGTCGGCGATGGTGATGGCCTCGGCTTCGGCGATGCTGGGCAGCGGGGCGGACAGCGGGTAGGGGTGCGGGGTGGTGTGCACATCGCCCTTGGGCAGGGTCGGATGCTCAATCGCTACCGGGGGTTTGCCATGGGCGCCGAGGCCAAAGTCCCTGGCGCCGACCAGCACCGCCATGTTGCCGTGCGGGTGCTTGTTTTCGTACATCAGTTGGTGGGCGACCGGGATTTCCTCGTAGGTGAACGCCCGCGACAGGCAGGGATCGAGCAGGCCGCGCAGGGCCAGTTCGTTCATCTGGTTGGATTGCACGGTGTTGGCAAAGTGGGAGCCTTGCAACCGCTTCTGCCGCATCCACAGGTAGCGCAGATCGACCGTGGCGTTGTAGCCGGTGGTGCCGGCGCAGACCACCACCATGCCGCCGGTCTCGCAGACGAAGATCGAGGTGGGGATGGTGGTTTCGCCGGGATGCTCGAACACCAGGTTCGGGGCCCGCTTCTCGCCCAGCACCTCCCAAATCTTGGCGCCGAAGGCGCGCACCCCTTTCAGCCACTTGGCGTAGCCGGCGTTGTCCTTCCAGTGCGGCAACATGCCCCAGTGGTCGAAGTCGTTGCGGTTGATGCAACCCTTGGCGCCCAATTTCATGCAGTAGTCGAACTTGTCCTGGCCGGAGACCATGGCGATGGAGGTCGCGCCGGCGGCCTTGACGATTTGAATGGCCATGGAGCCGAGTCCACCCGCACCGCCCCAGATCAGGGCCACGTCGCCTTTCTTGATCGCATTCACGCCCCAGCCGTGCAACATCCGCCAGGCGGTCGCGGCGACCAGGGTGTAGGCGGCGGCTTCCTCCCAGTTCATGTGTCGGGGCTTGGGCATGCACTGCTGGGCCTGCACCTTGGTGAACTGAGCGAAGCTGCCCCAGTTGGTTTCGTAGCCCCAAATCTTGAAAGTCGGCGAGTACATCGGGTCACCACCGCTCTTGACCCACTCGCAGTCGCGGCTGTACTGGCCGCAGTGCATCACCACCTCGTCGCCGACCTTGACGTTCGTCACGTCCTTGCCGACCTTGTAGACGATGCCGGAAGCGTCGCTGCCGCCGATGTGGAAATCCTCGGGCTCGCCAGCCTTGTTGCGGGCGCCGATGACGTTGACCGGAATGCCCAGCCCGGCCCAGACGTTGTTGTAGTTGATGCCCGCCGCCATCACGTACACCAGCACTTCGTCGTCGGCGATGGGAGGTGTATTCACCACCTCCTTCTGAAACGCTTCCATCGGCTTGCCGAACCGCTCCGGGCGGATCAGCCAGGCGTGCATCTTGGGGGGAACCACGCCCAGCGGCGGCTGTTCGGCGATGTCGTACAGTTCTTTGGCCATCTTCGTTTCTCTCTACGTTGGGGTTGTTGTTTGAGTTAAGGCACTGATGGGAAAAGCCTTTAACCTTTAGCCTTGATCTCTCGAATGACGCGGGCGCGCAGGGCTTCGTATTCGGCGATGGGCGAACGGCGGGGGGCTTCGGCCAAGCGGATGAACAACGCATCCTCCCCGCCCAGCAACCCGATGCCGTAGCGGCCGAATTCCTCGCGCAGGTGCTTGACCAGCCATTCCGCCTGGCAACGCTGGCGGCGGGCGTTGAACTGGCCGCGCGCCAACAGCCAGTTGCGGTGGCTGTCGAGCGCGTCGGCCAACGGTTCGATGCCGCTGCCCAGCGCGGCGCTGACCGACAGTGCCGGCACCTGCCAGCCTTCGGGGTCCATCTGCCGCCGTAGTGTATTTTTCAGTTCGGACAGGGTCTTGCGCGCCGCCATCCCGATATCTTCCTTGTTGACGACGATCACGTGCGGGATTTCCATGATGCCGGCCTTGAGAAACTGGATGCTGTCGCCGGAGGCGGGCTGGGCGACGAAGCAGGTGGTGTCGGTCATCTTGGACACGTCGATTTCCTTCTGCCCGACGCCCACCGTCTCCACCAGCACGACATCGAACGCCGCCAGCATCGCCAGACTCATCGGCCAGACTTCGGCGCTGAGGCCGCCAAACTCGCCGCGACAGGCCAAGGAGCGGATGAACACCTCGCGGTCGGCGCCGCTGGCGTGCATCCGCAGCCGGTCGCCCAGCAGCGCCCCGCCGGTAATGGGACTGGACGGGTCGACCGCCAGGATCGCCACCTTCAAACCGCGCCGCCGCCACACCTGAATCAATGCGGCGGTCAGCGAGGACTTGCCCGCGCCCGGCGGACCGGTGATGCCGATCAGATGGCCACCCGTGTCCAGCTTCTCGGCCGGCAGCGCGTCCAGAAAGGCGGCGGCGCACTGACGGGCCACCGGCCGGCGGTCGTCCAGCAGGTTGAGCGCCCGCGCCAGCGCCAGCCGGTCGCGTCCGCCGACGGCGGCGGCCAGCGCCGCCGGTTCGGGCAACGCGAGCGTCATGCCGTCGCGACCGGCTGGAGATCGTTGGCTTTACGAATCAGGTTGAGAATGTCCACCATGATACCGTTGAGGTCGATATCCTTGGGCGTATAGACGGCCGCAATACCTTTTTCCTTCAGCAGCTTGGCGTCGCTCTCCGGGATGATGCCGCCGATCACCACTGGCAGTCCCCTCAAACCCACCTTGTCCAGTTGGTTAAACACATCCTCGACCATCTCCACGTGGCTACCCGACAACACCGACAACCCGATCAAGTGAACGCCCTCCTCCAGCGCCGCCTTGGCGATCTGTTCGGGGGTCAGGCGGATGCCTTCATAGACGATCTCGAAGCCCACGTCGCGGCCCTTGACCGCGATCTGCTCGGCGCCGTTGCTGTGACCGTCCAGGCCCGGCTTACCGACCAACAACCGCAGCGGCCGACCCACTTCCTCGCCGGTCTTGATCACTTCGGTCCGAATCGCCACCGCCCGCGCGCCGCGCGCATCGTCGTTGGCGGCGATGTCGATGCCGGTCGGGGCGCGGTATTCGCCGAAGATGTCGCGCAGGGTTTGCGACCATTCGCCGGTCGTCACGCCCGCATGGGCGCACAGGATCGATGCCGGCATGATATTGGCGCCGCTGCGTGCGGTCTCGGCCAAAGTGGCCAGCGCCGCCTTGACCTCGGCGTTGTTGCGCTTGGCGCGGAAGGCGTTGAGCCGCTCGATCTGCTCGCGCTCGGCGCGCGGATCGACCTTCATGATGCCGCTGTCCTTGCCGCCGGTCAGCGGCGATTCCTCGGTTTCCCTGAAGCAGTTGAGACCGACGATCTTCAGATCGCCGCGCTCGATGGCCCGCATCCGCTCGGTGTGGCTGGTCACCAGTTGCCGCTTGACGTAGCCGGCTTCGATGGCCTGCACCATGCCGCCCTGTTCCTGCACCCGCGCCATTTCCGCCGTCGCGCCGTCCACCAGCGCCTTGACCTTGGCGGCGATGACCGGCGAGCCGTCGAAGATATCGCCGTATTCCAGCAGGTCGGTTTCAAGGACGAGTACCTGCTGCATCCGCAACGCCCATTGTTGATCCCACGGCCGGGGCAGACCCAATGCCTCGTTCCAGGCCGGAAGCTGGATGGCGCGGGCGCGGGCCTTCTTGGACAGGCTGACGCCGAGCATTTCCAGCACGATGCGCTGGACGTTGTTTTCCGGCTGCGCCTCGGTCAGACCCAGGGAGTTGACCTGCACGCCGTAGCGGAAGCGGCGCATTTCCTCGCTTTGCGCGCCGTAGCGCTCCTGGGCCAGCTTGTCCCACATCTCGCCAAACGCCCGCATCTTGCAGGTTTCCTCGACGAAACGGATGCCGGCGTTGACGAAGAAGGAAATCCGCCCGACCACTTGCTCGAAACCGTCCGCGCCGATCTGGCCGGAATCGCGGATCGCGTCGAGCACGGCGATGGCGGTGGACAGGGCGTAGGCGAGTTCCTGAGTGGGCGTCGCGCCGGCTTCTTGCAGGTGATAGCTGCAAATGTTGGTCGGATTCCACTTCGGGATATTCTTGACCGTGTAGGCGATGATGTCGGTGGTCAGTCGCACCGACGGCGCGGGCGGGAAGATGTAGGTGCCACGCGACAGGTATTCCTTGAGGATGTCGTTCTGGGTGGTGCCCTGCAATTGGGCGGGGGAAGCGCCCTGCCGTTCGGCGGTGGCGACGTACAACGCCAGCAACCAGGCGGCGGTGGCGTTGATGGTCATGGAGGTATTCATCTGCCCCAGCGGAATCTGGTCGAACAGGGCTTCCATGTCGCCGATGTTGCAGATCGGCACGCCGACCTTGCCGACTTCGCCACGCGCCAGGGGATGGTCGGCGTCGTAGCCGGTCTGGGTCGGCAGGTCGAAGGCTACCGACAGCCCGGTTTGTCCCTTGCCGAGATTGGTGCGGTACAGCTCGTTGGATGCCTTGGCGGAGGAATGGCCGGAATAGGTCCGCATCAGCCAGGGTTTATCGCGTTTTACTTGGGTGGTCATGAGAGCCTCTTGATGTGCGACAGCGGTTCGGAAGGAGTCGGTTTTTTTAAATCTATCTCAAATCATCTGGCTTTAATCCGGTATGCTTCGCAATTCTCGCCAACATCCGTGGCCCAATCTCTTCTCGATCATGGAAGGAAAACACGAAGTCAGGCCATCCCGCGCGCGAAAGAGTACGATGCGAGCCCGACCGGCGCTTGATTTGCCAACCAATACTGATCAATGCCGCAAAAACTTGATTGGACTTTGCTGATGACCATTGGCTCATGCGGCAACAAAAGAAATAGTAATTGACTGAGGAGAGCTTTCTTCCTCTTCTAATTTTTCGGCCAATACTCTCAAAGCCAGAGTCTCAGCTTTGACCATCGCTTCGTCCGGCGTATTCCCATAAGCTAATACTCCAGGCAATCCACCCACTTCGGCCAACCAGCGCCCATCTTCTTCTTGTTCGTATTCGATATGCAAGTTCATTAAAAGCCTCCAGTTACCAAAATTTAACTAATTGACTCTTTTCGGGAATACTTTGGAAAAATCTAATGACTCGCCAAATTAAGCCAGCACCGATAGTTACCAATAATGTTGGTTCTAATTTATAGAGGAGCACCCTCTAGCACCAGCGATCACCACACTGTAACTTTTTGACTTCACTTTACTTATTAATGAACTAGCACGAGTGATCATCATCATTTCATCACGTTTAAAATGGTGGCTTTGGTATGCTTTGTGGCTCTGTTCCCTCCCTATTAAACCCATAGAGAATAAGTGGGGTCATTTGGTTCCCCCATTCTACCAATTTTTCTGCAAATTGTTCTTTTTGTGGATGTTGTGAAATATTATTCCTGTTCCAATCATTGGTTTCCCACGTATTTCCTTTTGATGGAGATATTCCAATCACTTCTGGATTGAAGAAATATGTTATTGACATATATTCACTAGGATAATAGCGGGTAAAAGCCACAGACATGGCTGTATTAGGAATTGATATATTGCGACTCTTAAACCATCTATAAATTTCCGCATAATTACCCGTAGCTTTAACGAGGTAGGGATAATTATGACTGACAGACAAGCAAAACTGATCTTTTATACTGCGTTTCATATCATTCTTATAGTAATAATTTGTCCTCTTACATGGCTCATCAGCCCAATCTCTTGCCCCACAACTTTTTATATTAGCATTTGCATAAATTGCTCTGTATAGTGTATTTTCCCGAATATCAACGATATAAACCCAATTAAAAACCGAACATGACTTGAAGCTTGTTAATAAATGAGTTTCGTAATTACCACTACCAACAATCACCCATTCGCCTTCTGGTAAGTAAAATATCTTATCGCCAATTTTATAAGATGCCGTAATCTTTTCTCCAATTAACTCGGGCTGCAAACTCTGTGATTGCTGACCGTTTTGAGCGCATGCTGTTAGGAAAATAATTAATGAGAAAAACAGCAATAATCTATTCATTTTTTTACCTCATTCAATTAACTCGCCGCCAAATTCAATTATCCCTAATTGAATTTCAATAAGGGGCTGTACAAAAAATAAATTACCTAGGCAGGTGCTAAAGTAGCCTCTCTTAATAATGCTCTTTCTTTACAGATTCTTCGCAGCATTAGTCGACTTGAGGCAATATAAACTTGCCATTTACTGGAAGTGGGCTTTCGCTCATAATCTTTGCTCAAACGCCGAGATCGACCGAGCCACGTAGGATACGCACTGCGTACTGTTATTCATCGCATCAACAGCCATAGTACCGGCCAGCGGTTAAAGCCCCAAATTAAGGTATACAGTGCGTACCCTACGTGGCTCGCGATTTCTCATAATCCCTTTTTTGTCTCCAAGCCCCCTCCCCCTTTCAAGAGAGGGGGTTTTCCGGTTTTCCTCACCTCACGCCGGCCGTCGTTTAATCAGTAACCGCCGTTCGATCTCGAAGATCTTGTTGCCGATCTTCTCCTTGCTCAGCTTCTGCTTGTCGTTCTCCTTGATGAACAAATCGGCGCCGTAGGTTTCCAGCGCGGCGGCGGCGCTGATGTTCTTCACGCCGATGAACTGGAAGGTCACGATGCCGGCGTCGTCGGTATTGGGCAGGGCCTCGGTGGCGATGACCCGCGACATCGCCGCCACCGTGTCGCCCGACACCGACGGCTGGGTGTGGTAGCCCTCGGTGAAACCCAGTTCCCACAGCGCGTTTTCGCTGACATCGCGGCTGGCCAAACCTTCCAGCCAGGCGTACACCAGCCCGCCGTAGACGATGGGTTCGCCGCTCATCTTGCCCGACAGCCCGGTGCTGTACACCCGGTCGAAGTGCAGCGGATGGGTATTGCCGACCAAGTAGGTCAACGCCATGTGCTCGTCAGTGATGGTGCGGCCGTTGGCATGGACAATCAAATCGCCCAGCGCGAAGTCCTCGAAATAAGTGTTGGGACCGGTCAACCCGGTCGGGAAGGGGCCACCGCCGACTGGCAATTCCACCACCGGATGCTCCACCCACGGAAATTCCACCGGATTGTTCGGCGCCGGGGTGGTCGGCAAGCGGCTGCCGCGCCAGTCCACCATGATCTTGCGCTCGTACTGCAACACCACCTGATGATGCTGGTTCACCCCCAAGGTGCGAATCAGCACGATGCCGGGCTGGCCCTCGCCGCGCGTCTTGCGGTCCATCACCTTGGTGTAGCTGCGCAGGGTGTCGCCAGGATACACCGGCCGCAGGAATTGCACGTTGTAATAACCGAGATTAGCAATCGCCTTTTCGGAATCGTTTTGCACCCCCAGCGACAGCACCACGTTGAACACCATCTGCGGGCTGGCCGGCAAATCCGGGAAGCCGTGCGCCTTGGCGTATTCCGCGTTGAGGTACAGCGGGTTGGTTTGCATGAAGACACGGGCGAAATGCAGCATCGTCGCCCGGTCAAAAGTGAAGCCGCGGGTGTGGACGAACACCTGCCCCGGCACGAACTCGTCCAGATAGCGTCCGTACTGCGGTCGCCGCGCCCATTCCAGATTGACCGCCACCGATCCGGCGACTTCCGCCTGTTCGCTCAATCGCATCGAGAAACTCATGGCTCAGCCCCCCACTTCCGCCTTGGATTTGGCGTTGTCCACCAGCGAGCGCGCGATGACTTTCAGCGCCAGCGTTTCTTCCGCCCCCTCGAAAATCGACAGCACCCGCGCGTCGATGAAATAGCGGCTGACCGGGGTCTCTTCGGCGTAGCCCATGCCGCCGTGAATCTGCAAGGCTTCGCGGGTCACCCATTCGGCGGTCTTGCAGGTGAAGAACTTGACCATGCTGGCTTCCATGTCGCCCTCGCCCTTGTCCATCAGGCGGCCCACCGAGTAGGTGAACTGGCGGCCGATCGCCAAATAGGTCGCCATCCGCGCCAACTTGACCTGGGTCAACTGGTAGTCGCCGATGGGATAGCCGAACACGATGCGCTCCTGGGCGTAGCTCAGCGCCTTCTCGTAGGCGGCCTGCATGATGCCCACGGCGCGGGCGGCGGTCTGGATGCGCCCGCCGGCGAAACCGGCCATGGTGAAATAGAAGCCCTTGCCCTCGCCCTTCGGCCCACCCAGCATGTTCTCGTCCGGCACGAACACGTTATCGAAGAACAGATCGAAGGAGTGCATCCCGCGATAGCCGATGGTCGAAATCGCTTTGCCGGTCAGCTTGCCACCGCCTTCCTGGGTGAAATCGATGGTGTGGCCAGGCGTGCTCGGCTTTTCCAGCAGGAACATGGACAAGCCGCGATGGCCGAGGGAAATATCGGGGTTGGTGCGGGCCAGGATCAGCAGGACCCCGGCCTTGCCGCCGAAGGTGCACCAGGTCTTGGCGCCGTTCAGCAGCCAGCCGCCCTCGGTCTTGGTCGCCTTCAGCCGCATGTTGGCCACGTCGGAACCGTAGTTCGGCTCGGTCACCGCCACCGCGCACAGCAAATCGCCGGAGGCCAGTTGCGGCAGCCATTTGTTCTTCTGTTCCTCGGTGCCGCCCTTGAGCAACGCCTTGGACAGGATTTCGGGTCGGGTGATCAGGCTGCCCGCCGCGCCCAGCGAGCCGCGCGTCAGTTCCTCGGTCACCACGATCATGCCCAGATTGTCTTCCTGCTCGTCGCTCTGGATGCCGCCGAAGCGTTCCGGGATGGAAATGCCGAAGCAGCCCAGTTCCTTGACCTGTTCGAGGATGGCGTCGGGAATGTCGAGATCGTGACGGTGAACCTCCTCGGCCAGCGGCATCACTACTTCCTCGGCCACCCGGCGGAAGGTTTCCCGCATCATTTCGTGATGGTCGTCCAGCAGGTAGGCGCCGGTCACTCCACCTTGGGCGCGCATCAATTGCCCCAGCTCCGCCACCCGTTCCGCCGGCAGTTGCGCGTGGCAGAATTGCCGGACCGAGGGATGATCCACGGTGGCTCCCAACCAGGTGTCGTTCAACCCGAAATCGGTCGGTCGGGCGCTCAGCCGGTTACGAATGCCCTGGAGCGCCTCGGCGGTGAACAGCAGCGCGAAGCGCTCCTCCAGCGTCAGTTCGCCAACCGAACCGCCGCCGGCGTCCCGCGCCCGCTTGGCATAGTCGAGGGCGAAGCGAGCGCCCGTCACCTCGGCGCAGGACAGCGCCAGGTCATAGCTGACCAGTTGGTGCTGGTCGAGCAGGGCGGCGGAGATTCTGCCGTCGGCCTTTTGCGAGCGTTCCTTCAAGTCCGCCAGCGAGTAATCAAGCGCCTTTTGGACGGCGGCCAGCGCCAGGGCGGCCTGTTGTAATTGTTCCGCCGGATTCTGGATCGATGCGGACATCGGCTTACCTCGTGTAGTGTCGGTTGGTCTTGAAAACCCTGAATTTAGTAAGTTCTAGCCGCCAAGTTTATGCGTAAACCAGGCTACGAGCACAGGGGTTGAGTGGGGTTGGCGGGAAAAAATTTCCGGCCGGCGTCACCGGTGGCGGACTCGGTTCGGGCCGCGCCCGCCCGCCGCCGATTTCCTTATAATGCGCCCGCTTCATCCCTTATCCAACCATCTTCGCCAAGGGAAGAAGCCGTCATGACCGGCGCATCCCTTTCTTTCGAGAACCTTATCGTGGCCACCACCGAACCCGCCGCTTCCGAACCCCGGCATTACGCCGGCCTGCTCGCCATCGAACTGGACCCGCAATACGCCGATCCCACCGGCACGCCGCCCGAACCGCTGAGCGTATCCGCCGCGACCGCCCTGGCCGGTCACCTGGCAAAGGACTTGAACACCGTTCTCGGGGGCATCGACCATGTGGGCTTGATCCTTCCCGGCGCGCTGTACGATCAAACCGAAATCCTGCGACCGGGACTGCCGCTGCTTGAGACACTGGCCGAGTTATACCGTGGCAGCCTGCGCGGTTCGGTATTCGTCCCACGCCTGATGGCGCTGGGCACGGAGCGCGGCTTCTTTCCGGTCGCCGCCATCAATCCGCTGCGCCGGCCCGGTTCCGGTCCCCTGCTCTTGCTGCCGTTCTGCTTCGTCGGACCCGGCGACGACATCGCCCGATTGGCGCGGATCATGGAAGACACCCTGATGCAAAACGGCCAGGTATCGCCCGCCACCGGCGAGGCGGTGCGGCAAGCGTTCGGACTGGCGGCATTGAATCTGTCGTTCGTGACCGTCGGCGATCTGTGCGCCCTGCTGCGGGTCCAACTGGAAGCCAACGATTTCCTGCCGCTGTGGGAACTGCTGGAACACGCCTGGTTCGAGCGGCCCGGAATCCGTTCCGTCACGCTGGACGCGGGCAATCGTTTTCTGGTCGCCGGGGATCACGCCCATACGCTGTTCTACACCTTCGACGACTGGGCGCAATTCGGACCGGGCCGGGCCCTGCCCACCGCCGAACTGGGCGAGGGCTATCGGCGCTGGGCGCGGACGCAGCGGCAATACGCGCTGACGCTGGAAGCCTATGGCTTGCACGTGCGGCGCGTGCTGGCTAATCCGCGCCTGGAGGAAACGCTGGCCACCGCCGCCGACGAGGCGACGCTGGCGGCGTTTCGGGAAATTCCCTGCCTGTCGGGGGATTATCTGGTCGAGCGAATCTTTCACAACGACAGCGAGCGCCCGGAACAGCGGATGCTCGTCACCCACCAGGCCGACGCCGAATTGGGAACGCTGGCCTACACTGTGACCAGCCTGGATATCGATGGCCAGTTGACGCGACTGGAACATCATTACCCCCTGCAACCCCAGGGTGCGCGGGTCATCGCCGACCAGTTGGTCCAGCGCTGCGTCGAGCAAAACACCGAACGGCAGGTACTGCACCCAGGCCGGTTGTTGTACTCGGAAACGGGTCGGAGCCTGCGCGCCGCCACGGCGGCCGATGTATCCGCGCCGACCGTCAGGCCCCATTAGCAGTGCGATTGGGGCCGCTGGCCAGTGGCCGCGACCGGCTCGCCGGCGTCCTGCTGGCCCTGATGATCGCCGCCTCCGTGGCGCCGGGCATGTCGCTGCTGCCGGCGGGGCTGCTGGGCTGGACCGCCGCGCTGTTGCTGAGTGATCGGCTGGGCCGGCGGCAACGCATCCAGAGCGGTTGGCTGATCGGTCTCGGCGGCGCCGGCATCGCCTGGGGCGCGGCGCATGGCGCCCCGCTCGACCTCACCCGGATTCTGGCCGGCAATCAAGGGCTGGTCAGTCTGCTGGCGGCGGTGTCGTTCCTGCGGCTGGTGACCCGCCCGGAGGCGGCTCAATCCGACGCGCCACCGCCACGCGGGCGCAAGGCACTGTGGCGGACCCTGATCGGGGTACATCTGTTCGGGGCGGTGATCAACCTGTCCACCGTGGTCATCCTCGGCGACCGCATGACCACCCGCGGGCGGCTGGGAAAACGGCGGGCGCTGGCCCTGTCGCGGGGCTTCGCGGCGGCGGCGTTCTGGTCGCCGTTCTTTTCGGCGATGGCCGCCGCCCTGACCTACGCGCCGGGCGCGCGACTGGGCATCGTGGTGCTGGCGGGATTGCCCATGGCCATCTTTTCCCTCTGGCTCACCGCCCGCGACCTCGATCCCGAAAATCCCCGCCGTGGCGCCCCGTTTGTCGGTTACCCGATGCGTTTCAATGCGCTGTGGATTCCCGGTCTGCTGGTCACCCTCGTGCTGGTCGCCCACGCGCTGATCCCCCGCTGGTCGATTCTGGCGATCATCACCCTGAGCGCGCCGCTGTTGACCGTGGGCATTCTGCTGGCGCGACGCGGGCGCGGCGCATGGCCGCCGTTGCGGGAGCATGTCGAACAGGGGTTAGCCGGCACGGTCAACGAACTGGCCCTGTTCCTGGCGGCCGGCGTGCTGGCGGCGGGATTGACCAGCCTGACCCACTCGTTGGGCCACTGGCTGCCGTTCGATCACTTCGGCCCGCTACAGGCCAGCCTGCTCCTGGCGGCAATGGTCGGTCTCGCCACGTTCGGCGTGCATCCGGTCATCACCATCGCGGCCTGCGCGGTCTGGTTGGCGCCGCTTCATCCCGAGCCGAACCTGCTGGCGATCACCCTGCTGATGGCCTGGGGGATCGGCGTGCCCGCCAACCCCCTCTCCGGCCTGCACCTGATGATGCAGGGGCGCTACGGGATCGATGGTTACGCTTTCCTGCGCTGGAACGCCAGTTACGTGTTGAAGTGTCTGGGGATGGGAGGGCTGTTGCTTTATCTGTACGGAATAGTGCTGAATGTTCCAGCCTGATCGCAGGTTTCGATACTTCGGTCCCACGCGGTGATCGCCATTTTTCGACTATCAAAAGGTCGACCGTCGATTATTCGTCAAAAAAATGACCCAATTGTCATGGTTTCGGCGTATCATGGATTCAATATCGCTTCAATAATGAATCATCGATTCCAAGGGAGCGCCGACATGAGTGACGATAGGCTAAGTCATCTGTCCCAGCAGTACCGCAAGTTTCTGAGTCCGGCGATCAAGACCACTCAGATTTCCATGGCCGTCACGGAAGCGTTCGTGTATTTCTATCTCTATGTGTTGGAATCGAACACCAACCTGCTGACCCCTCAACTGAAGGAAGCCGCCGCCGTCAGCGACCCGCAAAGCTGGCGGGCATTCCTGACCCATCAGGCCGAAACCCTCGCCAATCTGTACCTGAAGTCCATGGAAGACGGCAAGATGCTGTCCAGCCTGGCGACGCACCTCAAGTCCAAATTCGACAGCCTGGCTCAGGAAAACCTGCGGTTTCTCGGCAACCGAAACGTTTGGCGCCACGGCGACCCGCCAAACCCGGTGTTCGCGGCCGGAACCCTCTACAACGCCATGCTGGAAGCATGCATGGACCTTCACCTGCGCGCCCTGGAAGCGCATACCGGTATGCTGGCGTCCCGGCTTGGAGAAGCCGCCGTCAGTCCACGAAGCTGGCTGGCGTTTTTGCTGCGCCAGGACGAAGCCACGGCCATGGCCTACCAAAAATTCCTGGCCGACATCGAAACGCTGTCCGATCGGACGATGCGCCTACAGACGGAACTCAACAAGCTGATCGAGGAAAGTTCGCGGCCGGTCGGCCGCTCTGGACTGCCGGCCAGCCTCGCGAGCTAGAACGGGCGCCAGCGGCGAAGGGCTTTCTCCCGCCCGCCTCACGGCACCAGCAAATCGCCGCCTTCCATGCGCAGCACCTCCACTCGCCAGCCGACCAGCAGCACGCTGCCGGTTCGGCGAGTCAATCCCGTATCGGTAAACTCGAACAGGTACAGCCGCTCCAGCCGTAACCGGCCATCGCGGTCGCGCCGCCACCACAGCCGTTCCAGCGCCACGGTGTCGTCGAGCAGTTGCACCCCCGTCTGCCGACAGGCGCGGGAACTGGCGGCGCGGGCCTGTTCGCGGGCGCCGAGGCTGTCCCGCCAGAACCACAGGCCCACGCCCGACACCACGAAAAACCCGATCAGGAACGAAAAGCTCATAGCAAGGGCTTCAACCGGGACAAAATATCGTCGCGGGCCTGCGCCAGCAGCGACTCCCGGTCCAGGCTGTCGAGAATGTCCTGCACCACCCGCTTCGGCCCGCCTTCACCCCAGGATTTGCCCTGGGCGAAATACTGCTCGGCGGCCTTGCCGACCACGTAAGTCCCGTACCAGGCCACCGCGCCCTGCGCGCCGGCGGTCACCACCGTCGACAGCCCCAAGCTGATGCCCTTGAGCGCGGCCGCCACCAGGTTCATCACCCATACCGTCCCCATCAGAAACGCCAGTTGGACGGAGATGGTCTTGAGCAGCGAACCGGCCTCGCCCCGGGTGATCGGCAGCCCATATACCCGGCTGAGATGAATCACCATCGCCGCGTCGGTGGCGATCGCCGCCAGGATGTCGGCGACCGGGATCGGATTCAGCGCCACCGCCACCCCCTTGGCCAGGCAGTAATTGCGCACTACCTTCTCGGCCAGATCGCGGCGGATGACGATGATCTCCCGGGTCAGCCGGTCGGAGAAACGACCCGCGAACAGGCCGGCGTTGAGCGCCGCCATGGTCTTGCCCTCGGCCTTGAGGATGTCCCAGATCCGCTCGCGCAGCGCGGTCACGTCGGGCGCCGGCTGGCGGCGGGTCTCGGTCTCGTTGCCCTCGGCGTCCACCAGAATCACGATACGTTCGGCCGGCTGGGCGGCGGCGGTCAGGATATCCTGGGGCTGGATCAGTCCCGCGGCGCGCGCGCGCAGGGTTTGCAGCAACAAGTCACGGTCGGTCCGGGTATAGCGGTCCATCTTGTTGAGCACCAGCACCAGTCGCTGCGCCGCGCCCTTCACCTGCCGTAGCGCCTTGAGTTCGCTGTCGGTGATATCGCCGTCCACCACGAACAGGACCAGATCGCTGCGGGTGGCGACATCGTGGGCCAGTCGCTCCCGCTCCTCGCCCGCCACTTCGTTGATGCCCGGCGTGTCGATCAGAAATACCCCGCCGGCGTCGTATTCCTGCCAGCGGGCGTGCGCGGCGCGGGTGGTTTCGCCGTGCAGCGGACTGGTCGAAAACCGCGTCTCGCCCAGCAGGGCGTTCAGCAACGCCGACTTGCCGACGCTGACCCGGCCAAACACGGCGATGTGGATATGGCCATGCTCGATCTTTTCCAGCAGAAGCTGCAATTGCTGGTAGTCGTCGGCCAGCGCCGCCCGCACCGGTGGCGGCACCCGCCGGTCGTTCAGCAATTCGCGCAGGCTTTCGCGCGCCAGCGCCAGGTGCGCATCGCCGCTAACCGGGCGTGGATTCGGCACGCTCTCCATCCCGCTGCCGCGTCCAAACCAGTTGGGCCAGGCGCCTTGCACGCGCTTCCAGATCTTCACTCAGATTATCCTCGAACATCCGCAAGGTGGGACCGCTCACCAGATCGCCGCGACTTTCCAGGGAACGGGCCACCGCCTTCCCCAGACTTTCGAATATAAGACCATAGACCACGGCGTGCATCATGCCGCCCACCACCGTGCCCATGCCGGGAAACGCCTTGAAGATGTTGCCGACCAGCGCCAGCAACAGATTGAGGCTGCGCTTGATCTGGTTGCCGGCCAGATCCAGGAACCGCTGCATGTCGATCTCTCGCGCCGGCACTTCGTGCAGGGCGCACAGTTCCTTGATCAGGTTGATTCCCAGATAACCCTGAATGAGCACGTCGGTTCCCGGACTGACCGCCGCCAGCGCCCCGAACACCGCCTTGCGCGAATAGCTTTGGACGATGGCCTCGGCCTTCTCCCGGCGATGCCGGGCGACCGCCGCATCGAGTTTTTGCTGGGCCAGCACGAACACCGCCGTGTCGCGCAACGAATCCAGCACCTGCGGATCGGTGTCGAGATAGCGCTGCAGGGCGCGGCGCAATTCCTCGACCCGCGGCGCGCGCGCGCGCAAGGTAGTTTCCTCCCGTCCATCGTGATAGATGCGGGTCACCTCCTCCACGCCCCCGCACTGGACCGGCGCCACTTCGATCTGTTCACCAACCCGTTCGGCCAGTCTCCGGCGCACCAGGTCCAGTTCCCGTTCGGTGAGGCGGTCGATCTTGTTCAGCGCCACGAGCAGCGGACTGCCCAGATCGACCAGGCTCCGGACCGCCTGATACTGGTCGCGGGTCAGATCGCCCTCGCAGACGTAGATCACCACGTGGGCGCGCAAGGCTTCGTCGCGGGCGGTCTGATCCAGCATTCCGTCGGCCTCGTTCAGGCCGGGCAGGTCAGCCAGAATCAGCCGGTCGCCGGCGGTGCTGGTCCAGGTGTAATAGGTCACTTTCCGGGTCGTGCCGCCGCGCACGTCGACCGCGATGTCGGTTCCCGGCAACAACGCGCGGATCAGCGAGGACTTGCCGGCGCTGATTTCGCCGAACACCGCGACGATGACCTCGCCCGCCGCCCGCCGCCGCTGCAACTCCTCCAGCTCGTGGCGGATGGCGTCGACCGCGACGCCAGCAGCGGCGCTGCGCTCCAACCGCTCGCGCAAGGTCGCCTCGTCCGGCGGCTTGGCCAGGGCGGCGGCGCGCGCCTTGCCGGCGGGGCGCCCCCAGCGCAGCACCCGCCAGACCGCGTAAGCGCCGCCCGTGCTCAGCGCGCCGAGAATCAGCAGATACACGATCCAGAACGTGGTCGGCGCCCGCTGCAAGCGCTCCCACACCGACAGGCCGAGGTCGGTGATGTAAAGCACCATCACCAGCAACACGGCGACGCCGATGCTCGCTCCTACCCCCAGCAGCAGGCGAACCGGCAACCAACTCCGGGCGGTGGACACCGTCGTGGCGTTGCCGGAAGCGGACTTGGGCGGGTTGACGCCGAAGCGGCGCAACAGAGCAAGATACTTCATCGAGGGTGGTTCAGACCGGGGCCGCCTTGGGCGGGAACAGATCGAGGAAGGTTTGGGGTATTTTCGCCACCGCCCGCTTTTGATAATCGAAGAACACGACTCCGGTCTTGGCGCGGGCCACCTCGCGGCCGCTGGCCTGTTCGGTGACCCGATAGACGAAATCGCAGCCGTACCGGTTGAAATCGGTCACGGTCACCGCGACTTCCAGAGTCTCGCCGACGAAGGCCTCGGATTTATAGACGATCACGCTATCGGCGACGATGAGCCCCAGACTCTCGATGTCCAGCTCGCGCAGGCCGTGGTGCGCCATGAAGCGGAACCGCGCCTCGTGCAACACGCCCAACAGCACATCATTGCCCATGTGTCCGGCGTAATTGATATCGGTGATTCTGACCCGCAGTTCGGTGGCGAACGGGAAATGCTCCGGCAGGTCCAGTTTGATTCGCGCCATGCGCCGCCTCGATAGAATCGGAAAATTCGTTTTGCTACAACAGCGTTAAGCCGATGATCCAACGGCGACATCCTCGGTCGCGGCGGCGATTGTAAACGATTATCGCGAAAAACGGACCGCCAGCCCGGCTCCCTTAATTGAGCCAGCGCGTTCCCGACCTCACCGCATCAAACCTTTCCAAGATTCGCGGCGCCATCAGTTCATTCGCCGGTAACTATAATCGTAACCAGCGACAGGCAAGGCGCGGCGGGCGGGAGCGCGGAAATCTCGAACGAATGGGCTGGAAGCTCGGCCGAACCAGGCAGTCGCGACGGCGAGATGTCTGATGTAACGTCGGTGGAGGAACAGGGGGATGCCGCGAAAGCTTGGTCGTGGCGACCGGGGCGAAACGACCCAACAGAACCGCGCCGCGCGCGTCCGTCCCGTTTCCGCGCCGATGCCGGCCAAGCTGGCGCCGCCCCGCCTCCACGACATTGCCGAGCGCGAACGCCTGTTCTCGTTGCTCGACGAGCGATGCCAGTACCCTCTGGTCTGGATCTTCGGGCCGCCCGGCACCGGGAAAACCACGCTGGTCGCGAGCTACCTCCACGCGCGCAAGCTGCCGGGCATCTGGTATCAGGTGGACGCGGGCGACGCCGATCCGGCCACGCTGTTTGACTACTTGCGTCAAACGCTCCCTTCCTCTCGCCAAGCGCGCCTGCCGCTGTTCACGCCGGAATACCTGCCCGACCTGCCCGGTTTCGCCCGCCGTTTTTTCCGCGAACTGTTCGCCCGGCTACCGCGCCCGGCGGCGTTGGTGCTGGACAATTTCCACGAAGCGGCGGCGGCAACGCCGTTTCTGGCGGTTTGGCGCGAGGCCGCCGCGCAGATTCCCGAGAGTGTCAACCTCTTGATGATCGGCCGCCTGGAGCCGCCCGCCGAATACGCCCGCTTGCAAATCAGTGAACTCCTGACCGTGTTGGACCCGCAAGACTTGCGGCTGACCCCGGAAGAAACCCGCACGATCGTAGCGCTTCGCGGGCATCTGCCGGAGACCGCCGCCCGCGCGCTGCACGAGCGCTCGAAAGGCTGGGTTGCGGGACTGACCCTGCTGCTGGAGCACGTCCGCAAAACCGGTATCCCATCCGATGCCACGGAACAGGCGTCGCCGCAAGCGCTGTTCGACTATTTCGCGACCGAAATTTTCGCGAGCGCGACCGACGACTTCCGGCGCATCTGGCTCCGCACGGCCTATTTGCCCCGCTTCACCGCGCCGACGGCGCGCGCGCTGAGCGGGCGCGAAAACGCCGACCGGCTGCTCGACGCGCTCCACCGCCAAGGTTATTTCGTCGACCGGCGCAGCGCGTCGGCGACCGTCTACCAATACCACGCCTTGTTTCAGGCGTTCCTGCGGCACCGGGTCGAACAAGACTACCCCACCCTCGAACGCCGGGAACTGGTCCGCGCTTCGGCCAGGGCGCTCGACGCCCAAGGCGATTCCGAAGCGGCTTTTGGCTTGTTCGCCGAAGTCGCGGACTGGGACGCCGCCGTCGGATCGATCCTCGCGCGCGCCGCCGAACTGTTCGGCCAAGGCCGCTGGCGGACGCTGCAAGGCTGGATCGACGCCTTGCCGCGAGCGACGGTCGAGACCATCCCCTGGCTGCTGTTCTGGTCCGGGGCTTGCCAGGCCCAGACCGCACCGGGCACGGGCCGCGCGACGCTGGAGCGCGCTCACGACCGTTTCCGCGCGACCGATGACGAACTCGGCCAAGCGTTGAGCGCGTGCGCCATCCTGGAAAGCCATTACCTGGAATGGGGCGACTTCGCCAATCGCGACCGATGGATCGACGTGCTCGAACGGGTTCTGACGCGACACCCGATGCTTCCTTCGCCCAGCACCGAATTGCGGGTCTGGTCGACGCTGTTGCTCGCGCTCGCCTATCTCAAGCCACAACACCCGCTGGCGCCGACGTGCGCCGAACGGGTGTGGCGCCTGTGCCGACTGGAACTTCCGGCAGGTGAACGGTTGATGGCCGCCAACTGGCTGCTGCTTTATCTGGTCATGATGGAAGATACCGAGCAAATGCGCGCCGCCGCCCTTGAATTCGCGCCGCTGACCCGCTCCGCCGACATCACGCCGTTGCAACGAGTCGGCTGGAACTGGTCTCACGCCTTATACCTCATGTGCTTGGCGGATTTTGGACGCTGCCGGCATGATCTGGTGGAGGCGCGCAGCTTGGCGGCGACCGCCGGTCTCGACTATCTGGTGGGCGTGTCGAGCCTGCTGGAAGTTTGGACATCGCTCACCGAAGGCCATCTCGTGACTGCCTCGGCGCGGTTGGACGAGCTGGCCGCCGAAATCGACCGCGCCCGACCCAACGATGTCGCCCTCTACCACTTCCTCCGATCCTGGCTCGCGCTGCTGCGCGAGCACCCGCGCACCGCGCTGGAACACGCCCGGAAATCCGCCGAGATCATCCGGCAACGGCCCCATGCGGGTCCGAGCGTTTCGTCCCTCGGCGCCTACTCCCACGCGCTGGCGGAATGCGGCGAAACCGCCCGGGGGGTGGCGGTCGCCCAAGAGGCGCTGTCCTGGGTGAAAACCCCCAGCAACAGTATGTTGTGCTTCAATGCCTTGCTGTTCGCGGCGGACGCCCTGCGCCAACACGGACTGCACGAGCAATGCTCGACAATGCTCGGCGAAGCCTTCGCCACTGGACGCCGGGGCGGCTTTCTCAATTGCATGCTGTGGCTGCCGAAAATGATGGCGCGGCTGTGCGCGGACGCGCTGGCCGCCAGCATCGAACCCGAATATGTCGAATCGCTGGTCCGCCAGCGCGGACTCCTCGCGCCGAGCGCGGACGTCGAGCGGTGGCCTTGGCCGGTGCGCGTCTACACCCTCGGGCGTTTCGCCCTGGTGCTGGACGGCAAGCCACTCAAAGCCACCGGCAAACCGCGGCATCGTCCGCTGGAATTGCTCAAGGTGCTGATCGCCCTGGGCGGGCGGGAGGTTCACGGCGAGGCGCTGATCGAGGCGCTGTGGCCGGGCGCCTCGGAGCTTGGCGCGCAAAAGACCTTGCAAATTACGGTGCGGCGGTTGCGCGAGTTGCTCGGCAACGCTGAATCGCTGCGGGTGCAGGACGGTAAGCTGACCCTGGACGCCAGCCGCTGTTGGGTCGATGTCTGGGCGCTGGAGCGGACGCTGAACCGGGCCAAAGACGCGCTGGCTCGCGGCGTTTGGGACGGCGCCGGCCAGAGCGCGCTCGCCGAAGCGCAGCGGCTTTACCAGGGGCCTTTTCTCGTCGGCGAACCGGATCGACCCTGGCTCATCGGCCGCCGCGAGCGTTTACGGGAACGTCTGCTCCGGGCGCTGAGCAACGCGGGCCAACAACTGGAACAGGCTCGCCGCTTTGCCGAAGCGGTGGCGTTGTACGAACAGGCCGTGGACGTCGAACCGCTGGCTGAAGAGATATACCGCCGGCTCATGGTTTGCCTGTCCGCCCAGGGCCAGCGCGCCGAAGCGATGGAGGTTTACCGCCGCTGCCGCCGACACTTGTCCATCGTGCTGGGCATTCCCCCCGCCGCCGCGACCGAGGCGCTTTATCGGAGCCTCGCCAGCGGCAAGTGACTGTGGATCCGGTCACGCTTTGGCTCCCGCTCGCGATCCTCGAATCGGTGGGTTATCTGTAGGCAGTGGGGTTACAGCATTTCTTCACACCATCACGGTTAATTTGAGAGCTATTGGCTCCCGAGGAGAGTTGAGTTATGAGCATCACAGCGTCGGTTCTGGTTCGAAAAAACGTGGAACCATTCATCGTCGTCATCGCTGAATCCGTGAAGAAGGATCCCTGGTGGCTCTATCACACTCTGATCGGTGGCGGCGACTCGATGGAGACCCACAAAGTCGATGACGTCGACAACTTCGCGGTCTACGACTTCCTCACCAAAAAACTCGTCGTCATGATCGGAGACGGCAAATGGGGTCATGTCTTCCGTATCCATGACAATAACCACGTCGGTATCTTTAAAAAAGAAGACGACCAAGCCGGCGTCACGGTACTTAAAAAGTCGGACATATTCGGCGGCCTCCACAGGTGCGAGGGCAAAGCCCACCCCGGTTGCGGGGACGAATTCACGATAAAGCTGGACTCGATGGGGCTCCAGTACCGCTGGGCGCTTCCCGGCCACCTAAAGTACGAGAATACAAAAAATTTCAAATGGGTACAGCAGTAGGAATAAGGGACAACGCGATGTTCGTCGTCTCCGTGGTCGAGCCTTTCGGCCACGGAGGGCACACCGATGCGCGACGCCTTCTTCCCTTCAAGATCCAAGGTGATAGTCGAGCAAAACCCGCGTGGCACGATGGCCCCATTCCGTGAAGAGCTAGGGGGTGCGTGACCCGTGAGATGGACCTACAGCATGGGCGCGCTCGGCGGCGCGCCGCACTGCCACGGCGAGGTCGACCGGCAGTCCTTGGCGCGGGTGATTGCGGCGCCGGCGCATCCGCCGGGAGGAAAAAGGACCGGCACGCTTGCAATGATGGAACGTGCCCGTCCTTTCTCCTCCAGGATGTCTGTTCAGTTCCCTGCCATGGGAAGGAGTATTCATCATGATCAAGCTCAGGCAACCCGCGTTAGTCCTCCATTCCTGCGATGTAAAGGGTTACAAGTTCAAGATGTGGACAAGCTGGAACATGCCTGCGCGTGCACGCCCCAGGGATGTCATCTACTGGATCCTCTACGCCCGTGACCAAACGCCGGAACTGATCTTGCACAACGTCCTCATTAATACCCATGGCGCCCCTGGCGAGTTGTATATTGGCGGGAAGGACGTAACGGAGGGACTTGTAGACCAGACGTTGAACATTCACAACGTGGGCATCTTCAGCCAGCTCCGGGGCAAGGACATCGGCACCATCTGGCTACACGGCTGTAATGTGGCCGAATCCCCCTGGGGCCCGCATTTTTGTGCCTCCATGGCCAAGGAATCCGGTTGCAATGTCGTGGCCGCGGAGAGCCTACAGGAAATCGGACGGTGGGATTCCTATCCATTTGGTTGTTTTGACGATTATGAGGGACGCACCTCCTGCTGGGATGCTTCGGGGAAAAGGTCCGTGGTCTTCAAAAACGGTGCTGGCGCTCCCGGAGTCGCTTGAACGTCCACCCGACTAAGAGGCCATGCGAAAAATTAATACATATAAATCAATACATTGTATTCAGGAGCGGTATTGGCTGCGATGGCCAACCCTTCTATCGCGAGCAAGCTCGCTCCTACAATCAATAGCTTAGGTTTTATATGGGTTCTTAATGCCAGGCGATCTCTAAACCCATCGGCCTGCTTCGCCGCGGCGAAACGAACAACGGATCAATGGTAAGCTGCTTGCCCGGCCGGCGGATGCCGGCGCTTCCGCGGAGGCTACCATGTTGATCGACTACGACATGCCGCTCTGGCGGCCACCCTCCGAAGCCAACAGCTTCATCCTGCAAGCAACGCTGGGTTGCAGCTTCAACCGGTGCAGTTTCTGCTCGATGTATCGGGTCAAGGAGTTCGCCGTTCGGCCGCTGGAGCAGGTTCAGACCGAAATTCGAACGATGGCGCGGGCGTATCCCAGCGTGCGGCGGGTATTTCTGGCCGACGGCGACGCGCTGACCGCGCCGACCGAACATCTCTCGGAAATCCTGCAAGCCTTGTCCGCCGCGTTTCCCCGCCTGGAGCGCGTTTCCAGCTACGCCCTGCCCGCCAATCTGCTCAAGAAATCGGTGGACGAACTGCGGCAACTGCGGGACGGGGGATTGACGCTGCTGTATTACGGCATCGAAACCGGCTCGGCCGATTTGCTCAAGCGCATCACCAAGGGCGCGACGCCGGAAGCGATGGCGACCGGACTCGGCAAGGCCAAGGCGGCGGGATTGACCATCTCCGCGACGGTGATTCTCGGGCTCGGCGGCCAAGCGTATTGGCGCGAGCACATCGACGCCACCGCCGAGCTGGTCAACCGGGTCGAACTGGATTACCTGTCCACCCTGCAACTGATGATCGATCCCTCGATCCACGAGGAATTTCATCGCAAGTTCCGCGAACCGTTCCAGGAACAGGACGACCGGGCGCTGCTGGCCGAACAGGTCCGGCTAATCGAACGGCTCGATCCGCCCGCGCCGCTGGTGTTCCGCTCCAACCACGCTTCCAACGCCCTGGCACTGGCCGGCACCCTGCCAAAAGACCGCGAAGCACTGCTGGCCCAGTTGCAACTGGCGCTGGCCGGTCAAGCGCGGTTGCGGCCCGAGTGGCTGCGCGGATATTGAGAGGGGTTTTCTTCGAAGTCCCTGGCGAGCCAATTCGTTGAAAAGAAAGCCTTACCCTCGCCCTTCTCTCGCTTGCGGACGAGGGGTGTGGGGTCTCATACGGCTTTCGAATCAGGCGGCCATTCGGACGTTGCTCCGGCGGACGGCGGCGACGATCTGGTCCTCCAGTTCGATCCGTGTCGCCAACTGTCGCCAAGCCGCGACAAATCCTCTTTCAGCGCCGCCAGTTCCGTTGGGGACACAGAGCCGGCGTAGCGGTCGTGGAACGTCAGCGCCGCCTGAGTGGTGCTGGCAATGCGCGCGTAGAGTTGCCGCGCCAGATCGCGGGCGCGGCCATAGGGTGAATCCGCCGGCTGTTCCTCCAAGGCATGGAACACTCCGAACGGCCCCAGCGCCAGATAATCCATCAGCGCCTGCTGAAAACGGTGCAGGAGATGTTGCCGGACCGGCTCAAGCTGGGCCAGCGATTTGAGAGCCGCAAGTTTTTGATATAGAACCAAACTTTCCTGACGGGCGGTCAACAACTTGGTCACCAGGTCCGGCAGCGCCTTGCTGTGAACCGGGTCAACAATGGTCGTGGCGTTCATCGGACATCCTCCAGTGGCTCGCTTCACGTCGTTGTTTTATGGTCGCGATGGTTCATGCACAAAGCAGTTTATCCTAAGCCACTTGGACCCCGGTTTCCAACCCTCAACTTGGATGTTACTTGAATGATGCGTTTTTTTACAGTTTTCAAGCCGGCCTGGCCACCACCTCGTTGCGCAGATAGACCGGTAACGCCTGTTCCGCCGCCACCCACGCTCCGCGCCGGGAAGGAGCCGCCGCCAAGCGGGCGACATCGCCGGCGCGCGGGTAAAAATCGCCCCGCCAGCCGCTGACCGTCAACCGCCGCGCCAGCGTTTCGGCGTGCGCCGCCCAGCCGCTGCCCGCGCCGAACCATTCGCCCGGCGGTGCGGTCACGGCTCCCGGCGCGCAGCATCGCTCCTCGCCAAGCGGGGCAGCGTCCTCGCCGACGATTTCATGGACACCCCAGTAAACCTCGCCCATGCGCGCGTCCAGCGCCGCCGCGATGCGCGCCCGACCACTGTCTCGCGCCACCCCCAGCGCCAGCGCGGCCAGGGTGGACACGGGAACCACCGGCCGGTCGGCGGCGAAAGCGATACCCTGGACGATGCCCACCGCGATCCGCACGCCGGTAAACGCGCCCGGTCCGCGGCCAAACGCGATGGCGTCCAGTTGCGTCACAGCCAGTTCCGCCTCGGCCAACACCGCCTCGATCATCGGCAGGATCAGGGCGGTGTGGCGGCGGGGCGCCCACTCGTAGCGTTCCAGCACGACGCCATCCACCCACACAGCGGCGGAGCAGGCTTCGGTGGCGGTATCCAGCGCCAATAGTTTCACGACCCCGCTCCTTCTCCGATGCCAACGATCATCGACTCGTTTCCATCATTTCATCGGGATGATTTGTTGCGTCTGCAACTCGTCCGGATTATCGCGCTTTGGTTCGCGGGGGGCCGGCTTCGGCTGCGCCGTTGGAGTCGGCTGGACCGGCTGCACCATCGGGACCGGCTTCGGCTGCGCCGTCGGGACCGACTGGACGGGTTGCACTGTCGGGGCCGGCTGGATCGGCTGGATCGTCGGCGCCGGCTTGGATTGGATCGTCGGAGCCGGCTGGATCGGCCGGATCGTCGGGGCCGGCTTGGACTGGATCGTTGGAGTCGGCTGGATGGGTCGCGGTAGTGGGGTCGGTTGAACCGGCGGAATGTCACCGCGGCGCGAACCGTCCTCGTATCGCCGATGATCCTCGCGGCGCTGGCCTTCGCCCCGCCCACGGCGATCCTCCCTGTCGAAGCGGCGGTCATATCGGTCATACCGATCATCCTGGTCATACCGATCATCCTGATCATACCGATTATATTGGTCGTACCGCTCGTACCGTTCCCGACCGCCCTCGCGTTGGTGCGTGGCACGCCAGATATCGCGCACATTGACATACCACACGCCACGGCGAAATTGACCCACACTCCCCAAATCCACCCATCCCCAATCGGAGCCGACCTTGATCTTGTAGTTTGGCCGAGCCTTGATCCGGTCGTCGTCCACGGTCAGAAAAGCCGATTGGCCCGGTTCGAGCACCCAGAAACCACCGATCCGCTCGCGCCGGTGCGTCCACATCGTGACCTTGACCTCGTCGCGCCAGTCGTTGGTGATCCGAATTTCGCCACGCGGCCCAGCACCCGCGTATCGCGGTTCGAATCCTGGGAAATCGTCTTGCGCCAACACCCCGGCCGGAATCAGGAAGGACATCGCCATCAGAATAACGAAACTACGGATGATCTTCGCCATGGATGAATTCCCTCGATACCGTCGTGAACTTGGCTGGATATTCCAAACGCGCCCCCCTTAATTCAACCTGAATCGAGCACGCGCCCGGCGCGATTCGGTCATCACCCTGCCCCTAGGGCTTCGAGCCGCTTTCCGCCCGCTCCCGCTCGCGGGTCCGCGCCCAGGCGGGACGGGCCAGCAACCGTTCGGCGTAGGCCGCCAGATGATCGTGCTCCAGCGGCAGCTTGAACGCCCGCGCCCACGCCATGGTATGGGCGATCAGAATATCGGCGGCGGTGAAGTGGTCGCCAACGACGAACTCCCGCCGGCCCAGACCCAGGGCGAGCACCTTGGCCGCCACCGAAAATTCCCAGCGCGCGGTGTCGAACACCGCCGGAACCCGCAGGCGCTCGGGCAGGGCGAACGTGTGCTTGGCCAGAGTCCACAGAGGCTGTTCCAACTCGCTCATGGCAAAATAGCACCATTGATCGTAATGCGCGCGTTCCACCGAACCGACCGGCGGCGTCAACCGGGACGCGGGAAAACGGTCGCCGACGTAGGTGCAGATCGCCGCCGACTCGGTCAACACCATTTCGCCATCCACCAGGGTCGGCACCTTGCCGCCGGGGTTGAGCGCCAGGTACTCCGGTTTCCAGCCGGCGCCCGCGCGCAGATCGATCGCCACGTACTCATAGTCCACGCCGGCTTCCTCCAGCGCCCATAGCACCCGGCTGGACCGGGTATTCGTGCAACCGTAAACCGTCAACATGATCGACGCGACTCCTCTTGGGTTGGCTGGATTACGACTTGATTTCCCGTTGGCGTCGGCTGGCGGTTTTGGCCTCCCGGTCGACGGGATTGGTTTTGGCGCTCCTGGACGGTTTTACCCCTGCTTCCGCCTTGTCCAGAACCGAGCGTCTTCCCGCGCGGTCCGGCCCGGAGGGGCCAGGACGGCCAAGACGGCTGATATTCAAGGGATGCTGCCGGACCCGCACTTTTTTAAGATGCTGGAAGATCTCTTCCGGCATGCCGGTGGGCAAATCCACGGTGCTGTGATCGTCGTGAATTTCAATGCGGCCGATGTAGCGGCTTTCGATACCGGCTTCGTTGGCGATGGCGCCCACGATATTCTGCGGCGTCGCGCCGTGCTGGTGCCCCACTTCCAGCCGATAGCGCATCACTTCAAACTCGGTAGATTCCTTGGGCCGCTCCCGCTGTCGGGTTGAGCGGTCAGCCGGCTCCGCGCGGTCGCGCGTCCCGTCCACCGCTCGCGGGCGGGTCGGTTTCGCTGTGGAATCGGCCGATTCCCCAAGCCGTTCCCGCCGTCGGGTTGGACGATCGGCTGGCTCGGCGCGGTCGCGCGTCTCGTCCGCCGCTTGGGGGCGGGGCGGTTTCGCCTCCGCGCCCTCCGGCAATTGTAACGGGCGGTCGCGCTGCATCAGGTACGCCAGCGCGGCGGCGATATCCCGGGCGCCGATGTCCTGTTCCCGTTCGAGCTGGCCGACCACGTCCTGAAAAAAGCTCAGCTCCTGGGCGGCCAGCGTGTCGAGGATTTTCTGCTTGAACCGGTTCAGACGGTGGCCCGCGATGGCGGCCTGGGAAGGCGGCTGCATCGGGGTGATCGGCTGGCGGGTCGCCTTCTCGATGACGCGCAACATGCGCATCTCGCGCGGCGCGACGAACAGGATGGCCTCGCCGGCGCGGCCCGCCCGGCCGGTGCGGCCGATGCGGTGGATGTAGGCTTCGGTATCGGAGGGAATATCGTAGTTGACGACGTGGCTGATGCGCTGTACGTCCAGCCCCCGCGCCGCCACGTCGGTCGCGACCATGATGTCCAGGCCGCCGCCGCGCAACTGTTCGATGGTCTTCTCGCGCAGCGCCTGGGTCATGTCGCCGTGCAGGGCGGCGCTGGGATAACCGCGCGCCTCCAGCCGTTCCGCCAACTCGGTCGCGGCGATCTTGGTGCGCACGAAAATGAGCACGGCGTCGGTTTCCTCCACCTCCAGCACCCGGGTCAGGGCTTCCAACTTGTGCTGAACGCCGACCTGACAGTAGCGCTGCCGGACGGTGGCGACGGTGGCGGTGCGGGTCTGAATCTTGACTTCCCGAGGCTCGCGCAGATGGCGGTGCGCCACCCGGCGGATCGGTTCGGGCATGGTGGCGGAAAACAGGGCCACCTGCTTCTCCGCCGGGGTTTTTTCGAGAATCCAGTCCACATCCTCGATGAAACCCATCCGCAGCATCTCGTCGGCCTCGTCCAGCACCACGCTGCGCAGGCCGTCCAGCGTCAGAGTTTCCCGGCGCAGATGATCCATGATCCGCCCCGGCGTGCCGACCACCACATGAACGCCGCGGCGCAGATGGCGAAGCTGGAGGCTCATGCTCTGGCCGCCGTAAATGGGCAAAACGTGAAAATCGGGCAGATGACGGGCGTAGCTCTGGAACGCCTCGGCCACCTGGATCGCCAGTTCGCGCGTCGGCGTCAGCACCAGGACCTGCGGCTGGCGGTCGGTCAAGTCCAGCCGCTCCAGCAGCGGCAGAGCGAACGCGGCGGTCTTGCCGGTGCCGGTCTGGGCCTGGCCAATCAGATCGTGGCCGGCGAGGAGCGGGGGAATGCAGGCCGCCTGAATGGGCGATGGGGCTTCGTAGCCCACTTCCTTCAGGGTCTGGAGCAGCGGCGGCGACAGCGCCAATTCTTCAAATTGCGTGATGGGGGGTGACATGCCAAACAGTACCTTCAGGGAGGGTGCCCGCCAGGGAGGGCAGGCGCCGGGGGAGAAATGCGGGAAAAACGGGCGCCGCCCTGGCGGGCGGCTTCAAATCGGGCCAGCCGCAATCCGCCGGCGGCGGAACCTGGCGACGATATGCCAGCGCCAGAGCAGATGCCCGATACAGAAGGTCAGGATGCCGGCCACCACGGCGGTCGCCATCGACCCGACCAGCAGGGGCAGACCCACCGTATCGGCCTGTTGCAGCAACCAGTCCAGCGAGGGTTCGAACGTCCAGGGCTCCGGCGACCGCCCCAGCAACCAAACGCCGAAGTGGTAGTTAGCGAAGGCGATGGGTGGAACGGTCAGCGGATTGGTGATCCACACCATGGCCACCGCCACCGGCAAGTTGAACCGCAACCAGGTGGCGGTCACGGCGGCGAGCAACATCTGCCAGGGGAACGGCACAAAGGCGAAAAACATGCCCACCGCCAATCCGAGCACGGTGGGACGACGGCCGAAATGCCACAGGCGGGGGTCGTGCAGCAGATCGCCCAGAAAGCGCAGGCTTTTATGAGCGCGCAGCTCCTGGGGATCGGGCAGATAGCGTTGCAGGAAGCGTTTCATGGTGAAATTGGGCTGGGACCGGTCATTCAGCGGGAGTTTTGACCCGCGAACGCCGGGAAAGATTCGGGTGGCCTGATGATTTGAAGACTATACCCTCCTTGCCGGGGTACTGGCTATTCCCATGGACCGTCTTCAACGCGCCGAAAACTCGAAGGAATCGTAAAAGAGTTGCTCCGCTGGCAAACCCTGAGCGGCGAACACCGGCTTGGCGGCTTCGATCATCGGCGGCGGACCGCTCAGGTAGACCTCGCAGCCGCTCAGGTCGGGATAATCGGCGGCGACCGCCTCGTGCACCCAGCCCACGCGCCCGGTCCAGCCATCGTCCGGGCGCGGTTCCGACAGCACCGGCGTGTAGTGGAAATTTGGACGCTCCTCCACCCACCGGCGCGGCAATTCGTCCAGATACAAATCCACCCTGGCCCGCGCGCCCCAGTACAAATGCAGGGACCGGTCCATCCCAATGTGGAACGCGTGTTCGAGCATTCCCTTCAGCGGCGCGAAGCCGGTGCCGCCGCCGATGAGAATGATCGGGCGCGACGAATCCTCGCGCAGAAAGAAGGTTCCCAACGGACCCTGAAAGCGCAACAGCGCCTTGTCCTTCATCTTGTCGAATATGTAACCGGTGAAGAACCCGCCCGGCACACGCCGCGCATGCAGTTCCAGCAGTGCGTCGGCGTGGGGCGGATTGGCCAGGGAAAAGCTGCGCCGCCGACCGTCGGCCAACAGGATGTCCACGTACTGCCCGGCCAGAAATTGCAGGCGCTCGGTATTCGGCGGTTTCAAGTACAGCCGCATCACGTCCGGGGCCAGCAACTCGCGCCGCTCCACCCGGCAGGGCAAGGTCTTGACCGCAATATCGCCGCCGGCCCTGACCTCGCGTGCCTCGATCACCAAGTCCGACCGTGGCCGGGCCTGGCACAACAACACCTTGCCATCGGCTTGTTCGCGTTCGCTCAAGCCCGGCGGCCGGCCCTCGGGATAGCTCACCTCGCCGGCCAGAATCGTGCCCATGCAGGAGCCGCAGGTACCGTTGCGGCAACCGTAGGGGAGCACGCTACCCTTTTCGCGCAGGGCGGCGTCCAAAACCGCTTCGTTTTCCGTGACCTGGAATTCATGGCCGCTCGGCTGGATGGTGACGTGATAAGGCATGATCGGTTGGTCCATGGCATGGAATTGGCGACGCTGATCGCGCGTTCAGATGTGATAGCCGTACAGCCATCGGCTGGTCGTTCCACCCACGTTGCGCACGGTGTGCGCCACCCCCGCAGGAATCAATACCTCTTCGTCCGGCGCGGGCCGCCACGTCCGGCCGGACACGGTCAGATCGATCTCTCCTTCGACCAGCACGAGCAGTTCATCGAACGGATGCACGAAATCGGCCCACACCTGACCGGGCGGATCGGTCCACAGCGCGCAACTGAAACCGCGCTGTTGCCAATCGGTTCGCACGCGCGCGTGATCCACGGCAAGACCTCCAAGGTTGGGCAGCGGCGGGAAACCGGCTGCGGAAACATCGATAAAACCTATATCACAACCCGGTCGCCTGGCCAACGCCAGTCCAGCCAAGGGTTATGTGGATATAGCGCGATTGCCCTGGACGCGCATCCCGGCTTGGCCTATGGTTGAGACAGGTTGAAAATCAGGAGCATCGCCATGTCAGGTCAAAGCATCCTCGCGCGCGAACTTCGTCCTGGCGCGCTTGAAGGCGCCGCGTCCGCCGCGATGGGTTCCGCGCCGTGAGCCAGTGTTCGATCCGGTTTTACGAGGAACTGAACGATTTCCTGCCGCCGGAGCGGCGCAAGGTTTGTTTCAATCACGATTTCCAGCGGCGCGCTTCGATCAAGGACGTGATCGAAGCCCTCGGCGTTCCGCACACCGAAATCGAACTGCTGCTGGTCAACGGCGATTCGGTGGATTTTTCCTACATCGTCCAGCATGGGGACCGCATCAGCGTCTATCCCCTGTTCGAGTCGTTCGACGTTCAACCGCTGATCCGGGTCCGGCTGCGTCCGTTGCGGACCACCCGCTTCGTGCTGGACGTGCATCTGGGCAAACTGGCGCGTTATCTGCGGCTGTTGGGATTCGACACACTCTACCGCAACGATTACGACGACGCCGAACTGGCGAGTCTGGCCAGCGCCGAGCAACGAATCCTCCTGACCCGCGACCGCGACCTGCTGAAGCGGGCGATGGTGACGCACGGTTTTTTCGTCCGCGCCACCGATCCGCGTCGACAGATCGAGGAGGTTCTCGACCGGCTGGACCTTTACCGCGCGATCCAGCCGTTCCAGCGGTGCGCGCGTTGCAACGGACTGTTGGCGACGGTGTCCCGAAGTCAGGTTTGGGAACGGTTGCCGCCGAAAACCCGCCTTTACGTCGAGGCGTTCTGGGAGTGCCGGCAGTGTGGTCAACTGTATTGGGAAGGCAGTCACATGCCGCGGCTTCGGCGATTCATCGACAGCCTGCGCGCGCGCGCCACCGAGCCTTCGCTGACTGGACAAATCGCCGGGGCTGGGAAATGATGCGGGGGCGTCGGGCTTGCCCGCGGGGGTGGCCTGGCGCATTCCATCGCGCCAACCACTTTCAAGGATCCGTCATGCGTTCGCGGCTATCGATTGCGTTGTTCCTGGCGTCGGGCCTGACTTGGGCCCAGGACGCCGCGAAATCCCCCGGCCTGGAACCCATCGCCGATGGCGCCCCGGAGGCGGCGCGGGAACAGAATGTCCCGGCCCCGGAAGTGACGATTCGCCAGCAGGGCGATCAAGGCTCCATTGAGGAGTATCGCGCCGGGGGCGTGCTGTACATGGTCAAGATCAATCCCGCCAAGGGCGCGTCCTATTATCTGGTCGATACCGACGGCGACGGCAATCTGGAAACCCGCTACAACGACTTGCAGAGCGGGTTACTGATTCCGGCGTGGGTGTTGCTGCGCTGGTGAGCGGCGCGCGGTTAGCGTGGCCGCCGCCATTCGGCGCTTTCTCGCCACAACTGGACGCGGACCTCGGCCCGCTCCACCGTCTTGGACTTTTGGTGCGCGCCGCCCTTGCGCAGGATCGGCGCGGCGGCGACCGGGTTGCGGCGTGGCCGCTGGATGATTTTTCCCATGGCGCTGTTCTCCATGGCGTGCGCGTGGTCAGCCCTTGACGCACACCACCTGCTTGAGGGTATGCACGACCTCGACCAGGTCGGTCTGATTGGCCATGACCTCGTCGATGGGCTTGTAGGCGCCGGGAATCTCGTCGATCACGCCGACGTCCTTGCGGCATTCCACCCCGGCGGTCTGGGCGATCAAATCCCGCGGGTCGAATTTCTTCTTGGCCTGGCCCCGGCTCATTCGCCGCCCCGCCCCATGCGCGCAGGAGCAGAACGACTCCGGCTCGCCCTTGCCGCGCACGATGTAGGATCGGGCTCCCATGCTGCCGGGGATGATGCCCAGGTCGCCCACGCCGGCGCGAATCGCGCCCTTGCGGGTGATGAACAAATTCTCGCCGAAATGATGTTCAACTGTCACATAATTGTGATGACAATTGATCGCCTCCTGGGTCAGGGTGAACGGCGGCAGTTGTCGGGCCAGGGCGGCCAGGATCAGCCGCATCATCTCGCGGCGATTGGTCATGGCGTAATCCTGCGCCCAGCGCACCGCCTCCACGTAATCGTCGAAGTGCTCCGCCCCTTCCTGCAAATAGGCCAGATCGCGGTCGGGCAGGTTGATCAGATGCTTGCCCA
Organism: Candidatus Contendibacter sp.; assembly: GCA_029624765.1. GTDB lineage: Bacteria > Pseudomonadota > Gammaproteobacteria > Competibacterales > Competibacteraceae > Contendibacter. The sequence continues at coordinate 44,819 of JARSSO010000020.1, read as the reverse complement.
TGTCCTTGCGCGCCAGGTCGATGAAGTAACGGCCGATGATGTTGCCGATGCCCCGGCTGCCGGAGTGCAGCATCACCCACACGTCCTGGTTTTCGTCCAGGCACAGCTCGATGAAATGATTGCCGCCGCCCAGCGTGCCCAACTGCTGCGCCCAAATCCGTTCGACATGTTTTTGCATCTTGAGGATGCCGGGGTGCTTGCCGACGATGCGGTCCAGGCCGCTGTCCAGGGCGCGAACCGCCGAGGCCGGAACGCCGGGTTTGTCGGCGTGCATGGCGAAGCCGACCGGCACCGCCGCTTCGATGGCCGCGCGCGTGGGCCGCAGGTTGTCCGGTAACTGGCTGGCCTTGAGGCTGAGGCGGACGGCGTTCATCCCGCAACCAATATCGACTCCTACCGCCGCCGGGATAATGGCGCCCTTGGTGGGGATAACCGCGCCGATGGTTGCGCCGATACCAACGTGGACATCGGGCATCGCCGCCACGTGACCATGGACGAACGGCAGTTGCGCGACATTGAGCAACTGATTGATGGCCTGCGGATCCACGTCGTCGGTATAGATTTTGACGGGAACCCGGCCCTTGGTAATGGTTTTCCTGATGGGCATGATCGCTGCTCGCGGTAATGGAGAGTCCGGCTCCTCCATGTAAAAAACCCTGGATGACGGTTGTCACCCAGGGTTTTCCCAGATCGGAAAGCAGACTCGGAAGACAACCAGTGCCTTCCGGAGACCGCCCGGAAGGCGTCACATGACGGCGTGTTCTGATATGAGCATGTGGGAACCTCCCGTGCGCTGGAGCGGCGTGAATTGCCGTCGGTTATCGACAAGAATCCTGAAGGAAGGTTCGCACTATAGGCAGCTTCCCCGTGATTGTCAAAAAGCCGCGTACTTCCGCGGGGCAATCGCGTTATGTCGGCATAATAATTTGATTCAACTGAATATTAGTTCTACTTTGTCAGATTCATTTTGATAGTTCGTGGGCGGCTTCAGCCCGCCCGGAGGGCGCTCGGCCCGTGGTGCAAACCACCGGCTTCCAGCCGCTTTCTCTTCCAGTCGGCGGTTTAGTCCGCCGATAAGCAACCCACCAGCTTCCAGCTGGTGGTGGTTGAGAAATAACTAGAAAATACATGGCATGATTGCCCTGAGCCGGGGCGCCGGCTGAATTGTTGACGGATCGCGAAATGCTTGGCAAGCCAGGCCGATTGAACTAGAATCGCCAATCTTCATAGCGGTCACTCGCTGCTTTCGGGGCGTAGCGCAGCCTGGTAGCGCACCTGCATGGGGTGCAGGTGGTCGGAGGTTCAAATCCTCTCGCCCCGACCAATTTTCAATGACTTACACCGCGTCCGCTTGCTGCTGTGCCGGATTTGTGCCGGACTCGGCGCGGCGGACGGTGTTTTCCGCGAACTGCTGCAAGTGCGCCGCTGAAAAGTGCGCGTACTTGCGGACCATGGCGGCATCCTTCCAGCCGCCCAGTTCCATCAGCGCGTGCAGTGGCGTTCCGGCTTGAATGTGCCGGGTCGCCCAGGTGTGGCGCAAGTCGTGGAATCGGAAATCGGCCAGCTCAGCCGCCTTGACCGCCTTGCGCCAGGTCCTACCGTTCGCCTGGTGAAAGAGCTTCCCCTGGCGGGTGAACACCCGCTCGGGATGTTGGCCCCACTGTTCCCGTAATACAGTCACCGCGTCCCCGTTCAGGGGCACGGCGAGGGCTTCCCGCGTTTTCGACTGGTCGGCCCAAATCCAGGCCTGCCGCCGCCCCAAATCGACTTGCCGCCATTCCAGCCCGGTGATGTTCGCCATGCGTAGCCCGGTGGCCAGGGCGAAGCGGGCCACATCCGCCAGGTGCTTCGGGAGGGCGGCCAGTAACCGGCGCTCTTCGTCGGCGCTCAGGTAGCGAATGCGGCGATGGGGTTCGGGCAACAGCCGGATGGGGGGAATCCGGTCGAGCCAGCCGCGTTTTTGCGCGGCGCGGAGGACTGAACGAACAACTTGCAGAATGGCGTTGACGCTGCGGGCCTTGACGCCCTCGGCCTGGCGGATCGCCTGAATCTCGCTGATCCGCTGATGGGTGATGGCGGGCAGCGCCGTGTTGTAAAGGTGAGGATGGAGCCAACGCAGCCAGAGGATGTCATCGGCGCGGCTGGGGTACTCGCCCCGTTCGTTCAGCCAGGCGGTCGCCGCATCTTGCCAGGTAGCGGCCGGACGTTCGCCGAGGGTCGTTTGCCGCCAGAGGCGGGCTTTGATTTGGTCGTGGAGCTGCTGGGCGTCGCGGCGGTTGCCAGTCCGAGCAGATTGGCGTAGTCGCTGGCCGTTGGGCTGGGCGATGTCCAGCCAGTAGGTCTTGCCTCGCTTGTAGATGGGCATGACGATTTCTCCAGCGTCGGTCGGGCGCTGAGTTGATTTTGTACCCAGTTCCGGGCGGCGTCAGCGGGGACGCGCACGCAGCGCCCCACGCGTACCACCGCCAGCTCACCGCGTTCGATCAGCCGCCGCACGGTGCGGGGGCTGACTTCACCCAGTTGCACGGCGGTTTCCTGGATGCTCCACAGCAGCGTTTCAGGCATGATCGGCATGTTGCTTTCCGCGACCTTGCATCCTTTCCGTCGTTTCCAGCCGGCGGATACGGTCGAGGGCGTGGGCGCGAACGGACGGTTGAAGATCGTTGCGCTGTAGTACGAGTTTTACGTCGTCGATGCCCAGCTCGTTTATTTTCAGCTTTCTGTCTTGTGCGGTTTGAATTCCGCCGGCGAATAGGTCTTTTTCTGTGGGTTTCATTCTCGCGTTCTCCTTGCGCCGTCCCTGGCGCGGGTGGGTTAGTCGATGTCCGGCGCGGTGCTGGTCATCAGTTGGTAGGCGCGGGTGGTGGTCGCCACGTCCACACAGCAGTAGGTGAGGACGGTTGCGATTTGCCCTTCTTGGTACAGCCGGGGGCAATCCGCGCCGCTCATGTGCTGTTTCGGGCGGGGTATTCCGAAACTGGCCGCTACCGTGTCCAGGCCGGGGCAAAAATCATCCCGGTGCTCCATGCTGAACGCCTTGAACAGCGTGGCGGTGTCCACCGTCTCGGCCTTTGCTTCGTCCCGTAGCCTGGGCTTGAGGATTTCCGGGAGTCGCAAGGAATGCCGGATGTAGGCTTGTCGCAGCTTGGGGAGGTCGAAGGCGCGGATGTTGTGGCCGACGATCAGGGTTTCCGGCGTGGCGCTGGCGTCCAGCCAAGCGCGCAAGGTCACCAACAGGCCGCGTTCGTTGACGCAGGGCACGACGGGCCAGCCGTCGATGTCTGGGGCGGTGTCGTCCATGCCGTTCAATACCAGCCGAACGCGGTCGGTTTGCAGGGCGACGCAGAGGATGGGGCTGGCGTCCAACAGCGCCGCTTTTTCGATGGCCTTCTCGGCGAACTCGCGGCGCTTGGATTCGACCGTCTCGGTCTTCCAGTTCGAGGGCGCTTTCCAGGCGGCAATGGTGGCGGCGATGGCCTCGGCGGGCGCGTCGCCGGTCTCCAGGTCCAGCACGACAAACGCGGCGGCGGCCAGCGGCGCAACCAGGGTCATGGGCTGTTGTGCGGTCGCGAACATGGTTAGCGCCTCCATCCGCCGCGATTGCCGTAACCGGAACCGCTGCCCCAGCCCCCTCCGCCGCTGTCCTTCGGCTCCCAGATGTCGAGCGGGATACCGGCCGATTCGAGTTGATCCAGCGCGGCATTCAGGGCGCTGGGACTGCTGGCGCACTCGGCGGGAAGCCACAGGAGGATTTTCAGGTTGCCGCGCCCCCGGCTGATTTTGACGGGGACCGCGACGCCTTGCACCAGGGCGGCCGGAGTCTGCTGCTGGGGTTGCGTCCAGCCGGTGGCGCTGGTTGGGGTGGTGGTGGTGGTGGCCTTTTGCAAAAGGGCATTCATGGCGTTCAACAGGTCCTGCGGGGTTTGCTCGGTCATGGTCGATCTCCAGTCGTGGCCGTCCCTGGCCGTGGTGGGTTTGGGTTACTTGGCCGTTGTGGCGGCGACAACGCCATCGTCATAGCCTATTTGGTAGGCCGTCTGGATGGCGTCCTCGAACCGACTATTTCCGGCGCGTACCGCCGCGATCAGCTTTTCAACGGGCGTCAGCGCGGCTTTCTTTCCGCGTCCGTTGTTGGTCTTTGTCCCGTTCGCGGGGGGAACTGGGGCGGCCGGCAGCTCGGGCGGTGGGGCGGGTGGAAGGGCGGCAACCTGGGCGCGCAAGCGTTCCAGTTCCGCGCGGTCGGCGTCGGCGCGTTGCCGGTCGACCAGCATCGTTTCCAGCATCGCGCGGCCTTCATTGCGGGCCGCGATGGCATCGGACAAAAATTCCATGAATTCCCCTGGGTCTGGCTGGTAGGCGTTCGCCCAGCCTAGGGTTTCGCCGATGGTGGCCGCGTCTTTGCCGGCAACCGCGGTTATCCGTTGCCGGATCGCCTCGACCTTGTTCCGCAACTCCGCGACTCGCGCGGCTTCGGCGCGGGCTTTCTCTTCCTTTTCGCGAGCCTTGCGGGTCTCTTCCGCCTTGATAGCGGTGTCAATCGGCTCCTCGATGGCCGACAGTTCGGCGGTTAGGCGCTTGGCTTCCGCGTCGATTAGTCGCGCCCGTTCCAGGGCCGGGGCCTTGAGTTCTACTCGCAGTTTTTCTACCGATGTGCGGTAACCGCGAACCTCGGCGCGGGCTTCCTTCGCCAAGGCCATCCCGTCTTTCGTGGTGGTGTCGAATGGGCCGGCGTGCTTCTCGCGTAACAAAGCCAGGGCGGAGACGGTGGCGTTGTATTCTGAGATTTCGTAGGTCATTGCAATGCTCCTGGGCGTGGGCCGTAGCCGTTTTGTCGAGCTTGATATTCAAATTCCTCGGCGGCGAGCCATGCCTTTCCGGCTGGGGTGTCCAGCCAAGCGTCAAACGCCATGACTTCCGCCGCGTGCTGGGTTTCCGACCAGGGCGGATAATCTGGGTCGTCGTTTGCTGCTGGGGTGTCTTGTGCTAGCATCGTGGTTACCTCGTTTCGTCTGGGTTCGGGGTTGCAGTGGGGCGCTTGCGCTTGTTTGCAGCAACGCAAGCGCCTTTTTTCATGCCGCTTTCCGTTGCATCCTGGCCCTATTTTCCAGTTCCTTTAGTGCGCCCTGCGCTTCCATCGCATCAAGCAACAAGATGATTTCCTCGTTGCTCAAGTAGCGGTATTTCTCTTTCCCGCCGATTTCGAGCCGGATTTCGCCGGCGCTGTTGAGCAAGCTATAAAGCTCGTTGTTCATGCTGGTACTCCTGCGTAGTTGGTTGGAAAGTTGAAATTGATCGTTGCCGGCTCGTTCATCGTCTCGTCCCAATCCTGTTCCGCCAGGTTTGCGTTAATTTCTTCCGCCAGTAATTTCAATTGCCGGCCGTTCAGAAACGGGAAGATTTCGATTGAGATAAATTCGGGGAATGTGACCTTGTAAAAAGACCCGTCTGGGCAATAGGCGATATCGCCGCGCTCCTTTATGCATCGCCGCAACAAAACGGAGTAGATCAATATCCCTGTTGCTCCGGGGCCGTCGCTTTCGTACTCGACGATGGCGGGCAACTCCTCGCCGGCCAGGTCGATCTTGGTTTCGTATTCGTTCATTTCAAATCCTCCAGGTTAGATAATTGATACTGCCATTTATTATAGCAAACGCTATAGACAAGTAAAGCAAACGCTATAGATTCACGGCAAAAAAAAGCCCGCTCGGGGTCGGGCTCCTGCTCCGGCAAAACCGCCCGCGAAGGGGCGGGCCGAATCAGAACAGCGAGAGGGAAACGGGGCCGCGCGCGGCGCGACGCGGCAGCGGGGGAGCGCCCGCCAGCCGGAGCGAGAGGGGGCCGGGGCCGCGCCATTTGGCGCAAAAAACCGCCTCATTTGGCATAAAATGATAATCATTGTAAAACATCACCTGATTTAAGAATCAGAAATCACCTGACTTAATTCTTAAACCATGTGATCAAAATGGCCAGAACGGCAAAAAAAACGCCCCCTTTTCGGGGGCGCATTTTTGGGTGTTGAAGGAGTCGAAAATCGGGCTTCAGGCGACCGCCTTCAGGGTTGGATTTTTGAGGACTTCGGCGCGCAACTGGTCCATCAACGCTTCGCGCTGGCGGTTGAGGTAGCCCAGCAGCAGACTGAGCCGATCCATCTGCTGAGCTTGCAGGTTCGGCTCCGGGCAGAGCAGGTCGGAGACGGCTTCGAAGCAGGCTTGCAGCTCTTCCAGCTCGTACAAGGTCTGGTTGATCATGGCCGGGCGCTCCGATGCTTCCCTTTCGGTTTGGCTTCCAGCATGGCGATGTACTTGTTTTGCACGGCAATAATTTGGCGCTGCGCATCAAAAAGTTCGGCGCGCACGGCATCCAATTTGTCGAAAACGTCGTTATAGGCGCGCATTGGAACAGTTACAAATTTGGTTTTGACGGTCAGATCAACCGTATCGACCAGCCGGGGTTCGGTCTCTTGCGGGGCCGGCCTCGTCCCCTGTAAAACATCACCTGATTTAAGAATCAGAAATCACCTGACTTAATTCTTAAACCATGTGATCAAAATGGCCAGAACGAAAAAAACACCCCTAGATAAGGGGTGTGGATAGCACGGAAAAAGTCGGGCGACGACAACAGTGCTGTGTACCGCAAACGCGCTAGATATCGAACCCCTCAAACCGGCGGCGGCGAGGTAGCAACAGCCCTTCGCGGATCAACTTGCGCCTGACGGTTGCTTCTGAAAGTGGGTCCCAGCCTTCGGCTCTGGCGCGTTCGGCATAGGCTTGGTAGGCCAGCCGGAGCGATTCGGATCGACGGTAGCATTCCAAAAAATACGTCCATGCCTCAGACGGGATATCCGTAAACTGGCGGCCTTTGTAAATCGGCCGCAAGACGGCGGGCCATTCGGATCGCGGGATGTTCTTCACCGTCGCCATCCAGCGGTACAGGGTCGCTAGACTGATCTCGTGCTTGGCGCATACCTTGATCAAGCAGGCATCGTCGTTGGCGCGGCCCAGGCGGCGGTCCAGTTCGCGCTTGAGGGTTTGGGTCAGCCAATCCCGTTCGTGGCGGACGCGGTGGCGCAGGTAGTCGTCGACCGGGCGGCGCAGGCTGGTGAGGTAGTTGGCCACGTCTTCGCAACGGGCCGAGGGGATTTGATCGAAGCGCGTCACGCCCACGTAGACGCGGCAGTATTTCAGCAGCCAGAGCTTGGTGGCGTGCTCCATGTAGAAGGCGCTGGCCACCGACCAGGCGATATTTTGGAGATAGGTTTGCTGGTTTTGGGAGAGGGTCGGGGCGGGGGCTTGGGGCATCTCGTAGCGCCCGGTCCGGCGCAGGGCGGGCAGCACTTCGGACGTGACCCACTTCTTGAACTTCTTGGCTTCCGGCTTGCGGCTGGTCAGGATCAGCGCGTACAGCCCGGATTCGTTGATGATGCTCAGATCCTGATTGCCGCCGGGGGTCGTCATAGTATGACGGCCCTTTTCGTCGTCATCCAGGCGAGCAAGGGCGCGATGCGTTTCCGCAATATCCAGCACCGCACACACGTCCGCCGCGACGAACCACGGCTCGTCACCACGCATGACGACACGAACGGACTGGGCGACGAAGTTGAAGGATACGATAGGGGATTGAGCGGCCATTGTAGGCTCCTTACGAGTTCAGGAATTTCCCGCGCCAGCGGGCGGGAGGGCGCTCCTACGGTCGTAAGGCCGCCGGGTCCTTGCGGATACCCGACACCCTCCCATAGATGGAGGGCACAAAAACACAAAAACCGCGCTGACCGGGCGGATGCGACTTACGATGCTAGGAGATTCCAGCTTACGCCCGGCGGGCGGTGGGGGTCAATCCCTTCCCGACACATGTTGCGCTGCTAGCACGATTCGGGAAATTCCAGCCAAAAGAGCATGATGGTCGTGTCAGCCAATCTTCTGTATTTACCTGAGCTTTCTTCATTTTTGATCGAAAATTCATAATAGACATTTAGGGTGTGTTTCATCCAATCCTGAAGGGTGCTTTTTGACTTCCTGTAGCACGATCCTACTTCGCGAGCATCAAGCTTCGTCTTGATCGACAACAGGTTATTGATGGGTATAGCGAGGCTGATCCTTGCCGTCGTGGATGCAAACTTTTCTTGCTGCTCAAACTCATCGATTGTTTTCAAAAAAAAATCAATATCTTCATCTTTTTTCGCCTTTTCCTTCGCGAGCATCATCTTGTTCCTGACTTTTTGCTTCACCTGCTCAATAGCAGCTTCCTGAGCTGCTTGCTCCTTTGCCATTTCTTCAGCCTTTGCCTTCATGGCGGCTTCCCTGGCGGCGCGCTGACGCTGCTCTTCGACCTCCCTGGCGGCGCGCTGACGCTGCTCTTCGGCCTCCCTGGCGGCGCGCTCGCGCTGCTCTTCAGCCTCCCTGGCGGCGCGCTGGCGCTGCTCTTCTTCGGCAATACGCTTTCTCTCAGCCTCCTTGGCCTTGTAGGCGTCGAGCTTGGCCTTGACCTCGGGGGCGTTCGGGTCGAGGGTAAGCTCGATGATGTCCCCGTTTGGCAAGCGTCCCGCCGGGCGCTGCTCTTTGATGGGATAGGGCGGCGGATTTGAGGTCATTACCTTCTCCCCCGTCTCAGGATTCACCCATCGATAAATATCGCCAGCCAAAACCGGGGCGGCGATTAAAGCAAAGACACTACCTACCAGTTTCAACTTGAAACGCACGGATTTCATTTTGCACTCCTGGAGCGGGATTTTCGGGGGATTTTGCCGATTCCTGGAAGAGGTGCATTCGCCGTGCCAAAGCGGGAAGCAGGAATGTAGGATATTTTTTATCCCACATTTTCTCCTACTTCCCCGTCTTCCATCATCCGTCGCGCCGCTTCGATGGCCCGCCGGGGTCTGCTACCATAGCCACGGGCTGGCTAGGGAACCGGACCAGAATGGCGGGTTTTCCGAGACGCCCGTCTGCCGCCCATTGCGTTAAGTCTCGCGCCGCTCGGAGCCGCGCCGCGCTGGGCTGGATTCAACCCAGCACCTAAGCCGCGCTCAGGGTTTCCGCCGCCCCTTATCCCACGCATTGAGCGCCGCTGTCCTTCGGGCGCAGCCGCAGGGTCGGCCGGTGACGCGGGCGACGGCGACGGCGAGGCGACGCCCGCCGAGGCGGGTCAATACCCGGTCAATCCGATCACCGAGCAGCGCCGCCCGCTTGGGCCGGGTCATCCGGGCGGTGGCGGCGGCGGCGGTGGCGGCGGCAGCGGCGACAGCGGGATGGTGACGCGGATTTCCCGGCCGGGAACCGGGATCGGCTGGATGCGAGTCATAGCGTCACCTCGGTCGTGACGGCCTGCCGCCCGTCGGCCTCGATGTAGATCACGTGCCGGCCCGGAGTGGCGCGGAATCGCACCTTCGCGGCCGCGTCGGTGGTGATCGGGCCGCGCCCGTCGATCCAGACCCGCGCTCCGGGCAGCGGCGTACCCGCCGCGTCGGTCACCGTGAGCGTCACGCTGTCGCCGGCCAACTGCACGCGGTATTCGGTCGCGATGGCGGCGAACGCGGCGGATTGCCGGACGATGACCACCGCAGGTGCTTCCCCCGCCGGCGCTTGCGCGGTGATCTTGACCACCCCGCGCCCGTAGCCAGGATCCAGGTCGGTCACCACGTACAGCCCTTGCAAGGGGATGCGCGGATGGCTGACCTCGATCCAGGCGCCCGGCGGGATGTCCCGCGCGGCCGACCCCGCGTCGAATTGCAGCGTCCACAACGGCCGCGCCCGCCAGTGCAACCAAGCGGTCGCGATGGCGACGGCCTGACGGGCGGTGGTGACCCAGGGCAACGCCCGCTCCGCCTCCCGCGCGCCGTGCTCCCGCGTCGCCGCCACGGCCTCCAGCACCACCGATTGCGTCGCCTGGCCGGCGGCGTAGTCCCAGGCGAACGGCACGGTCAGCCGGGTGACCACGGCGGCCAGTTCGCACGATGCCGACCATCCCGCCATGTCGAGCGCGTTGAACTCGCGCCAGATCGGATCGGACTCCGGCGGCGGAAACGGCATCGCCAGCCCCGGCAATCCCGCCGACCACACCGCCCCCGCCTGCTCGGCGACGAATTGCAGCGCGGCGCGGGTGGTCATGCGCTCGGTCAGCGCGCCGCCCAGTTCCAGCCCGGCGTTGCGGCAATGCACGCGGAAATCCTGGAGATCGGCGCGCGGGTACAGGTCGGCGAGGATGTCGGCGGGGTTGCCGGACTGCCCGCGCACCACCGCCGCCAGGTTGGCGCTGGTGTCCGGCGCTTCGGCCAGTTCCAGCAGGGCGACCGCATGGCCGGTCAGGTCCGACCCGTTGCGCCAGCGCCAGCCGTTGATTGGCGACCCGTCGAGGGTGACCGCGTCCACGCCCGCGATAGCGTGGTCGGCCACAACATATTGCGTTCCATCGGCGTTGTATCGCAATGGCTTGATCCGCGCGCGGCCGTAGACGCGGGGGAGGATCGTCACCGCGTCGTAGCTGGACCAGACGCTGGTGTCGCGCAACGGAATCGGGTCGGACAGCGGGCGGGTCATCCCTCGATCCTCAGTTGCACGGCGTCCGCGCTCACGTCCACGCCGGCCAGATACCCGAACAGCACCAGGTCGTCGTCGAACCTGACCGTGCCGGGAGCGCCCAGCGGCGGGTACGTCAGGACCGGAGCAGGAACGGCGGTCGGCGCGCAGACCACCGTCAGGTTGGCGCCCTCGCCCCCCAGGGGACGGTGGTAGCCCTCCAGCCGATAGCCGGTCACCTCCACCGGATGCACGCCGCCGACGACCACGACCACGGCGTTCACAGCGGAACCCCCGTCAGCGGGATGTTGACGGTCAGCAGCCGGCGGTCGGTCTGGTACTGGTCGTTATCCGCCACCTCGATCTCGTCGGCGCCGATCCGCACCAGCCGCGCCTCGGCCGGATACTCCGCGTTCGGCACGAAGATCAGCGGTTCGTCGCCGCCGGTTTTGGCCCGGTCGATCAGGGCCAGCGCGTCGCCCCAATCCTCCCCCTCCATCCAGGATTCCCCGGCGATGCTCCAACCGATTTCCCCCGAGGCGGATCGGCCAATCGATTGCGCGTCCGGCGCGGGCGCGGCGGAGCGCAGCATGGACCAGGATTCACGCAGGGTGATCGTGTCCAGCCGATGGCGTGGTGTCCACGGCACGCCGGCCCACAGCCAGCGCAACGACCCGTCGGCGGCGTTGGCGATGGTCAGTTCCAGCGTCCGGCAATCGACCACCGCGTCGGTGGCTTCGAGCGGCACCACGATCAGTCCGGCGCGGTAGGCGAGCGCCTTGGTCCAGAGCGTCGCGCCGCCAGCGGCCTTCCCAACGGCGGTGAACGTGGTGCCCACCGGGCAATCGTGCCAGAGCGCCAGCGCGGCAATCGGGGTATCGGCGGGCCATGGCGCGGTCAGGGTGGCCCCGTCACCCTCCCAGCGCCACGCCGCGCGGGTCGGCGCGCGGACATGCAGTGGGCTGTACGGCTGCAACACGTCCCAGCCGTAGCCGTCGCCGGGCACGAACGAGGGATTCACTCCGCGCGCGAACGCGGCGGTCAGGCCGTCCGCCAGCGCCACGCTGGGCGCGATGGCGGTATCCGCCGACCACGCCCCGCCGTCGCGCCGCCAGCGGAATTGCCCGCCGGTTTCGACCGCGAAGGTGAACGCATCGCCCAGGGCGAACGGAATGGCGCCGCGATGCAGGATGAACCCCACGCCGCCGTCGCTGTACGGGGCTTCGGCCAGGCCGAGGGCGTAGTCGTCGAGCACGCCTTGCGCGTCGGATTGCACCGTCCAGGTCAGCGTATCCGTGCCGTCCGCCCCGCCGGCGAAGGCCAGCGGCCCGCCGCCGACGATGGGGATTTGGTAGGTGTCGCCCAGGTCGTAGGGGTAGCCGGTCGATACGCCCAGAATGCTGATCGTGATCGCATCGCCCACCTGTAGTCGTTCCGGGCAGCCGACCCGCAAGCCAAAGCCGAATTCGTAGGTCGGGGTCGGGCGCGGCTGTTGCTGGCCGCTGGTCACGGCGTTGGCGTCGTCGTCGCAGGCCATGCGGGCCGAGTGGTAATACACGTTGTTGAAAACGGGCAGGTAGGGTTCGTCCTCGAACTCCCACCAGTACGCATCGCCGGGGTCGCGCCAGCAGGGCGATCCTGCTCCGCTGGCGTCAGATTTTGGGACGATGCCCGCCTTGACGAGGACCAGGTCCATCTGCGCGGCGTAACGCCGGACAAATTGATCGACCGCGCGGCGCCAGACCGCCGGATCGGCGGCGACGACGTTGTCGACGTCGGCCACGGCGCCCATGTCAACCAGCAACGCCGTGCCCTCGGCCGTCGGCGCGCCGCCGTAGGTTTCGTACACCTGGCCCGGAACCTCCACGCTATCCCCATTGACCGGCCACTGGGTCACGTCGGCGCTGGGAACGAACGCCTCCATCGCGGTCCACGCGGGAGGGTCGCCCAATTCCAGCATGAACAAGTGGAATCGGTACTGATGGCCGTTGCGCAGCGCGACCGGCGGCAGGACGGTATCGCTCGGGCGGTAGGTCAGCCCCACGCGGAACCGCAGCACCGTGGCCGACTCGGCCGGCTCGCCCGCCATGCCGATGAACTGGATCAGCTCGGCGTCCATCGCGGTCAATTCGCCGTCCCACTGCGCGAGCGCGTCCGGGTCCGGCGTGGCCGAATCGGCGAACAATTCCGCCAGGCAATCGGCGAAAATCCGGGTGACCTGGTCGGCCAGCTCCACGTCGTTGAACACGGTGGTCAGCGTGCCGTGGTCGGCGTCGATAGCGGTATTGGCGTTGATAAATCCACGACGCCAGGTGTACAGCTCCTCGAGCCGCGACTGATAGCCAGCGGCCAATGTGCCCATGGAACCTCCTTCGGCCGCGTCCTGGCCGAGACAATCGGGATCGGGACCGCCGGTGACGGCGGCGTTGGTGCAGACGCAATCGGCCAGCGGCCGGCGCTTATAGACCAGCTTCAGGGTTTTGGTGCTGGCCTTGATGCCCAGCCGGGGCCGGTCCAGACAGATGCCCGGCAGGACCGGCGGATCGGCCTCGCTCCCGCTCAGTTCTTGCTTGGTGATGGCGATGCTGCCCTGGGTCGGAACGACGGCGGGGACGACGACCGGGACGGTGAAGGCGAGGAATTCGCCCTCGTAGGGCACGCCGGTGGTGGCCGGTGGCAACTCACCCGCCACCCGCGACAGCACCGCCCAGGTTTCCGCGCCCAGCGGGGTGTTCTTGGTGCATTTGAGGGTGACGGTTTCGGTGGGCGCGTCGTCGGCGATGGCGACGTTTTGCAGGTCGGGCAGGTCCGGCGCGGACTTGGAGATGGGCAGCAGGTACGACTGCGTCCGCAACGGCAAATCCAGCGCGGCGATGCCGCCCGGTTTTTGGTCGTTGGCCACCACGCCGACCGCTTCGACCAGGGCCGACCCGTTCAGCGCCAGCAGCAGATCGTACAGGGTGACGACGCCGGGGTAGGTTTCGGTGGTCGCGCCGTCGGTGATCGTCACCGCGTAGGACCCGGCGACGGTATGCACCAGGTCGCCGACCGCGTAGCCGGTCGCCGCCGCTGGACTGATGCCGTACTGCCAGCGCGCGCCGTCCCAGCGTTTGAAATGCCGGTACACCTGCGCTGGGTTGCGGCCGAACACCAGCCGGGGCGCGGTGGCGGGAATCGTGCCGTCGGGATTGAGCGCCGCCGCGCCGAAGTCGCCGCGCCGGTCGCTCCATTCGGCGGTGTCCGCCGCGATGGGGATGCTGAGCGCGCCCACCGGCGCATCGGAGAGCGTCAGGCTGGGCGCGACGGTGAGCACCAGGGCGTTCCCGCCCGCCCCGCCGGCTTTGGCGCGGATCAGCCAATGGCCATACACGGCCAGTTGCGCCTGGGTGGTCGCGGTGCCCAGGTCGGCGAGGGTGACGGTGATGACCTGGTCGACGCTGCCCGGATCGGCGCTCACCTCCGCGAGGGCGCCGTTGCCCGCGCCGGCGAAGACGGGATCGGTGACGCCCACCGCCGACCCGCCGGACGGGCGGATTTCGACCTCGACGACCGTATCCGCCGCGCCCGTGTAGGGTCCGGTCAGGGTGATCGTCCCGTTGCCCGTCCGCGTCAGCCGGCGCGGATGAATCGTCCGCTCGGCCGGTCGCACGCTGGTGGCGGTCACGGTGGCCGCCGCGGCGGCGTTGCGGTCGTTGGCGAGGAAGCGGTGGGGGCTGGTCATTTGCGGAGCCGGGTCGCCCGGTCAATGGCCGGGATGATTTTTTTACGGACTTGTTCTTCCGACAGCAGGTCCTTGCCGTCGACGTTGATGGTGATGTTCGTGGTTCCGCCCCCGCTACTTCCGCCGCTGGAGACGCCGCCGCCGCCGCTGATTCCGCCGCTGGACCGGCTACGACCTCCGCCGCCGTCGTTCCCGCCGCGCGCCTGTTCTTCCTCGCGCAACTGCGCCAGCCTGAGCTTATGCAGCGCATTGGCGCGGCGGACCGCTTCTTGATACTCGGCTTCGCTCATCGAGCCGCCTTGGCGGCGCAGTTCGGCCAGCCGCTCCAGGTTGGCCTGGTGCTCGCGCTCCAGCAATTCGCGTTGCCGGCCCTCGATGCGGAGGATTTCCTCCTCGAAACCGTCAGCCATGTCGCGCAGCGCGGCACGGGTGGACTGGGCTTGTTGCTCCAGCGCCCGCAGCTTCTGCAGCGCCTGCTCGCCCGCAACGGTGATGCCCTGGATACCCAGAGTGCCGCCGCGCCCCATCTCGCCCAGCGCTTCCTGGGCGCGCTCGGCGGCTGGGCCGACGCCCTGGGCGGCCGCGATCAGCCGTTCCAGCCGTTCGGCGGCGGCGATTTCCGCGCCGGCCGCGCCGTCGAGCGCCTGCGTCTCTTCAAGAATGGCGCGGTTCAACTGCTCGATACTGCCGTGCGCCGTTTCGTAGCCCGTGCCAATGGCTTTGAGCGCGGCCTGCCCTTTTTCCGAAAGCTGGTCGAAGTTTTGGGCGGCGTACACCACTTTTTCGGCGACGCGGACGGCTTCCTGTTCGGCCTGATAGGCGGCTTCCTTTTGGGCGGCCGCCTGTTCTTTCGCGGCGGCGGCGGCTTCCTCATTTGCCCGCGCCTCCTCGCGGGTGGCGTTGGCGTTGTCGGCGGATTGCTGGGCCGCTTCTCTTTTGGCGGCCACCGCGTCTTCCAGGGTCTGGATGTGCTCCTTCTCGGCCTGGTCCACGCCATCCGTGGCCGAGGCTTCCAGCTTATAGGCTTCCAGCTTCTTCTCGGCGTCTTCGACCGCTTGCGCGTCGGCGCTGGCCTTGGCGTCGGCCTGGTCGATGAGGATCTGTTGCCGCTGTTGCAGCAGGTCGGCGACCTCGGCCTCGTCGCCGCGCGCCCTGGCGACGCGGATCGCGCCGTCGATTTGGTTCAGTTGGGTTTGGTAATACCGCTCGGAGGCGTCGGCGGCGCGTTCATGTTCGGCGGTCTGCTGGGCGTAGAGCCGGCTCAACTGGCCGATGGGGCCGGCCATGACCGCCGCTTGCTGGGCTTCGCGTTGTTGCCCTTCGATTTGCTGACCGGTCGCGTTAATGTCGCGCTGCTTCGCGGCGACGGCCTGATCCAGTTCGGCGACATTGAGTCGCTGAGCGGCATTTAGCCTTTCATAGCCACCCGCGCTATCAATCAACTGCTGTTTCTTCTGCCGCAGAATCTCCAACTCGGCCTGCTGAGTGGCGCGCGCGGCTTGCGACACTTCGACTTCCCGTTGCCTCAGCGCCAGCGTGGCTTGCGCGATGGCGTTCTCGTCGCCCCTGGCCTGGGCCAGTTCCAGCGCGGCCTGAGCCTCGCGGACCGCCGCCTCGGCGCTCGCCTGTTGAGCCGCGACGACTCGTCCTGCTCCCTCCAACAGCGTCGCCTGGGCGGTGCGCAGTTTTTCGGTCTGCGCGGCCTCGTGCCCCAGTTGCTCAGCGACCGCCTGAGCCGCGTCGGCCTCGGCCTGCTTGACGGCCGCCAGCTGCCGGGCCTGATCCAGCGCGGCGGCGTCGGCCACGGCCAGCCGGCCCTGCGCCGCCTCCTGCGCCGCCAGCGCCGCCACCTTGAGTTGCGCGGCGCTGGCTTCGCCGCGCGCCAGTTCCGCCGCCTGTTGGGCTGCCTCGGCCCGCTGCCGGGCCAGTTGGATCGACAGCCGCTCGATCTCCACCACATCGCCGTCGGCCTTGGCTCGGTCCAGCGCGGTCTGCGTCGCTTTTTGCTGGGCGGCGCTCAGGTCATCCAGGTATTTTGCATAGTCCTGGATCGCTTTCGCGGCCTTGTCGAGCGCGGCCTGCTGCTGCAACGCGGCCACCACCGCCTGGGTGTTTTCGGTGTTGCTGGCGTGCTGCCGGGCGGTGAGTGCCTCCAAAACCTGCGCGCGGCGCGCTTCGGTTTCCGCCAGCGCTTGGGTTTCGGCGTCGAGTTTCGCCTGCCGCTCC
Source organism: Candidatus Contendibacter sp. (assembly GCA_029624765.1). GTDB lineage: Bacteria > Pseudomonadota > Gammaproteobacteria > Competibacterales > Competibacteraceae > Contendibacter. The sequence goes on along the minus strand of JARSSO010000020.1, from coordinate 28,364 downwards.
GCCTGAATCCGGGCGATTTCCGCCGCGTCGGTGATGACCCGGTTCACCGTGCCCAGGATCGGGCCCAGATCCTCGGTGGCGACAATCCAGCCCCGGCCGCTCGCCGCGGCCTGCTCGTAGGCTTGCCGGGCCGCATCGACCCGCTGGCGCTGTTCGGCCAGGGCGTCATTGACTCGATTCAGCTCGACCTGCGTTTGAGCGGCGCTCATCTTGCCGAGCGCGGCGGCGTATTGCTCCGTCGATTGTTTCAGCTCATCGGTGACGGGTTTCTGGCGGCTGAAGGCTGAGTACAGCAACCCAAAAGAGGCCACTGCCGTTAGGATCAGGCCCGCCGGCCCCGTCAAAACCCCCAGCGCCCGCGCGAACAGCCCCGCCGATGCAGCGGCGGGCGCTTGCAGGGCGTTGAGCGCGGCTTGCGCGGCGGTGTAGCGTTGCGTGGCGGCGGTGGCGGCCTGGGCGGCGGCGGTGGCTTGCGCCCGCGCGGCGGTGAGCGCTTCCTCGCTCGCAAATAACCCGGCCAGCGCCTCCAGCGCGACAAGCTGTGCCTGGGCGAGGCGTTGCTCGGCCAGCGCGCGGTTGTAGGCGGCCTGGGCGGCGGCGACATGGCCCTGGGCGGCGGCCAAGCTCGCCGCCTGCTGTTGTCCGGCGGCGATCGCTTGCTCTTGCGCGGCGGCGCGCGCGGCGAGCGCCGCCTGGGTGTTTTGCACCAGCGCGGCCGTGCCCCGCGCGAACGCGGCGGCGATGCCCGCGCCCGCCAGCGCGCCAACCGCATCCAGATTTTGCGCCAGGAATTGCAGGCCACCCGCAAGCGACCGCGTCGCACCCAGTTGCTCGTTGATTCGCCCCGTAAACAGGGTTGCGGCATTGCTGAGCTGCTGGAACGCCTGGCCGGCGGTCTGCGGCAATTTGCCGTAGGTCTCGTCAATGGCCTGCTTTTGCGAGAGCAGGGACTGCACGATGCGGCTGGCAGTGAGTTGCCCCGCCTCGGCCAGTGCCCGCATCTCGCCGACCCCAATTCCCAAGCCGTCGGCAATGGCCTGGATCAGCGCCGGGCTGGCCTCCATGACGCTGTTAAACTCATCACCGCGCAACACCCCCGACGCCAGGGCCTGGGTGAATTGCAGGGTCGCGCCCGCCGATTCGCTGGTCGCCGCGCCGGAGAGTTGCATCCCCTTGGCGACGATGCTCGTGACCTCCGCGACCTGCTGCTGAGTGATGCGGAGATCGTCCGCGGCCAGCTTGACCCGGCCGTAGAGGGCCGCCGTGCTGTCCAGCTCCGAATTGGTGGCTCTGGCGACCGTGACGGTATCGGCCAGGGCGGCGCGGTAATCCTCCTCATCCTTTGAGGCGGCGCGGAGCCGATTGGAGAGCCGAGTAAAGGCGTCGGCGCGATCGACCAGCTCCTTCGCGCCGCCCACCCCCAGCGCCGCGCCCAGCAGGCCGGTGAAGGTCCGCAGCGGAGCCAGTGACTCCGATACCGCGCTGGCGATGGCGGAAAGGCCGTTTCTGACCCGATCCAACCCCGCGCTCGCTTGGTCGCGCGCGGTAATCAGCAGTTGCAGAACAAGGTTACGGTCAGCCATGGCTTACCTTGCGGCTGCGCTAGATACGGCGTTCCCACGCCGGAGCGTGGGAACGAGAATCGATGGGCGCGCGGGAGGCGCGCCCGAAGGGACTACGCGAAGGTCAGGAACTCAATCTCGTAGGGACCGGATTCGCCGGACGGCGTGCTCATGACCCCGCTGAAGTTCGGCTTGAAGTAGTCGTCGGCGCCGCCCAGGTCCAGATCGACCCCGCTGGTCACGGCCACTTCGTGGATGGTGATATGCACGTTCTGGCCGTTGACCCGGTTCTTGCCGAACATCTCGATGCGCACGGTCACCTGGTCGCGCTGGTTGCCCACCACGCCGGTCCCGGACACGGCGCTATAGGTGTACGTCCACTTGCACGCCTCGGCGGCGGCGATGCCGCTCCCGGCGGGGATGTAGACCAAACCGTGCTGCAACCAGATGTCCTGGATCACGTAGTCCGTGCCGGCGGTCAGGGCCGAATCGTTGGCGTGCTTGCCGGAAAATCCGGTCGTCGAAATGTTCCGGTGCGGCAGTTGCAGCCAGGTGCCCTTGGCCGGAACGGCGGTGACGCCATCGGTGACCGTGCCGCCGGCCTCGGTGATCGCGGCGCTGTCGCCCCGCAGGATCAGATTGAACAGCGCCTCGTTGCTGTCGTCGGTTTCGAACGCCACCGTCGGTTCGGCGAAGTCGGTCACCACCGGATCGGTCACCTGCCCGGACATCCCGCGCAGGCGCAACTTGCGGGTTTTGGTGGTGATCGCGCCGGGATTGATGGACAACTTCACCGGCGAAATCGGGCCGATGGGTTGGCCCCAATCGCCGGCGGTGTCCTTGATCTTGAGCAGGATGTCGCCCTCGAAAACGATGCCGGCGAGCGATTGCTCGGAACGGGATTGGGTGGTCGCGGTCATGGGTTCTCCGGGCGCCGCTTCTTGGCCGGCGCGGGTTCGGGGTTGGGTTCGGGTTCAGGCGCGGGTTCGGGCGCGACGACGACGCGGCGGGCGGCGATTTGCCGTTCCCGCCGAAGCCGGTCCGTTTGCTGGCGCTTCCACTGCTGGTAAATCGCCGGGGTCATGGGTTATCCGTCCTCAATACCCCACGCCAACGTGATTTCACGGTACAGCAGGCGCAGCTTGAGCGGGCTATCCCCGGTGGTGATTTCGCCGGTCAGCAAGTGCAACACCAGCGGCGCGTTGGCGACCGGGGTGATCGCCGCCGTGGTGGTCGGCTCCACGTAGCGCAAGGCGTCGGCTGTGGCGTCCAAAAACCCGGTGGTTTCGATGGTGGCCAGGGTCGCGCCGGCGGCGTTGCTGTACTTGATCGTTAGGTCTTCACCGGCGGCGATGCCGGCATAGGCCGCGCCGTTGTAGTCGAGCCACAGTTCCGCCGCGACCAGGATCAACGCCTTCCCCCCGCCCGGCGCGGCGATCAGCGTCTTTGGTGTCGCGTTCAGCGCCAGCAATTCGGCGCTGCTGACCGTGACCATGGCCGTTTGCAACGGCCCGTCGTACAGCGGCGCGTAGCGTTCGTCGCCGCGTTCGTCAGTGTGATACTGAGCGTGGTCGTCGCCGTCCAGCCCGCTCAGCGCCCCATGGGATTTCGTTCGGACCCGCATTGGGCGATCCTCCTACTTGCTCAAAATCTTGACGAGCTTGATAGCCTTGTCGGCCCACGCCTGTTCCCAGTTGGCGGCCGTCGCCAGCTCCGCGTTGGTCGGCGAACTCCCGGCCATGGTGTCGCTGGTCCAGCGCAAGCCCCGCGGATGGAGGATGAACTCGCGGCGGTTGACCAGGGTTTCCTGGCCCGCGCCGTTGCCGGCCAGTTCGTTGCGGGTGTAGGCCATCGGCACCTTCGGCATCCCCTCGCCATACGCCACGCTGCCCGGCCCGAACAGATAGGTGGTGTAATTGCCGCTGTTCACCGGACAACTGTCGTCCACGATCACCCGATAGCCGAGGAAGGTCGGAAACCGGATGTCGCCCTCGGCGCCGATGTAGTCGATCAGCAACGCCTTTTGCAGCGCCGTGTACTTGGCGGAGTGCATGGCGATGGCGGTCAAGTCGTCGGCCGCGTCGCCCAGCTTCTGCTTGCCGTCCAGGATCACGTCGGCGCTCAAGGCGGTGCTGGCGCCGGTCACGTCGTGGACGTGCGTGGCGACCAACGCCCCGCCGCTGGCGAAGATGCCGGTCAGGCTGTTGATCAGGATGGTCTGCATGTCGCGGCTCCACCACCCGGCGATCAGGTTGGCGACGCGCTCCAGCGGGTCGTCGCCGGCCAGGATGCTCTTGGTGATGTCCATCGCCGACCAGGCTTTGCTGCGAAACAGCTTGATGGCCGTCTCGCTGCCCTGGGTGATGTTGCCCGGCGTGAGCGTCGTATTGGGATCGTCCGAGCCGACGGCGGAACTGCCGTCGACGTCGTTCCAATACGGCAAGGTGAAGGTCGCGCCTTCGCTCCTGGCCAGCGCGGCGATCGTCGGGTCGTTGGCGATGATGCCGGACTGGAACAGCGCCGACTTGGTGGTGCTCAGAACCTGGACGCGGGCGGAGAATTCCGCTTTGACGACCAGGTCCGCAATCTGAGTTACAGCCATGGTTCTCTCCTTACGCGCCGGCCGCCGCTTGCAGTTGCGCGGCCAGCGTGGGGTTTTCATGGGCCAGGCGTAGCTGCTCGGTCAGGTTGAACGAGTCTTTCGCCCACGGATTCTTCGGATGTTTCGCCGCGCCGCCTTGCGCGCTGGGGTTATACCCGGAGCCGCGCGCCCCTGGCGTCTTCAACAAATGCGGCTTGGTCTGGGCCAGCAGCGTCACGCCCTCGGCCAGCGGAATCAGGTCGCCCTTCTCACTCTTGTACAACATTTGATCGTCCTGCCAGTCCACCCGGCGCCGCAGGTAATCCTCGACCACCTCGCGGTCGATGAAGTCGTGCCCGCCCAGCGCCTTGCCGAGTTCGGCCTCCAGCCGGGCGGCGCGGTGTTTCGCATCCAGGGCGGCGAAGGCGTCGGACTTTGCTTTCAGCTCGGTTTCCAGCCGCTTCACGCGGGTTTCGAACTGCTTGACAGCTTCGGCCTGGCCCTTGGCGTCGGGCAGGGCGTCGAGGTCGGCGTCGTCGTCCAGCCCCAGCCGCTCAAACAGCCTGGCCCTGACCGATTCCAGAGCTTCAACCTTCGCCTTGAGCGCCTTGCGGCCCTCCTGGCTTTCCTTGCGGGCGGCGTCGCGCTGCCCGATCAGGTCGGTGACGTAGCGTTCCAGCGCGGCGTACTCGTCGCCGAGCTTGTCCTTCAGGGATTCCAGATTCATGCGGGGCCTCGCGCCGTGGATTTTGTTCTATCATAGCGCAGTAGATATAACTTTTCGATATAAGATAAGGCCATGACCGCGTTCGATTCCGCCCGCTTTCAATTCCTCGCCGACGCCCTGCACGGCACCGGCGGCTTCGCCGATGGTAGCTACCTGGTGCAATACCCGCGCGAGGACAGCGCCAAGCTGGCCCGGCGCAAAGCCATCGCCTGGTACGCCAACGCCCTGCGCCCGGCCGGGCAACGCTTCGTCGGTTACTTAACCAAACGCCCGCCACAACGCCAACTATCCCACCCGTTACTGAGCGCGTTTGCTCAGGACTGCACCTGGCAAAACGACAGCCTGGACGTGTTCTGGGGCGGGTTCATGCTGGAGGCGAAAGCGCGCGGCTCGATGTTGTTGTTGGTGGACATGCCGACCGCGCTCGAGACCGACCGCGCCACGCCGTATCTGGTGGCCATCGCCCCGGAACGGGTGACGCGCTACCGGTTGGATGCGCGCGGGCAACTGGCCGAGGTGGCGTTCACGGATACCGCCGAGATCGCCGGCAAAGCGACGGTGGTGACCCGGCGCTACGACGCCCAGGGCTGGGCGGTGCTGGAGGGGGACAAGACCCTCGACGCGGGGACGCACGACTTGGGCGTGTGCCCGATCCTCGCCTTCACCGAAGCGGGGCTGTTCCCCCACGTCGGCCCGTTCGCCACCGTCGCCGACCTGAGCAAGCGCCTGTACAACCTGCGGTCGGAACTGGATGAAATCCTGCGCGCGCAAACGTTCTCGCTGCTGGCCTACCAGGTGCCCAGCGCCGAACAGGCCATGTTCAACCCCGGCCAGGTAGCGGAGACGTTTTCGACCGAGGCGCTCCTTATTTATGGCGCCGAAGCCCCGCAGTTCATCGCTCCGCCCGACGGGCCGGCCACGATTTATCAACAGGTCATCGCCCAGGTGGAAAGCCTGATCCGCGACGCGGCGTTGTACGTGGACCCGCCCACCAGCCAACAGGAAAGCGGCGTGGCGCTGGCGCTGCGGTTCCAGGCGTTGAACGCCGCCCTGGTGGCGTTCGCCCGGCGGATGGAGGACTTCGAGCGCCGGATGTGGGATGTGGTCGTCCGCTGGCTGGGGATCGCCACCCCGCCCGCCATCAGTTGGAGCAAGGACTACAGCCTGACCGACCTGAAGCTGGAAATCGAGATCGCCCAGAACATGGCCGCGCTGGGCGCCCCGCCGGCCTACCAGGCCGAGAAGCTCAAGCAGCTCATGGCGCTCGACCTGTCCAGCCTCGACCCGGCGACGCTGGAAAGCCTGCTGCTGGCGGCCGACGAGCCGGGGCAGGAGGCGAACGGGGAGGCCACGCCATGATCGAACTCCGCCCGGAGGGTCTGGAACGCATCCGCGCCGACTTCGCCCGGCTGGTGCCGGAGACGCAAACGCAGGTCCTGCGTGGGCTGGCCGACGTGGCCTTCGCCACCGCCCGGGATCAGGTCGATACCCACACCCAAACCGGCGCGCTGGCGCGGTCGCTGAAACGACCGCAATCCGACGGCGACGGCGGGTGGATCATCGGCCACGACCCGCAAATGGCGCCCCATGCCGTGTTCGTCCATTGGGGCACGCGGGCGCATGAGATTCGCCCGAAGGACAAGAAGGTGTTGCGCTGGCCGTCTGGCCAGGGCGGCAAGACCGGCTTCGTCTTCGCCCGCTTCGTCCATCATCCCGGCTACGCCGGCGACGCCTGGCTGGTGAAGGCTGCCGACGAAGCCGTCCGCCAATTCGACGCCGTTGTGCGTCGCGTCCAACCGCCCACGAGCTGACCATGGCCCTGACCCTGACCTACCACGACGCCTATCTCGCCCCGCTGATTGCCGCCAAGGAGGCCTGGGAAACCCGCGCCATCGCCGACGTGGCCGAACTCGGAACGTTCCCCGACCCGTGGCCGGCAAAGCTGGCGGTGTTGCGCGCCTATCTCCTGTGCTGCCTGGAAAGCCTGGCCGACGAGAGCGACGTGTTCAGCGCCAAGCTCAAGCAGTACCGCCAGGAGTGGGCGGCCACCCTGCAAGCCGCCCGGATCGCCGCCAACACGGCGGCGGACACCCCGACCCGGCTGTTCACCGTGCCGATTCAGCGAGGCTGATGATGACGCCGTCCCCGCCGTTCGACCTGTTGACCCACCTGCGCGATACCCTGGCCGACCTGGACGGCATCGTCACGTGCCGGATCGGGCTGGAGCCCAACATCACGCCGGATCAATACCCGCTGATCCGCATCGTGCCCAGTCGGCTGGCGCCGGTGGCCGACGTGGGCCAGCGCGTGCGCATCGACCTGATCGTGTATTTCGGCCTGCCGACGCAAGAAACCGCCGATGGGCTGGAGGCGGTCTACGAAAACTTGCTACGGATGGAAACCGACATCCGCGAAGCCGTGCTGTTCGCCACGGTGCGCGCCGCTGGCGGCCGGCGGCTGCGCGTCCGCGCGGTGGAAACGCTGTTCGACGAGGACCGGCTCCCCCATTACAAATTGATGGCGAGCCGCTTTGAGGTGGAGGGGTAATCATGGCCAACCGATTTGCCCGCAAAACCGGCAACTGGAACGCCTCCGACGTTTGGAGTGATACGCCGTCCGGGACTGCTGGCGCACAATACATCCCAGGACCAGGTGATGTAGCGATGGCCAACAGCTATACGGTCACCGTCAACGTCGATAGCACCTGCGCCGAGGTTCGGACCGATACAACCGGCGGCGCAACCACGGGCGGGAGATTTACTCTCGCGGATGGAGTAACGCTGACCGCGAATCCGTATGCTGGATCGACGATCTGCGTATATTACGCTGGGTCAGCGACGGCTAATGTCGTCGGCAACGTGAACGGTGGAACCAGTTCCACGAATGCGTATGGCGCGAACAACGCTGGGGCTGGCACGCTGAATGTGACTGGCAACGCTAGCGCCGGTTCCGCCGCGTCGTCCGTTGGGGTGCTCAATAGTGGAGCAGGCAATATTACCGTTTCCGGCAACGTCGCGGCTGGAACATCGGCGAGCACATTTGGCGCGAGCAACACCAGCAGCGGAAACATTACCATCTCTGGTGTTGTGTACGGGAGCGCGAGCGCACATGGCGTTCAAAACTCCGGGATCGGCACGATCACTATCGATGCGGACGCGATTGGCGGTAGTGGCTCCAATACACATGGAGCATACAATTCCAGTACCGGAACGATTATTGTTAATGGCGAGGCCGTTGGCGGCTCCGGTAGTAACTCTATTGGCGCGTACAACGCCAGCCTCGGAACAATGCGTGTAGCGGTTGCGGTCGGTAACAATCATGGCCCCGGCTACTCGACCAATAACGGCAACCCCGGCGTGTATGGCTACGGCACCAACTCCGGTGGGCAGCCCACCACGACTGTTGGCGCAATTCGCTATGGCGCATATGGGCAATCTCCAACATCCGGGCGCGTGCTGTTTGACCCGAACTATGCGGCGAGCGCGACCACGGTATTGATCCGCGAGTCTACCCTGGAGCAGGTCACGTTCACCGGGCCAGACAACACCAGCGCCGATCCCGATCCGGCTGACGTGCGCCATGGAACGAGCTATCGGTTCGGGCAGCAGGTTGGGACGTGCCATGTTCCGCCGGCTGGATCGGTCGCGGTCGGCGTGCCGGTGGACGACGAGACTGGGACCGCCGTACTGAGTGGTGGTGGCGGAGCTACGGCACAGGACATCTGGGAATACAGTGATCGAACCTTGACGAGCGGTGGCGGTGGTGGAGGCGGCGCCACAGCGCAAGAGGTGTGGGAGTACTCGGCCCGCACGCTCACCGACAAGGCCAATTTCACCTTGCACGCGGACTATGACGCCGCCAAGACCGCCGCCAGCCAGGCGAGCGTCAACGCGGTCCCAACCGCACCGTTACTGGCGGCGAACTACACGGCTCCTGACAACGCCGGGATTGCTTCGACCCTCGCGGCGGTCAACGCCCTCCACGATTTCGACCCCGCTTCGGATACCGTCGCCCACGTCACCCTGGTGGATACCGTCACCACGTTGACCAATTCCCCCGACGTTCCGAGCGAGTCCGAGATTGCAACGGCGGTGTGGGAGCATACGGAACGGACATTGTCGGAGGATGGTGGCGGAGCCAGCCCGACGGAGATTGCCGACGCGGTCCGCGACGAGTTAGCGCCCGAACTGGCGTCCATCACGGCGCTGGAAACGCGGCTGGAGGAACAGGTTCCAACCGGCCCGGTGGTGGTGCTGCCCGCGCCCGGCCCCGGGCAGACCGTGGCCTGGACGATGTGCTACGACGAGCACGGCGCTGCGGAAACGGGGGTCGTCATCCAAATCAAATTGGTCCAACCGGCTGGCGCTGGCCTGGCGCTGGACGGCGCGGTGGTCGAGGCGGTGTCGGACGGCGATGGTCTGGTAACGGTGGCGATTCCGCGCGGCGCTGGACTGAGGTTCTCCGCGCGACGCTGGACTGAGGTTCTCCGCGCGACGTGGCTCGGTCGGCGTTTGGACGCCGTTCAATGGGGTGGACGCAGACACCGTGGCGTTGCCGGCTCTGCGCGGTTCGCCGTGATCGCGCCCCGAACCGCCCCCGGCGATGCCCTTTAAGCGAAATTTAAACAGGGGTTAAACAGGCTAACCCGGCGCGGGAATACCTGGGTGGCGGGTCGGGATGAAAACGCCGCAGAACGCTTCCTGTGCGGTTTTAGCGGAAGTGGAGTTTCAGGGGGGGAAAGCGGCTTCGTGGCGCTCGTCGACGAACTCGATGCCAGCGATATCCAGCAATTTCATTTCTGGATAGTTGGCATCCGGCCATTCCATCCAATCCTTGGGCGCGGACTCGGTCACTCGGGCCACCCTGACCACCTTGGCTATCTTGACGCCGCTTCCGTCTTCCGGCCAGCGGACAAAGGTGTACAGCACGCAGTGAGGCATGGTCAGGCGGCCTCGCGGCGGGCGGCGGGCTGGGCGGCTTCCGGTTCTTGATAAAGGAACTTGCGCCGCCAGGGATTGACGGGCTTTCCAGAGGCATCGACTTCTACCCGGGTACCGCCACAGTAACTTTTGATGATAAACCGCACCCATTTATCGCTGTTGTCCCGGCCATGCCGGGCAAGGGTCTCTCGTACCGCCACGGTCAATTCCGCGAAGGTATGGCACCGTTCAAACTGCTGTTGAAGATCGTCATCGAAGCTCATAACCACCCCTTCTGTCGAAACAGTACGTCAATCGCCTTGGCAATCGGTTCAAAGTCCTTCCATTCCCAAAATCCAACTTCGTCATGGATGACATGATCCGCCTGTTTTTTGAGTATGGCCGATCCACTCCGCAAAGCAACCCATTGGGCGTAAGCGCGGCTCCACCATTCGGATTCATCGTTGAGATAGCCATAGGCTTTTGCATCGTGAGCATAACTTTGAATGCCTTGCGCGGATTTTGATAGCTGAATACTCAACAGAACATCCAGCAAGGCCCCTTGGGGATCGAGCGTTGCGTACCCTTGTCCCGGAGCCAGCGCCTGATGATCCAAAAAATGCCCTACCTCGCAGGCCAGCGAGAATTCCTTGATCTTGGACAGCGCCGCGATCCGAATTTTGAACGCGCGGGCATCGTCTCCCCAGTATTCCCCATCGTTTCCATCCGTTAAATCTCGCGCCAACTCGATAGGCAACGCCGGCAAGTCGCCGTCATCATGCGCCGCATCGATGGCCGCCAGCGCCCGCCGAATCGGCTCGTATTCCGGCTCGTCGGGGAAGTCGAAAGCGGCGCTTACAGGGTGCAGACGGGCAGGAATCGTCAATTTCTCGTTCTCGGCCAGCAGGGTGTTGACGCTATTGGACGACAACCGCGCCGCCTTGACCAGAGGGTTATCCGCCACCTCCCCCATCCGCTTGGCATGATACAGCGGGTCCACGTTCGTGTTGACCACCGCCTCGATGCTGTCGCCGTCCTCGAGGACCCGCCGCAACCGCTCTTTCCCGCCCATCACTTGCCGGGCCTCGTCGGCGGGGAGCGACTTCAGGAACGCCCGCGCCGCGTTCGGCCGGGCCTTGACCTTCTGGCCGGGCGGGATGGAGAGGATGGGCCGCTGCAAGCAGTAGCAGTGCGGATGGAACGGCGGTAGCGGCGCCTCCGCCTTGGGGTAGACGCCCGGTCCCAGCCCGTAGGCGTCCAGCTTGGCGTGCAGGTCGCAGATGTCGGTCTTGGGGTGTTTGCTCGACAGCCGAATCTGCACGAAGCCGATTTGCTCATCCGCCAGCAGCTCCCGCGCGATCTGGGCGTTCTGGGCGCGGGCGATTTCGGTGCGGGCGATGCGGTTGGCCAGGTAGCGGTTGCGCTCGTAAAACGCCACCTTCAGGATTTTTTCGAGTTCGGCCTGGCCGGCGCCGGCCTCGGCGGCCTGGATCGCTTGCAGGTACGCCGCCCGCAGCGCCGGAGTCTTGAGCTTCGCCGCCCGCGCCGCGTTGAACTTCACCCGCAGATACTTGGGCAGCTTGGCCACGACCTTGAGGGTGTCGGGCTTGAAGTCGTAACCCTCATAGAGCGTCTTCGCCAGGTCGCGGGCGGAGTGCAGCCCTTGCAGATGGGCGTTGACCGTGGCGGCCGTCGCGGCGCTGATCGCGCGATGGTGGGCATACAGGGCTTGCGACAACTTCACCTTACCCACCGGCCACGCCTTGATGTCGGCCGGGCCGATGCTGGCCTTCAGGATCGCGCTCAGGGCATCGGCCACCTGCTGATAGTACGGACCCCGGAACGCGGCGAGAGCGGCGTCAGCGGCCTCCCTGGGCGTCTCTCCCGCCCGAATCCGCCGCAGCAGGTCTTCGTAGGCGCGGCGCGCGAGTTGGTCAATCGTTTCGCTGGTCTGTTCGGGGGTCATAGCTTTGGATCAGCGTGTTTTTGCAATCTCAAGCATTTATGAGTCAAATGTCGTGCTCTCTCCCCAGATTTTTAATAGCCGATCTAGCTTAACCTCCAACCTATGAAGGTATTTAAGCGTCTCGGCGTTTGAAACGAATCGATAGGTTTTTCCTGCATTTTCCAGTTGCGTCAGCCGTTCTGGTTGTAGCGAATTCCTCGCCGATTTTTCTGCTTTGACTTTCGCCAACGCACTCAGTAACTCTTCTTTTTTCACCAATACATACCTTTCATTCAGGCGAAAGATTTCAACACCATACTTTTGCAGCGTGGCCGGAATGCTCTTGCCTCCGACAGGCTTACCGCAGGGAGATTGCAACCCAAATAATTTCAACGCCTCTTTCCCGCTTATCATATCGTTCATTGCTTTCTGTCCTCTCAAGAGATCACAACATCTGGGTCACAGGTTTTTCAACTTCATGCTGAACATCGGTGGCTGGGTGGCCCTGGGCAGGATCGACACGGCCAGGGCGAGGGCGCACACGCAGTCGTCATGCTGGCCGGCTGGCGCGGCATAGCGCACGCCAGTTCGGGTATATTCGTACTCGAAGACGTCCAGTTCCGCCCGGATTGGCCCGTCGGGAAACGCGATTTTGCGATGCTGAATCAACAGCGCCAGCCCCTCCATGAGCTGCTGCTTGCTGGTGCTGGTGAACTTGACGCCATGAATGCCGCCGGTCCCGGCCCGCTGCAACGCCTCGACAATCGGATCGCCCACGCCGGTCGAATCCACCGCCGCGCGGGTCCGGCCCACCAGGTGCTGAATCTTTTGCAAGGTCTCCTGCCAGGGCGAGCGCCACCGCTCGAACCGACAGACCCGCCCCCGCGCATCCAGCGCCACCGCCACGGTGTAATCGATGCTTTTGGCCAGGTCCACGCCCCAACAGACCGGCGGATCCGGCGACAGCGGGGCGAGGCATCCGGCAATTGCCGACGCGCCGAACGGATTGCCGCCGTCGTCGCTCGGCTCGGCCAGGTACAGTTCGCGGAATACCGCCTCGGGCAAGGCCCGTTGCGCGTCTTCGATCTCACGCGCGTCCAGCACGCCGCCGGCCACCGCGTCCCAGGCCGTCAGCTTGTGGTAGCTCATGCCGGGTTCGCCGGCCTCGGCCTTGCGCGCCAACTGGTAGGCCCAATTCTTGCGCCCCTTGACGTTGCCGATGATGCGTATCGGCCCGCGCGTATGGGTCAGGGTCGAACGCACCGCGTAAAACGACTCTTCCTTGACGCGACTCGCCTCGTCGATGACCGCCGCGTACACATCCTCACCATACAGGGAATCGGGCTTGTCGCCGGATTTGAACCACAGCGTCGCGCCGTTCGGCAGTTCGATGGTGCGCGAGGTGAGATTGATTTCAGGGGGCGCGGGGGTCACCTGCAAGCCCAGCCGAATCCGCTTGAAGGCGATGGCGGCCTGATCGAAGATGGGCGCCACCCACCAGTAATTCCGCCCCGGCTGGCCGTGCGTCCAGGCGTGATCCAACAGCCAGACCATGCAGCCCATGGTTTTGCCGCACTTGGTCGAGGCTTCGATCAGGCTGTAGCGTTCCGGCGCATAGATCGCCGCGCGCTGGCGCGGATAGAGCGCGGGCAATTCAAGCGGGGTTAGGTCGGTCATCCTCGAACATCGCCAACTGCGTCGCGACTACGAACCGCCCCTGGACGGCCTCCGGGGGCGGTTCGGGCGGCTTCTCTTGCGCTAACAACCGACCGGCCAGCCGGTAGAACTCGGTGGGGTTGTCCTCAGCCCACGCCGCCAAATGCTTCACCCCGCCGATCTTGTGAAAGGCGCGGAGAATGGCGGCGCGAAAGCTGACGTGGGCCGCGCGGCTCATTGCGTAACCCCTACCGCACCGTCGTTTGCAGGTGCTGGATGATCCAGGCGGTTCCGCCCGCTGCCAGCGCGCCGACCGCGCCCGCCAACAGCAGGTTCCATGTTTTCAGCATCGTGATGTTTTCCTCGTGCCGCGTCAGGTGGATGTCGTGGGCGCTGAGGGTCTTTAAGACCTGCTGTAATGTCTCGATGATCCGTTCGCGGTCCTCCCCCTCGCGCGCGTCGTGCTCGATGAATTTCTCGTTAAACGTCGTGATGCGGTCGATCATGCGCGTCTGGTTGCCCTGAATTTCCATCGCGGCCTTGAGCGAGTTCTCGAACGCGAGTTGTAGCCGTTCGATGGCTTTCCCCATGTCCGCGAATCGGGACAGGTAGAAATTATCCATTTGCCGTCGCAACTCGGCGGTGTCGGCGTTTTTCTCTTGTCCGTTTGGGTTGTCGTTCATGTCCATGTCCCCATGGTTATCTTTGTTGTTGTTGCCTGCGCGTGACCCTTTAAAACTGACGCTCGCACTCAAGCGCCATTGTAGCCGCCAGGTCCCCAGATGTTGCCGCGTGCGTCTGTAGCAGGGTCTGAATCCTCGCCAGGTTCGGCGCGGGTCTGCACGTTCCGCAACCCGTCAGCGCCGCGTGCAGGATCAGGATCAGCCCCAGCACGATCAGTGTGACCGATATTTTGAGCATCGTTCTTTTTTCCATCGTTCTTGGCTCCCAGTTGGTCCGGCAACACGATCTTCAGAACGGAGTCGATTCCGGTGATGGCGGCCAGGATCAACCCGATTTGTTCGGCGCTCAGGTCCGCGCCCATGTATCCCAGCGAGAAGATGGTTCCCGCCGCAAGGAGACCGGTGATGGTCCCGCGCAAGGTCGAGGTCTCCTTGCTGCGCGCATCCTTGTAGGCCCGCAGCGCGGTGAAGATCAGCGAAAGCTTGTTCATGGCGGTTACCCGTGAAAGAGGTTTCTGGTTCTGACCATCTCAACCAGCAACAGGGTGAGGGACCAGCCCGGCAGCAGCAGCACGCCGGCCGTGAACGCCGCCAACAGCCACGCCCAGTGAACCATCATGATGGGTTCCCCCTGATGTCGTCGTAGAGGGCCCATGCTGCGTCGTAAGCCTTGAACAAGCGGCGAAACCAGACTTTTCCGAACGTTTCCTCGTTGCGGTTGATCTCGTAGCGCCAGGCGCGCAAGGCGCAGAATCTGCCCATGATGCCAGGCATCTGTTGTCGGGCGCCGTTGATCGTCATGCCGCCGATCATCCCGTCCACGCGCACGTTCAGCGCTTCTTGCAACAGCCGAACCGCCGTTTCCGCGCCCATGTTGATGGCGGTGTCGAGCATCAGCAGGTCCAGGCCGGCGGGTAGCTCGTCACCGTGGATCGGATTCCAGTAGTCGCGGCGATAGAACGCCTTGGCGTCGTCCTCGGTGATCGAGCGGATATCAACTGTGGGGTAGGCACGCTGGGAGATGCCGAACCGGGTTAGGCCGCCCGGGTCGCCCGGATGATTTACCAGTCCGCCTTCCTCTTCCAGGATGAACCTAACGCACTGCTCGAAGGTGTTCATCGTTCTTGCTCCAGGGTCAAGGTGGTGAAGTGGCCGGATTCGAGCATCCGGGGAAGGATGCGCCGCTGTTCCGGGTCGATGCTGTTGATGGCCGTGACGAATCGAATCTCCAGGATTGGGCCGGTCGTGCCGTTGAAGACCTGGCTGCCGGCGATGACGCCAACCAGCGGGTCGATGCGGTCGATGTGCTGGGGCCGGTGAAAATGGATGATGTTGGTCATGGGCCTTCTCCGTCCCAGACGTTGCCGGTCTCGACCTCGTAAATCCCTGGGTCTTCGGATTTGCGCGGCGGGGTTTCCTGGCAGTGGTCCGGCTCTGGGTACTTGGCGGGCACCACGTCGCCATGATCCCTGCAACGATGCACTTCGATGGCGTGGCCATCGCACCGCACGAGGAAAACATCGGTCTGGCGCTGGCATTTCGGACATTGGGTCATTTCGGCCTTCTCTCTGAACTCGATAGGTTCCAATCGGCTTGGACGTGTCGCCAGTGCTGCCGTAGCTCGGCGCTGGTCGCGTTCGGGTGTTTGATCCGCCAGTGGGTGAACTGGTCCGCTGCTTCCCTGGCTCGTTGTGGTCTGGGGCTGTTGCGGTTGACGGTTGGCGCTCGGGGATGCTCGGGCGTCTGCATGGCGATGGTCGCCGCGATTCGGGCGGGGCTGGTTCGCCTGGGCGACCTGGATTTTGCGCGACCGTGCTTCATGGCTACGCGGTGACCTGGCCGGGCATTCTCATGGCCGCGCGTAACGCCGCGATGTGCGTCTTGACGGCGTCCTTGTCGATGGGCGGTCGGGCGGTGGCCTCTGGCCGGACCTGTTCGGCCTTGGCGTGGGCGTTGCGTACCGCCGATTCCGTTTCCCGTCGTCGGGCGCGGGCCAGGGCGATCTTGATGCCGGCCTCTGGCTTGAACGCGCCTTCGTGGGCGCGCTTGGCCAAGGCTCGCAGGTACGCGATGGGGGATGTTTTGATCTTGCCGGCCTGGATCGCCGCCGCGAGTTCGTCCAATAACGCCTGGGCTTGGCTCTGGGACTGCATCAGCGTTTCCGCTTGTTGGCGTTCGTAGGGGGTGAGGCTGGCCGGATACTCCCACTCCCCCGCCGTTCCGCTTTTTCCTGATTCTTCATCACCACCACCACCACTACCATTTACGGTACAGCCGGTTTCCGGTGCGGTGGGCGGCGTGAAGGAGGAGGGGTTTGGGGTGGTGGTAGTACAACTACTAGTACTACTACTACGTAGTACGTGCGGATCATGCTGATTTATGCGGCGCATATGCTGAGCATCATGCGGCGCATATGCTGATTCATGCTCAGCATCACTGAGCATGGATGCGACACTTTTCTTATTTTCCCAGCGGGCGCGGGCCGCATTGCGCGCCTGTTCGCTGCGGGCGTCGTGGCTGGGTTCGGGCGCTGGCTGGCCGTTGCCGGCGCGGTGCAGGTCGGCCAGGGCGAACGCTTCGCCGTTCCAGTCCAGTAAACGCAACTCGATCAGGGTCGTGATGAAAAAACAGTCGTCTCCGGTCCAGCCGGCGACGATGGCGAGGTCTTCCTCGTCCATGCCGGTCAGGATGCCGTCGGGCCGTTCGCTTTCCGCCCATGCCCAGAGGGCGATCAACGATAGAACGGCGTCCGCGCCCAGCCGGCGCTTGAGTTTGATGACCCTGGGATGGTTGAGGGTGGCGGTGTTGATCTTCATCGCGTCGCTCCGGCGCTTACCGCGCCTTCTCTTCGAGGGATGGGGTGGGTAGCTTGGCCTTCGCGCCGTAGACGTGGAGTTGCAGGACGGCGCGGATGTACTCCGAAACGGCCCGCTCCTCCTGCATGGCGAGGTCCTGAAGGTCGCGTTTGAGGTCCTCGGGCAAGTGCAGCTTGATCGACTCCAAGCATTTCAACGGGCAGTTCGGCATGTGCGCTCCTGAAAAAGCCGCGGCGGTCATGAGGGGTCCCGCCGCGGAAGAGATCAGGCGGCTTCTTTGGCGCTGGCTGGCCAAGGCAAATCTGGCCGCAATTCGCGAGCGGTGAGTTCGCCGCTCGTGACGTGCTCTAGCCAAATAGCCAGGTCGGCGCTCATGCGCCTCTGGCCGTACAGGCAACCGCGCAGGTAGCCCAGGCTGGTGTTGGCCTGGGCTGCGATTTCGGCGATGTGTGCCGTGCCATGCGCCTTGAAGAAGTCGGTTAGGTTCATGCTGCTATTTATAGCAATCGCTGTAGAAAATATCAAGCACTTGCTTGAATGACAGCGTGTAGCAATTGCTTTAGTGTTTACGTATGGAAATAACCTTGACTCGTCTCCAAAACTTAAAGCTGCTGGTGTCTGAGTGTCACTCTCAGCAATCGTTTGCTGACTCTGTTGGCCTGAGTGTGCAGTACCTCAATCAATTGTTGATGGGTCACCGGAACATCGGCGAGAAAACGGCGCGGAAGTTGGAGCGGACGCTGCGGCTTGAATCGGGTTGGCTGGATCGTGGCGCCATCGAGCAACAACCGGCGGCGTGCGCGGAATTGAGTCCCCGCGCGGTCGTGGTTGGCCGAATGTTTGACCGGCTGTCACCCGATAAACAGGATGCGATGCAGAAAGTTATTGCTGCGCTGGCTCAATCGGTAGATGGACATGATCAGGCGGATTGCGGGTAGCGGGGTGTTGCTGTTCCTGGCCCTGGTCGTTGCGGGAATTCCGGTATCGGCGGACACGCTGACGGGCCGGGTGGTCGCGGTGGCCGATGGCGATACGTTGACGGTGCTGGTGGATGACAAACAGCCGGTCAAGGTGCGGTTGGCGGGGATTGATGCGCCGGAACGCAACCAGCCGTTCAGCGCCCAGAGTCGGGAGGCGCTGGTGTCGCTGGCGCTGGATCGGGAGGCGCGCGTGGTGGCGCTGACCGTGGATCGCTACGGTCGGGCGGTCGGGCGGGTGATGGTGAAGCAACCCGGTGGGAACTTCACCGAAATGGACGTGAGTCATGAGTTGGTGGCCCGTGGCTTGGCAGTGGTGTACCGCCAGTACAGCCAGGATTCCGAATTGCTTGCGGTGGAAGCGGAAGCGCAACGCGAACGGCGCGGGGTGTGGGCCGGCGAATGCGTCAAGTGGAGCTGCGGGCAAATGGCCTCGTGCGAGGAAGCGCGGGGCTACCTGGCACGGTGCGGGGTACTGCGGCTGGATCGAGATGGGGATGGCACGCCGTGCGAGGGGTTGTGTCGATAGTGTGCCGTCCTGCTGGCGTGCAGAGTCCGCCTGTGGCCTTTTCTGTCACTTTGACGCCCGACCGGTACGCTTAGGTGGTTGATTGAAAAGGGGCTTGTGTTTCCAAGCCTGCATGGGGTGCAGGTGGTCGGAGGTTCAAATCCTCTCGCCCCGACCAATTTTCAATCAGTTACGCCGTATCGGCGTTTCGCTGTGCCGGATTCGTAACGTCGCACGGTGCTTTCCGCATAGGTCCGCAAGCGCGCCGCGCTGAAATGGGCGTACCTGCGGACCATCTCCGCGTCCTTCCAGCTTTCCATCTCCATAAGCGTGTGCAGCGGTATTCCGGCCTAGAGTCGTAGATGTCGACCTTTATGCGCTTTTTAATATTTGCTCCTTACTCTCAATTTTGAGATGTGTCTATTCTCAGGCATATTTCGTATTTCTATCCAATACTCTTCTCGAACATCCCGCCCTATTACCAGCCCTACCCGCTCCGAACGTCCATGCTCGCCGCTTCTTCGCTGTTCTCCCATCGCAAGTATTGGGCCGCCCGCTTCGGCGTCGCACCCTTCCTGCCGATGACGCGCACCGAAATGGATGCGCTCGGCTGGGATTCCTGCGACATCGTCCTCGTCACCGGCGATGCCTACGTGGATCATCCGAGTTTCGGCATGGCCATCATCGGCCGGCTACTGGAGGCGCAAGGTTTCCGGGTCGGCATCATCGCCCAGCCCGACTGGACCACCGCCGAACCGTTCAAGACTTTGGGCCGACCCAATCTGTTCTTCGGGGTCACGGCGGGCAATATGGACTCGATGGTCAACCGCTATACCGCCGACCGGCGGCTGCGCCACAACGACGCCTACACCCCCAACGACGCGGGCGGCAAGCGGCCGGACCGGGCGGTGATCGTCTACAGCCAGCGCTGCCGCGAGGCGTATCCCGACGCGCCCATCGTGATCGGCGGCATCGAGGCCAGCCTGCGCCGCGTCGCCCATTACGACTACTGGTCCGACACGGTGCGACGTTCGATCCTGCTGGACGCCAAGGCCGACCTGCTGCTGTACGGCAACGCCGAGCGCGCCATCGTCGAACTCGCCCATCGCGTCGCCGCCGGGGAACATCCCCGAACCCTGCGCGACATTCGCGGGACCGCCTTCGCCCGATCGGGCGCACCGCCGGAAGGCTGGCTGGAAATCGACGCGCCGCTCGACGGCGGCTTCCACACGCCCCGCCACGACCGCGCCAAAACCGTCCTTCGCCTGCCGAGTTACGAACAGGTCAAGACCGATCCGGTCCAGTACGCCCACGCCTCGCGGTTGCTGCATCTGGAAACCAACCCCGGCAACGCCCGCGCCCTGATCCAGCGCCACGGCGACCGGGACATCTGGTTGAATCCGCCGCCGATCCCGCTGACCACCCCGGAACTCGACGCCGTATTCGACCTCCCCTACGCCCGCGTTCCGCATCCGAGCTACGGCGCTGCCCGTATCCCGGCCTACGAGATGATCCGCTTCTCGGTCAACATCATGCGCGGCTGTTTCGGCGGCTGCACCTTCTGTTCGATCACCGAGCACGAAGGCCGGATCATCCAGTCCCGTTCGGAAGCCTCCGTGTTGCGCGAGATCGCGGACATCCGCGACAAGACGCCGGGCTTCACCGGGGTCATTTCCGACCTCGGCGGACCGACCGCCAACATGTACCGGCTGGCCTGCAAGTCGCGGGAGATCGAGCAAAGCTGCCGGAGGCTGTCCTGCGTCCATCCGGGTATCTGTCCGAACCTGAACACCGATCATTCGTCCCTGATCGGTCTGTATCGCAAGGCGCGGGAATTGCCAGGGGTGAAGAAAGTCCTGATCGCCTCCGGAGTGCGCTACGACCTGGCCATCCGCGATCCGGCCTACGTGCGCGAACTGGTCACCCACCACGTCGGCGGCTATCTCAAGATCGCCCCCGAGCATACCGAGGCCGAGCCGCTCGCGAAAATGATGAAACCGGGGATCGGCGCTTACGACCAGTTCAAGGAACTGTTCGAAAAATATTCACGGGAAGCCGGCAAGGAGCAATACCTGATTCCCTATTTCATCGCCGCCCATCCCGGCACCACCGACGAGGACATGCTCAATCTCGCCCTGTGGCTGAAGCGGAACGGTTTCCGGGCCGACCAGGTGCAGGCGTTCCTGCCCAGTCCGATGGCGCTGGCCACCGCCATGTATCACACCGGCCGCAATCCGCTGAAGGGCATCCACCGCGACCGGGGTGAAATGGTTTTCGTACCCAAGGGATTGAAACAGCGGCGGTTGCACAAGGCCTTCCTGCGCTATCACGATCCGGAGAACTGGCCGCTGCTGCGGGAGGCGCTCAAGCGGATGGGCCGCGCGGACGTGATCGGCAACGGCAAGCGGCATCTGATCCCACTTTGGCAACCCGCCGGCACGGGCGCGACCAGCGGCGAGGGCGCCCGGACGGGACGCAAACATGGCGCGCAGACCTTCCTCACCCGGCATACCGGTCCACCGCCGCGCCCCGACCGGGCAAAATTCCCCATCCCCTCCGCGCCAAAGCGGGAAATCCGGGCAAATCCACCCAGACCGCCGACCCTGGACCGCCGCCCGGGACGTGCTCTCACCCAGGGCAGTCCCTGCGGCGGCGGCCGCCGGTCACTGCGCTCTTAGCGCCTCACGCATCAAACCCCGGCATGGGTTCGGCGCCCGCCGGCAAGCCGAACCGTTCCGGGTAACGCACCGCGAGCAGATACAGGCCCTCCGCCGGCGCGGTGACGCCCGCCCGCGTTCGGTCGCGCTGCTCCAATACTTCCCGCGCCCATTCGACCGGCCGGTCGCCGGCCCCAATCGCCATCAACACCCCGGCGATGTTGCGCACCATGTGATGCAGGAACGCATTGGCCTCGACCTCCAGCACGATCCCGCCGCCCCGCCGCCCCACCGTCAGTTCCCGGATTTCCCGGATCGGATGCCGCGCCTGGCATTCGGCGGCGCGGAACGCGCTGAAATCGTGCTCGCCAAGCAACGCCTGCCCCGCCTCGTTCATCCGTTCCGCGTCGAGCGGCCGGTGGCACCAGGCCGCCCGCCCCCGCCACAGCGCCGAGCGCCGCGGGCGGTTGAGGATCAGATAACGATAGCGGCGGGCCAGCGCGGCGAAACGGGCATGGAAATCGTCCGGCACGTCCCGCGCCCAGCTCAGGCTCAGATCCGCAGGCAAATGGGCGTTGCCGCCCAACACCCAGCTTCGCGCCGAACGCACCGCCGTGGTGTCGAAATGCGCGACCTGGCCCACGCCATGCACCCCGGCGTCGGTACGGCCGGCGCATGTCAATCGAACCGGATGGTCGGCCACCCGGGTCAGCCCCTGTTCCAGTACGGTCTGCACGGTTCGCACGCCCGGCCGCTGCGCCTGCCAGCCCTGGAACCCGGACCCGTCATACTGCACGCCCACCGCCACGCGCATTCATCGACTCCGCTCAAAACAAAAATCCCCCGGCCGTCATGGCCGGGGGATCGTTCAGACTCGCCGTCGGATCGGCTACGCGCCCTTCTTGCCGCTCGCGCCGCTTCCGTCGTACAGCGCCCGAATCATCGGCTTGTCGCGCTGGTAGATGTCGTTGCGGAAATTCACCAGCCCGTCCTCATCCACCCAGGCGGTCCAATACAACAGATACACCGGCACCGTCCGGGGCAGGTTGACCACCCGCTGCTTGCCACTGGCGGAAGCGGTCTTGATCGTCTCCCGCGTCCACTTCGGATCGAATTTCAGCAGATACTCGGCCAGTTCGACCGGATTGGAAATCCGGATGCAGCCGGAGCTGAAGGTGCGCTGGCTGCGGCTGAACAGCTCGCGTGACGGCGTATCGTGCAAATAGACGTTGTAGGGATTCGGAAACATGAACTTGATCCCGCCCAGCGCGTTGCGGGGGCCGGCGTCCTGACGCAACTGATAGTTGAAGTTGCTGGCGCTGACCGCGCGCCAGTTGATCGCTCCCGGCTTGATCTCCTGGCCGGCGCTGTTGAACACGCGGATGTTCTGTCGCGCCAGGGCATAGGGGCTGCGCTTGAGTTGCGGCAGCTTGTCCTTCACCGCGATGGAGCGCGGCACGTACCATTTCGGGCTGAGCACCAGATAGGCCATGTTGGCGGTGAAAGCCGGGGTTTGCCGCTCCTGCCGGCCCACCACCACGTTCGACTCGATGACCCGCTTGTCGTCCTCGAACACTTTCATCTTGAAGCTGGGGATGTTGACCAGGATGTAGCGCGAACCCAAGTCGTCCGGCATCCAGCGCCAGCGTTCCAGGTTCAATTCGACCTGGCGGATGCGCTCGGTGACCGATACGTTCAACGCCGCTTGCGTCTCGGCGTTGACGGTTCCGGTTTCCGCCAGGCCATGCCGTTTCTGAAAGCGGCGCACCGCGTCGGTCACCGTCTTGTCGAACACCGCTGACTCGGTCTTGCCGGGCGCGTCACCGCCGGACAGGTCGCCGCTGGCCTGCAACCGGGCGCGCAAATCCCGCACCCGGGGACCCTGCGCCCCGGACGCCAGGCCAGCGACCACCGTCGGCCAGCCGCCGGCCGCCGCGACCTCGCGGTACTTGCGCAACACCTCGCGCAACTGGACATAGCCCTTCTCGCGCGGCCGCAGCGCCCGCAACGACTGGCTCACCGTTTCCTTGGCCAGCGCCTCCCGCAGCACCACCACCAGATCGCGGGAGCGGGGCTTGATCGCCCAGTCGGGATCCACCCTGCGGGGCGGCAACCGGCCGGCCAGCAGGTGGGAGCCATAGGTCAGGAAGGTGTCGGTGAACAGCAGATCGAATTCGGCCAGCGCATCGGGATTCGCCGCCGACCCTTGCTGCTGGATGGCCTTGAGCCGCTTGTGCAGCTCGGCCGGCCGGTAATCGGCGCCCCGCAACCCTTCCTGATCGGCTTCGGCCACGGCCTTCAACAAATCCTCGGCCGCCGGCGACGGGTCGCCGTCGGCCTCAAGCCAGCCCGGCCGGTACTCGCGCTGGGCATAGAACTGAATGGTGGACTCCAGCGACCGCAAGGCGCGACCGTCGACGGTCAAGTGGGTCGGCGGCGGGTCGGCGCGCACCCGCTGGCAAATCTGGATGGCAACCCGGCTGTCCAGACTGGCCGCGCCCGCCGGACAGGGCGGCAGCGGCAGCGGCGCGGCCACCGTTTCCGCCGTTTCCGCTGGCGCGGCGGGTGTTTCCGGCTCCATCTCGTCACCGGTCGGCTCAATTTCCCTGGAGGGTCTCAAGGGCGCTGGACCCTGGGAGGCGTCCAAACTCGCCACGGCGGGCGCGGCGGCGTTTTGCACTGAGGTTCCCGGACCACCGACGACTTGCGCCGCCACCGGCCAGACATTCAGCGCGCAAGCGCCCAGCAGACTGCAAATCCCTAGGGAAACGATAATTCGCTTAGACATGGCGGTGACAAACCCAAGGCTTTCAAAGGACAAACCAAATCGCGTCATCATACTCATAGAGTATTAAAAAAACCACGGCTTGGCTACAAAATAACAACAAAACCTTTCCCGCCCTTGGCCGAGGCGCCGCGCCGGTTCTTGACCACGCCGGGCGGTTTTGAGGACCGTTCGCGAAAATCGTCTGTTCCGATACATTACAGCCTCATGGCGCCTGCCAACCATCAGCGACGTTCATCGGGATCGACCGCCCGCTTCCACAGGAAACGTCGAAAGAAGTCTTCGGTTAGACGATGGAAACGACCGATAATTTCAGCGGCCCTCTACCAATGCGAAACTTCCCTTAATTCCAGCAGGATTTCGTTCAGTGGCGCTCCGCTGCTGTCCACGACGCAGACCAGGTTGGCGACGCCGCACACCGACTGGGTCACGCCGCGCACAATCCAACCCCGGGGCGGAGTCCAGCCGCGCATGTTGGTGAACATGGCCAACTGATCGGCATTGCCCTGAATCATCCGCCGATAGTCGCGGGCGAACTGCGCCAGCCGGCCCATGTCATTGTGGCTCATGAGGCCATAGCCCTCGATCAGATAGCCGTCGTCGCGAAAGTGGCAAACCACGTTGACACCGTCCAAAGCGAGTAACCGCCGGATCATGCTCATGGAACCGGCTCCTGCTGTTCCAGGATCGCGAAGGCCGCTTCGTAATCGGCCTTTTCGTTGGCCATGACGACTCCCATGAACGGCGGCAGGCTGAACTTGCCAGCTTGCTTGTATTGCTCCCGGTGCAAGCCGCTGACCACGACCGACCAATCGAAGCCGATCAGGGTGAATTCCTGGACCGGATAGAACCCCGTCATGGTCGTCACCTTCTCCCAACCCCGCGCCTGCATGGTGGCGATGCTCATGTTGGCCGCGCACATGTGGGCCAACAGATCGAGGATGGATTCGTCGATGCGATCGGGATAGGCGATGCGCTGCTCCAGCAATTCGCCGCTGCCCCGGAACTCGAAAGCCGCCATCGCTCCGGGTAATTTCATCAATTCGTCAAGTTTCGTCATCGTCGCTTCTCCCAAATTTTCTCAATCTTCTCAATTTCTCAATTTCCTTGATTTGGCAACCATTGCGGGATCAGATCATATCGGGGGTCACATTGGCCAACGCTTTGTACATGAATTTGACAATGTCATTGATCGACGCCCTGGTATTATCAAGGAGGCAAAACGTGTTCGCGATCACGCACACGGTATGGGCGGGGCCATGCACTACCCAGCCGCGCGGCGGATGCAATCCGCTGCCCGACCGCAGCGCCTCGAACATCGCGCCTTCCATGTTCGCGCCCATGGTGGTGGCGCGACACATGATCGAGGCCATGCGGGCATATTCCTCGGTCAAGGCGCCCCGGTAGGAAAACCGGTCGCCCCGATAAGCGTATTCACCGACGGCGATAACCCCAGGTTTGGCCAACAAGTCGCTTGCGATACCCATATCGACGATATCCTTCATTGTAAGCTGGCGTATGATTTGGATGGTCGGCGTTGCCGCCGAACCAAGTGTGATTGGTTAAACCATAGTCAAAGCCCTTCGATAATGCACGCGGCAACGCAACTTGACGCATCGTCTCCGCCTGTTGCCCCGTCGGCCTTCACTACTTTCATCGCTTTCACCACCTTTCGAACGTGCCTCCACTCATCCCGTCGCCACCGACCGACTCCACCCTCTTGCCCATTGAACCCGCGTTGCCGGCGATTCGGACCGCGTTGCGCGAGTCCGCCGCCCTGGTGCTGCAAGCACCGCCCGGAGCCGGCAAGACCACCCGCGTTCCGCTGGCGCTGCTTAACGAGCCATGGCTGACCGGCCGCTCCATCCTGCTGCTGGAACCGCGCCGGTTGGCGGCGCGGGCGGCGGCGGCGCGCATGGCCAGCCTGCTGGGCGAAGCGGTGGGCCAAACCGTGGGCTATCGCATCCGTTTCGACAACCAAGTGTCGCGCCAGACCCGGATCGAGGTGCTGACCGAGGGCATCCTGACCCGTCGCCTGCAACGCGATCCCGCGCTGGACGGGGTGGGGCTGGTCGTTTTCGACGAATTCCACGAGCGCGGTCTCCACGCCGATCTGGCCCTGGCCTTGTGCCTGGACAGCCAGCGCGGCTTGCGCGGGGATCTGCGGCTGCTGGTGATGTCGGCGACCCTGGACGGCGTGGCGGTGGCCCGGTTGCTCGGCGACGCGCCCCTCGTGACCAGCGAGGGGCACGCCCATCCGGTGATCCGGCATTACCTGCCGCGCGATCCCGACGGCGTCGATTGCAACGCGGTGGCGCGCGCCGTGTTGGCCGCCCTGCCCCGCCATGTCGGCGACCTTTTGGTTTTTCTGCCGGGTGGCGGCGAAATTCGTCAGGTTCTCCGCCGGCTTGAGACGGAACCGGCTTGCGCCGGGTTGGCCCTGGTCCCGCTGTATGGCGATCTGCCGGACGAAGCTCAGCGGCGCGCCCTGCGGCTCGATCCCCAGGGTCGGCGTAAAGTCGTGCTCGCCACCCCCATCGCCGAAACCAGCCTGACCATCGAAGGAATCGGCATCGTGGTGGACGCCGGCTGGACCCGCGTTCCACGCTTCGACCCGCGCAGCGGCCTGACCCGGCTGGAGACGGCGCGCATCGCCGCCGACGCCGCCGAACAGCGGGCCGGTCGCGCCGGCCGGCTGGGACCGGGCGTTTGCTACCGCCTGTGGAGCGAAGCCACGCAGAACCGGCTGCGGCCGCGCCGCGATCCGGAAATCCTTGACGCCGATCTGGCGCCGCTGGCGCTGGAACTGGCGCAATGGGGCGTAAATGATCCACTGGCGCTGGCCTGGCTCGATCCGCCGCCACCCGGCGCGCTGGCCCAGGCGCGGGCGCTGCTGGCCGAATTGGAAGCCCTGGACGATCGGGGGCGCATTACCCCGACCGGACGGGAATTGGCCGATCTGCCGACCCACCCCCGGCTGGGACACCTGCTGCGGCGCGGCGCGGCGCTCGGGCACGGCGCGCTGGCCGCCGATGTAGCCGCTTTGCTGGAAGAGCGCGATCTGTTGCGCGGCGCGCATCCTTTCGGCTGCGACCTCACCGCCCGGCTGGAGGCGTTGCAAGGGTTCCGGCGCGCGGGCCGCGATGGCGCGCGGGGCGGGCCGGCCGATCCCGCCGCCTGCGTCCGGGTGGATCGGGCGGCGCGACGCTGGCGGCAACTATTGGGGATCGGTCCCGGACCTGAAATGCCGCCAGCAGCGGAAACCGTCGGCCTGCTGCTGGCGCTGGCCTATCCCGACCGGGTGGCGCGGCGGCGCGACGGTGACACGGACCGGTATCTGCTGGCCAACGGGCGCGGCGCGCGGCTGCTAACCGGCGATCCGTTGCTGGGCCGCGACTGGTTGGCGGTGGCGCACCTGGACGCCGGCGTCGCTGACGGTCGAATCTGGCTGGCCGCGCCCGTCGATTCGGCCGATCTGGAAGCGCACCTTGCCGGGCGGATGCGGATGGTCGCGGAAGTGAACTGGGACGACCGGCAGGCGGCGGTGGTCGCGCGCCGGGAGCGGCGGCTGGGCGCCGTGATCCTTGACAGGGCTCCCTTGGCCGACCCCGACCCGGCAGCGGTGCGCCAGGCCATGCTGGCCGGCATCCGCCGGATGGGACTGGACGGTTTGCCGTGGAGCGACGATCCGCGCGACTGGCAAGCACGGGTGCTGTCCTTGCGCCACTGGTTCCCGGAAGACGGCTGGCCGGACGTGTCCGACGGCTGGCTGGCGGAGCATCTGGACGACTGGCTGCCTCCGTGGCTGGACGGCGTCACCCGGCGCGAGCACTTGCGGGGGCTGGATTTGTCAGCGGCGCTGCGCGGCCTGCTCGACAGCCGATTGCGGGGACGGTTGAACGCGCTGGCGCCGACCCATTTGCAAGTTCCCAGCGGTTCGCGCCCGCGCTTGCGGTACACGCCGGGCGAACCGCCGGTGCTGGCGGTGAAATTGCAGGAGATGTTCGGGCTGGCCGATACCCCGCGCATCGCCGAGGGGCGCATCGCAGTGACGCTGCATCTCTTGTCGCCAGCCCGGCGGCCGATTCAGGTCACCCAGGATTTGCGCGGCTTCTGGGAACGAACCTACGCCGAGGTCAAAAAGGAGTTGAAGGGCCGCTACCCCAAGCATCCCTGGCCCGACGATCCCTGGACCGCCGCACCGACTCGACGCGCCCAGCCGATCCGAAACTCTGGATACCAGAAAATCGGGTTTATAAAATTTTAAGAGCCTATACCAAAACTAACATCTTGTTTTAAAAACAAATTTATTGTATGGCTTTCGTGAAATTTCGTTTTGAATCGATTTTGAGGGAGGAGCTACGCCATGACTGATAAAAAATATCCGAGTGATTTAACGGATGAAGAGTGGGAAGTGGTTAGAGTACTGTCCATTATACATATCTATAACCACATGATTTTACTGATATTAAAAACAGAAATCCCCCACCCCAACCCTGTCCATTACACACATCTCTAACCGGTGGATTGGATATGGAGATCAGACGC
>JARSSO010000019.1 GCA_029624765.1 Candidatus Contendibacter sp. | reverse complement strand
CGCGCAACTCCCGCGCCAGGATGGCGGCCCCGACGTGGAGGTTGTAGCAACCGTGATCGCGCAAGTCGCGGGCGTTCAAGCCTTCCCGGCGGACCCAACGCGTGTTGACTTGCATCGGCCCGAGATCGTGGCTGCCGTCGCGGTTGCGCCGGGCCAGGCCGGGCCGTCCGCCTTCGGTCTCGAGCACCGCCAGGATCAGTGCTTCCGGGATGCCATAGGTCACCGCCGCCTGCTGGACGCAGGCGACGGTCACCGGCGAGGTCGGGCCGGGCGGCGGCAGGTCAGGAAACAGCATGGTTCACTCTCTTCCCTCTCTCTCACTGATTGACTCATCAACTCACTGATTCAGTGACTCATTGACGTATTGACTCACTGACTTACTGACTTACTGACTTATTGCTTTATTGACTCACTACCTTATTGACTCACTGCTTGATTGACTCATAAGCAGAATGACTCACTGACTCATCCCCGCCTGGACTCATCCGATTCAACGTCCGGCAACTCGCTCCCCGGCCTCGTCAGACCGAGGGCGGCCACAGCGCGGAAGGGAACGAGCGTGCTGGCCGGTTCGTCGCCGCCGAAGGCGATGGCGATGCCAACCGCGGGAAGTGTGCCTCTTCCGGCGCCAGTTCTCGCTCCAGCGTCAGCCCGTCGAATTGCCGCAGGATCGCGGCGAAATGGAACGCGATGCCGTCGTAGCCGAGCCGGTGTTCCTGGTACTGACGGGCGATGGCGTCCGCGCCGGCGGGATCGTGCCGGTTGAGACAGTCCTGGTAATCCTGGATCCGCGCGACCGACTCCCGGTGGACCCGCGCCAGGGTGGCGGCGTACAGCCGTCCCCCGATGTTCAGATAGTGCAGCAGGGCAATCGGGTGAGTGGACGGGTCCAGTTCCAGGCGCTGGCACAGACGGTCGGCCCGTTCGGTGGCGGCGCGGGCCAGCACCGTCCGGGCATCGGCCAGCACCGTCGCCCGGTCGCGCTGGAAATCATGTTCCAGTGCGGCGACCGCGATGCGGGCCAGGGCTCTGGCATAACCCCACTGCACGTCCAACGATGCGCCCGCCGACACCCACTCCCGCCGTTCCTCGGGCGGCCACCGGGCGTCGGCCGGTACCGACGGCGCCAGCAGGGTGGCCAGGGTTTCGGGCGAACGCTGGCTGACCCAATCGGGATTCCGTTCGATCAGCGCCGCCAGCAACCGATGCACTTCGTACTGGTGATAGCCCGACAGAACGGCGGTCGTCGGATCGAGGCCGGCATTCCGCAGCCATCGTGTCGCGAGGTGGCGGGCGCAATCGGCGAGCCACTGGCCCGCGCGCGGTAGATACTCCTCCACCGCCTGGGGTTGTCGCAACGCGGCGCTCACCAGCAGGCTCATCACCTTGCCGTGCGCGAGCGCGTGTTTCAGCCGTTCGCGGGCGGCGCGCTGCTGGGTTTGCTGGACTTCCCCTTCCTCCCCCGTCATCGGTACCGGCCAGGGCGCCGCCGCCGCGGTCGCTGTCAGTGGGCCGGCGGCAGCCTGACGCATCGCCGCCAGGGTGGGGGCCGGCGTGGAACGGACGGAGGCGCTCGTTCCCGCCGGCGTCAGGTAGGCGCCCAGTTGAGCGGGTGGGATTGCGGTACTGCGCACCGTGCTCATGTCGTCGGTTCTCCTCGAGAGGTCCCCACCGGTGGGAGGATCGGCGCACCGGCTACCGCCGCCCCACCGCCGTCGATGCCGCACCTCAGGCGAACCCGACCGGGAATCCGGAGGTTTTAGCCAGCGGCTTGGCTTTTAATAATGAATTAAATAAAATAATAACCAATAGTTCAAGATCGCTACCCGGATGATCGTGCCCGTTCCCCACCCCGCCCGCGGCGAGCCCGCTGCCGCCGCCGAACCGGACGCCACCGTCCTGGCGGGCCTGCTGGCCTGGATCGCCTGGAATCAGGTTGAGGCCGGTTGCGACCTCCATGCCCTGGACGATGGCGCTACTTTGGTGGTTGCTACCTCGGCGCTCGCCCACGGCTTTCAACTCGGCTGGCTGGCTGCGGCGGCGGGGCCGGGAGGGCCGTTCCTGGGCTATGGCGAAGCGCTCGACGGGTTTGCCGACGCCTGGCGGGGCGTGCAATTCAGTGCTGCCGGCGTGCTGTTGGTAGCGCGCACGGTCGAGCCATTGGCGGTGCTGCTCCCCACCGACTGGCCCGCCGCCGTCGGGGCGCTGGCTCGCCGGGCTGCGCTGGCGAACATCCACGGGTGTCGCGTAACGCCTTTCACCACGGCCTATCTGAATCGGCTGCGCAAGCGCCCCGTGGCTCGCCGGGCGGCCATCGCCCACCTCGGTGACCTGCAAGTGGCGCGGAGCGTCTCGATTCCTATCCTGGAGGAAACCCCATGGTTCGCGCGACTCCGAATGTTCGCGGCCCACACGTAATCGCTTTTCCGCTGGCGGGCTTGACACCGGGCGATCCGCGCCTGATTCCGGGGCTGACTCTGGCTCTGCCGCCGTCACAGCGCCGGGAACTGGCGGAAGCGCTCCAGCGCGCGCCACAACCCCGACAGCTCATCGAGCGCCTGCGTCAGGCTCTGCAACACCGGGAACCGCTGGCGCGCATCATCGAACGGCTGGCGCGTGAGCCGGCGCTCCTGCCGCAACCGCCTCGCGCCGAGGCTCCACCGGCTCCGGCGCTCCGGGAGACGAGGCAGCCCCACCGTGAGGCGCGACCGGCATCCCCCTGGGCGGCCAAGCCGCGTCCGTGATCCATCAGCCCAGCACGGGAGTTCCGATAGCACACTCGTGGTTAGAGGCCATGCGCGTGCATGGCGATGGCAATGCATCTGCATTATCATTAAGTTTTTCTACCGGAGAGTGTTGTCATGGCATCCACGCTCGAAGTCGAATCCACGCTCACCGACCGCTATCAGACCACTGTGCCGGAAACCGTTCGCCGCGCCCTCAAGCTGGGCAAACGCGATAAGATCCATTATTCGATCCTGTCCGACAGCGCCGTACTGATGACCCGCGCCGCTCGCGCCAAGGATGAAGACCCGGTGTTGATACCGTTCCTGGACTTCCTGGCGCGCGACATCGCCCGTCACCCGGAACGGCTTCAGGCGATCGATACCGGACTGGTCCAGCGCCTCCAAGCCCTGGTCGGCGGTGTGGAGGTGAATCTTGATGCCCCGCTGTCGGCCGATGACGAATGAGCCGGGGAGTCGGTCACCGCGGGTCGTCAACGGCTGGGCGCTCTTTGCCCACCCGTTGTTCCTCGACCAGGTTGAGGCGCTGATCCAGCAGGTAGAAACCCTCCAGCGGAAAGATCCGGTCGGTTACGTCAGGAAAAACGCCAGCAAGCGGCTGGCCGCCATCACCAAGCTGGCGTTCGAGGTCATTCCGCAAGACCCCACGCGCACCGAGTACCGGCAAGGCCATACCCTCGGCGAAGGGCGCCAGCACGGGTTTCGCGCCAAGTTCTTCCAGCAGTATCGCCTGTTCTTCCGCTACCACGCGCCGAGCCAGGTGATCGTCTATGCGTGGGTGAACGACCAGGACAGCCAACGTGCCTACGAGAGCGGCAACGACGCTTACCGGGTGTTCCGCAAAATGCTGGCCAGCGGCCATCCGCCCGATGATTGGAACCGACTCCTGGCCGAGGCCCGTGCGGAAACGGCTCGCTGGCAGCAGGTCGGCGCGCAGACCAGCGCCACCCAGCCCTGAATCCCGGCTGCGTCCGTAACGACGCCCTCTTTCCGGCCCCGTTTAGCGCACGAAGCGGCCGTCGCTGAGCACCACCAGACGGCGCTCCGCGTCCACCCGTTGCACCGTCCCCAAACGGCCCAGCCGGTCGCCGGCCACCACGCTCGCCGTTTGCCCGGTCGGTCCCTTGAGCCAGGCCCGGTCGCCGTTGAGGGCGGTCACCCGCCAGCCCGCGACCGGGCGCCCGGCGGGCGCGGGCGGCGCGGGGGCGAATCCGGTGCGCGCCAGCGCGGCCCGCAGGTCGCGCACCTCGGCCCGCAGGATCGTCAGTTGTTCCGCTACGCGCGTCCAGTCGGCGTGCGCCTGATCCTGTCGGCTGGTCAAGGCGGCGAGTTGGGTCGTCACCGTCCCCGCCAGGTGGCACCCGGCCGCGTTGGCCTGCTCGGTGGCCGTCACCAGCGCGTCCAGACGGCCGTTCAGGGTGTCCAGGCGGGCCAGGGTTTCGGCGTCAAGATCGGTCAAAAAGCTGTCCGGTACCCCGTCGCGCAGGGTGAACTGCGGTTTCGGGGTGGTCACCGCCGGCGGGTGATCCCGCACCGGGCCGAGACCCGCGGGTCGGGCGCCAAAGGAAACCCCGGCCGGCGGAGCGGGCGCGGCGGCCGGGAGTTGGGACATGCTGAGCGGTGGAGCGGGAGACCGGAACACGGCGACCGCATCGAAGCCTAGCACCCGCAGGACCTGGACGGTCACGAACGTCGCCAGCCCGAGACCGCCCAGGATCAGCAGGGCGACGAACCACCGGTGCGCGCCGGGTCGGATCGCCGGGGCCGGCGGCTCCGGGATAGGCACGGAGGCGTCGGTCGCCCCATCGGGTAGCGGGGTTCTCATGGCGCGGGCTCCACGGGGGGCGCGGTGGCGGGAGTCTTCGATTCGCCCGCCCGGATCGCAGGGGTTCGGCGGGCGGCCGCAGGCGGTCGCGCCCATTCGGCGCGATCGGCGGCGAACGGGGTTGCCAGCGGCAGGGTGGCCGATTCGCCAGTCGGCGCGGCGGCCGAAACGACCAGCACGCCGATTCCCGTCCCGCTCGCCACCCGGATGGTGTTGGGCCGGTTAAAGTGCTGGCCGACCGCGTCGCTCAGGCGGGCGCCGACCGTGCCCAGCGCTTCGCGGGCGATCTGGCCGTCGTCGATCCCGTCGCCGGGCACCGAGACCACGTTGCCCAACGGACCCACGGTGACGATCCGATGCTGGTTCGCCACCGCTTCGCCGTAGCCTTCGAGGAAACTGGCGGCGATCAGCGCGCCCCAGCGCGAACCGTAATGATGGTCCACCTCGGTCGCCAGCGCGGTCCGGCCGGTGGCGGGATCGACCGCGTAGGCCTCCAGCGCGTAGGTGGCTCCGGCCGGCAAGGTCAGCCAGCGAAACCGCACCAGCACCCGTTCCGGTCGACTTCCCACCGGCGCCGCCAGCTTTTCCAGCGCACCCAACAGGATGCCCCCTTCGAACCGTTCCCCGACCACCCGCGCCCGCACCGGGCCGGGCTCGTCGCTGTCGATCGCCGTTTGCAGCACCGCGTGCAGCAGATCGCCGGGCCGCAGGGCGCTGGAGGGACGTGACCGGTCGGACGCCGCATCCGCCCCGGCGTGCGCCCGAGCCGCCTGCTCGGCGGCCTGGGCGGCGCGCTGTCCCTTGCTGTCCACGAACGCTACCAGGCTGGTGGGGGGTGGCGCGAACCGGCGGTCGCGATAGACGATCAGTTCCTTGACCTGCGCTTCCATCGCCCGCAGCAGCGCCTCATCCGGTTTGGGTGGCGCGGGCGTGGCCGGGGCGGGCGTGGCCGGGGCGGGCGCGGGTGGAGTTCCTGGCGCGGGCGCGGTGGTCGTCGGCGGGGACGCCCCGGGCGACGCCCCGGCATCCAGCGTCGCCGGGGAGGGCATGGCGCTGCCGGCGCTGGCGCGAGCGCGCTCGGCCCGATCCCGATTGGCGAGTTCCTGCAAGCGCGCGTACTCGGGCGTCTGCCGGCCGCCCGGCACTGATTCGGTCGTGGCGGCGCCGGGCGCGGTGGCGGCGCTGGGAATGGGCACGCCCGGCGTCCAGTTGAGCCACAGGTACAGGCCGAGCCCGGCCAGCCCGAGCCCGCCCAGCAGCCAGGCGTGCGGCGATCCACCCAGGGGAACCATGCCGTCGACCTCCCGCGGGCGCCGCGCTAGGGCTGTACCCGAACCTCGACCATCTGGCCGCGATGGCTGGCCAGCAGGACGGGGACGGCGGGCAGCTTGTAGGCGTGCAACCCGCTCGGACTGCTGGCGCGATCTTCGTAGGCCGGGCTGTAAATCTCGGCCAGGGTGCGCAGATACGTGTACGCGCCGACCCGCCAGGCGCGGGCTTCTGGCTCGACCCCCGCCAGGTCTACCGGCCGCGCGTCCGGGTGGGGCGGCAGCCCGTTGAGGACGTCGATCAGCGCCCGGTCGACCGGCGCGGGCGCGGGCGGCGCGTACTCGGGCGCGGCGCGGGGACCGGCCAGCCGCAGCTTGAACTCCTTGCGGGCGTCGGCCTGGGCCTGCCCCAGCACCACCGTCAACACGATGGGCGTCTCCAAACCCTGCAGCGCCACCAGTACGTTGCCGGTCCCGTAGCGGGCGGTGGGCTGAATGACCAGCACCGTCGGCAGATCCTCCTTGTCGCCGGACACCGTGTGGGCCGCCACCGCGAACAGGTTGGGGTTGAACCCTTGATAGGCCGTCATCGGCCAGGCCCGACCGGTGCGGTCGGTGAACACCACGCTGGCGCCATAGCCTTGCGCCGCGCGGACCACCGGCGGGGTGCGGGCGGCCAGGTCCAGCGGTTCCGCTTCCATGACCGCTTCGGGGGGTGGCGTGGCCGGCTCCGAAGCCAGCCGCTCGTGGGTTTCCAGGGACTGGATCACGGTTTTGATCTGCTCCGGATTCATGGGCATCAACAAGTCCAACACCCGCTGGTGCGCCTGTGCCCGCTGCCGCTCCCGCTCCGCCAGCGCGCCCGGCGCGTCCGCCTCCAGGGAAGGCAATTCGGCGGCGCTGCGCGGGATCGGCGGTTGCGCCGCCGGCGGACGGAACTCGGTCGGCGTCTCGGCGGGGACGGTCGCCGACGCCGGCGTCCCGGCGGGAGTCGCCAGTGGAGCCGGCGAGGCGGCGGGGGGAAGCGGCGGCGGGGCGCCAGGAGCGATGGCGACCGGCAGGCCCGCCAGCCCGCCGAGCAAGGTCGCGCGGCGGATCAGGCGCCAACTGACGCGACCGGCCATCAGCTCCCCCGGGTGATCAGTTGGTGGACGGCCAGGCCGCGCGGCACCTCGTGCGTCGGCATCCGGACCACCAGCACCTCCGCGACCAGGGCTTGCGGCGTGCTCTGGCTGGAAGCGCCCTGATAGGACAGTCCGAGTTTCATCTCGATTTTCCAGGCGTAGCGGTCGGCCAGCACCCCCTGATTGACGACCACCGGCGGCGCGGTCGGCACCACCTGGCTGACCAGCCGGCGCTTGATGATCGCCTCCAGGGTACCGGCCGCCTCCAGCGCCTGGAGATGGTGTTTGAAACCCTCATCGCTAAAGTTCGGCCGCATCGCCGCCAACTGCTTGCGGTAGTGGACGTAGTCCAGGGTATAGGCTTGGGTGACCGCCTCGGTTACCCAGGCCAGCAGGGTTTCCTGCGCGACGTAGGGCTCGCTGATCGGCACCAGCGGAATCAGCCGGCCGTCGGCCGTGGTCGCGAAATACTCCGGCTGGGGCGGATGCAGCGCGCGCCAGCCGTGCGCGCCGGCGCTGAGCACCAGCGCCCCGGCCAGCCCCAGGTTCAGCCATTGCGACAACTGAAGCCGCAGTTCCAGCCGGTCCAGCAGGTTATGCACCTGGGCCACGCCGCCCGGACGCGACGACGCGGACGTGAAGGCGGACGTCGAGGTCTCGTGTGCGGGTGATTCCATCGAAGGGCAAGGTTCCAGTTGACCGATTAATATTGTTTAATAATTATTATAAAGCATAATATTGTCAAGACCACACCCTGACCCCGACGAGGAGATGCCGATGCCGGTCTCGCCCGAATCCTCTTCCTCCGACCTGACGGTCAAGCGCGACGCGGCCCTGGCGCGCCTGGCCGCCTTGCCGCAAGCGGCGCATCTGCCGCCGGAAACCCGGCGCCAGTGGCTCGACCACCAGCTCGAACGCCGCCGGGAGGAGTCGGCCGGGTCGGCGGGGCGCGGTAGTTCGCTGGCGCTGGACCGCCAGATCGAGCGGCTGTCGGGATTCGGCGCCAGCGAAATCGGCGTCCTGGTCGGGGAGCGCCGAGGCGAATACAGTCCGTTCGCCACCGCCCGCGAGATTTGCGCGGCCAAGCTGCTGCGCGCCCTCCCCGCCCCGCCGACCGGACCGATGCAGCGGGGCGTCGAACTGGAACCGCACGCCCGTCACCTGTTCCTGCGGCACAGCGGCGCCCGTCCTCTCCCTGATCTGCGTCAGGCCGTGGTGGCGCACCGCCCGCGCGACCACGACTGGCTGCTGGCCACGCCGGACGACTTGGTGACGCTGAACGGCCGGACGCTGGTCGTGGACTACAAGGCCCCGGCCGAGCCCCCCACCGCCGTGTCGCTCGAACACGCCTGCCAGTTGCACCAGGCCGCCCTGGTCGCCGAGGACCGGGGCATCCGCATCGAGGGGCTGGTGCTGGTGGCGCTGAACCTGCGCGAGTGGACGGTGGACACCTTTCTGGTCGACCGTGACCCCGCGCTGGATGCCGAAATCCTCGCGGCGGGCCAGCACTATTGGCGCGACTGGGTGCTGCAAGGGGAACTGCCGCCCTGGCCGCAGCGGGACGCCGCCAGCCGGGCGCTGGCCCTCGCCGACCTTTCGCCCGTGGCCAAAGCCGAACTGGAACGCGCGGCGCTGGGCTATGTCCGGCTGGACATCCTGGCCAAGCAGGCGCGTGAACTGGCCGCGCGCGCCCGCGACCAACTCGCCGGGCTGGCGGCCGAACACGGACTGCGGGAAAGCGTTCTGGTGGCGCCCGTCAACCTGAGCCGGGCCTCGACTTGGGACGCCGCCGCCATCGCCGCACGGCTGCCCGACCCCGCGCCGCCCGAACTGACCCGCCCGAAATGGGATGCCGAGATGCTGGCGCGCCAAGTGCGCGCCCTGGGCGGCGATCCCACGCCCGCGCTGCTCGACCGAGCGCTGGACCTCGATCAGGCCGCCGACTGGCTCATCGCTCACCACCACGTCCCCGCCGAATCCTTGCAGCGAATCGAGTACACCGTGGCCGTGTCGCGCCGCAAACCCGATCAGGTGCTGACCGAGCCGGTCCGGGACGCGGCGCGGACCGCCGCCCACGCCTTTGCCGCCCCCGGTCCCTGATCCGTTCCCCGTTCCTCCCCCACTCTCCTCGCCCACCCTGGAGAATCCATCATGACCGACCTGCAAACCCTGCGCGAACACAGCCACCTAGCGACCGGCGGCGCGGCGCCCCAGCCGCGCCCCGGCGGTCGCACCTGCGAGATCGTGGCCCGCCTGGAAACCATCGTCGAACGGCAGGGCGACCGGCTGCACCTGCGCGCCACCGCCCTGTTCGACGGTCCCTACACCCAGGCCGGACAAACCGACCTCTATAGCGTCCGGCCGGACCGGATCAACGCCTGCGCGGACAACCTGCACAAGGGCGCTGGCAGCCAGCCGGGATCGGTCCTGGTGTTCGGCGGCGCCTGGCGCAATCCGGCCGACGGCACGGTCAGCGTGGGTTGGATCAATACCGCCATCTCGGCGCAAAAAGTCCAGGCCCGAATGAACGGCCACCCGGACCGGTGCGTGGTGGAACTGTACGCGCAGATGCCGGTACTGGAATTCCCCAACGTCGACCGCCAACCCGGCGAACCGCGCTGGATTCGCTGGGGGCTGGCCTGCGACGCCGCCGCGCTGGCGGTCGAGCAGAACGGGGGATGGCAAACCCTGACGTTCGACCGCCCCTGGCTGGTGGAAAAGCTGCGGCAGGCCTGGGAGCAGCGCGCCGATGCCAACCTGAAAATCAATCTTTGGCTGCCCACCCTGTGCATCGACCGGGCGGTCGCGGTCGCCGACCTGGAGGCGACGATCCAGCAAACCGCGCGGCTGCTGCGGGAGAATCCGTACCGCCAACTGCTGGCGCGCGTCAGCGACGGCGCGGAGGTCGCGACCCGCTTCCTGCCCTATCGCCCCCCGGACGCTGGCGACCCGGAAGCCTGGGCGCGCACCGTGTTCGCCCCGGTCCCGGGGTTTGGCCCGGACGGTCACCCGGTGTTCGATCCGGCCACCGGCGAACAGGTGCGGGTGGACCGCTACACGCTGATGGCCGGGGTCGCCAACGCCATCCTGTTCGAGTACGCCGCGCGCCACGAGGTCACGGTGGAACTGCTGCCGCGCGAAAACCTGTTGTTGTCCACCAAGAACGCGCCGGGCATGGCCCATCAGATCAAGCAGGTGCTCGGGGCCGCGTCCAACGCCGAGCTGTACGCGATCCGGTTCGCGTTCGGCGACGACCGCGACGCCGTCTCCCGGGTGGCGGTGGTCCTGCAGCAGCAACCGGACTACCGGCTGGCGGTCGCCGGTCCATTCCGCCTGGATACCGGGCCGGCCTACACCCCCGCCAGCGTTCCGAGCGCCCATATCGCCCCGCCCCTACCTGCCGCCGTCCCCACCGCTGCGCCGCCCGCGACCGCGCCGCCCGGTCAGCCGCTCCCCGCTGGCGAGGCGTTCGGCGATCTGCCCGATGCCGACGTCGCGTTTGACGTGGACGCCCTGATCGAGCAGGCCCACCGCGAGGCCGACGCCCGCGTCGAGGCGGCCGCCGCCCCGCCCCCCACCGTGCCGCCTCCAGAGCGGAAACCGCGCAAGGCGTCCCCGGCCCCGCCGCCCGCCCCGTCCGCACCGGCGTTTCCCCGTCCCCAACTGTGAGCCGCCCGCCCGGCGGCGGAGGTCTCGATGGCGACCACGACTCCCTGGCTCGATTTGTCCGCTTACGGGCTGCGGCTGCACGTCATCGCCGCGCCGGGCGGTCGGCCGATCATGTACGTGACCGGTCCGACCGACGCGCACCAGCGCGCCCTGATCGCGCTCGGTTTTCAGCGCACTCCCGGCGGTCATATCGTCAAGCCGGACGGCAAGTTGGCCGCGGCGGCGGCGCTGGCGCAGTTTCCCGCCGCCCGCCTGCGGGAACTGCCGTTGGCGGACGTGGTGCGCCAAGTGAACTGGACACCCCGACCGAATGCGTCGGGCGCGAGATTCGCACCCTCGGACGAATCGCCTCCATCGGCCGGTGGGCCGGGGGTGGTCCGCCCCCAGGATCTGCCGGACGCGCTGTCCGCTCTGGTCGAGCGCGCGGCGAACGGCGAACGGCTGGATTCGGCCGACCTGCGGCAATTTGCAACTCGCTTGCACCTTCCCCGGAATTCGAACGGTCTCACCCCCGGGTTTCTGCATCAGATCCAGGAAGCCCTCGAAGTGGCGGCGGTGCGGACCATCGCCCCGACGTTTCAGTCGGTGCAGGCGGACCTGCGCGCCGGCCGGCCGCTCGCCGATGCCGCGTTCCGGGCCGCGGTCGCGCTGACCGAGGGCTTGCCCCGGCAGCGTTACCGGAGCGAGCGGACCGTGCAACTGGCCCAGTATTCGACCCCGCTGCCGCTGGCGCTGGCGGCCCAGGCCCTGCTCGGCCCGGTCGGCGCCGGGCGCACGGTGCTGGAACCCACGGCGGGGCACGGCGCTCTGGTGTGCGGATTGCCCGGGGACGTGGCCATCACCGCCATCGAACTCGACCCGGGGCGGGCCGACCGCCTGCGTCGGGCGCTGCCGGCGATGCGGGTGCTGGCGGGTGACGCCTTCGCACTGCTGGGCGCGGCCGAACCGGCCTATGACTACGTGATCGCCAATCCGCCGTTCGGCAGCCTGCAACCAATGCGCGATCAGTTCCGCGCGACCGTGACGGTGGCCGGCGCTCCGTTCACGACCCAGCGGCTCGACCACGCGCTGCTGTTGCACGGCCTGCGCCAGCGCCACCCCGCTGGCCGCGCGGTGTTCATCCTCGCGGCCGAGCACCCGCGCGACCATGCCCTGGAACGACCCGATGGCGGCAGTCGCTACCTCTTCAATTTCCTGGCCGACCACTTCGAGGTCGAGGCGGTGATCGGCGTGCATGGCGATCTGTACGGCCAACACGGCGCGCACTATCCGGTGCGGCTGGTGGTGGTCGGCGCCCAAGGGTCGGGTTTCGCCCCGGTGCCCGATACCGTGCCGGTCGTCGCCACCTGGGACGAGTTGTGGCGGATGACTTGCGCCGCGATCGCGCGCCTCGGCCCCAGCCGGCGGGAACGGTTGGCCCCGGTGGCGGCGCCCGCCGACCCCGCGCCGGACGAACCCGCTGCGGCCGACCCTGCGGAGACGCCCGCGCCCGACCCGCTGGACGCCAATCCAGCCGAGGACGAGCCGGTGGTCTATCAGGTCCGCTACGAGGCGCGCAGCCGGATCGGCGAACCGATCACCATGATTCCGGCCAACATGGCGCTGGCCAGCCGCCGCGCCCTGGATCGAGTGGAACAGCGGCACGGGCCATCGGTGGACGCCTTCGTCGCGCGAGCCCTGGGGCGCGACCGCGTCGACCTGGAATCAGCCTTCTCGCCCGAGCAGGTCGATGCGCTGGCGCTGGCCCTGCACGCGCTGCATCAGGGCCGGGGTTTCATCGAGGCTGATGAAACCGGCATCGGCAAAGGCCGGGTGCTGGCCGGACTGGCGCAGTGGGCGTGGCGAGAACGGCGGCTGGTGCTCTTTCTCACCGAAAAGCCCAACCTGTTTTCCGATTTCTACCGCGACCTGACCCACACCGGGGGCGCGGCCCAGGCCCGTCCGGTGATCCTGAACGAGGGCGTGGCGATCAAGGACACCGAACGCGGCCACACCCTGCTGCGGCCCACCCTGGCGGGCGAACTCCGGCGCTGGATCGACGCCGGCGCGCTGCCGCCGAACTGCAACCTGGTGCTGGCCACCTATTCGCAGATCAACCGGCCGTGGTCCCAGTGCCCCAAGGCCCGCTGGCTGCTGGCCATCGCCGAGCGGGAGCGCCCGCTGGTCATCGCCGACGAGTCGCACAACGCCGCCGGCGGTTCGAACACGTTCGAGAACGTGCGCGCTCTGGTCGCGGCCGCCTCGGGCGTGGTGTTTTCCAGCGCCACCTACGCCAAGCGCCCCGATAACCTGGAACTGTACGCCCCGGTGCTGCCCGCGCCCTACCGCCGCGACTGCCTGACCGAGCTGCTGCAAGCGGGCGGCGCGCCGCTGCAGGAAGTATTCTCCCAGATGCTGGCCGAGGACGGCGTTCTGGTCCGCCGCGAGCACGATCTCAGCCAGATCGCGTTTCGCACCGCGCCGGACCGCCGCCGCGAAGCCCGCAATCGCGACCTCGCCGATCGGCTGGCCGGCATTCTGGAACAAATGGCCTACCTCGGCGGCGACATCCAGGCCATGATCGACGAGGAGAACCAGCGGCTGGCCGAGGCGCTGGGCGACAGCGACGAACGCCGGGGCGCGCGGGCGGGCTTGCAGTCGATGAACTTCGGGTCGCGGCTGTACCAGCTCAACCGGTTGTTCCTGCTGGCGCTCAAGGTCGATTACGCCGTGGAGTTCGGGTTGGGCGAACTCCAGGCCGGCCGCAAGCCGGTATTCGTGCTCGAGCATACCCTGGAAACCCTGCTGCGCGAGGTGATCACCAACCGGTTCGACGACCGGAGCGATGCGCCCGGCGACGACGACCCTCCCGAACGGCCCGCCGCACCCGACCCCCAGCCGATGACCACGCGCCCGCTGCTGGAAGACAGTGCGCCGGAACCCGGCGCGGCGCACGCTCCGTCCGACACCTATCCTGCCCTCCACTTCCGCGATGCGCTGCAACGGGTGCTGGACCGGATGATGACTCTCACCCGCCGCGACCGCTACGGCGGCGCCACCCAGGAACCGATCCACGCGCCCGAGCTGTGGGTCTTGCACGCGCACATCAGCCGGCAGATCGCCCGATTCCCCGATCTGGAACTGTCGCCGCTGGATCGGGTGCGGCAATCCCTCGAACAGCACGGCTACCGGTGCGGCGAACTGTCGGGACGGCAGTTCTGGCTGCGGCTTGAGCCGAGCGCCGCCGGCGAGGGGCGGATGGTGGTCCAGCCGCGCCCGGCGGAGGATCGCAGCGATCTGATTTTTCGCTTCAACACCGATCGGTATCAGGCCCTGATCCTGACCCGCTCGGGGGCGACCGGCCTGAGCCTGCACGCCCGCGCCGACGTTCCGGGCTGGAGTTCGGCGCCCCGGGCGCTGTTCGAACTGCAAATTCCGCAGAACGTGGCGGAGCGCATCCAGTTCTGGGGTCGGGTCAACCGGCGGGGCCAGTGCGCGCCGCCCGTGGTGGTCACCCCGACCACCGGCCTGCCGGGCGAGGTGCGGCTGATCGCCATGCAGAACGCCAAGCTGCGGCAACTGTCGGCCAACACCACCAGCAGTCAGGACAACGCGGCGCTGGCGCGGACCATCCCGGACCTGCTCAACGCCATCGGCAACCGGGTCGCCCGCGACTGGGCGGCCCAGAATCCGGCCGAGGCGTTGCGACTCGATGCCGCCGTGTCCCGGGAACGGGATGGGTTGCCGCTATGGTACGTCAACCGGGTGATGAGCCGGATTCTGCTGTTCCCGGTGGACCAGCAGGAGCGGTTGCTCGATCAGTGGAGCGGCAACTACGCCGGCATTCTGGAGCATTACCGCAGTCAGGGCCTGCATCCGTTCCGCACCGCCGAGGCCGACTGGCGCGCCGAAACCGTCGGCCAGCAGTTGTTCGAGGGCACGGCGGCGGCGGACCCCGACAGCGTGTTCCTGGCGCCGATTTACTACACCACCGTGCAGTATGACGAACGCTTGAATCCGCTGAGCGGCGAGCGGGTGCAGCGCCTGCTCGACCGGGGGGCGGCTCGCTACGACGCGGCGGCCACCCGGGCGGAGTTCGTCGTCGTGCAGGCGCGGCGCCTCCAGCAGGCGACCCAGCCGCACGGCCGCTTCCCCGGCGTGACCAGCGTCGAGGAGGGCCTGGCCGCGCCCGACGACAACCCGGTCAAGACCGTGCATCAGGCCTTGCAGGTGATCGCCCGTTTTCTCGATGCGGTGCAGATCGGTACGACGCTGGAATGGTACGACGCCCAGTCGCCGGTCGAGCCGGCGGACGGCGCGGACCCGACCGAAACGGTGCTGCGGTGCGGGCGGGTGGTCGAGATCGATCCGCCGTTGGAGAAAGGCGCCCACCTGGCGGGTCAGTATCTGGTGCGGCTGGCTCTCCCCGGCGAGCCGCGCCTGGTGACCCGGTCGGTCTACGGCCTGCACCAGGCCAACTACGCCGTCAGTCCGACCCCGCTGCGGCTGGAGGACTTCGACCGGGCCGAGCGCGGTCTGGTGCGGCGCCGGCGCCACCTGCTCACCGGCAACCTGTACGCCGCCCTGCAACTCGCCACCCGCGAGAATCTGGGCCGGCCGCAACTGTTCACCGACGCCGAGGGCCAGCGCCAGCGCGGCGTGCTGTTGCATGCGGACTACACCCTGAC
This sequence comes from Candidatus Contendibacter sp., assembly GCA_029624765.1. GTDB lineage: Bacteria > Pseudomonadota > Gammaproteobacteria > Competibacterales > Competibacteraceae > Contendibacter. The sequence goes on along the minus strand of JARSSO010000019.1, from coordinate 105,355 downwards.
CGAGCTGCGCGACCAGCCGGTCCTGCTGCGCGGTCCCGCCGTGCTGGCGGCGTGCGTGGCGCACGCGCTCCAGCAGCGCCCGCTGCCGCTCACCATCCTGATCGCCCAGACCGACGACGGCGGCCATCCGCTCCAATTCGACCGGCGGCGGGATTTCGTACTGGAGGTCGAGGCGGACGCGGTGCGGCTGAGCATCCCCGGCGCGCACGCCCGCAACGCGGTCCTGCTGCATTCCCAGGCCTGGCGGGCGTTGCCGCTGGCCGGCGAGCCGCTGGCCGGCGACCGCACCGTCATGACGATGCGGATCGAGCCAACGGATCGCGCCGCCGTACTCGCCGTTTTGGGGGAAACGTTCGCCTGGTACGCGCCCGCCAAATACCGGGACTGGTATAACACCCAGCACGAGCCGTCGGCCACGCCCCGTTCCGAAAGCGCGGTCGCGCGCGGCGAGCCGGCGCGCGCGGCGCCCCCACCCCGGCCTTGAGCCGAACATCGGTCCTACCCGGCTTCCGCCGCCACCCCCCCCCGGAGCGAACTCCATGAACTTCTTACCGATCGGCCCCGCATTCACCGACCTGGTCGGCCAAACGCTGACCCTGGCCGAGTTTCACCGAGCGTTGGGCATCGATCCGCCGCTGGCCCCTGGCGAGGACGTGACCTGGCTGGGATTGAAGGCTCGAACCGGGACCGGGATCAACGCCCTGCTCGCCTGTTACGATCCTGACAGGGAGGGCGAGCCGTTCGACCTGACCCTGGCCGTGTATGAAACCGTGCAACAGCGCGATCCCGCCGGCCACGACCGGGGGACGGCTCGCCAGCGGCGGGCGGTACTGGAACTGGTTCGGGAGGCCAGATCGCCCGACCGGCTGCGGGTCACCGCCGCCGACGTGCCGCAGTCGGATCGGGAACGACCGCTGGTCGAGGTGCTGCGGGAACTGCGGAGCGTGCTGGCGTCCTGGCCGAGCGAACGGTCCAATCGGCTGGCGTTTAACTCGCCCACCCCGGAATCATGATCCTAAATTCGGCAGTTGGATCGGCTCCTGTTCAGTAGCGCTATGATAATGCAATAAAATTTTCTTGGACCATATTCACCCAACGGGTGACATCTTCAACTGCTCCGCAGTTGGATAGACTGCATTCGGATCAATGCGTTACGTGAGTTCCGCACCGCCCAACTGCCGTTTCTAGGATGATCGATAGATTGACTCATTTGCTGATTGACTCACAACGACGTCCGTCACATCGTCATTTCGCGTACGCTCACCAGGAAGAAACCCGATGCCCGAACGCCCTATCGAATCCGACGCTGCCGGTGCGATCATCCTGGAACGTTTGGCCGCCATCGAACAGACCGAAGCAGTCCGCATCCTGTACGCCTGCGAGTCCGGCAGCCGCGCCTAGAGCGCTGACCGGTTTGGAGCCTCAAGCGGCCAAACGCTCAAAGGGTTCAGCGTCATTGGCGGCCTGGGCGGTGAGGGCTTGCGCCCGCTCCAAGTTTTGGATCGCACACACCAGCCGTAAGTGATAGGTGTTTTTGCGAACACCGCCATACCGCGCCTCATTCCCCTGGCGCTGGCTGACATAGGCCAACCCGTGCTCGACCCCGACCCGTTCGCGCAGGGCGGCGCGGCCCTCGGGGGTGGTCGACAGCATCTGGAGACGTTGCCAGAGGTCTTCCTGCAGGTGAATGCTCAAAGTTCGGCCCCCGGTCTTGCGGGACGTACACTGCGCGCGCAGCGCGCAGGCTTGGCAGGCTTCTGCCGGAAAACTGGCGGTTTTGCCCAGGGTGATGGGCGTCACTTGGCCGGCCGGACAGGTCGCCTGGGCGGCCGCTAGATCGAGGTGAAATTCCCGCTTGCTGAACTGCCCGGCCGGGTGGGGGGCCGGCCAGGGCCGACAGCGGATCGCCGCCCCATAGGCCTCGTAGGCGGGGATCAAGTCGTCCCCCAGATAGCCCCGATCGATGTGCAATGCAGTCACCTGGCGCTGCTGGAGTTCGACGGCGATCAGCAGTGGCTCCAGCCCGGCCGTATCCGGGGTGTTAGCCGGCAGGACCTCGGCGGCGAGGATCACCCCCTCGTCGAGGTCGTGGGCGATATGCCGCTTGTACCCATCAAACCGCGTCGCCGAGGATTTGCGGCCATGCCGCATCTCGGGATCATGAATGCTGATCTGGCGGTCTTTGGCTACGCCCTGGCGAATCCGGCTCCCGCCCGCCGGGTCCGGTTCCAAATCTTGCGCCCGCAGCGCCTGTAAGGTGCGCAAGGCCGCCGCCAACGGCGGGGACTGCCGTTCGTGCGGGAAATGCGCGCCGATCCAGTCCTGGAGAGCGTCCAGTTCGTCGCAGAGCCGCTGCAGCGCCTGCTGTTTTTGGCCGGCGTCCGCCCAGTCGATATCCAGCGCCGCCTTGAGGCTGGGCGCATCGAACAGCGTCAAGCCGATCTGTTCGATGACGTGGGCCACTTCCTGCTGGGCCAGGGCCGCCAGACAACCGATCACCTGGCGCGCGGCATGGCCCAACAGGTTCAGGGTGTCTTCCACCCGGCCGCGCCCCCATAGGGAGCTGGAGTCCAGGGCCAACCGCAGGGTTTTGGCGTCGAACCCCCACGGCGCCGGGCCAGTTCGACGGTGCGTTCCAACAACCGCTGGTCCAGCCCCGTGCCGAGCAACCGCATCCGAAAGTCAAACAGTGCCCCCTGGGAGAACGCCGGCTCCTCGGCCCCCAGACACCCCAACACCAGTTGCCAGCGTTTGGAATCCACTGTCAGTTCCACCGCCTCCTGATCGCCGACCCCGGTACAGGCCTGCAACAGCGTCACCATCGCCAGCAGCGCCGGCGGCACCGGCGGCTTGCCCGCCCCCGTCTGCCGGTACATCTCCAGCAGTTCGCCCTGGAAAGCCTCATCGAACAATTCGCCCCGAATCTCCCGCAGAAACACAAACAGCTTCTTGCGCGTGGCGGCACGGGCCACCACCTTTTGTTCGGCCGGACTCAAGGCAACGGGCGGTGACCATAGCGGGGGCGTCCACATACGCATTCACTCCAAGCGGTTGAAGACCACAAGGCAAGTCTATCCCAACCTGAACCAGGGACGATGGTCGAGCCTCCCCAGCCCGATCCTCAAGGCCAGCCTTGTCCAAACCGGTCAACGCTCTAGGGCTTCGCCTCGCCGGACAGCGACTACGACGTGCGCTTCCTCTACGTCCGGCCGCGCGACTGGTATCTGAGCATCGACCTGGAGCGCCGCCGCGACGTGATCGAGCGCCCCATCGAGGGCGTACTGGACATCAACGGCTGGGACTTGCGCAAGGCGCTGCAATTGATGCGCAAATCCAACCCTCCGTTGTTCGAGTGGCTGCATTCGCCCCTGGCCTATCGGGCGCAAGCGGAATTCCGTAACGGTCCGGCCAAGGCCGTCTGGACGGACTGAAGCGGAATAGGGACACTGGTGGGAGCGGAGACGTAGGGTATCCGCACCGTAATGAAGAGCAGGAAAATATGACGGATGGGACAGTCCTTCTCCGGGGATGATCTGGATTGATCCCTCGGGCTGGCGGCAGTACAGCGTCGAGTATAAGCGGCGGCTGGCGCAGTTGACGTTGGAGCCGGGGGCATCGGTCGCCGGGATTGCGTTCAGCCATCAGATGAACACCAACCAACTGTTCAAATGGCGACGGTAGTAATTTACGGCAACCAAGACAACCGACGGAAACGGTGATGGCGCTGGAGCCGGCACCGGTGGTGATACTGTTGCCGGTGGTGATGACGCCGGCGCGTGCGGTGGCTACCGAGCCGACGAGCATGACGGCCACCGCTCTGGTCAGTACGGACGCCCTGCCGAGTCCAGTGGAACCAGGCCAGATCGAGATCGCGGTGGGGCGAACGCGGATTCGCGTGACCGGGTCGGTCGGTCCCACGCTGCTGGACATAATTCTGACTCATGTCCATCGGCGATGATCGGGCCGCCGATGGGGACGCGGATTTGGATCACGGCTGGCGTCACCGATTTAGGGCGGGGCTTCGATGGGCTGGCGACCCTGGTGCAAACCCGGCTGGAGGCCGATCCGTTTTCCGGTTAGGTATTTGTGTTTTGAGGTCGGCGCGGCGATTAAAAATCAAACAGTTAATGCTGCTTTTCAACTAGTGACCCCGACTATTTTGAAAACCGATAGGTGGTGAGCACCAATGAGGAGGGACTGCTGGCCGCCGAAAAGGCGGTTTATACTGATTATTCACTATGGAGCGGCATCGATTATCGCTTCGTCCCGCAATGCAGCTACGACAAGGGATTATTCCGAGATTTCCGAACTGACAGGCCTGAAAGTGTTCGTCACGACCCTCCCTGATCATGCAGCAGCGGAGGCAACAAGAAATTAAGGGGTAACGCCTTGCAGTGTGTGGTTCGCTTCCCCGCCACTTGGGTAAATGCGTCGCGGTTTGAAACTGCGCTGCTGGCTTCGTGCAGCCCTCACGCTCCAAGCAGCCACGACATCGTCTTTGAGATTCCTGCCGACTGCAAGATCATGATCGACAGCGCAATCCGTCTTCTCTCGCTTGCAAATCAACTGGTTTCGACCACCCGGCGCACCCGACTGCAGTTCGAAGAAGGTGAAGTTGGAACCATGGGATATCTCAACAGGATGGGTTTTTTCGATTGCCTTGATCCTCGGGTTAACATCGAACCTGAAAGACCTTTCATTTCCGGAGCTGCTTTGCACCGTGGCGGGAACCGCATGTTGGTCGAGATTACCCGTATCAACAAGGACGTGCGGGATGATGAATTGCCAACTCGTCTGTCAGATGCGGTCGAGAAAGCCTGTGCGAGTCGCGCCGATGTCAAAGAACTGGGCGGCGCCGTCTGGACGATCTTTGCCGAACTGATCCAGAACATCTTCGATCACAGCGATACCCAACTGGATGGCTACGCAGCGCTTCAGGTCTATCAAGGCGGCAATAAGGTCTCAGTCGCGGTGTCTGACAGCGGACGCGGCATTATGGACACGTTACGCCCGGCTTTACGAACCGAGTTCCCCAAACTGGCCGACCTTTCGGACACCGAAGTTCTCGTTGAAGTCTTTCGCCAGGGCGTATCGCGCCATGGCACCGATCGAGGCTGCGGCTTGAAGGGATGCGCCGCCAAGGCCATCAAGTTTGCCGCGACGTTGGACGTGCGGCTGCCGAACCAGCGCGTCTTGCTGGTTCCGGCCAAGGGCATCTATGAACTTAACATCGCCCATTGCTACGAGGGACTGCCGCTGCTCTGGGGTACGCATATCGGGTTTGCTTTCGGCATGGGCGCTTGACAAGGCTGGGTTATTCTGATTAAGTTAGTTAAATGAACGAGATGTTCGGAGTGCTCTCCCTGCGCAATTTCATGAACCGCCCGGATGGGTGGGGGCGATCGGAAGGCCGCGAGGTCTACAACCGTCTTCTGGATTTTGTGGAGGGAAACCCGGGAACGATCGTATTCAAGGTCTCCTTGGAGGGTGTTCGACGCCTGGATATGTCATTTGCGTCGGAAACTCTGGTGGAATTAGCGCGCCGGTATCGACGGACCAAAGGCTTCTGCCTCATTGACCTGGCCGACAAGGACATTGCGGAGAACATCGACGCTGCGGCTGAGAGGAAAGACCAACCGCTGCTTATATGGGAAGGCAAGTCCGCGAGAGTGATCGGGGCCAATCTCAGCGAAGGCACGCGCGAAGCGTTTCAATTCGCCATGGGACGCCCGGAATGCCGGGCGGCCGAATTTGCCACCCAGAAAGGAATCTCGATCGCCAATGCGAGTATGAAGTTCAAGCAGCTTTGGAACGAGGGATTCCTGCTACGACGCGAAAGCGTCGCCGATTCGGGCGGCGTTGAATTTGTCTACCAGCGTATCGGGTAAATTTTTTTCAGATGGGTTAAACTGATTCAGTTAATGAGATTATTGAGATTTTAAAAAATGAACCAACATTCGAAGCCGCTTCGCGTCCTGAGTCTTGATGGCGGCGGTATGCGTGGCACGTATACCGCGACCTATCTCGACAGGGTCGCCAACGCATTCGCCACCCGTCGCGGGGTTAAGGCGCTGGACATCGGCGCTGCCTTCGACCTGATCGTCGGGACCAGTACCGGCGGCATCATCGCCAGCGCTCTCGCCATCGGCATTCCGCTTTCCGAGATTACTGATCTCTACGTCAAGCACGGCCCGAAGATCTTCACCCGCCCATTACCGACAGGCATCCTTAGTACCGTCTGCGACATCAGAAAGCGACCGCGGGCTCTTGCCGAAGGCACCAAAATTCTGCGTCAGGTGCTGCTGGAAAAAAAGTTTGAGATTACCCTTGGTGAAATCTACTCGACGCGCAACATCGCACTCGCCATCCCCGCAACCGAGATGGGCCAACATCGCGCCTGGGTCTTCAAGACACCGCATCTCAAGGGCACGACCAATCACCGCGACGACCACTACACCCTCGTCGATGTGTGCCTAGCCACCACAGCCGCGCCGATCTACCGGTCGATGGCCGCCGTCGACCACCCCGACAACGATGCTGGTGGCTATAACGTCTTCGTCGATGGTGGCCTGTGGGCCAACAGCCCGGTCCTTGTCGGGCTGATTGATGCACTCGATATGACCGAGCCAGGTCAGGAAATTCACATCTTCAGCCTCGGCACGTGTCCCCTTCCGGCCGGGGAGCGCATCGACAAATCCGCCATTCATCGTGGGTTGCTGGAATGGAAGTTCGGCGGTGATGCCGCATCGCTGGCGATTGACGCCCAGCAGTTCGCCTTCGACCACATGGCCAAGAAGCTGGCGCGGCATGTGGACCGTCGCTGCACCGTCATTCGCTTCCCGAGCGAGAAAGTCCCTGCCGCCATCAATCCCTATCTCGGCCTCGACGACACGCGCGACGAAGCCATTCAGGCACTGATCGACCAGGCGCGGACGGACGCCAACATGGCAAACAGCAAATGTGCCTATGCGGACACCGATAGTGAAGCGGCGCTGATTTGCGCGCTCTTCGAGTCCATGCCCGAACAAACCAAATCCATCCAATGAAACAAACAGCGCGACCGGGGATTGGCCTGCGGTCGTTTAATAGTGAAATCGAGGTGATTAAGTGCATAACTGCTCAGACGACATTCTTGCCCATCACGACGAAGCGGTAACACTTCCACAGGCGGAACGCACGAATATGCGCGGCCGCCGTGACGCTAACCGCGACCGGCTGAAGAAGGGATTGCAGAACAACAACAAACCCGCACCGCGTGAATTCGTGAAGCAGGGCAGCTATGCCATGAAGACCATGGTTCAGCATCCTGACAAAGACTACGACATCGACGATGGAGTGTATTTTAACAAGGAGGATCTTATCGGTGATCGCGGCGCTGAGATGTCGGGCTTACAGGCCCGCCAGATGGTCCGCGACGCTCTGGATGACGGGTCATTCAAAACGCCGCCGGAAGTGCGCCCGAACTGCGTCCGCGCCTACTATGCCGCCGGCTATCATGTCGACCTGCCAGTCTATCGGCGCGTCACTGTCACCGATGCTTGGGGCAACGAAACCTATCACCACGAACTCGCCGCCAGCTATTGGAAACGGTCCGACGCCCGCGACGTGACCGACTGGTTCGACCGGGAGAATACCCGGCAAAGCCCAGACACCACGAACGGCCGCCAACTTCGCCGGATCGTCCGGCAGATCAAGAAATACGCACGCAGCCGCTCAAGTTGGTCCGGACAGATTCTCGGCGGTTTCGGCATCACGGCGCTGGTGGTGGAATGCTATCGCGCCAATCTCAACCGCGAGGACACTGCCCTCTACGACACCATGAAGGCAATCCGGGACCGGCTGAACTGGAACCTCGTCGTCAAGCACCCGGTGACACCGAACGAGACCATCACCAAGAGCGATGACGACGCCAGGGCGAAGTTCCTTCGCGACCGCCTGACCGAAGCCATCGATACGCTCGACCCGCTGTTCGACCCTGCGTGCTCGCGCACGAAAGCCTTGAAATGCTGGGACAAAATCTTTGCCACTACTTTCTTCAGCGACCGCGACAAGCCCAAAAAGGAAGCCAAGGCAGGATTGCTGAAAGAGGCATCCGTCGCGCCACCGGCTGGCGTCTTCACGTTCCCCAATGCGCCGCGTCGGGACGACAAGCCGCGAGGATTCGGATGATGTGGTGGATTAAGAATCCTGAACGGATCGCCGCAGAACTGGAGGTCATCGAAGACCTTTGGGCAAATGAGCCGTGGCTGGTCCAGATCAAGGAGATGTTGCTAGAGAAGTTGGTATTCGCCGTCGAATTCGACATTGATGTCAACGGCGAAACGTTGCCGTTTGTTCTCAAGTATCCCGACCTCTTTCCCGATACACCGCCGTCCGTCTTCCCCCGCGACGGCCGCTGCCATTCCGGTCACCAATACGGCACGGGTGGCGAAATGTGTCTCGAATACCGCTCCGACAATTGGGACCCCTCGGTGACCGGTGCGATGATGATCGCCAGTACCCATCGCCTTCTCGCAGGCGAACAGCCGTCGCCGAATGAACGCGCCATCGTCCCCAACGCGCACCACGCCACGCTCGGGCAGCAGCTCCGCAGTGCTATAGGTCGATATCTGACGACACCCGGCTTCCGCGCCTTCATAGCGCAGATGGCAGCGGGCACATGCGCACCCGGCATGGCCGTCGACCTGTCCGTACTGGACAAGGCCTGGGTGGCTTATGTGGCCGCCATTGGTCTACTCACCAAGCCGGACTGGATCGAATCCGAAATCCCGCCGTTGCCCGTCAAACCTTATCCGGCGGTCCTGATCCGAGTTTCCGCACTGGAAGACGTAACGATCACCGAGTATGACCACATCGAAGCGCTGATCCGCGCATCGACCGGTGCGGATTCGCTGCCTGCAAACGATAATGGTAGCGCCCGTATCGTCGTTATCGCCGATGCGCAATCGACGCGGATGTTCTTCACGTTTCCATACGAGGGTCAGTGGAAGGTTTTCCCGTTTCAGACCGTCGATCTGGTAACAGAACCATCGCGGCTCTCTCCAGCCCATGCGACTCTGGAAGCCAAGAAAGTCGGAATCATCGGGGCTGGTTCACTCGGGTCCAAAATCGCGGTCACGCTCGCCAGAAGCGGCGTCCGGTCCTTCGTGCTCGTCGATGACGATATCCTGAAGCCCGAAAACCTCGTCCGTCACGAACTTGATGTCCGTGCACTTGGCGCGCACAAGGTCGACGGTCTAGAAGAACGCGTAAAGGCTGTCGCTCCGAAGGTCGATGTGAAGGTCCGGCGGGTGCTTCTTGGCGGTCAGGAATCTTCGGCAACCACATCGTCTGTCCTCAACGATCTGGCCTCATGCGACCTCATTATCGAGGCCACCGCAAACCCGCAGGCGTTCAACTTCGCCGCAGCGGCCGCTCGCAGCGCCAATAAGCCGATGCTCTGGACGGAAGTCTATGCCGGTGGCATCGGCGGTTTCGTCGGCCGTGTCCGTCCCGGAATCGAGCCTCCCCCACATACGGCCAGGCGGCAGTATCTCGCATGGTGCCGGGATCAGGGTGTCCCATGGATCGGTGACGATCGCGACTATGATTCCCAGACCCCGGAGGGGCCACCGCTGATCGCCGACGACGCCGACGTTTCGGTCATCGCAGGGCATGCCAGCCACTTGGCGCTTGACACGCTGATGCGACCTGACGCAACAGCCTTTCCGCATCCGGCCTATGTGATCGGGCTTGCGCAGGCCTGGATTTTTACCGAGCCCTTTGACGTGCGCCCGGTGGATTTTACCAACGAAGGCACCTGGCAGTCCGAGATCACACAAGGACAGGTGGACAAAGCAATCGAGCGTATTGTCTCGATACTCGAACGGGATTCAGATGCGGATCGAACTGGGACATGACATTCGATCCCGGCTACGTAAGGCGCTTCGGCAGGCCGGACGCCGGGAAATCGGCGGCATGATTTTCGCGGAGCAGCTAGCCCCCGCCCATTTTCGCGTGATGGACTTTTCCCTGGATGCGTATTCCGGGTCGCACGCAATGTTCAATCGTGATCCAGATGTTCATCGCCAGGCGCTCGACGATTTCTTCCGCCGCACCGGCCACGATTTCACCCGCTTCAACTATCTTGGCGAATGGCACTCGCACCCCTCGTTTTCAGCACGTCCAAGCCTCGACGACATCGCGACCATGACTGATCTCGTCGAGAATGGCGAAGATATAAGCTTCGCCGTCTTGATGATCGTGCGCCTCCGGTTTCAGTTGTGGATGGATTGCACCTTCACCACTTTTGCCCGAGGTGTACCCACCATCACGTCACATATTGTGCGTGTTTTCCGATGAAAACCATCTTCACCAATTCATTGTGTCCCTACTGGGGCGTCTGGCTGACGCCTGACCCAGCTCTATTCGCTTCCGCTCACCGGACCCGGCAGTCCCGTCTTGACGGGAAGTCCGGTTTCGGCCCACGCAAATCACGACCCGTCGCGCATCTAAATCGACAGTCTGACAGCTAGCTTCTTTTCTCTTTTGCTTCGGGGCCTTTGGCCCCCTAGCCGTCAAGGCAATTGCAAGCGCAGTCGGGGCGTTTCCCCGGCCGTTCGCACTTTCGTCTGTGCAGGCTGGGTGATCCCCTCGACCCCGGCGGCGGTCCCGATCACCGATCAAATATAGCTGATCCCAATAATCGGTAAGCGAACGGTTTGAACCGTTCGCTTACGAAATCCCGGGAGGCGATAGCGGCGCTGACGCCCGCCTACTACTCCCCGACCGGCTGCGCCTGGTACTACCTGCACATGGCGCGGGGTAATGATCGGGGCTATCTGCACGGCGACCGGGTACGGTTGAAGAAATATCTGTATGTGTTGCGCCCGCTGCTGGCGGTGCGCTGGCTGGAAAGCGGCCGGGGCGTCGTGCCGATGTCGTTCCACGAGTTGGTGGAGACGTTGATCCCGCCCGGCGAATTGCGCGACGCCATCGAGCGCTTGCTGAGACTTAAGCAAGGCGGCGAAGAACTGGGCCTGGGGGCCGCGCATTCCGTTTTGAGCGACTGGATCAAGGCCGAACTGGCGCGTCTGGCGGCGGGTTCCGCCGCGCTGGCGCCCGCGGCCAAACCGGACCCGGAACTGCTCGATACCCTGTTTCGGGCGGGCTGGCGGAAGCAACCGCCGCGTCCTGATGTCCGGCGGTCCTCGCCGCACCGCGAGTTCCCGGGGTCGGTCGCCCTCAGCCCTCTCGACCACCCTCAGCGGCCTTTGGCGACAACAAGCTCCGGATCAGGGTGTCATAGGCTGCGCCCCGGGGGAGTTCCAAATCCACGGTCAAGCGCCGCCGGATCGCCGTGGTCGCTTGCCCGCTGCGGGGATCAAGACCCGGTTTGGCGACAGTCTCCCAATACGCGCCGATGCCGCGCTTCTGCCACGCCGGTAGCTCGTTGAAGTTGATGCCGTGCTGGAACAGCCGCTCGTTTTTCTCCGCGACCGACAGCCCCAGCAGCGACCGCGTGGCGGCCCAAGTATCCTGACCCATCCGGCGCAACAACCAATAACAGTGCCCATTGAGCGCATTCCGGTAGGCGTCCTCGCCGCGCCAGCGAAAGTAGTCCACGACCCACTCCAGCCTCGGCAATTGCGACACCCGGCAATCGAAACAAGCGACCTCTCCCAGGTTCAGGGTAAAACAAGCGCTGGCTTCGCCGGCCAGAATGGACAGCCATTTGCGCAGTTTACGGCCGAAGGCGTCTTCGTCGGGATGGAACAGCAGGGAAATCTCATCGCTCTGGGTATAGCCGTACACGATCCGGAAGCCGCAGTCCATCAGGTGGCGGACCGTGGCCGTCATCCAATCCCGGAACCGCTCGTCGAACGGCGCGGCGAAGTGCCGACACTCCCGGGTCAAACGGGTAAAGCTGTACCCGTCCAGGCGCGCGACCAGGTACAAACCCGGCAACGCGCAGTGATCGTGGGCGGTCTCGAACACCCGCAGCCGCCGATCCAGTTCATTGAAGTTCATCGCGCCACGCTTCCACGACAAAACGTTGCCCGCCGACCGCGCGAACGTGGTGCAACGCATCGAAACCTTCCGACCAGGCGGGACGTTGCAACCGCCGGTAGGTCGCCAGCACGCCTTTCTCGGGGATGAGTTGCCGTCTCTCCCGCTGTGCGTTCCTCCGCAAGGCGGCCTCCAGCGGGATGGCGAAGTAATAGCCCACCACCCGGAAGCCGGCGGCCCTGGCCAGCGGAATATAGCGCTGCCGGTCTTCCGGGGTCGGATTGGTGTTGTCCACCACGAACGGTTGTTTCATGCGCAGACAGGCTTCCAGCAGGATCGCTTCCCGGTGACGGGTGCGCAGCATGTCCAGGTTGAGCCGCAGATGCGTATCCCGGAAGCACTGCTGATAGAACGTGGACTTGCCGGCGGCTTGACCGCCGATGAACAGGATCATTTCCATGGTGCAAAGCCCCCAGCAAAATCATCGCTCCTCCTGATTCCTTCGAATCCCCCATCTTGGCCGGCAACAGGTTAGACGGCATCCCTGCCTGGCCTCGGCGCGGCCTGCGCCAGCCAGCCGTCCAGGGCCTGAGCATTGAGGGCGAGATACTCGTCCAGCACGGCGTGGAGCGAGTCGGCCGCCAGCCGCCAGCCCTGGCGCGCGGCTTCGGCGTTCACCAGTTCCCACAGGCCGGCCAGGAGGCGCGCGCCGCGCGCCGGGTCGTTGTCCCGCTCGCGCTCGGCGAGCGCCACCTGCGCCTCGCTCTGGCGCAGCAGATCGCCGCCCAGGCGTGGCGCGTCCCGAACCTGGCCGAAGTGGGCGAGGTAAAGCGCGGGCGGCTGATAGGACAGCAGCCGTTCCACCGACGCCTGCATGGCCGCCGGGTCGAATTGGGTGGGCGCGATGGCGGGCAGGATCGAGGGGGGGGCCATCCACATCCAGTTCGCGGAAGGACAGGCCAAAGGCTTCGCCAGTGAAGATGCCGCCACTGTGGGTATCGAGCAGGCTCAGGTGGTGGCGGGCATGGCCGGGGGTGTCGATGCACACCAAAGTGCGGCCACCGAGGTCGAGAGTATGACCATCGCCGGCGGCGAGGATGCGCTCGACCGGCACCGGCGTCAACTCACCGTACAACCGTTCGGCTTCATCCGCGCCGTAGACGGCCTGGACGGCGGCGAACAACGGCGCTGGATCGGCCATGTGCCGCGCCCCGCGCGGATGCACCACCAGCCGGGCTTCGGGAAAGGCCTGCATCATCGCCCCGGCCCCGCCGGCGTGATCCAGATGGACATGGGTCAGGAAGACATAATCGACGCGGTCGGGTGGCAGTCCCAGGCTCTGCAAGGCGTCCAACACCCGCGGCAGGCAGGGCGGTGTCCACCACTGCGCGACCCGGCCACCTTCGACGAGGAGATAAATCGCGGCGAGTTGGGGGCGGAGGTAGCCGGCGTCCACAGCATAAATGCCGGGTTCGTAACACAACAGTTCGATCATGGGCGTTCGGGCAACACGGGGAGACCGGCAGATGTGTAGTCCGATCCCCACCGGGTCACCACCGGCTCGGTCGGGGTCCGGCACGGGCCGATTCGGATCGACAGGCATCCCCTCAAATGAGATCGATACGCGCTTCGAGGAAATCCGCGACCCCCGGCAGACCCTGCCGGCGGATGTTGCCCACGAACTCTTCGGCGGAAAGGGGCGGACGACGCAGACTTGCCCGCTGCTGCTTGGCGACACGTTCGAGAATCGGCGGTTCGAGATCCGCCAGATCGAGAATGAAGTCATCCGGGTGTTGGGCGAAAATGCCAAATTCGGCCAGCACCTCGTTGGGGAAGTCCTTCAGATTCATCGTGATGATCGCTGCGGCTCCCGCTCGAATCGCGGCCGCCAGTACGTGACGATCATTGGGGTCGGGTAGCTGGAGGCCAGCGATGAGGGGCTCGTAGCCGGTAATCAAGCAATCTTCGACGGCGTTGTTGATCAACATCACCGTCCGATCCAGTTGTTGCCGGGTTAGGTCCGCTCGATGGGCCAATACGTTTCGGGTCCATTCCTCGTGAATTTGCGCGGTCCAGCACGCCCGGAACCGCCGGGTTCCGGCCAAACGGATCAGCAGGTCGCGCAGCGGCGCCGGGTAGAAAACACACGCATCGTAGACGACAGTAAAACCGGCCAATCAGTAGCCCATCCCCAGTTCCTGCGCCTGTCTGGACAAGTCGTCCATCGCTCGGCGGGCACTCTCGTCGGCCTGCGCCCGGTAGGCCAGCAAATCCGGATAGTTGATACGGCGGTGACGGCCGACCTTGGTGAACGGAATTCTACCGTCCTCCAGCAACTTCACGAGATACGGCCGGGAGACATTCAGCAGGTCGGCGGCTTGCTGGGTCGTGAGCGCGTGCGCGATGGGGACCAGCGCCACGGTGTTACCCTGCGCCATCTGGTTCAGAATCTCGGCCAGCAAGCCAATGGCGGACACGGGTACAGTCAACCTTTCGTCGCCATCGTACAGGCACAACTGCGCGGTCTCGCCGTGACCGATGATCGCGGCGAGCCTTCGACTGCTTTCGGCCGCCAGCCGGGTTTCTTCCGCGGTGGGCAGGCTCGGCGTCTTGATGGATACGAGCGCCATGGCGTTATCCAGTCCAAAGGCTGTTCGGAGGGTGGTTGGGCTGTTACTTACGGGTAGACCCTTCGTATGTTAGCTTTATTCGCAATAGTCGAAATTAATTTTTTCTACCATTTATTGGATTGTTGATAGTTTTATATCCAGGACTTTCGCTTGACTACCATATGCAGTGTAAATCTCATCAATAAACCACTATATATAGTAGAAAAACAGCCCATAAGCGAAAGTCCTGATATCATTCCTTCCGCAACCGGTGGCCGGGCACGGCCCGGATTCGACCCTCGGTCAGCGCCCGAATCAGGAAGCACTGCCCGGTCCGGTACGCCGACCGGGCGTCGAAACCCAGATAGCGGACGACCGTCAGCCCGGCGATGGCGGCGACCGCCAGTACGAAAGTGGGCCAACTGATGTGAACCAGCCACAGCACGATGGGCAACGCCGCGTGGGCTTCGATGAACCAAAGCATGGGCGGCAAGGCGGTGTTGCGCCATGGCGCTTCCGCCACCTCGTATTCATCCTGGGCCATCGGTTTCTCCGGGTTCGGGGGCGTCGGGACCCGCCGGCAGCGGAAGAGAGGTCGCCTCGGCCTGGGTGCCGAGCCCCCGGAACAGCCGGTATTCCCGCTCGTCGATCCGCCCGGCCGCCCGCAGGGCGTCCAGATCGGCGGTCAAGGGGCGACCGTGCTCGCGCACCAGGTGACGAGTGGCCGCGACCACCCGCGCCGGCGGCTGCGCCAGAATGGCGTCCTTGAGGTCCGGGGTGAAACGAAGGTATTCGCGCACGGCGGCCCGCCGGCCGTCGGTGGTCCGCACCAGGCGCTGGGTCACGATGGCTTGCAAGGCTTCGAGCAGGTCCGCCAGCCGGCCGTCCCGTCCGTCGGCCGGGAACGCCGACACCAGCCGGCGGAGGGTTTCCGGCACGCTGTTGGTGTGGCTGGTGGTGTAGACCAGATGGCCGGTCATGGCGGCGTCCACCACCGCCGTGATGGTCTCGGCGTCGCGCGCTTCACCCACCAGAATCACCATCGGCTTGCGGCGCAGGCTGTTGCGCACCCCGGCGGCGAAGCTGGGCAGATGGACCCCGATCTCGTGCTGGGCGATGGAAGCATGCACGCGCGGGACGAAATCGTAGACGTATTCGATGGGCGCCTCGTAGGTCAGAATCTTCCGGTGGGCGTGCGGATCTTCCAGCAGGTGCCGGATGATGGCCGCCAGCAGGGTGGTCTTGCCGGACCCGGTGGGACCGGTGATCAGCACCAGGCCCTGCTCGAACACCAGACCGGCGCGGAGCGCCGGGGGCAGGTCGAGCGTCGCCAGCGGCGGCGGCGTGGTGGCGATGGTCCGGACGGTGATTTCCACGCCGCGCTCCCGCCCGGCGCGCACGGCCGTCATGTTCACCCGGTAGCGCGCCAGGTCCGCGCGCCCGCGCGGGATCTCGTAGGAACAGTCGATGTCCTGACCGCCGGCGAGCTGGCTGGGGGCATTGTCGCCATAGATCACCTGGGTCAGGTGATAGACCTCGGCCGGGGCGAGCCGGCGCCGGGTCACCGGGAACAACCGGCCGTGGCGCTCGACCACCACCGGCTGGTTGGCCTGGAGGGTGACGTCCGACACCGCCTGGTCGGTGGCCCACAGCAACAGCCGGTGCCAATCCTCCACCCCATACCAGAGGGGTTCCGGAAACCCGGGCGACGCCGGCCACTCCAGCAGGGTCATCGCCATCGCGCGCCACCTAGCGTTGGCCCCAGCCCGCGAATGGCCCCGCCGGCGCGGGGCGATCCGCCGGGGCCGTCGCCGTTCCGGCTCCCGCCGCGCGCGCCTCCACCACGGTGATCTTCAGATTCGGCGGCGGACGAGACGGCGCGTAGGGATGGCTGGGATAGGGCTTCCAGCGGGGGTTGTCGCGCACGAACCGGGGATTGACCTCGATCCGCCAAATCCGGTCGTTGATCGCCAGGGTTGCGGCGTCGCCGGTGACGCCGAGGATGCGCCGGTCGAGTTGGGGCGCGGTGACCATGTCCTTCGCCAGCAGTTCGCGGTACAGCGCCATGCCCTTGAGATCGCGCTCCAGCCGGTCGAGCTGAACCTCGAACCCCCGATTGGCCTGCTGGACGCCGGCCCGCCAGCCACGCGCCACGTAGTCTTCCCACAGCGCCACTTCCGCCGCCACCCCACCATCCGGCAGCAGGCTTTCATCCGGCGGCTCCGGACGCTCCACCGGCAGGTAGAGGTAGCTGCGCCAGTCCGGCGGGGCCAAGGCCAGGCGCGCGGGACTGACCAGGACATACAGCGCATCGACGATCCGCAACTGCTGCTGGCCGGGATCGAGCTTGACGGCATCGAACCCGTACTGCACCACGGGCGGCAGGACGTTGCCGTGCAACATCAGGGGAGCGAATAGAAAGACCGGGTCCAACCGCCGGGCCTGGCGATCCAGCAGCCGGTTGATCTCCCGGGTCCGGGCATACAGGCCGGCGCGGGCGCCGTACCGCAGCGCGGTTTCCTTCAAGGCTTCGGCGCGGAGGTCGTTGATGGCCGGTTCGCCGCCCCGGCGCGAATGGCTGCGCCCGCGCTGGAGCGCGTCGAGCGTCAACTCGCCCCGGTCGGCGGCGCGCCAGTCGCCGGCGGCCCGCTCCGCGTCCGCCAGCGTCGGCGGGGCGGGCGACGCGAGCGCGCCGGTTTGCGCCGCGCCGCCGACCGGCAGCCCGGCCACCAGCAACGCCAGCGCCCACCCGAACCCGCCCGGCCACCGCCGCACGGTCGCCATGGCCTATCCGGTCCGCCCGGCGCCGCGCCGGGGCCGCGCCGCCGGGGGCGAGAACTCACGCCGGTAGCGGATTTCCACCAGCCGCCGTTCGGCGGCCACCACCACGTCGCAGCGGGTGCTGGTCTGATAGCCGATATCGGCCAGGATATCGCCGACGGCGCGATTTTCGGCCACGATAGTGACCGGCGCGAGGGCCGCCGAGCGGCCGTAGGTTTGGACCTGGTAGCCTACGGTGCGCGCCAACGCGTGGACCAGCGGCTTCAGGTCGCCCTGGTACTCGACGTTGACCCGCACCTGGAGTTCGGGCGGCAAAGCGGCCGGCGTCAACGCCTGGACGTGAATCCGATGCGCGCTCTGCTCCACCGTCGCCAGCCGGGCCAGCGCTTCGGCCACGCTGGCCGCGGCGGCGGCCAGCCGGGTTTCCGCGTCGCTCAAGGGGGCCACCGGCGGCGCTGGCGTCGCGCAACCGGCCATCCCCAACGCGCAAAGCAGAACCCGGATCCAGTCCGAGACCGTTCGGATGCCCGCAACGCGCGCCATGGGCTCGTTGTTCATTCCCCCTCCTCCGCATCGGGCAGTGGACCCGCTGCCGCCGTTTCCGCCGCCGCGATCGCGCCGGCCAGCTCCCCGACGATCGCGTCGAGCACCTGGTCGCGGTCCAGGGCCGGATGGGCGCTGTGTTCCAGCCGTCGCTCCAGATCGGCCTTGGCGCTCCCGGACGGATAGCGACGGGCCAGCGCCCGCAAGGCCGCGGGGGCGCCGAAGCGCTGGTACAAGCGGCGGCGGATCACCCGATCCTCCGCCGTGGTCGATAGCGCCCACATTTCGATGGGGCCGTTGGTCAGGTACAGCAGTTGACACACCAGGCCGCGCTTGGTCTTCATCGCACAGAGAAACGGCGCGCCGTCCGGCGTCGGCCCGTTGCCGTAGACCCTCAGCAACTCGATGGCCGACGCCGGCAGGGAGAACTTCTCCCGCACGTCCTCGGCCGTGTCGTCGTTGCCGTACTCCATGATGTAGACCGACGAGGCCAGTTCGATCATCTCGGCGCTGAAATCGGTGAGAATCTGGCTGGCCAGGGCGACTTGAACGTTGTTCTTGCGGCCCTCGCGCTGGTCGCGGACCAGTTGCGCGTTGATCGCGGCGATCGGGCCGCAGCGATGCTTTTCGTCCACGCAGAACTTCTTGGGATAGGCCAGATGTTCCTCGAACCGCCGGGCGTGGTAGGCGCGATAGCGCGGCGGCGCGGCGCGCGCCAGATGATCGTCGAGGAACAGATCGCGGCCGAGGATATGGCGGGCCAGCAGATAGGCGACGGCGGTCTGCCGCTGGCCGACCGGCGTCATGTCGCCGCACAGCGCCGCCACATCCAGCGCCGCCACCCGGGCGTTGCCGAGATCGAACCGGGTGGGATGAGCCAGGAGCGGAAACTCGCGCGTGGCGGCGGATACGATGCGGTTGAACAGTTGGATGGGCGACTCGGCGGTGCCGACCAGCCGCATCGCGCCGCCGTACAGATCCCGGACCTGCGGCTGCTGGGCCACCGCCACCAGATCGCTGAGCACCGGCACGGCGCCGCGTTGCGCCCGCACCGCGGCCTCCGGGTCGCCGGCCGCGAACAGGGCATCCACCACCTCCCACCAGGTCGGTTCCGCGTCCAGCGCGACGGCGTGCCGGACCAGCGCCCCATCCACCCCGGCATCCTGGTCCGGCACGTAGCGTTTCGGGCTTTGGTCGTCGGCGAAATGGGCGTAGGCCAGATCGAGCACCAGGCCGATCAAGTCGGCGATGCCTTCGGCCGGCTCCCGGTCGCCGGGTTTGGTGGCCAGCACGCTGAGGAACGATACCAGGAACGCCCGCTCCTGCGGCAGGGGCCGGCGCCAGCCCAACGGGGTGTCGAGCGGGTTCACCGCCCAGCCGGCGTCGTTGACCAGGGCGTGAAACTGCGCCTCGTGCCGGCGGTCGGGCGGCAGGCCTTCGCGCAGCAGGTCGATCAGGCCTTCCGAAGAGGGACCGATGTCGATGATGCGGATGAACGGCAATCGACGGAAGCCGGAACTGAGCACCAGTCCCAGATTATTGGCGTTCATCGTGGCGGATTTCCCGCTGCCGGGTCGGGCGAAATACAGCTCGTTCCAGGTCCCCTGCTCGCTGGAGCCGGGCTGGTAGGGATACAGCTTGCCGTCGCGGGTGCGATAGAGCAGCGCGCCGCGCCGCCACGGCGAGGCCGCCCGAAACAGCGGCAGGGTCACCAGCACCTCGGCCAACGGCGCGGCGTAGCGGGTCGCGATATGCAGCGTCGACAAGCCCGGCACCGTGGACGCCCAGGCCTTGACCGGATGCCCGCCGTACTCGCGCACGGTGCAGGCGCCCCAGGCCTGCAGGTAGGACGCCAGTTGCGCGGTGCGCGCCCGCAGCGCCTCGGCGTGGGTGCGGCCGCGGCCGGCGGGTCGGGTGATATCGACCCAACTGGTCAGCGCCATCTGCGCGCGCACGCCCAGCCCGCCCCCGTTGAGAAACTTGCGCATCGCCCCGACCGACTGGTTGATCAGCTTGTTCTGGTGGCCGGCGAAATACAGCAGACTGCTGATCGACCGCTTGGCCAGCAGCCACGCCTCAGCGCCGCCGGTCAGCCGGATCAGCAGCCGCCACGGCAGCCGCTCGCCGCGCACCCGCTCGAACAGCCGTTCGAAGCGCTGCACTTCGGTCAGTTGCGGGAGATCGACGTAGAGCGGCTGGTAAAGTCGGTCGCCGATCTGCACTGTCCGGTAATCCACGATCCGCAGGTCGCGCGGAATCAGTTGAGAGCCCAGCGCCGGCAACCAGCAGGTACTGGGGTCGTAGGCGCCGTCCGGATGTTCGCAGGCCCGGGGAAACCCGCCGGGCAGGAGCGGTTGCCAGTCGTCGGGCGTCCAGTCCGGATCGATCCGCCCGCGCAACTCGCGGCAGGCCCGCTCTACGGGCAGCAGTTCGAGATCGAAGCCGAAGGCGGTCATGTCGGCCAGCACCGTGGCGACGCAGGACCGATGGGTGTCGATCAGGTCGCGATTGACCGCTTCGGTGTTCTGGTTGTCGCGGGTGAACCCGCCCGGCCGATGCCGGTCCCGGAGCCGCTGGCGGCGCGCCCGCCGTTCCTGGCGCCGCACGGTGCGCGGCAATCCGGTCGGCGCCGTCCACAACGCCAGATACACCGTTTCCGTCGCGGCGTACCGGGGCAGATGGCGGCGGCGCTCGGCAAAGATCGCGCCGAGGTCGAGGCCCTGCCGGGCGGCGGTCTGGAGGCTGGGCGCCAGCATCCAGTCGATCTCACGGCCGGTCGTCGCCGGATCGGAATGAAAGCAGATGTCGAGGGTGTGATAGTGACCGCTCAGCGCCGAGCCCCAGAGGGTCACCAGTTGCCCGGTCAGGTGGGCTAGTTCCGTCGCGCCGACCACCCGGCGGTGACCGTGCACGAGCAGCAGGCTCATCAATCCCCCGTCCTTGCTGACGAAAGTAGTGTCGTCCTCGATGGTGGTGAGGCTGGTGTAGCGTTCGACGTCCAGGCCGAGCCACTCGGCGAACAGGGACGCGACCTCGGCGCGCAGGCCAGGCACGACGGCAGGGTCTCCGGCGGGCGTTAGCGCCGTGCCGCCACGTGGCGGCGAGCGCCCCAACGCCAGGGATTGATCCGAACCCACATGGGGGTTCGCCGATGGATGACGTTCATCACGGGCCTCCGCGACCGGCTTGAAGAAGGGTTTCGGAGTAAATAATAGTTTTATATAAATTAAAAAACAACTTTTAAGGCACGTTCAAAGAAATGTGGTGCAATGGCGATGGTGGTGAATTGTTACGGAGAGGGTAGCCCGTTGCCAGATCGCCGCAGCGTCAGCCCAAGGGGGCAAAGCCGTGTGGGGCGGCATAGCCGTCGGTGCCAGCGGCTCTTTTTACCGAAATCGGTGAAGACCACCTCCGCCTCATCAGCGCCCGCGCGGCGACGCCAAAGGAACAACGAGACTATGAACGAAACACCCGATGATCTGTTGCCGGAGTACGACTTTGACTATTCGCAGGCGCAACCCAATCGCTTTGCGGGACGGGGGGCGGTTGCCGTCACCCTGCGCGCCGATGTGCTGGCCTATCTCGAGGCGCGCGCGACAGCGAAAGGGTTACCGCTGGGTGAAATGGTCAACGACATGCTGAAAATAAGATATCGAATTGATCGAGGTCGTGGCCCGGTAGAACGCCTGAACGTCGTCGTGCCCCGCTTCGGGCGTCGTGCGAGCCCACCGTGGCCATTGCGCCAGCATCCCGGCGCTCTCAAGATCGGCCAAGGCGGGTTCCGCCCAGCGTACCTCAGCCCTCCAGCAAGCGCCGTTTGGCATCCTCGTGAGTGACTGCTTTGCCCTCAGCAGCAGCGGCCAAGCCCGCCTCGATCCTCTGTCTGACGTACAACTCGTACAGGATATCGTCCCCCGTCGCCTGCTCGGGCAAGTGGTCGATCACCGGTTTGGCCGTTGCTTTCGAGGTCAACATCCTTCAGCCCTCCGGTTCGCACCAAGAGTTTTTCGGACAGGGGAACGCGGTTTGGATAGAAAGGGTCGCTCACGAAACGGAAAAAAATCGTGCGCTAAGAGGCTAATGGGATCAGCCGAGCAACCAATGCCGCTTGAGTTGGTTGGTCAGGAGTGTCTTCTTGTCATGCGGGCTGGCGGTGAAGCCGGCCTTTCATCCTGAGGCCGTCGCGCAGGTTGAGGTCCAGCAGCGTCATGTTCGCCGCCCCCACGACGAGTTCGAGAGCCTGCACCGCGTAAAAAACGGTGTCGAACTCGGCGGCCCGCGCCTTGGACACCAGGAACAACGCGGCGGGAATGAGCCCCAGAAGGCCGTTGGTGACGATCAGCGGCATGCGCTTGAGCTTCGCACCGATCACCCCGCCCCGCCGCCCCTTCGCCAAGGCAAAGCCCGAGCCTCCCGTCGCCGCCAGCGCCGGCACGAGCACCAGGAAGCCCCACGAGATGACCATCTTGACGGCGATCACGGCCGCCTGGGACGCGAACAGCTCGGTAGGGACTATCGACAGCCAGAAGATCGCAATCGTGAGCAGCGCCATACAACCACTTGGTCGCTAATCTCTTGGTGTTCCACAACGTGGCGTCCATGACTCGGGGCCTGCAAGAGTTGATTAACGAGGGCTACCCCGTCACCGAAGAGGTGATCGCTCACTTCTCCCCCTACCGCACCGAACATACCAACCGTTTTGGTAGTTATGAACTGCGCCTGGATCAAATTCCGGAACCACTGATCGAAGATTTACAATTGTATAAAATTTAAAGACTTAAATAAAATCTATTAGAATTTCACGGTTTTCTTTGCCAGACCCGATTCAGGTTCAAGCGCATATTCTCCACAACTCCCGATCAAGCCTTCCGGTCGTCTCCAATTCCCTCAGCCGCGAATTGAATCCGCGCGCCCATCCTCAAGCAGTGGCGAAACTCGCTTCACCGCCCTTCGCCAGTCGTTTCGCGACGGGACCGCACCAGCGCCAGAAGAAGGCCGGCGTGTAGACGAGATCGAGCAAGGTCGAGGTAACCAGGCCGGCGAGCATGACCACGGCCATCGGCTGGAGGATTTCCTTCCCCGGCTCGCCGCCAGCGACGGCCAGCGGGATCAGGCCCAGCACCGCCGTGGTCGTCGTCATCAGCACCGGCACCAGGCGTTCGAGAGACCCCCGGACGATCATCGCTTCGCCAAACGTCTCGCCTTCATGCCGCATCAGGTGGAGGTAGTGATTGATCATCATGATGCCGTTTCGGAGCGAAATGCCGGTCAGGGTGATGAACCCCATGAGGCTGGCGATGGAAAAGACCCCGGTCGTGAACCCGATCACCGCGACCGCGCCAACCGCCGCCTGCGGAATGTTCATCAGAATGCAGAGCACGATCCGGTGCGACCGGAAGTGATTGTAGAGAATGACGTACATCAGCAGCAGGGACACCATCGACAGCAGGCCGATGACGCGGGTGGCCTGCTGCTGGGCCTCGAACTGGCCGCCGTAGGTGATGAAATAGCCGGTGGGCAGTTGGACGCGCGCCCCGACGACATCCCGAAGATCGGTGATGGTTCCGCCGAGGTCGCGGCCGGCGACGTTGGCTTGAATCGCGATGCGGCGCTGGCCGTTCTCGCGCAGAATCTGGTTCGGTCCCGCGCCCACGATCACGTCGGCAACGGCGCGCAGCGGCACCTTGGCGCCGGTCGGCGTATCGATCAGCATGTCGGCCAGGGTCTGCTCGTCGCCACGATACTCGTCGTTCAGCTTGACCACCACGGCATAGGTCTTCTGGCCGTCCAGCACTTCGGTGACGGTCTTGCCGTACAGGGCGGCTTCGAGCGTTCGCGCCAGATCGCCGACCTGGATGCCGTAGGTCTTGGCGGCGTCGCGATGGATCTGGATGCGGATTTGGGGGATGAGCACCTGCTTCTCGACGAATAGGTCGGTCACGCCGGGCACCGTCGCCATCGCCGCGCGCACTTCCTCGGCCTTGGCGCGCAGCGTCGCCAGATCGTCGCCGAACACCTTGACGGCGATTTGGGCGTTGACGCCGGACAGCAGGTGGTCGAGCCGGTGCGAGATGGGCTGGCCGACGTTGACGACCATGCCGGGGAAGCGGCCGAGCCGCTCGCGGATCTCGGCGAGCACCGCCGGTTGCGGCCGACCGCCGGGCTTGAAGTCGACCTCCAATTCCGACGAGTGCACCCCTTCGGCGTGCTCGTCCAGTTCCGCGCGGCCGGTGCGACGGCTGACCAGCGCCACTTCGCCGATGGCCAGCAACTCCTTCTCCGCCAGCGCGCCGATGCGGTTGCTTTCCGATAGCGAGGTGCCCGGCGCGGCGATCAGGGTGACGGTGATGGTGCCCTCGTTGAACGGCGGGAGAAACTCGCGGCCCAGTTGCGTCACCGCCGCGAGGGCGACCAGCGCCAGCCCATAGAATGCGCCCATGACCAGGGTGGGATGACGGAGGGTGAAATCGAGTTGAACCCGGTCGATGGCCTTGAGCCGACGCACGACCCACGAATCGCCCGCCTCGCCGCTGTGGAAGACCAGGCCGCGCGTTTCAAGCCGGGCGCGGATGTCGTCGAAATAGCGACTCAGCAGCACCGCCGCCAGGGCCGGCGTCACGGTCAGGGAGACGACCAGCGAAGCGAGCACCGCCACGATATAGGCAATGCCCATCGGCGCGAAGATGCGCCCCTCGATGCCGCTCAATTGGAACAGCGGGATGAAGACGATCACCATCAGGATGGTCGCGTAGACGAGTGTGGAGCGGACTTCGTTCGAGGCGTCGTAAATGACGCGCAGCGGATTCAGCCGCTGTTCCGCCGGCCGGGCGGCATTCTCGCGCAAGCGGCGGAAGACGTTCTCGATGTCGATGATCGAATCGTCGACCAGCTCGCCGATGGCGATGGCCAAACCGCCCAGGGTCATGGTGTTGATGCCGATGCCGGCGAACTTGAAGACGATGAAGGTGACGATGAAGGAGAGCGGAATGGCCACCAGCGAGATGAGCGTCGTGCGAGCGTTGAGCAGGAACAAGACGAGCACGACGGCGACCAGGATGGCGGCGTCGCGCATGACCTCGATCACGTTCGCGATGCTGGCCTCGATGAAATGCTGCTGGCGGAACACGTCGTCGTCCAGTTCCACCCCCGGCGGCAGGGCGGCGCGCAGCTCGGCCATGGCTTTTTCGATGGTTCGGGTCAGCGCCACCGTATCCTGCCCCGGCTGCTTCGACACCATGACGATGACGCCGGGTTCCGCGTTGATGGAGGCATCGCCACGCTTGACCTGGATGCCTTCCAGCACCCGCGCCACGTTGCCTACCGCGATCGGCGTGCCTTCGCGGGTCGTCACCACGGCGTCGGCGAACTCCGCGACGTTGCGGACCCGCCCGATGTTGCGGACCAGAAACTCCTGGCTCTGCTTCTCGATGAACCCGCCGGTGCTGTTTTCGTTGGCGTTGGCGACGGCGCGCTCGACCTCTTCCAAGGTCAGGTCGTAGGCGCGAAGTTTCTCCGCATCGACCTGCACCTGATACTGCATGCGGCCGCCGCCGATGGGGATGGCGTTGGCCACGCCGGGGATCGACAGCAGGCGCGGACGTACCGTCCAGTCGGCCAGCAGGCGCAATTGCACCGGCGGGATCGTCTGGCTTTTGAGGCCGATGAGCATGATTTCGCCCATGATCGACGAAATCGGCCCCATTTGCGGTTCGACCCCGGCGGGCAGGCGGTCGCGGACGGCGGCGAGCTTCTCGCCGACCAGTTGCCGCGCCAGGTAAATGTCCTGACCCCAGTCGAATTCCACGAACACGATGGACAGGCCGACGGCGGACACCGACCGGACCCGCTGCACGCCGGTCGAGCCATTCAGGGCGGTCTCGATGGGAAAAGTGACCAGGGTTTCCACTTCCTCGGGCGCCAGGCCCGCGGCTTCGCTCAGCACCGTGACCTGCGGCCGGTTGAGGTCGGGCAGCACGTCCACCGGCAGTCTCGCCATCTCGTAGAGACCGTAGAGCGTGAGCGCGAACGCCGCCGCCAGTACGAAGAGGCGGTTCCTGATCGAGAAATGGATGAGCCGTTTGATCATGGCCATGTCGTTCCCGTCGCTCGGGATCGCAGCCGACGGGGTGGGTGAAGGGATGGGCTGGGTCGGTGCCGTCGCATCCGCCGGGGACGCGCGGCGCATCGCTCAGTGCGCGTGGCGGTCCGGCTTCCCTTCGACCTGTTGCCGGATGCCGGCAATCTCCTTCTTGAACCGGGTGAGGACGGCGCGGGTCTGCGCGGCATCGCCGGCGTCGCCGAACTTGTCGAGCAATGCCGCTTGCTGGCGGATACGGCCGATGGCGGCGTCGAGCGCCTTGGCTTCCTCTGGATTGAGACCGATCACTTTCTCCGGCAGCGCGGCCAGCAGATCGCGGGCGGCGAAGGCTTCGCCGTGGACCTTGGCCAGGCTGCCCCCGGCGATGGCCTGGTCAATGGCCGCGACGCGTCGGTCGACGGCAACCAGAATGTCGGCGACGGTCGCCGGGATGGCGACCGGTTCGTCGTGCCCGTGGGGTTGTCCGTGACCGGCGGCCGAGGCGGTTTTGTCCGGTTTGGCGGGCGTCACCTCGATGCCGAAGGGCGCGAATACCGGACGCCCGTCAATTTGCACCTGGGCGAACAGCTTCTGGTAGCCGCCGGTCACGAATTTGGTTTGGAACTCCAGGGTCGGCCCGCCGCGTTCGGCGGCCGTTCGGGGTTCCTGACCCAGCGGATGGATGTGAGCGATTTCGGAGCGATCCTCGTTAAAACCCACCAGGTGCGCGAACGCCCCCATGATGGGCTCCAGCTTGGCGACGGGCTTGCCGTCCGGGCCGGTCACCGTCAGCCGAGCTTGGTGGGGATGACCGGCGGCCGGCGGCTCTTCCTCGAATTTCAACTCGAACGTGTAACCGGCCACGGTCGTTTTCCGGTTCGTGACCTTCTCGACCGGCGCGGGAGTCCCCGCCACCGTGAAGCGGGTCGCGGCGTATTCCTGACGGTTCGTGGCGACCGGCAGCAAATCGGCGAAGACTTTGTATTCGCCCGGTTTGTCGGGCGTGATCGCGAAGGTGTAGGTACCGGGCGCCGATCCGGGCTTCGGGTGCTCGTGGTGATAGTCGGTCAGGCTCGGATCGACGATGAGCAGGTGGACCTTCTCGGTGTGCGCGACGCTCAGGTCGGAGAGGGTGACCGACTTGCCGTCCTTCGCGACGAGCGACAAAGTAAAGGTCGCCGGTTCGCCGACTTTCAATCCGCTGGCCGGCGCGATGGAAGCGCCGATGGTGGCCGAACTGGCCGCGCCGTGCGCGCCGTGGTCGTGGCTTTCGGCGGCATTCGCTGGGGCGTTCGCGCCGGCGGCGGACAGCAAGGCCAGGGCGAGGAGGGCGGCGGTGGAAAGTCGGAATTTCATGGGAATCTCCTGGAAGGTCGAGTCGAGTGCGTCGGGTTGGAAAGGGGGTTGAATGGTTGGCGATCGACGGGGTTCGACGGGTTAACGGACCGACGGGTCGCCCGCCGCCGGTAAGGGCTTGGACATGCGGACCTGGTAGATTCCCTGGACGACGACGCGGTCGCCGGGCTTGAGAACTCCTTCATCGGCCAGCAGAAAACGGTCGCTCAGGCGTTCCAGAATCCGCACGGGGCGCGGGGTGAACCGCTCGCCGCCGGTCTTCACGTAGACCATGGGCTGACCGTCCAGATCGACCACCGCGGATTTGGGCACCGCGATTCCCGATACCTCGGAACCGGTCTCGATGTAGACGCGCCCGAACATTCCGCCGAACAGCCAGCCCTCGGCGTTCGGCACGGCGAAGAGCACCGGCAGCGCGCGCGTGCGCTCGTCGACCGTGGCGCCGCGCGACACGATGCGGGCCGGGAACGATTCGCCGGGAAACGCTTCCACGGTGAAGAACGCCCGCTGGGCGGCCAGGATCGCGGCGACGTCGTTCTCGAAGATGCTGGCCTCGACCAGTAGCTCAGACGTGTCGACGATCTGGAATAAGGGCTTGTCACGGGTGACGTTTTCACCGAGGGTGACGTGCGTCCGCGCGATCATGCCATCGAGCGGCGCGCGGATCATCCGGCGCTTTTGGGCGAGAATCCCCTTGGTCGAGGCGTTATCGAGCAGCGCCACCTGCTCGACGAAGCCATCGCGCTTGGCCTTGGCCACCTCCAGGGTGTTGCGGGCGGCGGTGATGTCCTTGTCGGTGACGACGCCCGCCAGCTTGGTCAGGCGGTCGTACTCGCGCTGGGCGAGCGTCAGGCTCGCCTCGGCCTGCCGCAAATCGCTGGCGGCGCGGGCGCGCTCGGTCGCGATCGTCACGAGGTCGGGCGCCGCGATCGATTCCTCGACGACGGCGATAATTTGATCCCGTTTCACGAACTCGCCGAGGGCGGGAATCGAGTAGTCCTTGGTGGCGATCAGGCGGCCTTCCTGTGGAGCCGTCACGATGGCCTCGCGTTCGGAACGGATGAGGGTGCGGCCCAGGACCCGGAGCGTGCGGGGAACGGTTTCCAGACGCACGCGACTCGTCTCGATTCGGGCCAGGAGTTGCGTCTCGATGGAGACATAAAGGGGCGCGGTGGGCGACGCGGGCGCGGACGCCGCCAAACCGGCGCCGGAATGATCTTCGCCCTCGTGGGCTTGGGCAAACGGCGCGGCGGCCATCAAGGTGGACGCGATCAACGGGCCGATCCGGTTCCACATCATGCGGACGCTCTCCCACGAGCGGTCAGGCGGCCCGCCGCGAAGGCGGCGACCAGCAGCAGGACGCCGACGCCCGCCAGCGCCGCCAGGTGCTGAGGCGACACCTCCCAACGGCCGTGGGACGAGATTTTGCCCACTGCGGAGTCGGAGTGGGCGAGGCGGCTGGCCTGGAATCCGGTGATGCCGATCAAGTCGCTATCACTGCCCGCCGTCACGTCGAACAACCAGGACATCGGCTCGGCGGTCACGGGGGTCAGGGTGGCGCTGTAAGCCCCGACCGGTCCGCCGGATTTGGGCGCGAACGCGACGGCGGTGCTTCGGTCACCTTCGGAAAGGGTCGCGCCGACAGTGGCGTCGGCCAGCGGGCGATTGGTCTCGGCGGAGACCAGGTAGAGCGTCACCGCCACCGTCTCCCCCGGCGTAAAGGGCCGGTATTTCAAAACGGCCTCGAACAGCGAGCCACTGCCGCTCGCCGCCAGGAGCGTCTCGCCCGACGCGGCGACCGTGACGGGTTCAGGCGCGCCATGGTCTTCGCCTTCGTGGGCGAAGGCCGGGAAGGGCAGCCCGGCGCTGAAGACCAGCAGCAGGGCCGCGAACAGCAGAGCTGCTCGATGAGTCAGACAGCGATTCACGGACGCACCTCGCGTGAAGAACAGGGAATCCAGAACGAACCCGCCAGGGTTTCTCGAGCGAAACCTGGTGCGAGACCTTCTTGATGCAAGAGCCTCTTCGAAGCCGTGGAGAGATCTGCTCGCCAATATAGAAAAAACCGTCCACCAAGCCTAATGTTCATGCTGGTGATGCGCGTCCGGAAAGTGCGCATGGCAGTGCGTCAGCGGTTCGTGGCGGTGCCAGTGACGATGGGAGGCGCCGGTCGGCGCCCGCTCGTCGTGCGGATGTTGGTGATGGGCATCGTGGACGTGCGCGTGTGCGTGTTCCATGGGCTCGTGGGCGTGCGGGTGGCGATGTTGCTCGGTCAGGTGCAGCCAGACGCCCAGCGCCATCAGGCCGGCGGCGATCAGCAACCGGGCGGTGACGGGCTCACCCAACAGGGGAATCGCCAGGACCGCGCCGAAAAACGGCGCCACCGAGAAATAGGCCCCGGTTCGGGCGGTCCCGAGATGACGCAGACCGACCACGAACAGCGCGAGGCTCGCTCCATAGGCGAACCCACCGACGAGCAACGCGCCGCCGATCGTGGGGAAGGATGGCCATCCCGCGCCCAGCCGCATCGCGAGCACCAGATTCACGCTCCCCGCCGCCC
Organism: Candidatus Contendibacter sp.; assembly: GCA_029624765.1. Classification (GTDB taxonomy): domain Bacteria; phylum Pseudomonadota; class Gammaproteobacteria; order Competibacterales; family Competibacteraceae; genus Contendibacter. Next base: position 75,441 of record JARSSO010000019.1, on the reverse strand, counting down.
AGCCCTTGATCATGGCGATCCAGGTCGCGTCGGCCAGCGACACCTTGCGGGTGAAATTGTTGTCGATCCCCCACGCCAGGCAGGCGCCCACCACCGCCAGGGCCGGCCAGAGGGTCGAGAAGCGCGCCTCGCCGGGCCAGCCGATCACCAGCGCCCCGGCCACGATGGCGGCCATCCCCAAGGCGACGCGCCGGTCGAAGTTCTCGCCGAAGACGAACCATGCCAATAACGCGGTCACCACCCCTTCCGCATTGAGCAAGAGCGCCGCGCCCGACGCCGGCATTCCGGTCAGTCCGAACATCAGCAGCACCGGACCCACCACGCCGCCAGCGAAAATCGCCCCCGTCAGCCACCCCCATGCCATCGGCGGCAGTTTCTCCGCCGGCGCACGGCACCCGAGGCGGTACAGCGCCAGCCCTGCTCCAGACCCGAGGTAGAGCAGGCCCGCCAGCAGCCACGGATCGACGTTCGACAGCAGCCCTTTGGCCAGGGGCGTGCCGCCTCCGAACAGCAGGGCGGCGCCCAAAGCCGCCATCACGCCCGGTTGGCGTAATCCTCGTTTCCAGTCCATATCGCTATCCGACCTCAGTGATCTTTGGAAGAGTTTGGGTTTCGTGGATCATCGCCAGCGTCAGGATATTGGTGCCCTCATTGCACCGGCGGCTTCGGAACGGCGCATGGCGGAGCGCGCCGCCCGGCGCAGGCCCGCTTCCTTGACCAGCGCGTACAACGCCGGAATCACCACCAGCGTCAGCACGGTCGAAGACACCATCCCGCCCACCATCGGCGCGGCGATGCGGCGCATCACTTCCGACCCCGTACCCGTGCTCCACAGAATCGGCAACAGACCGGCCATGATCGCCACCACCGTCATCATCTTGGGGCGCACCCGCTCCACCGCGCCTTCCATCACCGCCGCGTAGATGTCGCTCGCGGTCAACGGCTGGCTTGCCCTCTCGCGTTGGTGCCGCAACGTCATGAGGGCGTGATCCAGATAGATCAGCATGATGACGCCGGTTTCCGCCGCGACCCCGGCGAGCGCGATGAATCCCACGGCGACGGCCACGCTCAGGTTGTAGCCCAGCCCATCCATCAGCCAAATCCCGCCGACCAGGGCGAAGGGCAAGGCCAACATCACGATCAGGGTTTCGGTCAGCCGGCGGAAATTGAGATAAAGCAGGACAAAGATGATGAGCAAGGTAAAGGGCACCACGATGACCAACCGGGCCTTGGCGCGTTCCATGTATTCGAACTGACCGCTCCAGGTGATGTAGTACCCGGGCTTGAAGGACACCTGCTGGCGCACGGCCCGTTGCGCGTCGGCGACGTAGCCGCCGATGTCGCGGCCGCGAATGTCCACGTAGATATAGGCGGAGAGCAGGGCGTTTTCGGTGCGGATGCTGGGCGGACCTTTGTCGAGACCGATGCTCGCCACCTGCCCCAGCGGGATCATCGCTCCGGCCGGCGTCGGGATCAGCACCTGCGAGGCGATGGCCTGCGGATCGGCGCGCAACTCGCGCGGATAACGGACGCTGACCCCGAACCGTTCTCGCCCCTCCACGGTCGTGGTGACGGTTTCCCCGCCCAGGGCGGTGGCGATGACGTCCTGCACGTCGCCGATGCCCAAACCGTAGCGGGCCAGCGCCGCCCGATCCGGCTCGATGTTCAGGTAATAGCCGCCGGTGATGCGCTCCGCGTAGGCGCTGGTGGTGCCGGGCACGGTTTTGACCACGGCTTCGATGGCCTTGGCCAGTCGCTCCAGTTCCGCGAGGTCGTTGCCGAACACCTTGATGCCGATGGGGGTGCGGATGCCGGTGGAGAGCATGTCGGTCCGCGCCTTGATCGGCATGGTCCAGGCGTTGCTGATCCCGGGAATTTGCAGCGCCTTGTCCAGTTCGGCGATCAGTCCGTCCACGGTCAGGCCGGGCCGCCATTCGCGCTCCGGTTTCAGGTTGATCACCGTTTCAAACATTTCCAGCGGCGCCGGATCGGTCGCGGTGATGGCCCGCCCGGCTTTGCCGTACACCGAGGCTACTTCCGGGAAGGTTTTGATGAGGCGGTTCTGGGTCTGCAGGATCTCGGCGGCCTTGGTGACCGACAAGCCCGGCAAGGTGGCGGGCATGTACAGCAGGGTTCCTTCGTTGAGCATCGGCATGAATTCGCTGCCCAAGCGACTGGCCGGATACCAGGTCGCCGCCAGCACCGCCAGCGCCAGCAGGACCGTCAGCTTTTTCCAGCGCATGACCCCGGCGATCAGCGGACGGTACGCCCAGATCAGGAAGCGATTGATGGGGTTGCGGTGTTCGGGAAGAATCCGGCCGCGAACGAACAGCACCATCAACGCCGGCACCAGCGTGATCGAGAGCAACGCCGCGCCGGCCATCGCAAACGTCTTGGTATACGCCAGCGGTTGGAACAGGCGTCCTTCCTGCGCTTCCAGGGTGAATACCGGCAGAAACGAGACGGTGATGATCAGCAGGCTGAAAAACAGCGCCGGCCCGACTTCCTGGGCCGCGTCGATCAGGGTCTGAATCCGCGAAGCGTCGGGCGCGGCCCGTTCCAGATGTTTGTGGGCGTTTTCGATCATCACGATGGCGGCGTCCACCATCGCGCCGATGGCGATCGCGATCCCGCCCAGACTCATGATGTTGGAGTTCATCCCCAGCAACCGCATCACGATGAAGGCGATGAGGATTCCCACCGGCAGCATCAGGATCGCGACCAGCGCGCTGCGGACGTGGAACAGGAACACGATGCAGACCAGCGCGACGATGACGCTTTCCTCGATCAAAGTATTTTTCAGCGTCTCGATGGCCCGGTGAATCAGATCAGAGCGGTCGTAAACCGGCTCGATGGTCACGCCTGGCGGCAGGCCGCTGGCGATTTCGCCCAGCTTGGCCTTCAGGTTGTGGATCACGTCCAGCGTGTTGGCGCCGAAACGAGCCACGGCGATGCCGCTGACCACCTCGCCTTCCCCATTGAGTTCGGTCAGTCCCCGCCGCTCGTCCGGCCCTATCTCGATGCGCGCCACGTCGCGCAGCAACACCGGCACCCCGCCCTCGGCCTTGAGCACCAGTTGCTCCAAGTCGCTGGCCCCGCGCAAGTAGCCCTTGCCGCGCACCATGTATTCAGTTTCGGCCAACTCCACCACCCGACCGCCGACATCGGTGTTGCTGGCGCGGATCGCTTCGCTCACTCGCATCAGCGGGATGCCATAGGCTTGCAACTTGCGTGGGTCGACCACGACCTGATACTGCTGCACGAAGCCGCCCACGCTGGCGATTTCGGCGACCCCCTGCGCCTTGGTGAGCTGGTAGCGGACGAACCAGTCCTGCAAGGTGCGCAATTCCGCCAGGGTGCGCCGCGCGCCGAGCACGACATACTGGTACACCCAGCCGACGCCGGTCGCATCCGGTCCCAAACTGGGCGTCACCCCGCGCGGCAGCCGTCCGGCGGCAAAATTGAGGTATTCCAGCACCCGCGACCGCGCCCAATAGAGGTCCACGCCGTCCTCGAAAATCACGTAGACGAACGACGCGCCGAAGAATGAGAACCCGCGTACCACCTTGGAGCGGGGCACGCCCAGCATGGCGGTGGTGAGCGGATAGGTGACCTGATCTTCGACTACCTGCGGCGATTGCCCGGGATAGTCGGTGTAAATGATGACCTGGGTATCCGAGAGATCGGGCAGCGCATCGAGCGGCGTGTGGAGAACGGCGTAGACGCCGCCGGCGATCACGAACGCCGTCAGCAACAGCACCAGAAACAGGTTGCGGGCGGAAGCCTCGATGATGCGGCCGAGCATGTCAGTGGCCCTGGTGCGCGCCGGCGGGTGCGGTGGGCGTGGCCGGCGCGGGCGGCGTTTCCGGCGGGGTCGCGGCAGGGGGAGCCGTCGCGCCATGGCCGCCATGCCCGCCGAAGCTGCCGAGCGCCGCTTTCAAATTGCTTTCGGCGTCGATCAGGAAATTGGCGGACACCACCACCCGCTCGTTCTCGGCGAGTCCCTCCAGCACCTGCACGTACTCGTCGCCCCGCAGGCCCAACCGCACTTCGCGGGGTTGATAGCGGCCCTCACCCAGCTCGACCAGCACCGCTGGCCGGGCGCCGCTACCGAGCACCGCCGAGATCGGGATGGTTAACACCGCCGCCTTGTCGTGGCTGGCGGCCAGTTCGACGCTGGCGTACATGGCCGGGCGAAGGCGGCCCCGTGGATTCGGCAGCTCGATGCGTACCTGCGCGGTGCGGGTCTGCGGGTTCAGCGTCGGGTAAATGAAGGCGACCTTGCCGGCAAACTGTTGGTCGGGAAAGGCGTTGACGGTAATCCGCGCGTCTTGGCCGGGGTGCACAAGATTCAAATCCTGCTCGAACACATCGACCACGAGCCACAGCGCCGATAAGTCGGCGATGCGATAGAGCATCTCGCCGGGCATGAAGCGCATGCCCTGGATGGCGGTTTTTTCCAGCACCACGCCATCCGCCGGCGCTTTCAACAGCAGTTGCTGTTGCGGCTGGCCCTCCTTGCGCAGGCGTTCCAGTTGATCGGCGGAAATTTCCCAGTTGCGCAACCGCAACAGGGCGGTTTCCGCCAGTTGACTCATCCCTTCGCGAGTTTCGGGACTGCTCTCGCTCAGCGTGCGCAGCCCGCCGCTGGCCAACAAATATTCGCGCTGGGCGGAAACCAGTTCGGGGCTGTACACGGCCATCAAGGGCTCGCCGCGTTTCACGGTCTGGCCGGTGCTGTTGACCAGCAGGCGCTCGATCCAGCCCTCGAACCGGGGCGTCACGGCGAACAAACGGCGCTCGTCGGGGGCGATCAGACCCACGGCGCGCACCGGGCGGCTGAGGGCGCGCCGTTGCGCCGCTTCGGTTCGCACCCCCAGTTTTTGCACTTTCTCCGGGCTGATGCGAACTTGATCGGCGCCGGTTTCTTCACCTTCGTAGACGGGGATATAGTCCATCCCCATCGAATCCTTCTTCGGGGTCGGCGAGGTGTCCGGCAAGCCCATCGGATTGCGGTAATACAGGATGCGCTTGGGCGTCGCGGCAGGCGCGGGCGGAGCGACTTCACTTTCATAGACGGGGATATAGTCCATCCCCATCGAATCCTTCTTCGGGGTCGGTGAGGTGTCCGGTAATCCCATCGGATTGCGGTAATAAAGGATTTTGCCCTGCTCGGCGGCGAGAGCGGCTGGAGGTAGGAACCCGTTTTCCCGATAGCCGGCGTCGCCCAGCCCGATGACGGTTCCGACCAGAGCGAAAAGAATGACGGTAATGGCAGTACGCTTGCTCACAGTGGGGCTCCCACGAGTCGCTCGATTTCGGCCAGACGGAGGTATTGCTCGAGCAGGGCTTTCAACTGGCCGAAGCGCGCTCGCCGCATTTGCCGCTGCGCGTCGAGCAGGGTGGTGAAATCCACGCGACCGGTCTGGTAGCTGGCGAGTGCCGCCTGAAACGTCAGCTCCGCCTGTGGCAGCAGGCTGGTGCGGATCAGCGTTTCCTGTTGCCGGGCGGCATCCAGCCCGGCCAGTTGTTCCTGCAAGTCGCCTTGCACTTGATTCGCCATGGCGTCCTGTCGGAGTTGCGCGGCGCTCGCCAGTTCGGCGGCCTCGCGCTCCTGGGAACGGCGACTGGTCTGTTGCAGCGGGATGTTGACCGACAGCATGATTTCCCAATCCGCCAGCCGGTTGCCGACCTGGATCGGAGACACGCTCGCGGTCAGATCGGGATAACGGTTGGCGCGAACCAGGCGTTGATTCTGTTGGGCGGCGGTAATGGCGGCGGCCTGAGCCAGCAACTCCGGGTTGGTGCCGAGCGCCCGATCCGCCGCATCCGCCAGCGCGGCCGGTTTAGGCAAGGGGGGTAGCGCTTTCGGTTCGGCCAGCGGCGCGTTCGCCGGTCGACCCAGCAACGCATTGAGCTTGGCGCTGGCTTGCCGCTGCTCGGTCGCCACCGCGACCAGATCGGCTTTGAGCGTGGTTTGTTCGATTTGCGCCTTGAGGGCGTCCTGTTGAGGCGTGAGGCCGTTGGCGTGGCGGATTTGCGCGACCCGCTCGACTTCGCGTAAAAACATCAGTTCTTCCTTGAGCAGAGTCTCGTTTTGGTAGGCCTGATAACGCTGGACGAACGCGGTGGCCATCTTGGCCCGCAGCGCGGCGGACAAGGTCGACCGCTGCCAACGCGCTTTCTCCGCCTCCGCTTCGGCGACCCGCTGCTTGAACTTCCGTTTCCCGCCCAGCGGAAAAGTCTGCGCCACGGTGTATTTCATGGAGCCAACCCGCGACGGCGCCAGGGTAAAGTCGTCGCTGGGAATGTCCCGCCATTCGACGCTGAACATCGGATCGGGCAGCGCGCCCGCCGGTTGAATCCGCGCGTCGGCGGCCTCGGCCTCGTGTTGCATCGCGGCGAGTTCGGGATTGTGTTGCTCCGCCCAGACCAGCAATTCGGGCAGGGTCGCGCCGGGTGAATCCGCCGCCGGTTTCGCCGCATGGCCGCTCAGCGGCAGCACCAGGAGCGCCAGCGCGCACCCGGCTTTCCGCAGATTGTGCATGAATATCCCCCTGAGTTTTTTAGAATTCGCCCGACGCCACGGCGCGACCGGCGCTCATCGCTTATCATCGATAGGACTGGAAAATCCGGGACGTCCCGTCTCGCGCCAACAGCAGCACGTCGTACGGGTCGCGGCGACGACCGTATTCGGGGCCATCCATGCCCGGCGATCCGATCGGCATGCCGGGGACGGCCAAACCGATGGCGTTGGGCCGCTCGTTCAGCAAGCGCAGAATCTCCCGGACGGGAACATGGCCCTCCAGCGCATAACCGTCCACCACGGCGGTATGGCAGGAGCCGTACTGGCTGGGTATGCTCAGGCGCTTGCGCGCATCGGTGTTGCCCGCGTCATGCACGCGCGCCTCGAAGCCGTTTTTCTCCAAATGCGCGATCCAGTCTTTACAGCAACCGCACGTTGGATCTTTCCACACTTCGACCAGCAGAGGGCCGGGCGTCGCCCACGCGCGGGGTAGAGCCAGCAGCAGCGCGCCAGCCAACAGTTGGCGGCGCTTCAGATCGATGGTCGGGTTTGGCGTGGTCATTCTTCTTGCATTTTGGGTTTTGGCGGTTTCTGTCTTGGAGTTCATTGGGCTTCATCCGCGGTGGCGATAAACACCTCGTCCACCTCATTGATATGGAAATAGCGAGGTTTGCTGGCGACCGGCAGATCGTACTCGTCCAAGCCGGATTTTTGCAGCACATAAGCGCGCATGACCGGGTCATCGAGCGCGACTTCGTCATTCTCCAGCCACGCGCGAAGGGTTGGATCGGGCGGTTGGAAAATATGAACTTCGTGGTGCCCGCGTTTCAGGACCGTGTAGACCGGGGGATCGTCGAATTCCATCAATTTGGTATAACCCATGCCTTCGTACCACCGTGCTGTTTGCCCGACGCTGGATAGCACCTTGTGGTCGCCCTTGTAAGCCGGGCCACGGCCGAAGTGATGGTCTTTTGCCATCGCATAACGGCACACGGCCTTGAGTGTGGCATCAATGCGGGTTTGTTGGGCGACATCGCTCATCGGGAAGCCCTCTTTCGTCTGGGATTCTCCCCGGATCGGATCGCCACTTTTCCGGGGATTGCAGTCCCTGATTCAGCAGGTGAGAACATTGCTGGCGTCGCTGAGTCCGAATCTCGGACTCAGCGAGCAGTATTTGCCAGTCGTGGGGCGAGCCGGAGACGATTGGAAATCCTTGGATTGCGACGGTGTTATCCCTTGGTTCCAAGATCGGGTAGGCGCCTCGTCGCTCCAGGAACGGGTAAATTCATTCCCCCGCCCGTAGGGAGCTGACTGGGAAGAGGAGTGGGTGCTTGCAGAGGAGTGGGCGCCTGAACTAGAAGAGTCCGCCACGGCGGGAGTCATGCCGGAGAGACCGACGATTAAAGCAAAGGTTGAAACAGCGAGTGGTGTTTTCATGGAGATTTCTCCAAGATTCGAGTAATGATGGGGGCCGGACAGTCCCGGCAGATTTGAAAATCCGACCGGGAGAGCCTTTCCGCACATGACATTCAGCATGAGTGCTCGAAGCTGTTGTGTTGGTTAAACCCCGCCATGGGTTTCAGGTTGCAGCTTTTACCCGCCGATTGCGCGGTGCTGGCGGAAGGCTGGTTGGTGGAACTCCCCTCGGAACGGGCCTTGGTCGTGCCGGTGAGCCACTCGACGTCATATTGCGATCCCTTGTTCCAGCCGGGGCGGGGAGCAGGCATTTCCGCCGGGCTCGCTGGCGTGGCCTGTACCCTTTCAGCTTGATTTGGAAAGAGTTGGGCCGGAGTATGGCTGCCGCTGTCGGCATAAGCCGCGCCCGTTACTGCAAAACCCAAAGCCGCGCTTACAACAATCAACTTGGTCTTTTTCATGATGAGTTCCTTTGGACAGGTATTCGGTTGGCATATTGCTTTGCATTGATGGGAAGCCGCGTTGCAAGCGGCATTCGAGCATGCTGGACTTTATTTCGAATTCCACCCCCTTTTCTGCGGCGAGGGGTAAGAAGATGCATCGGTCGGATGTTGGTGATCGTGAGGAATAACATTCTTCGACCAATCCTGACCGCCTCGATCCTGGCCGCCGTCGTTATGATGATTATCCTGAGTAGGCATGGTAACGCGCGGGCTGTCGCTGGGCGGGCTCGGAAAGACCTGAGCCGGGTTGTGACCGCCGCCGTCGGCATAGGCCGCGCCGACCGTCGCGAAACTCAACATCGCACCGGCAATCATCGAACGGGTGGTTTTCATCATCGCTTTCTCCTTGGAAAACTAGGTTGGGTTATTGCTTTGCATTGCTGCTAACAGGTATTAAGCAAGTGCTGTGCCAACCAATTTTTATTTTCAATTAATTGATTTTTAAATATTTTTAATAAGCCTTAGCGTTAATTCAGAGCGATGGATGCTCCAGCGTATTAAACGATTCGTTAAAATCTTATCGAAACGTTAAACGCTGGCCGGCTATCGACGTTTGATGGCGAGGCTCAGGAAGCGAACGGCGGCAGGGTCAGGTGGAAGCGGGTGCCGTGGGGTCCGGTTTCGACCAGGGATAGATCGCCGCCGTGGGCGCGGGCAATGTCGCGGCTGGTGGCGAGACCGAGGCCGTTCCCGCCGGCCTTGGCCGAGCCGATGAAGGGTTCGAACAGGCGGGCGCGAGCCGCTTCCGGCAAGCCGGGACCGTCGTCGGTGATTTCGATGGTCCAGCCGACAGCGGTGAAACGCGCCACGAGATGGGCCTGTCGGGCACCGGCCTCGTAACTGTTCGCCAAAAGGTTGCCCAGCACCCGCGCCAACCGTTCGGGGTCGCCGCTGACCGTTGCGTCGGGCGGCACGTCGGCGGTGGCTTGAAACGCCGGTGGTCGCGCGGCGGCAGCGGCGGCTTGCGCGCACAATACGGCCAAGTCGATGCGCTCGCGCTGCGCGACCGGCGTCTCGCCGCGCGCCAGATCCAGCGTGCTCGCGCACAGATGCACCGCCCGCCGCACCGATTGCGCCAGCAGTTCAGTCAGTTGTCGGCTGCGCGGATCGGCGGCGTCGGCCAGCCGCGCCGAGGCGAACGAGACGGTGGCCAGGATGCTTTTCAGATCGTGGTGGATGTGCGCCACCGCCCCGCCGATGGCCGCCAACCGCGCCTCGCGTTGCAACGCGGTTTGCACCTCGATTTCCATCGTGGCCAGCGAGCGTTGCAACGCGCCGATTTCGTCGGCGCGGGCAATCAGTCGCGGCGGTGGCGTGTTATAGGGGTCCGCCTGGAAAGCCATCAGTTGCGTGGTCAGGTGGCTGACCGGGCGCAACAGCAGATGAATGAGCCCCAGTTGCACCAGACCGGCGGTGAACAGCGAAATCGCCACCGACAGCGCCAGTGCCTCGATCGCATGATGGCGGACCGCCTGCCGCAACGCCGCTGCATCGAGCGTGACGGCGATCCACAGACCCCGCACGCCCTCGCCGGGAGGTGCGCCACTGACCCTCAGCAAACCCTGACCGTCATCGAACAGTGCCTGCACAGTGTGGAGCAGGCGCCGTCCCAGCGATTCCCGGTCCAACCGGATGTCGCGCTCGACCGGGGCAAGCGTGCCGAGCCGCAGCTCGGCGGCGTCGGACCGAACCTCGATGCCGACGAGGTGCGCCCGTTCGAGCAACGTCGCCGTCTGGGCGGCAGTCAAGGTCCCGCCCGCGCGGAGGGCGAGGGTCGCCATGTAGGCATCGATCAAGCGGTGTTCGAGATATTCGGTGCGAAAAGCGACCAGGCTGGGCAAATGCACCAGTGCGCCGCAGGTCGTAACCAGGGCAGCCACCAACAGGAAAACCCGCAGGGACAGACGCGACAGCAGCGGCATGGTCAATCCTCGGCGCGGGCGCGCGGGCGAAGGCCGTAGCGGTCGAGCTTGCGTTCCAGCGCGGGCCGCGAGATGCCGAGAATGGCGCAGGCGCGACCTTTATGACCGCCGGTTTCGCGCAGGGCGTTGGCGATCTGCATCGCCTCCAGTTCGTCGAGCGAGTACAGTCGGCCGCCGGCATCGCGGAAAGCATCCGTCGCGGTCGCGCCATCCGGTGGTGCGGCAACCGGACCGTCCAGCATGTCGGCCGTCAGCCGTGGGCCACGAACATGCACCAGCGCGCGGGCGAGCGCGTTGTCCAGTTCGCGCACGTTGCCCGGCCAATCGCGCGCCCGCAACCACGCCTCGGCATCCGGCGCCAAGGTCACCGCCGAGCGGTCCAGCCGCCGGCAGGCGCGGGCCAGCAGATGGCGGGCCAGCGGCAGGATGTCCTCGCGTCGCTCGCGCAGCGGCGGGACATGCAGCGTGACCACCGCCAGCCGGTACAGCAGATCTTCGCGAAACCGCCCGGCGGCCACTTCGGCGGGCAAATCGCGGTTGGTCGCGGCGACGATCCGGGCGTGGGTCTCCAGCGTCCGCGTGCCGCCCACCCGCTCGAACGCGCCTTCCTGCAAGACCCGCAGCAGCTTGGCCTGCACGGTCGGCGGCAGTTCGCCCACTTCATCGAGAAAGAGCGTTCCTTCGGCGGCCTGCTCGAACTTGCCGGGCTTGGCGGCGTGAGCGCCGGTAAAGGCCCCGCGCTCGTGGCCGAACAGTTCCGATTCGAGCAGGGTTTCGACCAGCGCGGCGCAATTGACGGCGACGAACGGTCCCCGCCGACCGCTGTAGGTGTGCACCAATCGCGCGATCACTTCCTTGCCCGTCCCGCTTTCGCCGGTGATCAGCACCCGGGTATCGCTGGGCGCCACCCGGGCCAGGGTCTTGCCGATTTCCAGCAGCGCCCGACTCTCGCCCACCAAGGTTCGCGGCGGCGCGTCGTCGGGTTCGGCGCCGCCGGCGGCGCTCGCCTGGCGGGCGGCCAGGGCGCGGTCCACCAGCCGCTCCAGTTCGGCGGGTTCGAACGGCTTGGGCAGCCAGTCGAAGGCACCGGCGGCGATGGCCTGCATGGCGCGTTCGACATCGCGCCCGCCGGTCATGAGGATCACCGGCAGGTGTGGATCGCGTTCGAGCAACCGGCCGAGCAACTCGACGCCGTCGCCATCCGGTAATTGCACGTCCAGCAGGACCACCTCGAAGGTCGCCCCGGTGATCGCGGCCAGGGCGGCGGCGCAATCGTGCGCACCCGTGGCTCGCCAGCCCCGGTCCTCGAAATGCGCGCACAGCGCGAGGTTGAGCGCGGCATCGTCATCGACCACCAACAGGCGCGAAGACATTAGCCCTCCTCCAGCGGTTCGCCGCGGACATCGCCGCGGAAGGCGTCGAGGATCGGGCAGGGTTCGGAGGACTGGCCGTGGACGCAATGCGCGATCCGTTCGACCAGGACGCGGCGCATGGCCCGCAGATCGGCGATGCGAGCATCCAGATCGGCCACCTTGCTTTCGGCCAGGGCGCGCGCGCGCTCCCGATCGCGGAGGGCGTCCAGGGCGAGCAACTGGGCGATTTCCTCCAGCGTGAAACCCAGCCGCTGCGCCCGGCGGATAAAGCGCAACCGGTCGCGATCGGCGTCCGTATAGCGGCGAATCGTCCCGTAACGGCGTTCCGGCGTCGCCAGCAAGCCGCGCCGCTGGTAGTAGCGCACGGTCTCGACATGGACACCCGTGGCTTTGGCCAGTTCGCCGACCGTCAACGAAAGCGATTTTTTCATGCTTGACTCCGTACTCGGGTACAGAAGTAAAGATAGGGCATCTAACCTGTATTGACGAGGAGGACACCCGATGAACACCCACGCGCATTCCCGCGAACACGGCCATCACGCTGCCCATGCCCACCATCACCCTCCCATTCATCCGGCAAAGCCGGCGGTCAAGACGCCGACCCCTTCGCCAAGGACGATCCACACCTGCCCGATGCACCCGGAAGTGCGTCAGGAAGGGCCGGGCAGTTGCTCGAAATGCGGCATGGCGCTGGAGCCGGAGGGCATCCCCGCGCCAGCGACCAAAACCGAGTACACCTGCCCCATGCATCCGGAGATCGTTCGGGACGAGCCGGGGAACTGTCCGATCTGCGGCATGGCCCTGGAACCCCGGACCGTGACCCTCGAAGCGGAGGAAAACCAGGAGCTTAAGGACATGGCCCGGCGCTTCTGGATCGGCGTCCTGCTGACCGTTCCTTTGGTCGTCGTGGCGATGGGCCGCCATGTGCCGGGCATGCCGTTCGACGGGCTGGCTTCATCGCGCGAGCTGAACTGGCTGGAGTTGCTGTTGGCTACGCCAGTGGTGCTGTGGGGCGGCTGGCCGTTCTTCGAACGGGGCTGGCAGTCCCTGGTCAACCGCAGCCTCAACATGTTTACCTTGATCGCTCTGGGCGTGGGCGTGGCGTATGGCTACAGCACCGTGGCCGTCCTGTTCCCGACCCTCTTTCCCACTGCGTTTCGCGATGCCCACGGCGAAGTCGCCGTTTACTTCGAGGCCGCCGCCGTCATCGTGACGCTCGTCCTGCTGGGACAGGTGCTGGAGCTGCGGGCGCGCCAGCGAACCGGCGCCGCCATCAAGGCGTTGCTGGGCCTGGCGCCGAAAACCGCTCGGCGGATCAATGCCGACGGCAACGATGAGGACGTGCCGCTGGATCGCATCCAGCCCGGTGACCGCCTGCGGGTCCGGCCTGGCGAGAAGATCCCGGTCGACGGCATCGTGCGGGAAGGCCACGGCATCGTGGACGAGTCCATGGTCACCGGCGAGCCGATCCCGGTCGAGAAAAACCCTGGCGACCCAGTCATCGGCGCCACGGTCAACGGCGCCGGCAGCCTGATCATGGAAGCGCAACGGGTCGGCGCCGACACCTTGCTCTCCCAAATCGTGCATCTGGTGGCGCAAGCCCAACGCAGCCGCGCGCCCATCCAGAAGCTGGCCGACCAGGTCGCCGGCTATTTTGTGCCCGCCGTCGTGGCGGTCGCTCTGCTCACCTTGATCGTCTGGGCGATTTTCGGGCCGCCCCCGACCATGGCCTACGCCATCATCAACGCCGTGGCGGTGCTCATCATCGCCTGTCCCTGCGCGCTGGGTTTGGCCACCCCCATGTCGGTCATGACCGCCACCGGCAAGGGCGCCACGGTCGGGGTGTTGTTTAAAAACGCCGAGGCCATCGAATTGATGCGCCACATCGACACCCTGGTGGTGGACAAGACCGGCACCCTGACCGAGGGCAAACCCCAGTTGGTGACGACGGTGCCCGCGTCGAATCTGGATGAGGCGACTCTGTTACGGCTGGCCGCGACGCTGGAACGGGGCAGCGAGCATCCGCTGGCCGCCGCCATCGTCGGCGGCGCTCGGGAGCGAGGCATCATGCTCGGCCAGGCCGAACGCTTCGAGTCGGTGACCGGCCAAGGCGTGACGGGCTGGGTGGACGATCATCGGATCGCCCTGGGCAACCGGACGTTGCTGCAAGCCCTGAACGTCGATCCGGGCGCTCTGGAAGACGAGGCGGAACGGCTACGGGCCGATGGCCAGACCGTGATGTTCGTCGTGGTGGATGGTCGGATCGCGGGCCTGCTGGGTGTCGCCGATCCCATCAAGCCAACGACGCCCGACGCCATCCGGGCGCTCCATGCCGAGGGACTGAATATCGTCATGCTGACCGGCGACAGCGAAACCACGGCTCGAGCCGTGGCACGAAAACTGGGCCTGGATCAGGTGATCGCCGGCGTGCTGCCGGATCAGAAGGCGGAACAGATCAAAGCGCTGCAACGAGAAGGCCGCCGGGTCGCGATGGCCGGCGACGGCGTCAACGATGCGCCCGCGCTGGCGCAAGCCCAGGTCGGCATCGCCATGGGCACCGGCACCGACGTGGCCATGGAAAGCGCCAGCGTGACCCTGGTCAAGGGCGATCTGAACGGCATCGTCCGCGCCCGGCACCTGAGCCGCGCTACCCTGCGCAACATCCGCCAGAACCTGTTCTTCGCGTTCGCGTACAACGCGCTCGGAGTGCCAATAGCGGCGGGCGTGCTGTATCCCGCCTTCGGCATCCTGCTCTCGCCGATGCTCGCGGCGGCGGCCATGAGCGTCAGTTCGGTGTCGGTGGTCTACAACGCCTTGCGTTTGCGCTCGGCGGCGATTTGAGCCGAGCCGACCACGGACATTGATCTGATCTTTGTCGCGTCGACCGCCGCCAGGCCGTGATCAATCCGGTGCGATACGGCTGATGTTCTCGGCGGCGGTCCGTCATCCTCACCGCCAGCCGCTCGCGCCCATCGCGCGCCCGATATGGTTTCATGGCCTTGGCTTGCATACGCCTCTCCTCACCGCATGGGCGCGCTCTGGGCAGAATGCGCCTGCGGCTCAGGGGCGATCAATCGGGAGAACGGGGCCGGTGCCCGCTGCTCAGAGACTGCGCACGGGGGCCACGGGAACGCCAGAGGGGCTGAATCACCTCAAAAGTTAAATGACCCCCGGCAAAGCCGGGGGCTTATTGGATGAGCGCCTCAAAGGCGCTGATAACACCGTGAGCCGCCCAAGGCGGCTATACCCCTCCCAGCCTCATCTGGTCGTAATGTTCATCCGTCTGCTCCTGCTGGCGGATATAGGCCCTGACCACCGCTTCGTCCAAACCCACGGTCGAGACAAAATACCCGCGCGCCCAAAACACCTCACCGGTGAAATTCCGTTCCCGACCCCCGAAGCGTCGCGCGATCAAGATCGCGCTCTTGCCCTTGAGGTACCCCACGACGTTTGAGACCGCATACTTCGGCGGCACGCTCAAGCACATGTGCACATGATCCGGCATCAGGTGCCCTTCCATGATCCGCGACTCCTTATGGCCGGCAAGTTCGTGAAAAATCGCCCCCAAGTGCTTGCGTAAACTTCCAAAAATCTTCTGCTTGCGCCGCTTCGGGATGAACACCACATGGTACTTACAATCCCATCGAGTATGGCTCAGACTCTGATACTCTTTCATCGTGAATCCTCGTCTCTTGGTCGAGACTCCAGATTCACAACGACCGCCGTATAGGTCAAACCTCGGTGAGTCCCCCGGCAGAGCCGGGGGCTTACCTCATTGAGTTAACCAAATTTGGGTTGTAACCACGACATCTTCGCGAGCAGACCCCATAGACGACCCGAAACATGCCGAATGAAGGTGCTTTATCACCACCGTCCTGGGGTCCCGTATCCTGGCTTGATTTTTCCCTTCGGCGATCTCGTGTTAATCGGCTGCGTCGAGTTCGGTCAACAACCGGCGAAAAAATACCCCCAGCGGGGGATGCCGGGGGTTGGGCAAGTAACGCAGACCGGCCAGCACCGGCAGGGCGGACGCCCGTTCGGAATCCGGCAGGGCCAGCAGCGTATCCCGGAGCAGGGAGAGATGCTGGGTCCAGGGCAGATGGCGCTGGGTGCTCCAGGCGCGGGCGTACAGACCGTCCAGTAATTCGCCGCGCCAGTGGATGCCAGCGCCCGCTTCCCGGCCAGCCTGGCGTGCGCGCAGCAGATCCAGGGTCAGGGTGGTGTACAACCGATTCAGTTCGCCCTGGGCGAATTCCGGCAACCAGGCCAGCACCAGCGCCCCCGATGGGGTCGCCGGATCCCGGCCCAGCCGGCAGATCGGGCACAGCGCCGTGCCGGAACCGGGTTCTCGAACCAGGCTCGCCGTTCGACCGACGCCCAGACCGCAACCGCCGCAAATCGCCGCCGGCGTGGGCGTGAACGCCGCCGGTTCGCCGGCTGGCGCAAGCCAGCGCCCGATCAACGAAGGCTCGATCCGATCCGCCATCCCGGCCTCAACCGCCGCCGATGGCCGTGGTGCCCTGGATTTGATTCTTGGCGGCGCCGGTTTGATAGACCGTATCGCCCGTGGTCTGGAACGTCTCGGGCAGAAACAGCAGGCCGGCCGCCACCAGCCCCAGGACCACCGCGTGCGACAGCGGGTGCTGTTGCGGGTTATCGCGGTTCGCCTTGAGCTTCATGAACGCCCCGCCCCCGGCGGCCATCCCGCCCAGGTAAAACAGCACGGAGATCGCCTTGCCGATGTTTTCGCCCTGAGTCGCCAGGTGGGCGCCGATATCGCCGGCGGTATCCGCCAGGGCCGGTCCACCGGCCAGCAACGTCCCCACCACCCCCGCGCCCAGGGTGATGCCGGCAATGATCCGGCCCACCGGCCGCCACCGTTTCCACGTCATGATCTCGCTCATGTTCAGATCCTCCACGCCATCGCTCCACTCACTCGATGAGGTACTGCAGCAGCGCCTGCAAGCCGAAGGTCTCCGCCGCCATCTTGAGGGTGGCGACGCCGTTCATGGCCAGAATGCCGCCCACGATGTGGGTCGCCCCCTTCGCGCCCAGCCCGGGCTCGTAACCCCCGCGCGCATGGGCGCGGTTCAGGAGCAGGAATCCCCACAGAAAGGCCCACAGCCCGACGATCTGGACGAAACCCAGCACCGTCCTCACCACGATCTGGCCACTGGCCGACAGCGCCGAACCGGGGGTGTAGCTCAGAATCGTGGGTTCCCCGAACACGGTGGCCTGGCCGCTGGCGATGGCGGCGGGCAGATACAGGAACACCGCGCACGTCAGCAGCCGCAGTGCGATGCCACCGGCGGTCGCGTCCGGCTCGTAGCGCTGGCGTCGCCATAGCTTGAGAAACGCCGACCCGCCAGCCCACATCCCCAGCAGGTACGCCACCACGGTGAGCAACCGGATCAGGCCCGGATAGCTCTGGCTGAACGCCTCCAGAATCGAGGTGCCGGTTGGCATTAAACTATTGCTCTATTAAATATAAAAAACATTATTTACTGATGATTACTATAGAATGCCGATTGCTGTTTTGCAAACCGAATGCTAACGCCAGGATGGCCCCGGTTCGCTCGGCCAGCGCTGGAGCGGCCGGCTTTCCAACGCCCGCCACGATTCCCGATACCGCGCCAGGCGCTCGACTTCCCGGTCGCCGGCCGGTCCGAAGGCATAGCGAACGGCGCGCGCCGCGTATGTCGGCCAATGCCGTTCGTCATCCCCCTCCCAGAGCGTCGGCGCGCCGTTCGCCAGGGTGGCGATCATGTCGTCGCGGGAATGCCCGGTGATTCGCAGTCGCACGGCGATCATCGCATCCACGCGCGACCGGTCGAGCGCGCTGCCTTCCCGGCCCCGGATATCCTGGAAATGTCGCCGATAAATCTCGGTGGCCGATACGCCGACGGAAACGGCAGGCCGGGCGCCGGGGGCCTGTCCGGCTGGTGGCGCCTCGCCGCCAGCCGACACCGGCGCCCTCGGACCGCCAGCCGAGAGGCCCGGGGGTTCGCTCCGCCGACTGCCCTCGGGGGCACTCGAGTCGGCGTCGCGCCGTTCGCGCCGCCATTCTTCGTCGTCGGGAAAGCGTGGATGCCGCTGGCGCAGCGCGGCCCGTTCCTGGCCGTGCCGGTCCCGCAAGGCTACCCGCTCGCCGGCCTGGAGGGTGGCGAGCGCGCTGCGCAAGGCGTTCAATTGCAGGCCGCGACCTTGCCACGAGCCGCGCAGCCAGTGATGGCGCGCCTCGCGATGCCGATCGCGCAAGGCCTGCCGTTCCGCCTGCTGGCGCCGCCGGAGCGCTGCCAGGTCCTGCGCTTTCGCCCGGTGATCGTTCTGGCGTTCCCTGCGGTACGCCGACTTTTCAGGCCGGTCCGACTGGACCGATTCCAGCACACGCTCGCCCGGTGGGAGGTCCGATTCGGCCGGACGATATGCGCCCAGGCGTTGGCGCAACGCCCCCAGCCCGCACTCGTGCCCGAGGCGGGAGACCTTGACCGCGATCTCCCCGACCCACAACACCGCTCCCCTCCCCCGCGGTTCCAGCCGCAGGCCCCGCGCCGCCAGTCCTTGGTGCAGGTCGGCCCAACCGGTCGCCCTCCGCAACAGCGGCGCGCCCTCCGCGAGAGCGATCCCCTCGGCTGACCTCGTTCCGGTGCGCGCTTCCAGATCACGCGCCTTGGATCCTGGTCCCGGTTCCCGTCGGCGCGACTCGCGGACCAGTTCCCCGGTGGCCGACACCCGATAGCGCCCGTTCGGTTCGCGTTCCCACACCTGGACGTGTTCGATCCGGGCGATGGCGCGATGCGCCGCCTCCAGATCGAAACCCCCGTTAGGTTTGATCGCCTTCAGCGTCTCGGGATGGACGCGATTCACCACCAGATGCAGGTGAAAATCGTCGGTATCGGCATGGAACGCATACAGCGCCTGATGCGCCCGCATCCCGAGTTCGTCGAGAAACAGATCGACCGCTTGCTCCAACTGCGCTGGAGTCGGTTGCTCGCTTTCCCGCCAGCTCAGCACCCAGTGCTGAATCGGATTCCTGCTGGCGACCGCCTCCTGGGCCAGGGCAATCATCTCGGCCTTTTGACCGGCGCGGCTGTCGCACAGGCAATTGCGCGCGCCCGCATACACGCATTTCTCCTGTTGCCGCCGGTTTTCCGGAGCGTCGATGTAATCGACCAGCCGGGTCACCCGCGCGGCCTTGCCCGGCATCCGGCGCGGATTCGTTTTAATCTTTTTGACGATCATCGCCCAAGCGTTCGATGGCGGCCACGACGGCGCGCAAGGCCTCTTCCGTTTGCTGGGGTTGCGTCCCGCCGCTCTCGGCGCGTATGGACTTGAGCAAGCCGCCCAGCCGGCGCAGTTCGCGCACCATCGCCTGGTCGGCCCGAGCCAGGATCGGCCGTCCGAAATACCGCCGCCGAACCAGCTCCGATACCGACAGGCTGGCCAGCGCGGCATCTTCCCGCAGCCGGGCTTTTTCGCCGGCCGTCACCCGCACGCCGATGCGCTCGGTCAACGGTTCGGTTTCCTTCCGGGTCTGGGGCATCACGTTCTCCGGGTTCGACGTTCGACAAGGGTCATCCTGCGCGCCCGACGAGGACACCCGCCGGGGGAAGCCGCCGAGATGTTCGGGATGACGACTGGCAACATCTTCCGCACGATGAACCGTCCCCATCCGACGACCCATTATTGCCAGGATTGAATCCTAACTATTGTTTTTTATTTATTATAAATCTATTTTAATGACGGCGATGCCGGTTGGGCGATTCGCCGGATGGTCGACCGTCTGCCTCGACGGTTCAAAACCGCATCGAGACGGCTCGCCGGATCGAAGGAGCGACGGATCGTTCGTGATCACCAGGTGATTCATGGGAAAACACGCGCCGGAATACACGCTCGAACAGATCGCACGCATCGCGACGAAACTGGACGCCCTGCCGAAAATCGACAAAGCCTGCTTCGGCAAGCGGGAGGCGATCGAACGGCTGTCCAAGTCGATTCTGAACGTGCTCAAGCGCGGTTATTCGATGGACGACATCGTCGCCAGCTTGCGCGAGGAAGGACTCCATCTCACCGCCTCGACGCTGAGAACCTACCTGCATCGAACGACGGCGAAACCGGCCAAGGCCAAACCTGACCCGCCGCCGGGACCGAAACCGCGCGAGACCCGTCCGCCGATCCCAACACCGTTGCCCGCGAGCCGGGGGACCTTCATTCCCCGGGAGGATTCCGACGAAATTTAGAGGTTCACCAGCGACGCCTGACGTCAATCCGTCGAGGTCGCCACGATCCTTTGGAGGACCACAGCATGGCGAAACCGATTTACCTGGTGGGCGGCAGCAAGGGCGGAGTTGGCAAAAGCATCGTGACGATGGCGTTGATCGACTCTCTCCAATCGCTGGACGAAACCGTGCTCCTGGTGGAGACGGACACCACGAATCCTGATGTCTGGATGTGCTATCGGGATGAGGTGGAAACCGCCACCCTCGATCTGGACGAGGCGGATGGCTGGATCGCCCTGATCAATCGCTGCGAAAGCCAGCCCGATCATCCGGTGATCATCAACACGGCTGCCCGCAACAATCACGGCGTGAGCGTTCACGGCGTCACCCTCGACAGCACCCTGGCCGAACTCCAGCGCCCGCTGGTGACGTTTTGGGTGATCAACCGCCAACGGGACAGCCTGGAACTGCTCAAGCCGTTCCTGGACGCTCTGCCAAACGCGACGGTTCATGTCGTGCGCAATCTCTACTTCGGCGAGCCCGCGAAATTCGAGTTGTACAACCAATCCCGCCTGCGGGAGACCCTCGAACGCGCCGGCGGGCAAACGCTCGATTTCCCCGATCTGGCCGACCGGGTCAGCGACGATCTATTCGGCCGGCGTTTGACCATCGCCAAGGCCGCCCGCGATCTGCCGCTCGGCAACCGGGCCGAGTTGACGCGCTGGCGCCATGCCTGCGCCCGGATGTTCGCCCGCATTCTCCATGACCCCGCCAACGCTCTCCGCTCCGCGTGACGCACCGGATTTTCGGACCCGCTGGATGGTGAGTTTCACCCGACTGCTGGGCCGGCCGCCCAGCGACCGCGAACTTCGGGAACTCGACCGGGTTCGGGAAGCGCTCGACCTGCGGGATAACGACGCCCTGTGGCTGATCATCATGGCCTTGCAGTACTTCCGCCAGGATATGGAAACATCGGTCGCGGCAACCCTCGGCAACCTCAAGCAGGTCGCTGACGCCACCGCCCAAGCGGCGATGGAAAACGCCAGGCGCGAGTTTCAGCGCGACTTTCCGCAGGTTCTCAGAGAGGTGGCCCGGAATATTACGGTTCCGACCACAAAGCCAAACCTGCAACGCCGGAAACAACGATTCCTCGCAGTTGGCGTGGTTGTGACTTTGTTTTTACTGGTTTTTCTAGGGCTATCGTGGCTGGCCTACGATCATGGCTGGCAAACCGGATACCAGGCGGCCCGGAGCCAAATGCAAATAGACAACCCAGGAACCCATCCTTAACGGGGTCATCAGGAAGCATCTAAAAAACATGACCTGGTTTTTGGGGGTTGCGATAGTTGCGACAGTTGCGACAGTAGTTCCGGAAAGTCCCTATAGAGTATCCCCTATGGGGATTTTTCCGACTTAGTGTCGCAACTGTCGCAACTGTCGCGGTCACCGGTAGAAGTCCTGGGCGAAAGACCAATGCCAATCCGTTTCACCCTATGGCTTCCTTCTTTGATAAAACCTTTTGAAGTCAAATAATTACCCAGTTTAGTCTGACTTTGCTCCCTGACGCCGGCCTCTGCGCACCACACCCGGTAAGCGTTCCATAGATCGTTCGCCCACACCTCCGCGTTGCGATGAACGATGCAGCATTCCCGGATAAATGGGCCGAACACGTCCATTTCCTCGCGGTAGGCCTGGGTGGCGGCCTGGACCTTGGCCGGGGGTTGCAAGCCGTGGCGTTGCCAGTCCAGGCAACCTTCGATGGCCCAGTTGAGGATACCGGGGAGTTCGGCTTCCAGTTTGTCGGCCAGATCGAGGTCTTCGCGGCCCTTGAAACTCACCTCGAAGGGCACCAGGCGCACCCGCGACCAGATGGCGTCATCGGTGCCCCGGATTTCCGGCTTGTGATTGCCGTACATCCAGGGTTTGAACTGCGGTTTGAAGGTAAACGCTTCCTGATAGAGCCGCCGCCCTTCGAGGGTATCGCCGCCGGTGATGTCCTTGATCAACTGTTCGTTGAGCCGGTGTTCTTCATCCACCTCGCTGGTGCAGACGAAGCGCGGACCGGCCAGCGTGGCCGCCTTGCGCTGATTGTCTTCCGGATTCTTTGACTTCATGAAGGTGTCGGCGCCGACCTTGCGGCCGTAGCCGTAGCTGGCTTCGCCGCTGGCGCCGACCAGTTTCATCAGAGTTTCCACCAGGGTGGTTTTGCCGTTCTTGCCGGTGTCGCCGTACAGGAAGAACAGGGCGCGTTCCTTGACCACGCCGGTCAGGGACCAGCCGACCGCGCGCTGGAGGAAGGCCACCAGATCGCGATCGCCGGCGAAGACCTCGAGCAGGAAGCGCTCCCAGGTCGGACACCGGGCGGCCGGGCCGTAAATGACGGGAGCCAGGAAGGTGATGAGGTCGGCGGGATCGTGGGGGCGCAAGGCGCCGGTGCGCAGGTCGAGGGTGCCGTTCTGGACGTTGAACCGCCAGGGGTCGGCGTTGAGGGCGCTGTAGTCGGTCAGCAGGGCGTGTTTCGACAGCTTGAGGCCCGCGGCGATGGTGCGCTCGTGTTCGGACTGCACCGCCCATTTCAGCAGGGTCTCGGCTTGGTTCATCAGCGACTTGCGACGATCTTCGTCAGCGTCGTGGGCGGCGCGGCGGGCGAGGGTGGCGGCTTCCCGGGCGATGCGGCGCGAGAGGCCGCCGACGAATCCGGTCGCGAGGGCGCCTTCGCCCGTGGGATCGGGCCGCCAGAACCGGCCGGTCCACAGGATCCAGCCGAGTCCCAGCGCGTACCAGATGCGGCCTTGGTAGTAGTTGCGGATCCGGTACGAATTCGCCAGATGGGTGCAGGGACTGACGGTCGGGGGACAGTAAACGGCTCCGACCGGGGCGGTCGGTTCGTTCGAGACGGCGGGTGTCAGGGCGGAATCGGGCGGGGTGGGGAACACGAACACCGGCGCGGCGGCCGCCAGCGCCAGCAGTTCGGCCACGGTGTGACCCTGGTTCAGCCAGTCGGACACATCGCCCTTGGCCGGCAGCTCGGGTAGTGCCAGCAGCCGCACCTCACCGACCTGGCCCTGCAGCGCCTGAGCGATGGCCTGCATGTGCGCCTGTCCGGGCTCGTCGTGGTCGGGGAGCAGGACGACGCGAGCCGCTCCGGCGAGTTGGGCGGTGTACGCCTTGCGCCATTTCGGTTTCTGGTCGGACTGTGCGGCCCCTTCGATGTTGGTGGTGGCGGCCAGGCCGCCCGCCGCCAGCCGGTCGCAGTCCTTCTCGCCCTCCACCACGAACACCGTCGCCCCCGCAGCGATGGCCTGGCGCAGTTCCGGCAAGCGATAGAGCACCGCCGGGCCGGGACCGGCTTTATAAACCCACTGGCCGGCGGGGTCCTGATGGCGGATGCGAAAGTCCTTGGGCGCGTAGCGGATCTTCTGGCGAACCTCGACCCCAGTAGCATCGCGGTAGCGGTAGGTCGCTACGATTTCCCGCCGCTTCGCAGGCCGTTCCGGGGTCAGGCCGAGGGCGGCCACGATGCGCTCGTAGCTGCAACCGGCGAAGCAGTGCAACAGCAGCCGGCCGTTCATCTTGACCGACAGCGAGGGGTTGCGGTCCTCGTGGCAGGGGCAGCGGGCTTTGTAGCCGTCGCCGGCCTTGACCGGCCGGTAGCCGGTCACCCGCTCCAGGGCGGCCAGGGCATCGTCGAGCGGATTCATGACCGCTCCCGAAGCCGGCATGACCCTGCGATAGTGGCGCGGGCGACGGGAAGAGCGGACTGCCGCGCGGGCGAATCGTGGTTGCGCGAGTAACGCGAGGTTGGTAGCAACAGCGCGGATGCCGCCGGAGCGCTGATAATGCCGTGAAACCAATTACCGGCACATCGCTTCATTCCCAGAGCCCCGTTCTCGTGAGTAAGCCGCGCACTTTGACGCTCATCATGGGACTTCCTGGTCAGGCGATACTATTTTGACCAAGCGTCGTTCGAGGAGCGGTACTTGCGACATTGCTACCGTGGAGGGCCAACCAACTCTGCTGAAGACTCCGGGGGGAGCGTCAAGGTGGTTTTCAGAAGCGCGTCGGCGTGGCGCAAGAGGTCATCGAAATAGTACTGATATTGCTGCAGCCGCCAGATTTCGCCCCGGACCTGGTTCGCCAGGGTGGCAAGGTGGTGCCGATGGTGGACGATATCACGAGTGACAAACTGCTCCCGCCAGAACTGGACTTGGGTCAATCCTTGTTCGATGCGGGAAATCGTGATGGTGGGATCGCCGCTGGGCGGCGATTGCAGCCGCTGATACAGGGTGTCCGGCGTCACCGGCTCGCCGCGAGCTTCGAGATACTCCACCGTTTCCAGGACGTCCATCGCCACGCGAAAATGCAGGTCTGAATCGGGCGCCGAAATTTTCCTGCGGTGATTACCCATGGCACGCACCTCCGAGGCAGTAGGCGACTTTGATTCATCTTTATCCTGTCGCTACCGGGTTTCCAAGGGGCTAACGGCAAATGCAGAATCCTCCTACACTGTTTTAGGAATATTCTTACATTTTATCGCAGGGTGGCCGGGCGCGTGATCACCGTGATGTTGGTCGATGACCAGGAACTGATTCGCATCGGGTTAAAGGCGGTGCTCTCCCACGATCCGGAAATCAAGGTCGTCGCCGACCTGGATAACGGCCTGGATGCACTCCGCCAGGCGCGCGTCTGGCAGCCGGACGTAGCCGTCGTGGATGTCGACATGCCCGAGTTGAGTGGAGTGGAAGTGACGGCGCGCCTGCTGACATTGCCGCATCCCCCACAAGTGATCGTGCTGTCCGTCCTGACCCAGCCACCCTGGCCACAACGGCTGCGGGCGGCGGGGGCGCGAGGTTATGTCGCCAAGGAACGGGCATCCACCGACATCCGCGAGGCCATCCATACCGTCCATCAGGGCCGGACGTATTTCTCTCCCACCCTGGTGGACGGCTTGGAGGCGGTGGGATCAGGTTCCAGCAGCGACCCGCTGGTTGCTTTGAGCAATCGCGAACTGGAAATTTTCACTTTGCTGGTCAAGGGACACCCACCCGAAGATCTGGCGCGATTGCTCCATGTGAGTCCCAAGACGATCTACGCCCATCGAGATCGGATTCGCAACAAACTCGGGGTGAGAAACGATGTCGAAATGACGCACTTGGCTATCCGTTATCGGCTGCTAAAGGAAACGATACTCTGACCGTTTCCTTGCGGTGCCGAACGATGGTTCACCCCTGGGCTACCAACGCGATGAAACTCGGCGATGTATTGAATGCCACCCAGGCTCTCGCCGCCGCCGGCGATGATCCCGCTATCGCCGAGGACATGGTCAAGCGGTTTCTGATCATCCTGGCCACCGCTCACGCCGACTTGAACCCTGCGGAAGTCCTGCAGGATACGGAGCGACTTCGAACCTGTGTTCACCGCTTATGTTCGGGCGGCCTTTATCTCGGCTTTGAGCGGATTGGCGCCGCGGCGCGAACCTTCGAATCCCACCTCACCAATCACGCACCCCCGGAGGAGACCGCACTGGCATTGACGGCACTCAACGAGGCGATCCAGGCCGCTCTGGAGCCTAGCGAGGCCGCAGTGCTGGCCTGGCTGAAGTCCAGCGCCAACTCACTGACTCACTGACATAAAGCTTCACTGACTTACCGACTCATTGACTTACCGACTCACGGTTGAAATCAACATAACCCAGCGGGTCAACCGGGTGCATTCACCATTTACCCACCAGGGGATGGAAAGTCATCGAACGGCTGGCGCCGAAAGGAAAAGCTGGTGAATGGCATTGACGGCGAAATGGACGGCGACGGCATCCTGAATGCGCCCGGTCAGGTAGTACGCGACGCCATAACCGAGACCGGCGACGGTCGCCAGCAGCATAAAAGCAGCACCACCCCCAACATGCGCCCCACCGAAGAACAGGGACGCGGCAATAATCCCCAACGGCGCGGCCTGTGACCATCCTCGGTCGGCGAACCCCCGAATCAGCGCGGTTTGCACGATCCCCCGAAAGAAGCTTTCTTCCAGCACGCACGTGAACACCAGATGGTCGGCAAGCCGGTAGGCCAGAACCGGCAACGATCCCGCCACCCACGCCGGTCGCGCGAAACCGAGCGCCAGCGCCAGGGGGATCAGCGCCAGCAAAGTGATTCCCAGGATCAGGGCAACCGTCAGTCGGGGTCGGTCGCGGCCGAACCACCCCGATCCCGGCGTCACCGGCGTCAAGACCAGCGGCGGCACCAGCCCCAGCAACAGCAGCTTTTCGGGAGTGAACCAAACCACAGACAGGTTCCCCGCTCCGGGAGCTGCCAACACGGGCACGGGGGCGAACCCCGGCAACAGCCGAAATCCCAAGGCCAGCACGACCAGCACATAGAGCGGCCAGCCCACCGCCTGCCAGACCGGCTGATGAACCCACTTGAGCGACCCCGCCAGGCCAGCGGCGAGCACCACGGTCGGAAGCGCGGCCGGCGCGATCCCGCCTTGACCGACCAACAGGATCAAGGCCCCACCCAACGCACCCGCGCCGGCCAGCACGGGGATCCGCCGGCCGACGATCAAACCCCACCAGTACAGCCCACCTCCACCAAGCAACAGGATCGACAACATCGTCGCGGACTCAGGTGGTGGGAATCGTCACGAGCGGTGCATCGAATCCCAATAGCGTCTCGTACACCGCGTTGATCAACTCCTCCTCGCTGAGCGGTTTGACCAGTACGCCGTTCGCGCCAGCCGCTATCGCGCGATGATGGGTCGGTTGGTCCGCACTGGCCGTGAACGCCAGAATAGGGAGTCCCGCGCCGCCAGGCAGGGCGCGGATGGCCTGGATGGCGGCGACGCCGTCGGTCCCCGGCATTTGGATATCCATGAGGATCAGTCGCAGGTCGGGGCAGGTTGCCTTCCGCATCGCCTCGTCCGCGTCGCTGGCCTCTAAAACCCGCAGGCCATGCCGGCGCAACTGGCGGGTCATGATCTCAAGGTTGAGTTCGAAGTCTTCGACCACCAGTACGGTTTTGTCGGTGAGAAAGTGTCGCCGCCGTCGATGATGAGGGACGGTATTCTCTTCCAGTCGCACGTTGGCGAGCAGGGGGCTGAGTTCGGCGTACCACGCCGCCCGGGTGATGGCCGCACTCAGGACGAGACTGATACCGCCGTGGTCCAGCACGGAGGGCGGCGACGGCAAAGGCCCTGTTTCCAGGCTGATAATGTATTGCGCCCAGTCATGCCAGCGCTCGATCTGTTCAGATCGGGTCTGAGGGGGCAGAGCGGACACGTTTTGCGCGACGAGCAGGTCGTAGCCGAGGGCGGGAGGCGGTCGGGCACTCAACATCGCCGCCGGCCCCGGCTGTTCCGTCACCGCCAGACCGAGGTTCTCGAGGCGGCAACGAACCGACTCGCGGAAACTGGGGCGGTCGTCGACCACCAGGGCGCGCCACTTCTTCGGCAGGTTGAGAGGAGCGTGCGGATTCGGATCGACTCGGCTAAAGGGCAGGGTCGCCGTAAAGGTCGTGCCTTGCCCCAGACGGCTTTCGACACCGATGTGGCCGTTGAGAACGTCGCAATAACCCTTGACGATCGACAATCCCAGCCCAGTACCGCCATAGCGCCGATTGAGAGCGCCGTCCACTTGTTCGAACGGCGCGAAAATGGTGGCCATCTGGTCGGCGGGAATGCCGCAACCGGTATCTTGAACCCGTAGGTAAACCAGTACCGAACCGTCGGTTGGACCGGAAGGCGCGCTCAGCCGAATGCAGATACCACCCCTTTCCGTGAATTTCACCGCATTGGCGATCAGGTTGGTCACGATCGCCCGAAGCGCCCGGCTGTCGCTCCAGACGGTGGTTGGCGTGCGCGGCTCGACGATGACATCCAGATACAGGCGCTGCCGGGCCGCCAGTGGCGCGACCGTTTCGATGACCTGTTCGATTTCGCCCCAAAGATCCAGCAGTTCGAAATGAGGCGTGTATTTGCCGCGCTCGAGCTGAGTGAAGTCGAGAATGTCACTGATGGTGTTGTACAGCGTCCGCACCGCCCCCAGCAGCGTCTGGACCGTCCGCTCTTCCTCGGGGTTGGAGACAGCGCGCAGCAACTGTTCCGCCAATCCCTGGATCGAATACAACGGCGTGCGCATTTCGTGCGAGACCTTGGCCAGGAACAGGCTCTTGGCCTGATTGGCCTGTTCGGCGGTTTGGGTTTGTACCTGCAAGCGAGCCAACACCCGGTCGTATTCGCCGCGGACCTTGGCGAGCTCGTTTTCGAGTCGGGCTTGCTCGCCCGCGATGGTCTCGGCCAACAGGTTCACCCCGTCCTGCAAGATGCCAATTTCGTTGACTTCGGTTCGGGGTAATCGCACGGACAAATCGCCGCCCTTGATCCGTTCGATGGCGCGCGCGGTTTGCCGGAGGGAGCGGGCCAGCCGGTAGCCGGTCCAGCAGGCCAGGATGAGTCCGGCTACGAAGGTGATCGCAACCAGCCCAATGTTGCGCAGGAAATGTTGGGCCTGTTCGATTTGCACGGGCGCCGTGGCGAGTTCCAGTTCGACCGCGCCCAGGTAGCGCTTCTCCAGGGGGGCTGGCGCCGGCAGCGCCAGCGGTTCCAGATAGATGGGGGCTACGAAACGCTGGCGGTCGGTGGGGAACGCGTTCGGCGCCAGCAGGGGATCTCCGTCCAGCGGCGCTGGCGCGGGGACCGCCGCGTTGGGGTCGGCGTACACAATCCGCCGATCCTTGCCGAGCACCGCGACCCGAATCACCTCGGTGCCCAGCACCGTCGCGGCCGGCTTCACCATGGCTTGAATCAGGGTAGGAAGCTGCTCGGTGGCGCCCGTGAACAGGGGATATTCGAGGTTGGCGGCCAGTTGGGCGGCCAGCAGGGTTCCCTGCCGGTGCAAGGTCTGCTGGCCCTGCGCCACGTTGTCCCGATACGCCAGCACCACCAGGATCAGGGTCACGATCAGCGTCGGGGCAATCGCCACGATCAGAATCTGGGCGCGAATCGAGAGACGGCGGTAAAACTTACTCAGCATGAGCGTTCCAGGTGGGTGGAATCACGATGGACAGCACGCCGGCCACGGTGGGGTTGACGACCACCCGGGTCGCCTCCGGATAGACCGGGGCGGGAACCACACCGCTCGCCAGGCGCCGGGCGACCGCCACGATCTGCGCGGGCAGGCGGTCGAGGTCGGGAACGGCGGCCGCCAGCACGCCCGCCCGCACGTAGTCGGCGGTGGGACCCCCAAAGGTGGGAACCATCTGGCGAATCGTCATCAACAGAATCGGTTTCAAGGACCAGGCGTTGATCAGCTGAAGATCGGGGAGCAACAGCACGGCGTCGAGCGCGCTGACGCGGCTGCGCAACGCCCGAACCGCCTCTTCGTCGTTGGTGGCGGTGATTTCCTCCAATTTGAACTGCAAACGATGCGCTTCCGCGCGCAGGCTGGGTAATTCGGCCCGCTGCGGGGACACCAGCACGCCCACGGTGGCAGCCTTGGGCAGCAGCTCGCGAATCAACCGCAGATTCGCCACCGGGTCCGCCGTCGGGTAGATGGCGGTACGGGCTGGCCCTCGGTTCTGTTCGAGCAGCGGTTGGAGCTGCGCGTCCGGTACCAGCACCATCAGCAAAGGAATGGAACAGTTTTGCTTCGCTGCGCGCGCGGCGTCCCCCGCCACGGCCACCACGACATCGACCTGCTGGCACAGATCGGCCAAGGTGGGGGATCTCGCCCGCATCAAGGTTTGCGCGGCCACGCGCGCCGGTAATGACTTCCGCGGCGATGGGGCCGATTTCAGCCAGACCACCAACCCCATCAAACGGGTTCCCTGGGCCTCGACCGTATCGAGGGCCAACAGATCGGCCCCGACTTGCCATTGGCGCTGTCGCGCCAGGAACTCGCGGTGCTCGGGTGAATCACCATTGGCGACAAACAAGAGCGTGGCGGAACGGGCCTGAGCGCAGAGCATGACCAAAATCAGGGTTAGCAGTCTCCAACCCATTGTGGCAAGGCGCGTTTTCAAGAGGACTAACGGTCCAGGCTAAACCGTAGGAACACGCTTCGGTCCCACTCGCGGTTCGGCAGGTAATCGCTGACCGGTCCCAGCAGATTGGCGCCGACCAATTCGGCGGTGACCGGAGTGGAACCGAGTTTGAATCGTTTGGCCAGCCGCACGCCCAGTTGATGATAGCCGTCGATCGGCCGATCGCGGTACCACTGCATCCCGGACTGATAGTCGTAGTTCAAGCTCGCCTGCCAGCCGTTGCCGAACTCCTGGCTGGCCAACAACCCCAGTCCGTGGCGCGGCGCGCTGTCTTCGTAGCCGGCATCATAGCGGGTCCCCGAGGCGTCGATGGTGGTCAGAGCGTAGCTGGCGAACAGCCGGGTACCCGACAGGTTGCGCCAATCCCATTGCGCTTCCAGCCCGCGAACTATGATCGGGTCGTCGTTGGCAAAGTCCAGGACCACCCCCGGCAACGCTGTCGGTACGTCGGGTGCAGGTCGGTAGTAGGTCCCGATATAGTCGGAATAATGTTCTTGAAACAGACGCACATCGAACTGATTCCGTTCGGCCTGCCAGTGATAGCCCACCTCCAGGGAGCGGTTGATTTCGGGGTTGAGGCCACCGCTGGCAATGACGCGGTAGATCGTCAGCGGTACGTTCACCGCGCGAATGACAGCTCGGCCATCGTTCTCGTAGAGCGTGGGTTGGCGCGAGCCCGTCGAATAGGCCAAGCGCAGGGTTTGCCAGTCGTCCACGTGATAGTGGACCGAGAACCGGGGCAGGAACAGCCAGGATGCCGTCAGCGAAGAATATTCCAGCATGGCGCCCGCGTTCAGCACCCAGGCGGGATCGATCCGGTATTCACCGTGGCCCGCCAGCCAGGATACCTCGTTGCTCAGCGTGGCGTCGGTATCGAAGTAAAACGGCGAGCGGACCCTTTCCTGGTAATAGCCGAATCCAGCCCTGGTGCGCCATCGATCGGAAAAACGGCGAATGTACTGGACGTCGGCCTCGTAGCGTTCTTCCTCAATGTCG
The DNA here is from genome assembly GCA_029624765.1 of Candidatus Contendibacter sp. Classification (GTDB taxonomy): domain Bacteria; phylum Pseudomonadota; class Gammaproteobacteria; order Competibacterales; family Competibacteraceae; genus Contendibacter. The sequence goes on along the minus strand of JARSSO010000019.1, from coordinate 44,452 downwards.
TAATCGAATTGCAACGTAACGCCGGGAAGGAGCTGGTCGTTACGAAACCCCCGGTCGCCGTAATGAAAAGCGTTGTGTGACAGGGTCAGCGTCCATTCGTCTTTCCGGGTTCCGGGTTTCCGCCACTGGAGACTCTGGAAGTTGTCGGTGACCGGGAAATCTCGCGCGGGTTCCGAAGAGGTGGACTCGGGATTCTCAATCCCGTAGTCGCCGCGCGCGAACCCGGCTTGCAGTTTTAATTCGCCGCCCGCTTCGAACGGCACGTCGCCCATGAACGACAGGCTGGTGTTGCGCCGGTCGTCGTAGACGCCGGGGTAGCCGCTGTCCCCCACGCTCGACAGGGACAGGGTGTAGTCCATGACGCCTACCCGTCCGCCGTACCGCAGGAACCCATCCGCGATGCCATCGCTGCCACCCGCGATTTGGGCTGAAAGACCCGGGTACTCGGCCGGGCTGCCGGTCTGGATGTTGATCACTGCCTGCAGGGCGTTGGAACCGTAGGCCGCCGCGGCCGGCCCCCGAACGACCTCGATGCGTTCGATGTTCTCTAGTGGAATGGGCAGGTTGTTCCACTCGATCACCCCGCGCGAGTACTGAAAAATCCGCTGTCCGTTCAGCAGCAGCAGCATCCGCCGCGCGTACTCGTCGGACAAACCGTGGTAGGTAGCCGTCGGCAGGCTGTTGTTCTTGTAACCCACCTGGAGACCCGGCACCAACCGCAGGACATCGACCAACCGTCGAGCGCCAGACGCTTCGATCATCGCCCGGTCGATGATGGTGACCGTGCTGGGCGCATCATCGAGGCGCTGGGGCAACCGCGATGGCGTCAGCACTTGCGGGAAATCGCTATCCCGGTCGCCGTCCGCCGCCAGGGCAACTCGAACATCGGCGACGAACAGTCCCGTAGCGCCCCAAAGCAAAGCCATGGAAGTGATGAGGTCGGTTTTCATGACGATAACCCTCTGGGCTGGTGATCGGGATCCGCACCTGATCAGCGCCGCGGGCGGATTACCACAAACCCGGGCGGTGGTAGCCTCGTTCCCCTTCCTCTCGTGATTGGCTGGGTTTTAATCCTTCTCCGCTACCCACGACCCCTCCTGAAACAGATCGGCGATTCCGCGCGCCGCCGCTTCCTGCGCGACCATCTGCTCGTATTGGTGCAGGCCCGCCGTAAAGCGGGTCAATAACAACCGCTGCACGGCTCCGATGAGCCGGGAGACCGGCAGGGAAGGGCGCCCACGTTGCGTCCAGCGGTACCCTGATGTCCGTTCCCGACCGAGGAGCGCGGCCAGACGGGTCTGGGGAACGGCTTGACCCGTGACCTGACTCACGAGCGCCAGCAACTCCTCGGGCGTCGGTTCGCGGGGCGCCAGTTCCGGGAAACAGTCGTAGAGACGGATAGCGAGCGCGACCGTGGGGCTGGGGATCGGTTGATCCCCCCGCTTTTTCCAGACCGACCAGCTCGATGGAGAAATCCCGATCAGCGCACAACACTCGGCGGGCGTTCGGTTCAACCGGGCCGCGAGCAGGGGGAGATCCTGGCCCAACACCGGACGATCAGCAGGAATGGTAGGCATCGGCATGAGAGAATAATCCAGCTTTGTTGTTTTAAGTTTATTTTATAACCACGATTTTCTATAATTTATACCAATTTTCAGATTTAAAGCGAAATTATAAAAATTATTATAAGACCATCTGCTTCGTCGAGGTTTACCTTACTGATGGCTCCTACCCGCCTGGATATTCCGCTGGCCTGCGTTTTTCCCGGACGCTTGCCGACTGTCGAGCGTTACGCCGCCGCGTTGCGGTTTCTGGGTCTGGAATCGGGCGATGTCGTGGCGATGCGGCTGGATCCCGCGGCGCCCGAAGCGATCCGCGTGCGACGAGCTTGCTGGCATGTGGGCGCCGCAGTCGCGCTGTTGCCGGAGGAATCACACGCCACCTCGGCGCTCGATGCCCTCTTGACGCTGTTTACCCTCACCCTGTTAATCGGACGGTGCGGAGAGGAACAAGCGTTGGATGCCCTGGGCGAACGGCTCGGCGTCGAATACGTCCTGACCGTCGGATCCCGAGGGGAAGGTTGTCTGGACGACTTCGCGGTTCTCGCCGATTCCCGGGTCGAACGCGCTTCATGCCCTCATCCCCATCCTGTCGTATGGACTTGGGCCGAGGCACATGGTGATGGACGATGGCGACAACTGGATCACGGTGAACGCGTGGTTGCTGGGACCGTCGTGGCCAATGCCGCTGAAATGCCAAACCTCCGTGCGTAGCCTTCCTTCTGGTAGCGTTTTCGTCAACGACCTTGGAACCAGGGGAAGCTGATAAACGCTGGGTGCGTAACCGGGGTTGCTGGTTTTTGTCTTCTTCTTTCAAAACACACGGGTTCTCACACGCGCGTATGCGCGTGTGTGTTGAATATATCTTGAATATATATGAGAAAGAGCGTTCTCGGAAAAAGTTGTTAATTTTCAATTTATTACAAGACTTTTTTTGGAAAAAATTTTTGTCAAAATACTCACTTTCTTTTGTCAAAATACTCACTTTCTTTTGTCAAAATACTCACCTCCCCCCGGTCGGAACACTGGTTTCTTTTGTCAAAATACTCACCTCCCCCCGGTCGGAACACTGGTTTCTTTTGTCAAAATACTCACCTCCTCAAGCAATTCCCGGTTCAGTAGGGGAACGGTCATTTAAGAGTTCCTAAGATATTATTTTAGTTATAAAAATGTGAGATAACCTCTCGCATTTCACCAGCACGAACATTCCTTTCCTGCAAGCTTGCTCGATAAGCAAGTATCCAGCACCCGCTTGATCGTCAAACTACATCTGCCATGGTTTCAAGTGTGGCGGGGTTTTTGTCAAAATACTCAGCCTTGGCGAAGGTGTGCGCTTGCTGTTAGGTGTAGTTACGCCGAGTCATGAAACTGCCTGAATCAGGCTCTGAGCTTTAGTCGGCAAAGTTGCCGACTGATCCTGGGGAAGGATTATTGGACGTCCAATAATTCGACGTGGCGTTTCCAGATTGAAGGACTTTGCCTCTGGTCACCTGGGAAACGTCTGGGTGTAAGTTTTTGTAAGTTGGAAATATCTATATATATGATATTCTATTTAAAGAATAACTATATATAGTATTTCCAGTCATTCCATAGCTGGAATATCTGTATCCTGGATCAACCGGGATTTTGTTGCCGCCACTGCTCGAAGGAGGGCACCTGGTGCTGTTGAACCAGGATCTGATCAACCCGCACCCGAATCAGGAATCGCGCCCCGATCCCGCTGGCTTCATCACCTAGCCCTTGGCGAGCCTGCTCCTCAAGGGCGGCCAGCGCCTCAGCGCCCATCGCCTGGCGAAGGCGCAGCAGTTCCGAACGATAGAATTGCTGGTAACGATCCTGATGCTGGCGTTCCCGCCGTTCGCTGACTTGCGCCATCTCCCGTTCGTGGTGCTGCCGTTCCTGGACGCGCCGCGCTTCAAACGCCGCTGCATACTGCCGAATGCCGCCGAAGCTGCGGATATCGAATCCCGTCCTTCTCGCTTCGGCCAGGGCAAAATCCACCCAGGCTTGCAGGTCCTCGAAGGAGTGGTTCTCCAGCAACGCCGCCGCGAACGCGGTTTCCTTGTTCGAGAAGATCGCTTCGTCCACGGTGTCCGTTCGGTAGAGCCGGCGGTAGAAGTAGGCCACCAGTTCCATCGGCCGCTGGATCGTTTGCTCGTCCTGGGTTTTGCGAACCAGCATCGGTGGTTGCTGGTGGGGAGCGTAAAATTGGTGATAGTCCTCGAAAAAACTACTTCCCGGCCAAAAGGAAAGGTTAAAGCCGGTTTTGTCAGCGTTTTTCCTGATTTCCCAGGATCGGATCAGGCCGCACTGCTTGAGAGCTTGCATGTGTCGCCCCAACTGGTTGCTCACGATGAGGGACTTGTAACGCTCCGGCTTGATGTCGCCCAGCCACGTCCGGCAAATAGCGGCGTAATCCTTGGTAAATGAAATATCCGGCGATGGATTTTTGCTGTAAAGATTGGAGAAATGGAAAAATAATCGCTTGAACAGCGCTGCGCCGATCGGTTCCAGGCCGGTCATCCGGGTGAAGTTGAGGCAAAAGCTGTAGCGACTGTTGAGGGACTTGATGATGGCTGGATGCAGATGAAAGACGCACTGCTGGATCTTTTCCCCCCGACCGGAAAACAGGCAGGAGTCCACGATGTAGAAGGTGATGACCTGCCAGTCCTTGTTGCCCTTGTCGAAAAAGGAACACCAAACCTTGGTGGAATTCAACTGCATTGCGGCCCGAAACAGGTTTTGGGACTGCCAGCCGCCGAACGAAGCATGGCCGCATAGCTCCATTAGTTCCCGTTTGCTGAACGACACATGCTCGGGGGCCGGATACCCGTAGTCGGTCAGCTTTTTCATGATGGCCTGCAACAGCTTGTAGGCCAACACCGACGGGTAACCGTAAGTGGGATGCGGTTCGATGGTGATCGGCTGTTCCACGATCGAACCCGCCTGCTTGAGCTTCTCGATGAAGGTTTGGCGATCCCGCCGCTTCGCCGCTGCCTTGGGGTCGAGGCAAAAGTAAAAGCCCTCCACCCGCAACAAATTGATCTCGTGAAAGAGTTGATCTTCTTCCAGCGGGAGCAACCGGCCCGATTCATCACTCTGGCCGAAGTCGAGTTCCGCGTTCTCCGGGAGGGTTCGCAGGGAGGTTTTGCTGGGCATGGGCGATAGATTGGGTGATTTCAGCTTTCGTAATCGGTATCGTCGGTTTCGACATCCGGCGGTTCAGGCGTCATGCCGGCCACAATAGCGTGTAAACGCTCGCAGAGGGCCGCCAGTGCGTTGTAATCGTCCAAAGGTATCCGGGTGGCCACCGGCGCTTCCAGGCGCTCCAAGGCGATTTTAAGCCGCTTGCAGGCCTTGATGACCTCGAGGGTTGAAAAAGGCGGCGACTCACCCTGCTTTTGGGCGGCGCGCTCCGTCCTGGCGGCTTTGACGTTGGCAATCCGGCCGTCCTTGATGGCGGCCCACAACCGCAACTGTTCCGCCTCACTTTTCATGGCCGCGATTTCCACCAGCAGCGATTTGCTGGAGCGCGGCGCGGCGCGGTACTCGGCCCTGATCGTTTCAGGAAGATTCAGGAGACCCAGGACCTGACTGACGGCCGCCTGGGATTTCCCGACCACTTGCCCCAACTGTTCCTGCGTGTAGCGATGGCGATCCATCATCCGCGCCAGGGCCTCGGCCTCCTCAAGCGGATTCAAGTCCTCGCGCTGGATGTTTTCGATGAGCGCGATTTCCTCGGCGTCGCCTGTCGTCACGATGGCCGGAATCGTGGATCGCCCCAACCGTTCGAACGCCCGGAACCGTCGTTCGCCGGCCACCAGCAAGTACGTTCCGTCGTCCAGGCGTTTGACGGTGATCGGCTGGATGAGGCCGTGCCGCTCGATGGAGGCCGCCAGTTCGATCAGGCTCTCTTCGCTGAACGTCTTGCGCGGCTGATCCGGATTGGGATGGAGGTCATGCAGTTCGATTTCCACGATCCGGGGCCGGTCGGCAACCGTCCTGAGGCGGGTTTTGGGCGAGTTCATGATGATCGAAAGGGAGCCTGACGATGACCGCTCAGGTCATGAGCTTTATGGGTGCATCGTTATGGGCAGCCGCGAGCGGGGCAGCGTCCTTCGCAGGTTGGCTACCCGTTATTTTCGTTCGAGGACCGGCAAATCGTGCGGATTCCAGCAGGACTTCTTCGCTCCCGGTTTCGATCATTGGGAATACCGACGTTGCTTCGAGGGGATGCCGTATCAGTCGGTCCAGCCGCTCTTCGTCTTCTTGCTGCCGCTTGAGCCGTCGATAGGTCAGATACACCCGGAACATTTCACGAAATAGTTCGCTTTTGGTACGGTGTTCTTCCTCTGCCACGCGATCCAATTCCTCGGCCATCGTTGGTGGAACGGAGAAGCCCACCATCCGCGAGATTCGTGTCGTCACCCTTCACCCTCTTGCTGATAATCAATGATCAACAAAGATAATCACTCTATCTCAATTTTAGCGCAACTGAAGCCTGTTTGTTGGATTAGGAATCGCTTGATCTTGACTTCATGAGTATGTGAGTATATGAGTATCCTTACTGATACTCACGGGAACGAGCATGACGGTCATTGCGGTGTTGAACGAAAAAGGCGGGGTAGGCAAGACCACCATCGCCACCAACCTCACCCGGGGTTTTCAACTGGCGGGCGAGGCGGTGATCCTGATTGACAGCGACCCCCAAGGCAGCGCGCGTGACTGGTACGCCGCTGCCGGCGAAGACAACGCGCTCCCGCCGGTGGTCGGCATGGATCGGTCGCCGCTGTTCAAAAACCTCAAGAGCGTCACCCAGGGCTTTGCCTGGGCGATCATCGATGGGTCGCCGGGCATCGAGGAACTGGCGGTGGCGGCCCTCAAGGTGGCCGACCGGGTGCTGATTCCGGTCCAACCCTCGCCTTACGATATCTGGGCCGCCGAATCCCTGGTCGAGTTGGTCAAAGCCCGTCAGGAGGTCACCGACGGAAAACTGAAAGCGGCATTTCTGGTATCGCGGCAGATCGTGGGTACCAAACTCGCCGGCGAGATCCGGGCGGCCCTAGAGGGTTATGGGCTACCGATTTTTAAAGCTTTTACCAGCCAGCGGGTGGTCTACGCCAACAGCGCCGCCCAGGGGTCCACCGTACTGGATGCCGAACCGCAGGGGGCGGCGGCCGAAGAAATTCGGACGCTGGTCGAGGAGATTCGGGCATGGCGTTGAAAGCAGGCCGACCGACGGGAAGAACCTCCGAGCATATCGACCGGGTGCGACAGCAACTGGCCGTGGCAGATGGCGAGGCGCGGCTGAACGTGCGGATGCCCAAATCGGAATATCGGCGCCTGCGGCGATTCGCTCTGGAGGCCGACATGAGCGTTTCGGATGTGGTTCGAGTCGCCTTGAAGGAGTATATGAGCAAAACCACCGATGATTCGGTGAGTCAATAAGTCAATGAGTCAACCATCTAGTGAGTCGGTGAGTCGGTGAGTCGAGGGATCGGGAAGGAAAAACCATGAGTGGAGCCAGCGAGATCTATCATCAGGACTTTCACGCCTGGGCGATGCGCAATGCCGAACTGATCCGACAGGGGCGTTTGGCCGAGATCGATGGGGAGCACGTCGCCGAGGAGCTGGAGAGCATGGGGAAGAGCCAACAGCGCGCCTTGGGCAGTCGGCTGACGGTACTGCTGGCGCATTTACTAAAATGGCGCCACCAGCCCGGGGGACGCGGCGCCAGTTGGCGCAACACGATCACTCTCCAGCGCATCGAACTGGAAGAACTGCTCGAGGAAAACCCCAGCTTGCACCCCATGCTGCCTGCCGTGGCGCCCGGCGCCTATCGGAAAGCCCGCTTGTGGGCCGCCAATGAAACGCAGTTGGACTTGGGGACTTTCCCGACGATTTGCCCCTTCGGGCTGGAAGAAATGCTGGATGAGGACTTTTGGCCGGACTGACCGGAATACGGTGGGGAGGAAAGATGGCGCTCGACGTGGTGGATCATGTGTTGCTGGGCATGGCTCAGCGCCAGCACGAGCGGTTTCTGAAGCAGTTGCGCGATGGTGAGTTGCGCGAACTGCGCGAGCGGTTGGCGACCAAGACGGCGGCCAACGAGGGTCATCTGGCGATCATTAACGCCTTGGTGGATGCTTACGAGCGAGGAGATCGTACTACGGTTGACAACATTCTGAGTGACTATGGGTACCGTAATACGATTTACCGAGCGGCATTCAACCCAGTCTACAATGCACTCAAGCCCTAACGACCCGAACTATTCTCATCTGCTCTTGATTCCACTGGCTGCACGGACGCCGTCGTATCCAGCCGCTTCAAATCAGGCACCCGATTGGCTCGCCAGCGCTGGATTCCCCCTTCCACCGTCTTCACCCCCGAACGCAAAGCGCCTTCCGACCGATGGCCCAGTTCGGCGGTGTCCAGAGCCTGCTCCAACGCGCCGCCGAGCCAGCGCAAGGCAGCATCCGGCAGGCGATGGATCAGGCCAAAGCATTTCAGAGTGAGGTCCACCGCGACCAGCACGAACACCACCAGCAGGCCGGTGACCACCACCGGGCCGGTGACGTTGCCGCTGGCGGCATTGATCGCCGCTACGATGAACAGCCCGCTGACCAGTTGCAGCAGGTAATAGCTGATGATCGTCGCGGCTAGCAGGCCGAACACCATCAGCGCCGGCCGCAGCAGCAGCGCCAGCAGCAAGAGGTAGCCGTTCAGCGTTTCGGCGGTGAAACCCTTGCCGTTGCGCAGGTGCCAGATCGCCCACAGGGGCGCCGCCAGCAGGGCCTCGAACACCAGCAACACCCACTGCAGCGCCCCGACGGTCCAGATGATGAACGGCGCCAGGGGAAGATAAATCGCCGCCATCAGGGCGAAGGCGAGGAGGGCGAGGGCGATCATGCCGACGATCAGCCCGCCCAGCGACAGCGCCCCACCGGTTTTTCCGTCCCATTGGCCCAGTACGTCGGTTATACCGCCGACGAGGGTCGCCAGCTTGCCGGCGGGCATGATCTGCACGAGCGCGGTGGCGCCAACCAGCGTCAGCACGGCCGCCAGCAGGGCGTGCCCCAGGCTGGCCAGGGCGAACAGCGGATGCACCGTGCCGAACAGGTGGTGCTGGATCCAGTCCAGGGTCCAGCGCAGAAAGCCGCGCGAGGCGTCGTCGAGCCGACTGTTGTTCGGATCGCCCTTGAGCAGGCCGGCGTCCCGGTCGGTTTCCGCTTCGGCCAGCAGGGCGGTCAGGCGGTCGAGGGTATGACGGTACGTTTCCACGTCCTCCAGCGGCAGTTTTTCCCAGGCCCGGATGGGATAGGGCTCCGGCACGTTCAGGGCCAGCTTGTTTTGGTATTCGCCGAGGGCGGCCAACCGGTAGAACCAACTGCCCGCCGAGAGCCAACCCTCGTCCTTGGCCGCCGCCGCAAACTCCGCGAAAGCGCGCTGTCCGGCCAAATCGACCGCGACCAGGATCTCGGCCTGCAGATTCTGCACGTAGTGTTCGGCGGCGGCATCGATCAGGCTCAGACACTGCCGGTGGGTCAACCGGCCGGTGGGATCGGTCACGCACTCGGTCAGGGCGCCCTGGCCCTGGACGATGCGCTCGGCCAGGGGCTTGAGTTCCTCGCGCAGCCGCAGCGCCGTCCGTTCGTGCGCCGCCATCAGCGTGGCGGCGAGGGCTTCGCGCACGTCGTCGGCGAATCCGAACAATCGCGCTACCCAGTGCAGGAAGCCGTCCAGCGCGTCGAGACCGGTGGCGCCCTGCTCGGGCTCGATGCCCTGATGCGGTTCGCGAATGACGAAGCCGCCGCAGGCCGCCTCGCCCATGCCGGTCACCGACCAGCGTCCGCCCCGTTCCTGGTAATGGCCCAGTTCGCCGGCGCGACTGACATAACGGACCTCGTAGCGCGCGGTTCCCCGCGCCGGTAAAGTCTTCACCACCTGCTCGCAAACGTTGGAGGCCAGCATCGCCACGGCCAGTTGCCGCGCCTGGGGTGGGGGCGGCGGTGCGAAAATCGTGGTTTTGGCGAACTGATCGACCGCCGTCGACCAGACGGCGTCGGCCAGGCCGACCCCACTCAGCGTGACCCACAACACGATCACCTGGATGAAACTGTAACCGTTGACCAGCGGGATCAGCATCGAGGCGGAGAGGACGATCCGGATCGGGGTCCAGGTGGTGGAACGGTCCTGGCCGAGGGCCTCGCCCTCGTGGGCGGTGTCGAGCAGCGCCGCAACCAGCTTGACGAACACGACGACCCCCAGCAGGAACAGCAGGAAGCCATTGAACAGCGAAAACATCTCGCCGAACGGCCCACGGTCGCTGGCGCTCAGGCCGTCGGCCAAGCGAACCCGGCCGATCACTGACCCCAGGATACCTTGCAACAGGTGGAGGCTGATATCGCCGCCGGCAGGTTCGAGGTTCCGGGTCGGGTCGAAGGCATAAGCCGGTTCGGACGAAGACGGGGCCGCCTGGGCATGCGCGGGGGAAAGCGGCGCCAACAGCGCGACCGCGAACAAGGCCACTGGCAACAACGCCAGGCGAAAAGCGAATTCAACGGTCGGCCGGTTCATGAGGAGCGCTCCGTGGCGAGGAGACGGCGGCTGGCCAGGCGGCCGGCCACCACTGAAGAGGATGGGTCAGGAAGACGCGCGGTGGCCCGGCGCGTTGGTGGCGCATCAACCAGCAGCGGTAAGCGGGATGCAGCGCCAAGCCCAGCAGGGTCGCGGTGGAACCGAGACTGGCCAGGGCGCCCCCCAGGTCGCCGAGCAGCAACCGGTGCAACAGTACGGCCGTGCTGGCGCCGGCCGCCCCCAGCAGCCACCGCGCCATCCAGGCCTGTCGCCGGTAATCCTCCATCGGTCCGATGATGATGCCGTCACGACGTTCGCCGACCTCGACCGCCCGAGCGGTGGAAGAGGGATTCGATGAAGTCCCGGTGGCCGCGGCGATCAATCCCTCGATCCGGGATCGCGAGCGATGGATCGTTCCGGCGACACCACCGAACAGATCCTGGCGGTAGCGGCGCAGACGTCGTTTCAGGAAATCGCGCAAGCGGAAAGCTCCAAGGGGGATAGCCTTTTTAATATTTGTTTATTATTCTATTAAAAGCAATATATATGAATGGGAGGCGCTGGTGCATCGCGAACGTAGCCCCATCCGGCCGGGTGGTATCCGCGAAGGCCTCGCCGTGCTGGTAGCGGCGGTGGGGCTCGCGATGGCGCCGGTGGCGCGGGCGGACTGTGATGGTTGCGTGGTCGCCGCCATTCAGGAACTGAAAGGCGAAATGGTCCGGCAGTTCGCCGAGTTGAAAAGCCACCTGTCCGCCGAAATCAAAACGCTCCGGCAGTCGGGCGCCCAAGTCGAAAAGGATTCGCTGCGTGCGCAGCAGGACATCGGCTTTATGTTGCCGACTGGCGGCTGTGAATCCGCCACCGCGGCGGCGGCGGTAGGTCCGGCGCGCGACCGGGCGGAAGCCTACCTGCGGGCGTTCAATCATCTGCGCCGCCCCGAGAAAACCGGCACGGCGGCGAGCCAAGCGATGGTCGAAGCCTATCTGGCCGACTATTGCGCTCCAGAGGATGTCGGCGTGCGGGGTTGCAGCCGGGCGAGCGTGCGGCCAAACGCCCCCTTTCTGGCCGAAACCCTGTTGTCGGGTTCCGGGGTCGGGTCGGCGCCCGACTCGAACCGACCCAACAGCTACCTGCCCGAGGTGTTGAGTTTCAATCCGGATCGGGTGCTGGACGCCCGGCGATTCATCGACAACCTGGTCGATCCGTATCCCCTGGACGATTTGCCCAAGGACCTGCAAGGCACGCCGCAGGGGATGGCGTTCTGGATGCGCAAGAAAGTATACGAAGGCCGGTTGTCGGTGGCTCGCCATGCGTTGAACCACGCGCTGGCGTTACGCGTGCCCTCGGCCGCCTTGCGGGGCTGGCTGGAGCGGGTCTGGCGGGAGTCCAAGGCCGACGAGCACCTCGCGGCGTTGCAGGCCCAGCTCCCGGAACAGATTTCCTACGCCGAACTGCTCAAGACCGAAGTGGATCGGCGCTACGCGTCGCCGTCCTGGTACGCCGGCATCGCCGGCAGTCCCGAGGCGGCCGTGTTGCGGGAACTGGCCTACATGGCGGCGCTCCAGCTCAATCTGACCTATTTGCGCTTCCGCCAGGGCGAGCGGCTGGAACTGCTGCTGGCCGAGCAGGTCGCCACCGGTGCGGATGCCCACCAGCGTGGCCCGCTGCTGGCGGAGCTGGCGGCGGCCAACCGACTGGTCAACCCGGGTTCGACCGGCGCGACCGGCCACTCCGCGCCCGCTGCGGGCACGCCATCGTCGCCCGATTCACCGACGCCCTAGCGTCGCCGCCATCCCATCCACCCTTTTATCAATATCGAGGAAAACCGCGATGCTGCAATCCACGTTCGAACAGATGAAGTCGCGCACGCGAGTCTTGGCGATGCCGCCGCCCGAGGTGCGGGTCCATCCCGCCGACGAGGACGGCGATCGACCCAGCGGCGATCCTGACACCGAAGCCCGCCATAATCGGGCCTGCGCCGCCGCGCAGCAGGACGCCGCCGCGACTGCGAGCGCCTAGCCGGAGCCGGACGATGAGTGGCGGCGACCGATCCCACGATCCCTTCGAGTGGCTGTGGATGACCGGGCTGGCCCTGGGCGTCGGTTGGGTGGCTTGGCAGTTCCTGGGCGCCGATCTAGTGGCGCTGACCTTGCGCCTCAAGCTGGCCGAACTCGACCTCCTGCATCGACTCGGGGCCGGTGATACTGAAAGCCAGACACTGGCGAACGCCGTGCGCGACGTTCTGGCGGCGCCGGCCCCGGTGTCGGTCGCTCTGTGGGGCGGCTTGCTGGACCAGGTCGGCCGGATATGGCACTGGCCGGTGGTGATGGGGCTGGTCGCGGTGGGCGTAGGGTTCCTGGCGCTGCATCCCGCGGAACGGTTTCGTCGCCGCTTCGATCTGCGCGGGCTGGCCGAGGCGATGGGGGCGCAATGGCCGTATGCCCTGCACGCCTTGCGGCGCGGCAATATTCGTCTCCCTCTCGACCATCCCCGCTGGGGGATGGCGCTGGCGGAATGGGCGTTCGTCGACCGGTTCGATCTGCTGGTGGATCCGGTGGCCGAGTCGCCAGAGTTGCATCGCGAACGAACCCGGACGGCGCTGGCGCGCCAGTTGGGCGAACCGTGGCGTGGCGTGGACGCATTGCCCCCTCACGCCCGAGCCTTGGCTGGCCTGTTCGCGCTGCGCGCCGTTGCGTCCGTCACGACCGAGGAACGAGCCGCCGCCGACCTCGACCGGCGGGCCTTTGCGGGGCTGCGCGAGCTGGCTTGGCGAGCCGCGCGGCGGAAGCACAACGACTATCGGCCGGTGGCGGCCGATTATCGGCGGCTCATCCAGGCGACGCGCTCCTATCTCGACCATGCCGCGATTCAGGAGGTGATCGGCCAGCATGGCTACACCCACACCGTGTTGATGCGCTTGCTGGACGAGGCGCGCCGGGGTGGCGTGCTCCCGCCGGCCCTGTTCACCTGGCTCAAGGGGGTGGACCGTCCACTATGGTACGCCCTGACCTCGCTGGGCCGCCGGGCGCCGTTCGTCGAGGCGCTGGGGGCTTGCGCGCACTACGCCGCCGAGCGGCGGATGGGAAGCGCGCTGTTCGGTCCAGCGGTGGAAGGCGCGGTGGAGGCGCTGGCCGCCGCCCTCCCGCGCGCCACCCGCCCGTCGAGTCGGGACGCGCCGGCGGCGGAAGACCATCCCTGAGCGCCCCACCTGGAGGAAGCCCATGTTTCACGTGAATCCCGCCGCGCCGACGCTTCGGCTGACGGCTACTGTTCTGCTGGCGCGTCAAGTCGACCACCTGACGCTGATTTCCCTGGCTGGCGTCCGTGCGCTCGATCTCCGGGTGGAGTCGGCGCCGGAGCGCGGCGGCCATGCGCTGGTCGCCGAGTTCGCGGTGGAGTCGGAGACTTCAGACCATCGCCGGGTGCTGGCGACTTATCCCACCGAGGCCGAAGCGCTGCGACAGCTCGACCGGTTGACCCGATCCCAGGGGCGGTGGTCGGCGTGGCTGGCGCGAGGCACCGCCGGGCTGGCCATCCTGTTCGCGATCTGGTTTCTGTTCTTCCTGCCGGTGGAGGGCGACCGGCTCGCCGTACCCACCCGCAACGGCGCGGGCCGGGGCGAACCGGTGGCGCCGGTAACCCGGACGCCGCTGCCGCGCCCTGATCGCGGCGAATGGCCCCCACCGGCGCGGGTCGACGATCCCGCCGCCAACTCGGTTAGCCCGGCCCGCGGTGAAGCGGCGGGCCGGCTCGACCGGTAAGCACGGGGCCGATCCACGATGTCCCATTCCACGCTCCCGCGCGGGATCGATCCCGATCAGGTGGTCCATCCCCGGTTTTACCTGCGCGACATTCAGACGCCGTTCCAGCGGTTCAAGCGCGCGTGCCGCCAGCCGCGCCTCCTGGGCGTGGCGAGCCTGGTATGGGCCGGGGTGGTGTATCGGTATCCGGCCGTGCTGGACCTCGGCCTGCTGGCGGGAATGGTCCTGGTCGTGGTGGGTTGGCGCCTCAAGCCCCGATTGCCGCTGAAATTGCCCGACCGTTATCGGGGTACCGATCCCCACGATCTCAAGCCCGGATCGGAGACGGAATGCCACCGCGCGCGCGGGGTGTTCCATCTCGGTAACGACCGGCGGTCCGGCGCCGAGTTGTACGTGACCGAGGACGAAGTCCGCACCCATCTGCTGATCCTGGGCGGAACCGGCGCCGGCAAGACCGAAGCGATGCTCGGGCTGGCGGCCCAGGCGCTGCTGTGGGGGTCCGGCTTCGCCTTCAAGGACGCCAAGGGCGATACCGCGCTGTGGGCGAAGACGTTCGCGCTGGCCCGGGCCTGCGGGCGCGAGGATGACCTGTACGTGGTCAACTACCTGACCGGCGCCGCGACCGTGGATCCGGACGCGCCGGTGGAACGACGGCTCAGTAATACCTTCAACCCGTTCGCCACCGGCTCCGCCGACACCCTGACCCAGTTGCTGGTGGCGCAGATGGCGGAGGCGGGCGGCGATTCGGCGACCTGGAAGGACAAGGCCATCGGCCTGCTGACCGTGGTAGTCCGGGTGCTGGTGGCGCTGCGCGACCGGGGCGTGGACGAGCGGGGCGAGCCGTTCACCTTCGACGTGCTGGCGCTGCGCCGGGCCTTGCCGCTCGATGCGCTCATCGACTGGTCCCTGCGCGCCGCGTATCAGGTGGACGGGTTCACCCTGCCGGCCGCGGTCCAGGCCGGCCTGCAGCATTATCTGGACAGCGTGCCGGGGTTCCGGGAGCCGCGCCAGCTCTGGGAACAGCAAAACCCGGAGGTTCCGTTCACCGCCGACGTCATCCGCGCGCGGAGCTACCCGACCCAGCCGGAGCCGCAGACCTACGTGCAGCACGGTTACCTGGTCAATCAGTTCAACCGGATGCTAACCCAACTGGCGGACGTGTACGGCCACATCTACCGGGTCCGGCAAGGCGAGGTGGATTTTGCCGACCTGGTGCTCAACCGCCGCATCCTGCTGGTGCAGTTGCCGGCGTTGGAGAAGAGTCCCGACGAGCTGGCCAGCCTGGGCAAAGTGATCGTCGCCGCGATGAAGACTATGCTGGCGGTCGGTCTGGGGGCGCGGCTGGAGGGCACCCATCGGGAGGTGATCGTCAGCAAGCCGCTCAACGCCCCGTCGCCGTTTCTCGACTTCAACGATGAGTACGGCTACTACGCGGTCAAGGGTTTCGCGGTGGTGGCGGCGCAGGCGCGCGCGCTGGGGTTCGCGGTGTGCTTCGGCGGCCAGGATTCCCCGAGCTTCGGCAAGGAATCCAAGGAAGAAGCGGCGGCGATCTTCGGCAACACCCTGATCAAGATCGCCATGAAGATCGAGGATGCACAGGAGACCTTCGAGCTGTTTCAAAAAACCGCCGGCGAAGCCTGGGTGACCCCGACCAGCGGCTTTGCCCGCCACGACAACGCCTGGCTCAGCCATTATTATCACGATACCAGCAGCGCGGGCGTGGAGAAGCGCTCGCGGATCGACCTGCTCGACATCCGCGAGCAGCGAGCGGGGCAGGCGCACATCTTTCAAGGGTCCACCCTGATTCGCGCCGAGTTGTTCTACGCCCGGCCGCCCACCGCTCCGGCCTATCGGCTCAACCGCTTTATCGAACTCTTGCCGCAAACCCCGGACGCCATTCAGGCCCAGCAGGACCGACCGGCGACGCCCGAGGCATTGCGATGGCCCGATCCGGACGGTCTGCGCGCGGCCATCGGCGCGATTCTGGACACACCGAACGCGCTGCTGGACCTCCTGGACCTCCCCCACCGTCCCGAACTGGCGGCGCTGCGTCGGAGCGATGATCCAGCCCCCTTTGTGACGGACCTGATCGCCTGGGTGCTGGATACCTGTCGGACCCAGGAGCGCGAGTTCGTCGCCGCGTTGGCCACGGTCGAGGAGGGGGAGGGGATGGTGACGCCAGCGGAGGAAGAGACGCTGTACCACGTCGGTCTCGGCGCCGGGCAACCCCCACTGGACGTCTATCAGGACCAGCCGGACGATGGACTATCGGGGACTGGTTCCGACCTGGAAACCGTCCAGGTTACCCCGATCACTCCCATCGGATTCCAGGAAGCAGCGCGCCGGCTCGATCCCGATTTTGCCCACCTGAATCCCGCTCCGGCCCACCGGTCGGATGCGCTGCCGCTCGCGGCAGTAAGCAGCCTTGGGGTGCTCGATGCCGGGGACGTCCTCGCCCAAGTGGAACCGAACCGCGAGCGGATTCGCTCGGACTGACCCTGCTGGAGCGCACGATGAACGGCCGATTTCTCCCTACGCTTTCCATTGCCATCCTGGTCGCGGGCGTTGCGAACCCCCGGATCGCCGCACCGGACCCTTTACCCATAGCGCCGCCCGCCCCGTCGGCGGGTGTCCCCGTTTCACCTCCGGGTGCCCCGGCGCTTGCCGAAGCGTACCCGGCGGCGATTCAAACGCTGCTGGACCGTGGAGGTCGGCTGGCCGGGCGCGGAGTGGTGGGCGATTTGCCCTTCTGGACGATCGAGACGCCGGCTGGCCAGCAGACCTATGTCACCAGCCCGCGCGGCTTGGTGATCCGGGGGCAGGTGTACGACTCCGGTGGATTGCTCAAGCTCGATACCACGGCGGCGGTCCCGGTCATCCTCGATCCGGCCCGCCAGCGCCGCGAGGGGCTTGAGCCGCTACTCGGCGGGATGGATCCCGTTCCCCCACCATCCGCCGGACTGACGGACGGTTCGCCGCCGGCGGCGGCGGCGCTCGATGACTCCTTGGCGGCGGTGGAAACCATGGTTCGGGGGGCGACCGGTCCCGAAGCGGTCTGGGCGGATCTCGGTCAGGCGACCGCGATCGAAGAAGGCGCCCGTGACGCCCCGCTGGTCTATGTGTTCATCGATCCGTATTGCCCGTATTGCCACCAACAGTGGCGTCTTCTGCGCCAAGCCATCACGGATGGCAGGCTCCGGGTCCGCTGGGTGCCGGTCGTGGTGCTCGAGGCCTCGAAGCGTCAGCTTCCCCGGGTTTTGGGCCTGCTACCGCCCAACGACGCCGAAGGGCTGGCGCGCTGGATGACGCGGTACGTTGGCGAGTCCCGCACCGACGCCCAAGCCAAGCTGGCGCTGGTTCGCAATCAGGCGCTGTTCGGTCGGCTTCAAGCCAACCAGGTTCCGGCGCTGCTATACCGGGCGGCGGATGGTCAGGTCATCCTGCGGGCCGGTTTGTCGCCGCTAGCACCTGCCACGACCGCACGATGACGCCGAGCCGACGAACTGACTCATTCGCTCACTCACTCACCGATTCACAAACTCACTAACTGACTCACTGACTCACTGACTCACTAACTTACTGACTCACTGACAAATCGACTAACCGACTAATCGACTAACCGGCTCATTGACATACCGACTCATCAACTCACTGACTCACAAATTTACCGATCTATCCACCCTCCGAACGACCTCCGCCGAGGTGAAAGCATGAGCGCTCCACAGAATGTTCACGTGAATCCCCTCTACCTGGGAACCTATCTGGCAGCCCGGGTCCCGATGGCGACGGCAGCGGAGCAACTGGCCGCATCGGAGCCCTTCCTGAAGGAGACCGATCAGCCCTTATCCCCACCTCGGATGGAAGGCAGTATTCAGATCGCGGACGCAGCTCTACCGGTCGAGGGTGAGGCCGATCCACAAATGGCAGTCCGACAGCGGCTCGCAATGATTTTGGCGGGCGGCGCGCTGCACGCGGACCTGGTGGCCGCCGTTCTCGATCAACCGACCACCGAATCGCTGACCATCGAGGCGCTGGAAGCCGATCAGGTCCAGGCGGGCCAGTGGATCGAAGCGACCACGCAGGAGTTGGCGCGCGCTTGGAACGGGGCCAGCGCCGGCGCTACCGACGCGGGCGCCTCGACGCCCATTGACCGGCTGCCGGACGAGCACCGTTACGAAATCACGCGGTTGCTGGTCGATTTTTTGCGCGAGCATCCCGACGGACCGATACGGATCGAGCCGGCGCGCTTGGCTACTTATCTGACCGCCCCCGAAACCGCCCACCGGTCGGTCGCTCCGGATTGGGGGCAACGGCTGGCGGAAGCCCGGGCGCTGGCCCGCGTGCTGGACGCGGCCCTGCAGTGCGACTTCCAGCGGGAGGTGAAAATGGTGCTCGGCGAAGCCGGGACCGCCATCGCCGGGACCGCCGAGCGGCAGGCCGACCAGATCGATCAGGTCCTCGCCCTTACTCCCGAAGCGCGGCGGATCGCCTGGCAACGCCTGCTGGATGTCGGTGGCGTGCTGTATGCCGCCACGCTGGCGCGAGTCCATCGCGATTCGGTACGGATGATTCAGGCCTATCAGGACTGTCTGAACGCCGGGGATGCCGCCGGCGCGGACCGGCTGGCGCGAGCGTACCAGGATTGTTGCCTGGGGTATGCGGGGGTTGCGCATTATTTCCAGGTCGCTGTCGAACCCCTGGGCCGTTGGATACGGGCCAGCTTGGCGAGTCCACCGGAACCCCCAGTACGTGAGACGCCCGCCGCCGCGTCGAGAAGCCCACCCGGCGCGGTCCGGCGGCGCCAACCCGCACCGGCCCCGCCCGGCGGGGGAGGGAACGGGCCATGACCGACCCATACGACGTGACCGACTCCGACCGGAACGACCGCTGGCCGCAACGGATCGCGGCGCTGGCGCGGATCGTGGGCCACCTCGCCCCGGCCGGGTCGCTCGATCCCGACGCTTGGCTCCAGACCTTGACGCTGGCGCGGTTGATCGAAGAGCTGTCGAGCGAATCCGGCGTGGCGGTCGCCTTACGCGGCGACATCCGCGATTATCTGGAGCAACTCCCTGGGTCTGCCGATGGCAACACGCCCCGGCTCCGTCTCTACCACGAAGTCACCTGCTTGCTGCTCGCCGGCGGCGTCGAACCCCTGACCGCCACCGAGATCGAGGAACTGGGCTTGTCGCCCTGGGATGAGGTCGAGGAGGGGTGATGGCGGCTTCCACCCGGCGCGGGCGCGGTTCCCACCCCGATCTTTATCAGGAAGTGACCGATCGCATCGTGGCCATGATCGAGGCCGGCGCCGCCCCGTGGCGCAAGCCCTGGACCATGCTTCGACTCCCCGGCGTGCCCGCCTTGCCGATCAACGCCGCGACCGGCCAGTCCTATCACGGCATCAACGTGTTGCTGTTACTGCCATTATCCATGTTGTTCGGCGATCCGCGCTGGTGTAGCTACCGGCAGGCCGAAGCGCGCGGTTGGCAGGTGCGCCAGGGGGAACGGGGAACGCCGATTTGTTTTTACAAGCTGCTGGAGGTCGGGCCGGAGGATCGGGACGACCTGGGAGCGCTGGTGGGGGAGGGGGACGAAGCGGTCCGGACCGTGCCCCTGCTGCGGCGCTCCACCGTGTTTCATGCCTCGCAGATCGAGGGCCTGCCGACGCTGGAGGAGGCCTACGGCGTGGGCGAGCCCTGGCCGGAGGCAGCGTGGGACGCGGAGGCCCGCCTGGACGCGTTGCTGGCGCGCAGTGGAGCCGCGATCGAGCACCGGGGCGCTCGCGCCTACTACCAGCCGGGCGAGGACCGCATCGTCCTGCCGCCACGCGGGCGGTTTCCCAGCGCCGCGGCCTACTACGGGACGGCCTTTCACGAACTGGGGCACTGGACCGGGCACGAACGGCGACTGAACCGGCCGTTCTCCTTCGACCGGAGCGCGCCGGACTACGCTCGGGAGGAGTTGCGCGCGGAACTGGCCAGCGCCTTTCTCAATGCCGAACTCGGCTGCCAGCACGATCTGGACGAGCACGCCGCCTATCTGGCGATGTACCTGGCACTGCTGCGCCAGGACAGGAAGGAAATTTTCCGGGCGGCCAAGGATGCCCAGGCCATCGCCGATCTGATCCTGGACCGGCATCCGCGTTTGCGGTTGGAACAGGGGATGGCCGTGCCCCGGACCGGGTCGCCGGAACCCGACGGGCTGATGCCCGCCACCGCCGATCCTCCGGCGCCGATCCGCACCTTTGACGATCTCCTGATCGCCCACCAGCGCCTGATCGGCGGGGCGCTGCGGGAGGTCGTCCGGCGTGGCGACGATGAGGGGTACTTGGGGCGGCTGATCCGCGATCTGGCAGCGGCCCTACCGATTTCGCCTACCGTGACCACCGCGTTGCCTCAGAAGACGTTGATCGGCAAGTCGCGGCCAAATGAGCGAGCGCATGGGCCTGTTCTCGGTTGGGGGTGATCCTTTATTGAGTAATACCAATTCCCGGTAGATTTTGACTTTTACCGTGTAGGCTGGGATGAAGCGGAGCGAATCCCAGCATCGCTCAGCCGACGGCTGGGTTTCCGCTTCGCTCCAACCCAGCCTACCCGTTTCAATCAAACCTATCGAGAAACGGTATAAGTCCCTCTGATCCCCCTGGTAAAATGTGACCAAGAGTCTGCTCTGCGTCCAGTCTTCGCCTTTATATCATCACCACGTTTTTAGTTTACAAACAGCTCAGTCCCCCGCTCGCCCCAGCGCATCATAAAGGGTACTCCGCGGAATCCCGAAGGTCCGGCACACCGCCGCCTTGCTTTCTCCCCGACCCAAAGCCGCCCGAACCGCCTCCAGACGCTCCGCATCGAGGGCTCGTGGCCGCCCGCCGGCCCGGCCCCGCCGCCGGGCCGCCGCCAGGCCCGCCTTGATCCGTTCCTGGGTCAAGGCCCGCTCATACTGCGCCAGCGCCCCGAACAAGTGAAACAGCAGCTCCCCGTGCGGGGTCGCGGTATCCATCTGCTCGGTCAGCGAGCGAAAGCCGACCCTGGCGGTCTTCAACCCATTCACAATTTCGATCAGGTGGGGCAGCGACCGCCCCAACCGGTCCAACTTCCACACCACCAACACGTCCCCCGGCCGGAGAAACGCCAGTGCCTGGGCCAGACCCGGTCGGTCGTCACGGGCGCCGCTGGCCTTGTCCTGGAACAGATGGCGCTCGTCCACCCCCGCCGCCAATAATGCATCCCGCTGCAGGTCGGTGGTCTGCCGGTCGGAGTCGGACGACACTCGCATGTAACCGATCAACATATCCGAAAACCCCCAAATGGAATTTCCGGACAGTCTAGCAATCCGGCCGGGTTTTTCGTACTCCTTAACCACCCGAAATCGGGGATTTTTTGCTCCGATCGTTGCCCTATCGAAAAACAGGTGTTTGGCGACATCCGTCAAAGCACCGAACTGGATGTGCATTGCAGATATTTGGGCTACAATATGGCCCACATTCCCCAAGAGAATCACCTCATGTCTGAAAACACGGTTGTCCGTGCCCGCATCGACGAGCACATCAAGGAAGAAGCATCGACGGTGTTGGCGGCGATGGGCCTCACCGTGTCCGATGCGTTCCGCCTCCTGCTGACCCGCATCGCCCGCGAGAAGGCGCTGCCGTTCGAGCCGTTGGTGCCGAACGAAACCACCCTTGCGGCCATGCGCGAGGCCCGCGCCGGTAACCTCAAGCGCTTCGATAGCGTCGAGGCGCTGATGGCGGACTTGCATGCGAAGGATTGAGCGCACCGGCCAATTCAAGCGCGATTACCAGCGAGAAGCCAAGGGGCGCCGCGCCATGCTCGATGCGGAACTGATGCCCATCGTGAAAGCCTTGGCAGATGACCTGCCGCTGGAGCCGCGTCACCGCGACCACGCGCTGACCGGCGACTGGAAGGATCACCGAGACTGTCACGTCTAAGGTACTCCCCATTGTCAAGACCAAAATATCAAGAAATTAAGATAGTGGCGGGTTGATAAGTATCCTGCTCTCCACAAGCTGGTTGGTTGCCGAAGTACACTTCGGCCGGTGTCCGATAGTCCAAAGATTGGTGTAACCGTTCGTAATTGTAGAAGTGGAAGAAATCCCGCAACCCCAGCCAGGCCGCCCGAACCGTCGGGATGTCCTGCAAATAGACATATTCATACTTGACCGTTCGCCAGAGTCGCTCCACGAAGATATTGTCCAAGGCCCGCCCACGTCCGTCCATGCTCACCTTAATCCCCCGATCCAGCAGCGGACGGGTGAAGCGCGTGGTGGTGAACTGAGCCCCCTGGTCGGTGTTGAAAATCTCACATTGCTTCCGGGCCAGGAGTTGTTCCACCGCGTCGATGCAAAAGTCCGCGTCCAGCGTGGTGCTGAGCGCCCAGCCGAGCACGTAGCGGCTGTACCAGTCGATGACGGCCATCAGGTAGACAAAGCCGGCCGCCAGTCGAACATACGTGATATCGGTGCTCCACACCTGGTCGCAGCGGTCGATGACCAACCCGCGCAGCAAGTACGGGTAGACCGCATGATCCGGGTGGGGTTGGCTGAGGGCGGGCTTCGGGTAGACCGCCGCCAGGCCCATCGTGCGCAACAATCGCCGGACCCGCTTGGGGTTGACCTCATGCCCCGACTGCCGTAAGTGGGCCACCATCCGCCGCACGCCATAGTAGGGTGTCCGCGTGTATTGCTCGTCCAACAGGCGCATCAGCACCAGGTTGTCCGCGCTTTCGCCCGTCGGCCGGTAGTACAGGCCTGATCGGTTCACGCCCAGCAACCGGCATTGCCACCGCACGCTCAACGCCTCGTCGTGCGGGTCAATCAGGTCTTTCCGGGCCGCGACGGCAGCGCCGAGGACTTTTTTTTGAGCCAGTCCCGTTCGGCAATCAATTGCCCGATCTGGCGGTGCAACTCGTCGATTTCCGCCTGCTGGCGGTCATCCGCAGGTCCTGGCTTACCGGAAAAGGCTGCGGGAATCGCCGCCAGGGCCTGCTTCTTCCAGGTCGTGATCTGGGTGGCGTGGACGCCGTATTCCGTCGTCAACTCATTGACGGTCTTCAGTTGCCGGATGGCGTCCACCGCCACCTTGACCTTGAATTCCACACTATGCTTCTTGCGCATCGCCATATTTCGTCTAGCCTGTCGTTGAGGCCGACCATCTTAATCAGTGGTCTGAAATACGGGGAGCATCATAGTCAAGCCCGACCTGGTGTTGATCTACCGGAAGCCCGATGGCGAGGTGTTGCAGCTCGTGCGCCTCGGCTCGCATAGCGAGTTGGGTCTATGACCTAGCAGACACGACGATGATGGAAGGATGAAGGATAGGCATGAGCATGAATGAATTTCGCCGACTGGCGGCGAAGATGGATCAGCACATGCAACAGCTTGCGGCCCAAGGGGTCAACGACGCTCCGGCCATCATCCATCGCATGATGGGATACGTGCCCGATCTGCACCAGATCTGGGTCGGGACCACCGACCATCAACTCCTTGCGCTGTCCCACGAATTCCCTGGGTTCTACCGCTACGCCCTCATCATGGAAGAAGCGTTTGAAGCCGAACGCCAGAAGGGATCGCGGCCCTATGACGGCCTGGCCACGCTTTCCGAACCGCACCAGCAACGGGCGGCTCACTTGCTGACAACGGCGGCCACCCTGGAGCGCGGTTATCAGGCTTTTCTTGAAAGCGGCAACGCAAAAGTCGCTCAGCCTCAAGTCCATGAGATGGACAAGCTCCATCAGCAATGGCTTTCCGATCTGGAAAGCTTCAAAAGTGCTTTACGTGCGCAGGGCGCAGAACCTATGGCATTGGAGTACGTGAATGAAGCGTTCGGACGCCTTGCCGAGCGCATCAAGAAGCTTGCAGGCTGAAGTGGGCGTGACGGAATTTTCGGCGGTTCCGGCTTACAACCCCAAGGATCAATGGTTCGGACAGTTTTGGTTTTCAGCCTCGTGGCGGATGACGTATGAAACTTTTTGAAAAATCAGCGCTTCGAGCATCGGCAGCAGATCGAGCAAAATCAGCAAGTTATTTTTATCAAACTCCGGTCAACCCCTGAGTGTGATTTAATACCTCCTATGGAGGCTAACCTTTTGATTGTGATTGTTAGAATTGTCCGAAGTATTGAAGGATAGGAGTTTTGAATTAGATGATGGTATAAATAATCTGACTTGCTACCAACCGCGCGCCGCTGTCACCGTGAGCGGCTTGCTCCACGCCCTGGAGGCGCTTTCCCAGTCACGCGTCATCAACTGATATCTCCGCTTCAACCCATCCCGATTGCGAGGATCGCCGCCTTGGTCGGCGAGTCGTAGAACTGCCACTGGATTGCGGTCAGGATCGCGTCGGGGACCTCGGCGACATCCCGTTTGTTCTCGCTCGGGATCAGGATACGCTTCGCGCCAGCCTCGACGGCGAGCTGCATCCGCTCGGGGAGCGCCGACACCTTCAGCAGCATGCCCTGCACGCTCATCTCGCCGAGAACGACGGTCTGGTCCTGGATGGGCTTGGCCAGCAGACAAGACACCAGGGCGATAAAGAAAGCGACGGCGGTCTCCGCGCCTTCCTTGGCCTGATTCAAGTTGATGGCCTGGACGGTGAAGTCGTAGGCCTTAAGGTCGTAATCGATCCCGAGGTTTTTGAGGTTGGCCTTGAGGTAGGCATCCGCCGTCTTGATGGCTTCCTTCATTTTGGTGGAGAGATTTCCGAGCGGGATGATCCGGCCCGACCCACGGTTCATCTGCGTTTGCAGGAGGAAGAGCGCGAGCCGGTGATCGGCGGCGTCGGTTCCGATGGTATAGACGCTGCCCGGCGGGAGTCCGCCCTCGGCGATCAGGGCGCCGCCGCCCATCTCCGGGACGCGGACGAAGGTCTCCTGCCCTGACTCCTTGTCGATATACGAGAAGCTTGTGTCCCAGTACTCGAGACCACCCATCTTCTTGAGTTGCTCCTTGACGCGCCGACGCATCTCCATCGCCAACGCGAGGTACTCCTCGAGTTCCTCCTTCTTCACCTCACCGTCGGGGTGCAGGAGTTTGATCAACCCGGAGACCGTTTTTCGCGCCGCCTTCTGGTCGCGCCCGCCGAGGTGCGCGCCGAAGCGGAAGTGCTGGTCCGCGTAGTCGCCATAGCTACGCTTGCGCAGCTCGCGGAAGACCTCCGCCAGGTAGTCGGTCACCAGGCCGAAATGGTCGGTGTAGGCGGCATCCGATGTTTTCTGGAACTCCCAGCCCGGCACATAAGCATGGATGCGGTCGTAGAAGGCGGTGTCCATCTCCTTGGGCATGGGATAGAAGAGATTGGACGTGCGGACGATGGTCTCGATATCGCCGTCGATGTTGCCCACGAAGACGATGGCGCCCTCGGCCGTGATGATGTCGCGGCCCCGGCTGAACGCACCGTCCTCCATGTAGCCCTTCATGATGTTGAGGCCGTTCTTGTCGGTGAAACGAATGCCGGCGGCCTCATCGAACGCGACGACATCCCACAGGGCGACCAGACCACGCTGACCGGTACCGAGGTTGACGAACATCTGGGCCGTCGTCGTCTGCCCCCCCGAGATCAGGTGACAGTACGGGCTCAACTGCTGGTACACGAAGCTCTTGCCGGTTCCCCGCGGTCCAAGTTCGACGAGGTTGTAATTCTTCTCGACAAAGGGGACGAGGCGGAGCATGTAATGCAGCTTGCGCCGTCGCGTGTAGTACGGATGCCCCGGCTCGTAGCCCATCGAGCGCAGCAGAAGGTCGAGCCACTGCTCCGTGGTGAACCGTCGCCGCGCGGCGACCAAGCTCTCGACGTTGCGCGTCGAGAGCTGGATGGGCCGCAGGCTCTCCACGAAGAACGGGCGGTTCTGGCCCTTGAAGATGAACGCGTCGTCGTAGCGCAGGACGATTTCGGCCCAGATGCCTCCCATGAGCAACCGGTCATGCTCGCGGACCAGGCGGTCGTCGATGTTGATGTAATCGAGGTTGAGGTTGGCCAGGCGCGCCCAATACTTGTCGTGCGTCTCGACCAGACGCACCGAAATCTTGTCGATGATTTCGTAGGTCGTGTGCTGCTTGATCGACGACTTCACCGCTTCGCGCTCGTCGGGCTTGACGTACTTCGCCGCGAGCGTCTCCCGCACGAACTCCAACCCCTCGCGGATCACCTCTTCGTCGGTGGACGCACAGTACTTGCCGAGCAGAAATTCGATGACGAACGCCGGGACGCCGAACGCGCTGCGCATCCTCCGCAGGAGATCCTTGCGCACGACCAGGCCGGGAAAGGTCTCGGTGGCCAGGCGGTCGAGTTCGTCGAGTTGCAGCGTTTCGTCGTTCATGCGGTCCTCACATGTCTCTCCCCACGGTCAGCTTGATGCCGCCGGGCGGGAACTGCTCGGTCGTGTCGACGTCGCGGAGGTCGAGGTCGAGCAGTTCGCCCTTCTGGAAGGACGCCGCCGTGTGGAAAAAGAGGGTCACGGCCTGCTCCTTGTCCTTGGGTTCGAGGCGCACTTCCTTCGGACCCGTCGCCAGGACCGAGGCGCGCTGGCCGGTCGCGTCGGCACGCTGGACGTCCAGGGCAAGCGTGCGGCCGGTCTCGGTGAAGAGCGGCATCTGGCCGCTGGCCGCGGTCGCGGACAATTGGGGACGGATCACCACCTTCACGGCGGTCCGCATCAGTTCGAAGGTCGGAAGAACGACTTCGACGCCGATGCGCTTCTCCATGCCCGCGCGGCTCCTGGAGATCAGGTGGGGAATGATGAGTTCCTGAAGCGATGCGCCACCGTGCGAGAAGGATTTCTCGGCCTTGAAGAAAGCGAGTCCCGGCGGCACGGCCACTTTCACCGCCGGGTCCCAGGCGAACGGGAACGTCGCCACCGGCAGATCAGCCGCGGCCGGCACCAGGGCGAAGCGCTCCTTGCGCGCGTGGCACCAGTCCTTGTCGCATGGAACCACCTCCGGAAGCCGGGCTTCGTCGAGCAGGATGAAGCCGTGGTCGGTGATGACATGCACCGCCGAGTAGCCCCAGCGATGGAGTTTACGGATGAGGCGCGCGAGCCGGTCCACCTCGAGCTGGACATGGCGGACGAGGCTCTGGGCTTCACCGTGACCGATGTGATCCACGGCGTCATGGCCGAAGACCACCAGGAGATCGCCAGCACCTTTGGGCACATCGCCGGCCGCCTCGGCGGCGGCGATTTCCATGCACGTCGCGCCGAACGTCTCGAGGTAGGCGATGCGGTTCGAGAGAACCGAGGTGTCCTTGCCATCCACCCTGGGATGAAGGCTGTTGCCCTTCACCTCGAGCGCGACCTTCGCGCCGGCGAGGGGCAGCAGCGCCGTCATGCCGATGGGCGTCACGGTCGGCAACAGGGCGACGGCCGGCTCGATGGTGACCTCCTGCTCGCGGAGCAGCTCCTTGATCGCGAACGCCCAGTCGTACCGGAGGGCGTCCACGATGATGACGGCGCGCCGTCCCCTGGCGCGCCAGAGCCGTTGTTCCAGGTGCGCCGTCACGTTGGGTAATCCCGGGACCGCGGCCGATCCCGCCGCGACCAGCCGCTGGAAAAACCCCGTGTTGAGGGCGTTCGCGTAGTCCGCGTAGACCCGGTCCGCCACCCGCGCGGCCGTCGGGAGATGGTGTTCTTCGGCGCGGTAGCGAATTCGAATGTGCTGAAGCTCGATGGCGGGCGCTCCCTCCACGTAGAGGCGCGCGAAGTCCGTCGAGGTTGTGGCCGCGTCAATCTGGGCGTGGCCGTTCTCGCAAGCCTGGAGAAACGTTCCCAAGTCCTTCAGGAGCGACCACGCGCCGATGGGGACAGGGCTCGCCTTGCCGAATTCCGTCTCCCTGGCGATCAGGTCGCGATTTCGCTCGAAGAACTCCGCCGTGGTGGAGGCTTTCGGAGCGGCCTCTTCGAAGGCGTGCCGCACCTCGTCCCAGCGCAGTCGGACCAGATGGGGAAAACCAAAAGACAGTCCCGCCCGCCCTCGCGCCCACGCGGAGAGGTCGATCTGGGTCTCGACCTCCTCGACCCACCGATCCCAGGCGGCACGGCTCTCGGTGTCTCGCAGCCAGCGTTGCAGG
The DNA here is from genome assembly GCA_029624765.1 of Candidatus Contendibacter sp. Lineage (GTDB taxonomy): Bacteria > Pseudomonadota > Gammaproteobacteria > Competibacterales > Competibacteraceae > Contendibacter. The sequence goes on along the minus strand of JARSSO010000019.1, from coordinate 16,484 downwards.
AGCTGGACATGGTGCGGGCGCAACGGCACGGGCGGCAGCCGGTCCGCGAACGGAAAATCGCGCGGCTCGCCGTAACCCAGAAAGGTCTCGGTGAGCGCGAGGAGCGCAACAAACTCGCGAACCCAGGCGGCGGGCGTTGCGGTGTCGGCTTCGAAACCGTACCGTTCCCGGACCATCTCCAGGAACTCGCGGTCCAGCCCTTTCTCCTGCAGGCTGTTCCACGTTCCATCGGGATCGACCGCCAAATCGAGGAGGGTCTGGTCGGCGTCTCCGATCAAACGGGATTGCGCCAGTTCGGGCGTCAGCGGGGTCGTCCAGAAGGCGGACGGGCGATTGATGAACTTGGCGACGTACTTCGCGAGCAGCGAGTCGGCGCCATGGTCGTACAGCCGGCGCTGCTCGGCCGGGCCATCGGGAAGCGAGACTCCGGCCTGGCGCAGGAAGCCGAAGAGTGTCGGGCGCTTGCCGCCGATCCGCCACGGGATACCGGTCAGCCGGTATTCGGCGAGTAAATCGAGCGGTGGCTCGCCCGCCGGGCCGCCGTGATCGAGGCGGTCTTCGGACAGGGGGAGGTAGATGACGAAGCGAAGCTGGTTTCGTTCGGGAAGCTCGGCGGCTTCGAGCGCGCGGTGGATCTGGTACTTCAACCAGACCTGGCCGTGTTGCGTCGCTTCGTCGTATTCGAGCAGGCGAAACGGGGCACGCGCCATCGCTTTCAGGCGCTCGCGCAGCGCCGGAAGCAGCCGGATAAACTCGCGCCGTTCGTCGAACCAGAGACAGACCCGCGCCCGCTTCTCGTGCTGGAAGCGCTGCGCGAACTGGTTGACGAGGGCGTCGAGGATCATCACATCCCCTTGGCGACGCGCAGCACGCCGGCCTTCTGGAGCGGCTCGATGTTCACTTTTACGCCGTCGTCGAGGTCGGGATTCCAACCCTTGGGCCGCTCTTCCGGGGTTTTCCAGGGGGTCAGGATTCGATAGTCGTGCTCGCCGCCGTCCAGTCCGTCGTGCCGGCCCTCCTGGACCCACTGGAGCCTTCGGTCCAGCTCCTGCGTCTCTTCGAGCCGCGCCTGCCAGTCCTGGCGCGCGTCGGTTCGACCGGCCTTGTCGGCGAGAGCCGCTTCGCGGCGGCAGGTTTCGATCGCATCGCGCAGGTACTGCGCGCGAAGCTGGGCCATCCGGTTCCTGTCGAAACGGTGGTAGTGGACCAGCGCGCCGAATGCAAAGGGCGAGGCGCCCTGGCTGGACGCGATGTGCCAGAGGATGGGCCGATTCTTGTACAGGGCGCAATGGAACTCGAAGAAGGCGTTGTCGAGCCACTCGGCGATTCCGCCGGCGCGGCGGTAGCCCTTGACGCTCTTCTTCAGCTCGTTCGCGAGCTCGACCTCGACCTGGCCGATGTCGAGCTGTGGAAACAGAGTCTGGAGTTCGCGGTGGACCCGCTCGGCGAGGCTCGGTTCGCCGGCGACGGGACCGAACGGCACGATGCCGTCCTCGTCGGCCTCGATCACGCGCTTGACCGCGTAGGACAGGAGCCGAAAGACATGCTCCATCCGTTTCTGCTCAGCGGTCTTGCCCTCCATCTGCGGCCAAAGTACCTCGGGTGGCCGCTCGCCGAGCGTCTCTTCGATGATAGCGCGCGTGGTGTCCGGGATGCCGTAGAGCTTGTAGACCTCGTCGTTCAGCTCGGCGTAGCGCTTCTGGATGTGGACCTCCTCGGCGGCTTCGTGTTCGGCGAGGCGGTCGAGGCGGGCCGGGATCGTCATCGCGGCGTCCACCAGGCTATCGCGGAGAAGCCAAAGCGTGCGGAAACGTGTTGAGGTCTCGTTGCCTTCGTCCCAGGTGGCCTTGGCGTCGTGGATCGCGTCAGCGGCACCGCCCACGCGCTGGTGCTGGGTGATTGTCGGCCTGGGAACAGGCATAGACTTCATGACTCCGACTTCCCACGAAAACGATGTCTTGCTCTGGAAGAGATACTCGAAGAACGCAGAGTTTGTGATGCCGAGAATGTAGTTTTCCTGCGCGACATCTTTAACAAACATCGCGGGTCCCTTATCAGAGAAGATACACCCTGCCGGTAGCCGTCGGGTATTGAGCCCCTTAGCGGTCCGTCTCGGCCATGAAATGCCAGGACGGAAGTACCATTCTTGACTGTAGATTCGTTTTGTCTCAGAACCGTCTTTATTGACAATGAAGACCTTGATTTCTCTTCCCGAATCAGCCCACTTAATGACCAAGTCATAACCGTAGTAGAAGCGCGAAAAATCGCCGCCTTTCGAGAGGAGCACCCAGCGCTTGTCTTTTCCGATCTCCGAACCGGGAATCTCCCAACACGACCGAATCCAGCGAACGTCGTCTGAGGTAGCTAGGCCCTGTTTAGCGACCAGGTAGCCGGGTTCAAGTGCCGGGAGATCCCTGAATGCATGTGCGACGATTCCGACGCGCTGATAGGCAAGGGGCACCCCGGAGATCGACTCAAAGTCACGACGAGCGACGTCGATTCGCGTCGCTGATGCTCCACTTCGGAGCGCTTTCACGAATTCTTCATGCCGTCTCTCACTCCGACCCTTGACCGCACGGAACGGCTCCAGTGCAAAGAATGTCGTCCGCTCAGTCTCGGTAACCACGTAGTACGCTTGCTCGGCCTGCTCCCTGGTTGTCTCGATCCCTTCGCGCAACTGCGTCGCCTGGATCGTCGGGACCATCAACTCCCGGCGCAGGTCGGGATTCGCGAGGATGCCACGCAGATCAATTCGCCTGTTCTCAGTCATGCGTTTCCCTCCAGCCCGCAAGCGCCCGGTCCTCCCATTCGGCCAATAGCCTGGCGAACGGCGCGTAGTCCTTATGAATCCGGCCCGCCTCGCAAGCGGCGAAGTATCGAGCCTCGTCCGTGCGCCGTTCGTAGTCGGCCAGCGGCAGCATGTCGTTCTGCATCAGGATCAGGTTCCCGATGATGAACGCCGTCCGGCCGTTGCCCTCTCGGAACGGGTGGATGGCCAGGATTTCGTTCATGACCTCACTCGCATGGTCGAACACCCGCTCGTCATCGTCGCTGATCAGCGGAGAGCGCGAAAACACATCCCGCTCCAACACGTCCATGAGCGGCTGGATGCCTCCGGGAGGCAAAGGCCACTTGGTTGGGCCGTCACCCTTGTGAAGAGAGGCCGTCCGCCACTCGCCGGCGAAGGGGTAGATGGGACCCATGAGTTCGATGTGGACCTGTCGGATGAGATGCACCGTCAGCGATAGGGGTTCAGCCCGCTCCACGAACTCGGTTACCAATTCCATTGCCCGCTGCACGCCTTCGTCCTCGCGACGATCAATCTCCTCCCTGTCAAGGCAACCGGCCCAGTTCAGGCAGATGCCGTCCTCGGTGACGATCCAGTCCCAGCCGCGGTCGTAGTCGCGCCAGGGGCTGGCCACGATGCGGGGCGAGGTGGGCCGGTTCGCCCAACTGGCGAGTTCGTCCATCCGCTCCTTGGCGAGCTTGCGCTGGGCGCCCGGCACCACGTAATACTCACCCGCGCTACGAGCCTGGTAGTACTCGGCCGCCTGCTTGCCTTTGCCGGACCGGAACCGGAACCCCAGGTCCTTCTCCTCCCAGCGCCACACGACCCGGGTCACCGCACCCCACCCCGGAGCACGATGGCCGCGGCCTCGACGGTGGCATCATCGAGAATTCCAAACCCGAGGTCGAGCATGGTCACGAGCGGGTTCCGCTTCAGGAGAATCTCGGTGCGAAGTTTTTCGAATGACTTGAGGTTCACGAACGTCGCCGAGACGAGCGCCCCGACATATCCTTCGGGTTCCAGGAGTTGCGTCGCGCGGTCGAGGAACGCCGCGTAGATGTCGTTGGCGGTGAGCGGATAAGCCGCCTTCACGAAATCCCTCACCTTGGGCACGAAAGCACCGTAGGGCGGATTCATGACGACGACATCGTACTTGCGGGAGAGGACCTGCAGGAGCTTGAGCCCGCGAGCGGTGTCCTCGGCGAAGATTTGGTCGCTCGGGTCTTCGGTCGCCTCGGCTGCAGCGGCCTCGATGGCGGCAAGCAGCTCGGTCGCGATCTGGCTTGCCTCCTCCTCGAGTAACCGCCGCTCGAGTTCGAGCTGGCGCGCATGATCCTGATCCAGTTCTTCAAGAAAATCGAACGCGCCTTGCTGGATGGCGGGTGGGGCAATCCTGGTCAGCCCCTTTTCCCGCGCCCTCGCCTCCACCCAGTCGTCGAGAACTTGCACGACACTCTCGCGCACCTGGATCAGGCTGCCCAGCTCGCCGACGTGCTGGAGGTTGTCCCAGACGGCGGCGAACAAACGCTCCCGGATCGCTCCGGAACCGTTGTGCTGGCCGACCTTCTCCACGAGCGCCCGCAACCGCTCCTGACCGAGGTTCACGGCGTTCGCCACGACGAGGTTGGTTCTGCGGATCCGGACGTCGAGCGGGGAAAAGCCGTGCTGGAGCGCGGCCTCTTTCGCCGTCAGCAGGAGCGCCAGCGAGGCAATCTGAATCGCCCGGGGATCGATGTCGATGCCGAAAAGGTTGTGCTCCAGGATCGCCGCCGGAATCTCGCGCGGGTCCCGCACCGACGGCTCAGCGGGCCAGTCCGGTTCACCGGCGTGCTCGATTTCGTCGAAGTACATCCGATGGAAGAGTCCGAAGGCGTACTGCCCGAAATGCATCGTCCCGCAGGCCGGGTCGAGGAGCCCGATGTCGCGGGCGCGTTTGCAGATCTGCGTCTGGCCAGACTCATTCAGGCGCCGATACCGAATCTTCTCCCCCGTGCGCGGAACGAGGTAGTCGGCCGCGACCAAATCGGGCGGCCGTTCGTCCGGCAGCGGCGGCGGCGCTTTCGCCGCCAGCGCCGAATCAGGATGCATCTGGAGCCAAAGACGACCGAGGGTATTATCGACGAGCGCCTTGACCACCCAGGAAGGAGTGTAAAACTGATTGATGACCGCCAGTTCGTAGGAGGAACGCGGCGTGCCCTTGTTTTCATCGCGAACGCGCCTTTTCTCCTCGCGGTTAAAGAACTGGTAGACCCAGCCGAGGAAATCGCGCGCCCGATAGGCGTCATCCGGCAGGTCCTCGTTGATCGTCCGGATCAGCCGGGTGAGCGTCCCGTGCGTCGGCCAGAGGCAGGCATATTCGTGATCCGGATCGAACAGCACGCCGATCTCGCGGGTGATATAACGAAAGGCAGCGGCAAGACCGTCGCGCACCAGCACCTCTTCCGCGTCCTCGGCGTACTTGTAGCGGCTCCCACCGGCCGTGCGCCAATCGCGGAGGTACCGCGAGTACGCCTGACCGGGCACCGGCGTGAGGACCTCGGTCTGCTCAGGCGGCGCGCCCGGATTTCCCGGCGGCGGCAGGTACAGCAGCGCCCGAACTTCCATTGCCTTCAGGCCGACCAGCCGGTTGAGCACGGTGTAGGCCAACTCGCGCTTCACGTTGTCGAAGCCGCGTTCGGGCGATCCCTCGGCGATGCAGTCGCGCGCAAGGAGCGCTTCGACGCGCCGGCGCGTGCGGCTTGCCTCGTCCGGCAGCCGCATCTTCTCGATTGGAATGGGCTTGCCGCTTCGCTTCAGCCCCAGCCGGTCGAGCTGCGCCTCGTATTCCTCTTCAAGAAGGCGGCGAACCCTCGTCACCCAACCCTTGACGGCTTCCTTGTGGTCACCACCAAGGCACGAAGACCCCAAGGAGGGACTCATAGGACCAACCTCACGATTCCGTCCTTGATCAAAGCCGAATCGACAATCTGGCGAGCAACCCGATCCGTCGACTCCGGGATCTTTTCAATCATTCCTCTTGGTGTCTTGGCGCCTTGGTGGTTCATCGCTTTCACTTCACCACCACCGTGAAGCCTTTGCGGATTCGTGTCTTGAACTCGTCGCCGATCGCGCCGAGGGCCTCGTCGACCTCGCGTTCGGTCTTGAATCGCCGGCCCATGAGATCGGTGGGACGCCATTCGTAGACCGGCTCGTCCGGGGGCGGCGGCGGGGCGACGAGATCCCGCAGCTCCGATTCGACTTGAGTCCGATAGCCCGGCAAGGCGATGAGCGCCTGCGCCAAGGACGTGAGGCTGCGGCGCCCCGCCGCCTCAAGCAGACCGGCGATTGAAGACAGCGCGAGCGGAGCATAGTGGCAGACTTGCCCCGGCCCAAAGACGCTGTCCACCACGTCGTCGCGCAGGTCGGCCGGCGCCTCGCGGTAAGCCGCGCCGTTCCTGATGGCCGCCACGGTGGCCTCGGCCCGCGCCCGCGCCTGCTCATGGGCTTCGACGTAAGCATCGCGGTAGGCTCCGAAGGCCTTCTCGAAGGCCTCCCGGTAGTCCGACCAGCGCCCGATGACCTCCCTGGCCGCCAGGATCGCCGCCATGTCCTCGCGTGCTTGATTGAGGACGCTCGCCCCCGGATGGGACTCTGGGAGCGGGTGGTTCGCGGCCAGTTCGTCGAGCTTGCGCGACCACTCGAATTCCTGGCGCCGATTGGCGTCGAGGAAAGCGCGCAGCGCCTTCAATCCGGCGCCGAGCGCCTTCCACCGTGCGGCGACTTTCAGGAAAGACATGACGCACACCGTGGGGTCCAAGGCCGTGATGGGCTCGGTCAGCGTACTCTCGGCGCCCAACACGGCGTCCGGAATCGGCAGGCCCTGTTGCGCGCGCAGTTTCGCCTCGTCGAGTCCGGTCTTCAGCGCCGCGCCCAGTTCGCGGACGGCGCCGGCGATAGCATTGCCCGACTCGGCAACGCCGTTCACCCCCAACTCGATGAGCGCCTTGCTGGCCTGCTTGATCTGCTCGACGGACAAGCTCGTCTCGGCAACGCGGAGAACGACCTTCTTGAAGGTGTTCACCTTCGCGAAGTCGTCATCACTCCCCGCGTAGTCGTAGATCGGCGCGGGTCCCGCGCCGGATTGCCGCTCGAGGTAGATCGCGCCCGCGCGAAAGCAGGCCGCGAGAACGAGCCGCACGAGTTCATCCGGCCAGCCAAAGGGAGCGCGGCAGAAGCCCTTGAAACCCTTGGCGTCCCTGGCGTCCAGGATGGCGGCGCCGACCGATTCGCCGCCTTCGTCCTCGATGTCGTGGAGTACTTCCAGGACCTGGCCCACCAGCGCCGAGTCGCGCTGGAGGCTACCCTGGGTATCGAACAGATCCAGCTCCGGAGCAACGGCATGGAGGTTCGCGGTTGCCGGATTGAGAAGCGCCTTGATCTGCCTGGCGAAGTCGAAGGATTTGTCGGCGATGGCGAAGCGCGGATAGACATTCGGGATGACCGCCGCCAGCGCCCGCATGACAGGCCCCTTCAGATCGGAGCCCCCCTCCAGCTCGATTTCCTGGCCGCCCTGGAAGAGCGTCCCGCTTAGAAAGGCGCGTTCGATGTCGCGCGCGAGCGCGCCGCGGAGTTCGTCCCGCTCCTTACGCTTCTCGGAAAGAGCGTCCTGGGTGTCGGTCGACGCGTCTTCCACGAAACGCTTGTCCCCGGTGACCTTGACCAGGGCCTCGTAGCGTTTGAGTCGGGCCTCGAGCATCTCGGGCGCGGCGGCGACCCACCAGACCGTTCGCCCCTTCACGCCGGCGGCCTGGTTGCGCCGCCTCACTTCCTCGATCTCGGTGGACCGAGCCGGGGCGAGGGGCGAGATCAAGTGGACCTCGAGTTCGGGACCGGTATCGACGGCTTCACCATCCATTCGGACGCCGTAAGCGAACGGCGTCTTCGTGACGCCGTAAGTGACGGCGAAGTTCGCGAGCTTCTTCCTGGTGACCAGATCCTCCTTGCACATCTGCTGAGCGGTCCGCCGAACGGCGGCCAGGCTGATGCTCCGCGGGCCGCCCGGCCGGACCATGTCCTGAATCGCCTGCTCGATGGAACGTTCGCGCTCGTTGAGGAACTTCCACTCGCCGGTTGCCTCGTCACGCGCCACGTAGCCAGCTTCCTGCAGGGCTGCCAGGGTCTTCTCGACCTCCTCGCGGAGGGCCGGTACGTCCGTCACGAGGTCGCGAACGAGGAGCTTGGCGATGGTCTCGGGAACCCGTGGCGCCCACGTGACCCGCTGGAGCAGCCAAAGGATCTTCAATACCCGGGCGGGCTGGATCGGGGCGTTGGGAACTCGCTCGTCGGACTCGTGGATGGCGCGCACGCCCGAAGCGCCCAGATACTCCTGCGAAAGCAGATCGTTCTCAACGGCGTCGAAAATCTGGTCGAAGCCGACGATGACGCCGACTGCCTCGTCGGCGACCTTTTGCAGAGTCTCCATGACCACCGAGATCATGGAACGCACCCCGCCCGAGATGCGGAATCCGGAGAGCGCCTCGAAAATGTCCTGGGCGAGGCGGATCTGGTGGGGCAGGAGCGGGTAGGCGTCGATAAAGGCGCGTTCGTTCACGGTGCCGAGGTGGCGGCTCGCCTTCAGGTCCGCGAGCTGGGCGATCGGACCCTCGTGCTGCCGGTAGAGGTCGCGGAGGAGGCCTTCCCGAGCCGGCCGCTTTTTCAGGATGCGTTCCGAGACCACCTTGTTGATCTCGTCGGAGATGAGGTGCGGTTTCAGCTCGAAGCGGGCGTTGAGACGGCCGACCAGCGCCGGCTGGAAGTTGGTCCGGTCGACGACCTTTTCCAGGTCCTGCTGGCTCGTGACGATCAGCCAGACCTTGCCCTTGCCCTTGTTGCCGATCATCTCGGCCAGGCTGTTGAGTTCGCTGATCCGGTCGGTCGAGTCGCCGATGAAGGTGCCCATCTCGTCGATCACGAAGACCAGGTGGACAGCTTTTCCACCGGTCGCCTTCCGCGCATCCACCCAGGCGACGAGTTCGTCCGCGATTTTCTCGGGCGTCAGCCAGCTCAGGTGGAACGCGTCCTTGAGCCCCTGCGAGGCCGCCTTTGGGTCCGGGTAGTCCGCCGGGGCCACCGTCGGCAGAATCGCCGCCAGACGGCTTCGCACCGTCGAGGTGTCGTCGCGCCCGGCCGCGCTTCGCCACGGAACGCCGAATTGCTTCTCAAATTCGGCCTCGAGCTTCGCCAGGAGGCCTCGACGTTCGAAACCGCGCTCGAGCGCCGCCACGTAGAGATTTTCAGAGTAGCCGATGAACCGATAAAACTCGGACAGGATGATCTCGCCGGCGGACTCCGGCCTGCCATAGGGTTGGCGGCTCTTGATTTCGAAAAAGACGGCGTGCGTTTCGGTATTCAGCTTGATCTCGCCGAGACGCAGCCGAATGTCCCGCGCGCGCGGCGTGTCGGACAGGTGCTTGATGAAGGCGTCGATGCAGCGCTCGGCGCCGTCGGCATCGAGCGGCGTGTTCTGGAGGAGATGGCCGAGGACCTTGGCGAAATGCGACTTACCCGAGCCGAAGAAGCCCGACACCCACATGCCCATGATGTCGCGCACCAGACCGCCCCGGCGCAGCGTTTCGCTGATCTGGGCGAAGGTGTCGAAGATCCGCTTGAGTTCGTCCTCGATTTTGTCAGTGACGACATACTCACGCATCTCGGTGGCGAGCGCGATTCGATCGAAGACCTTGACGACGCCCTCGACCTTGACGGCGATGTCCCGCTTGATGGTGTCCCTAACCGTGATCATTCAGCCTCCGGATTTCACCATCAAGGCACCACCAAGCCTTCATTCTCCTTTGCGCCTTTGGGTCGTGATGGTTCATCTCCCGTCCTGCCAGAAGAGCTTGACCGCGAGGTAGTTGCCCCCGTCGGGCTGGTTCATGAAGTGCAGCTTGCCGCCACGCTCCTCGCCAGGAAACGCCAGGGCGATTCGCGCGGGGAGGTCGCGCAGGCCCCGAAGAACCTCCCCGAAGCGGACCAGCGGGTACAGCGCGACCGTGCCATGGATAATCACGTTTCCGCCCGGGTGCTGTGCCGCCAATTCTTCCAATCTCGCGTGCAGCGAGGCTTCCACACGCCGGGAGAGGCCCTGAAGCATCCACCGGTAGTCGTCGAACTCTTCCTCCCGCAGGGATTCGACCGCGTCCTTGCTGAGTCCGCGAAACATGAAACCGATCAGGTCCAGTGGATCAAACCCCGTGCCCTGTGCCTCGAACGCGGGGAAGCAGTTATCGACAAGCTGTTCGCGGAAATCGAGTTCCCTTTCCGGCGGGTAGACCAGGAGGATCGAGTGGTCGGTCTTGACCCCGCGCTCGGGGCGCACCGGCTCCTTCATGAGCTTGAGCAGGGTTTCGAACATCGGTTGCATCAGGCGGCCTCCAAGAGGTCGAGTTCGACGATGTCCCCCTGCATGCGGAAGCGCAGCGCGCCCAGGCGATTCAACGCGCCGAGCGCATCCACGACCTCAGTCGGGTCCACCCCCAGCAACCGGAAGATCGGCGCCCGCACCAGGACGAGGGGCGGCGTTCCGACCCTGCGCAGCGCGCGGACCAGGAGGCGGACCGGCGAGCCATACAGCGCCGGACGCACCGTGACCTTGCGGACGGCGCCCTTCGCCAGGCCGAAGTCCCGGATGCTGGCGCAGTACTTCTGCGCGACGGCCGTGGCGGTCTCCTCCGACCATCGACCAACCTCCGGGTGCTGGCGGACGGCTCGCCCAAGAAAGGCCCGTACATCCTCAACGCGCAGTTCCGCCGGCGCGCGCCGCAGCAGCGGGAACAGCCACTCGACGCCGAGATCAGCGACTAGCCGGTCATTGAGCGCGAAGAGGACGTAGGTCGTGAGGGTCCGTTCGGGCTCCGACTCGCTGCGGCGCCATTCGGCCCAGAACGCCGCGAACAGCGGATCGGCCACGTCCAGACGATACCGGGCGTGGAGTTCCTCCCAAAGCTTCTTCCGCGCCGCCGCCGATCCGCGGGCCAGGCAGTTCTCAGCGACCACGAGCGAGCGATACTCATCGGAAGCCAAGGCTCGTTCTCGCCCGTCGAGCAGGAGCCGCAGTTCCGTATAGAGAGCCGAACGCGCCGACAGGCGGGACGAGTACGGCGCCTCCGGCATCAAGCCAGGGAACCGCAAGGCGGGTTCGTGGTTGATGCGAGCAGCCCTCACCACGGCCTACTCCTTCTCCGGGGTCAGACTATCGTCTTCAGCGGCTCTATCGGCGGCCCCGCCGGCGTTGACCCACTCGTCCACTTCGGAGAGCTTGAACTTCCACAGGCGGCCGACTCTTCTCGCCGGAAGCTTCTTAGTCTCGATCCAGCGGTAAACCGAGTCCTTCGCGACACCGAGATGCTTCGCGATATCCTCCACGGAGGCCCAGGGTTCAACGGTCACGTCCGGCTCCTCGGAAACAGGGCTACTCGATCGTGGAGTCACCGCCACTAAAGATAGCTGCAAGCCGAGCAAACGGTATCACGGCCATGAGGATCCTTCAACAGCGGACAAGAGTCGGCCGGATCGGACGGGATCGGGCAAAAAAGCATAGCCGCATCCAAGAATCCGTCTCGTCTCGCCCCCTGCTCTGTCCTGGCCGCTTTTCGGCCGCCGGATTATTTGGCCAGGCTCCGCGGGGCGCGGCTATACTCTCCACAGTATCTGCTGCAAGAGCCGCCGTCATGGTGTACTCGCCCGACGAACCCTGGCCACTCGATGAACGCACGACTCCGTCCTGGGTCTGCCGCTGATCGCGCCGACGCCCCCTGGAAAGACCTGATTACCGACGCCATTCGTTATTGGGAGCCGATGCGGCTGGTTTACAACGGCGTGCTGGCCGTCCTCGTGCTCGTGTGGGCCTGGCCGGTTCTGCCGAGCCGTTGGAGCGGAGAATGGCAGCCCGCCCTCGCCGTGCTGTTCGTCCTGGCTGTTGCCGCCAATGTCGCTTACTGCGCCGCCTATCCGGTCGATGTATTCCTGCAATGTTCGGAGTTTCGCGCGACCTGGCAACGCTACCGGTGGGTGCTGTTTGTGGCTGGGCTGCTGACAGCGGCGGCGTTGACCTGGCTGGTGCTCGCCGTCCTGCTTGGGTGAGGTTGCGGCCTGCGGCCCTCACACCCACCGCACCCGGTAGAGCCCGAGTGCGCTGCTCTCCTCCAGACTGGCGGCGTGATCATGGAAACCCGTAAAGACCTCGACGGACGGGCCATCGGCCTGATGCTGATCCTCTGCCAGATTTGGGGCTTCCAGCAGGTCGTCCTCAAGGCCACCGCCCTGGAGATGGACCCACTTCTGCAAATCGCCCTGCGCTCGGGCGTGGCGGCCCTGCTGGTGGGCGGGCTCGTGCTCTGGCGCGGGCCACGGATCGCCATCGAGGCGGGGACATGGTGTCCCGGCCTGCTGGCCGGGGTGCTGTTTGCGGTCGAATTCTTGTTGGTGGGAGAAGGGTTGCGCCATACCACCGCCTCCCACCTGGTGGTTTTCCTCTACACCGCCCCCATTTTCGTCGCCCTCGGTCTGCATTGGCTGCGGCCGGCGGAACGGTTGGGGGCGCTCCGGTGGCTGGGGATTCTCCTGGCGTTCGCGGGGATCGTGGTGACTTTTTGGGGGCGCAGCCCGGAAGTGGCTAGCGGGAACCCCACGGCCATGTTGTGGGGCGATGGCCTGGCGCTGCTGGCGGGAATGGCCTGGGCCGCCACGACGCTGGTGGTGCGCTGCTCCCGGCTGGCCCGGGTCTCGGCCACCGAGACCCTGCTCTATCAACTGGTGGTCGGCTTTGCCCTGCTGCTGGCGGCCGCCGTCGCCTTGGGCCAGACCGGCATTCGGCCCACGCCGCTGCTGTGGGGCAGCCTGCTGTTTCAGTCGCTGGTGGTCTCATTCGCCAGCTATCTGGCCTGGTTTTGGCTGCTGCGACATTACTGGGCGTCCCGCCTGGGGGTCTTTTCCTTTCTGACGCCGCTGTTCGGGATCGCCTTCGGGGTGTGGCTACTCAATGAACCGTTGGAGCCGAGTTTTCTGGTCGGCGCTCTGCTGGTCCTGGCGGGCGTCGTGCTGGTCAGCGGCGATGATGGCTGGCACGCCTTGCGCGGTTGGCTCGTCCGGCCCGGCGACAACGCCCGCGCGGCCGCGTCGCGCGGCGATGCGCCGAACGCGGGTTATCCGGTAGCAGCCACCGACTGCCGCTCCAGCAGGACCCATCCTCGCGCGGCGAGCCCGCGCCGCGCCGCGGGGAGAAACCGGCGGCCGTCTTCGGAATAGATCCGGCAGTAGACGGTAGGCCGGGGAGGGTCGTGCGCCAGGAAGTGGTCCAGGGACGCCTGCAGGCTGGCCAGGGCCAGCCCTCGCCGCCGGTGGGGCGCCCGCAAGGCGGTCCCCGCTAGGTAGCCGCACTCGGCCGAACGGGTCGGGCTCTGACGCAGCGCGGCCCACAGTTCCGCCTCGGTGAGTTCGGCGCAGAGGAACCGTTGCATCAAAACCCGTGAGGTCGAGAGGATCAGCGCGCTGCCGATCACGGCGCCCCAATAGTGGATCGGGTTCCAGTAGGCCGGCACGGTGTCGAGCAGCCACGCCACGGTGGCGTCATTGACCGGCCTTTGAGCGGGATCGCAGGCGCTCTGGAAACAGGCTTCGGCGATGGCCGCCGCCTGACGGGCATCGGCGTGGCGGCAGGCGGACGCCTCGACCGATTCGAGGGTATAGCCGTCCGGGAGAGGGCTCATGCCCAGCGCCTCCTCACAGCCGAAACAGCGCGCGGGCGTTGTCGGTCCGGACCGCCCGCCACGCGGGATCGTCCAGCAACGGGGCGAGAAACGCCCGGTATGCCGCCATCGGGGCGAGCGGCCAGTCGCTGCCGTACAGGAACCGGTCCGGCCGTTCGGCGTACTCCAGCGCCTCGCGCAGCCGCTCGACCGTCCGCTGCAACCGGCCCCGCGCGGCCAGCGCCGCGAAGGCGGCGGTGTCCCCGACGAAAATCCCGGACAGATCGGCCCAGACGTTGGCGTTCTTGTAGATCACCTCGGCGGCGTCCAGGAACCAGGGGCAACCGCAATGGGCGATGACGAAATTCGTGTCGGGAGAGTCCACCGCGACCTCATCGATCAGCAGGGGATGGGCGTACTTGAGCTTGGCCGACGCCGCGTAGGTGTCGCCGCTGTGGAAGATGACCGGGATTTGATAGCGGGCGGCCAGGCAATAGTACGGCGCATAGCCCGGACTGGCCGGGCCGTGATGCAGGTAGCCCAGATAAGCCTTGAGGCCCTTGATCCGGCCTTGCCGTAGTTGGTGCTCGATCCGATCCAGATGTTCCGGATCGCTGCGGCGCGGATCGGCCACGCCGATGGCGTGCAGGCCCGGCACCTGATCGGCGATCCGCCGCGTCGCCGCCACCCCGAGTGGATCGTCGGGATCGTCGGACAGCACGCCCATCGCCAGGGCCTGCGCCGTCCCGCTCGCCGCCATTTCTGCCCGCACTGCGGCGGCCACCGTCGCCACGGTGCCGTCCAGCACGGCGGGGAAGGCGTGCTGCCCCGGCAGACCGGGTGGCACGACGTGCACATGGGCGTCGATGAGCATGTCGTCAGGGTTGAGCATCATGGTCCTGCTCCGGCCAGCCATGGGGTTCGAGGTCTTGATAAATCGTCCGGGTGAAGCGCGGCGTGCACAGGGCGAGAAAGATCAGGTCGGCCTCCCCGGTGTTGGTGATGCGCTGGCGAATTCCAGGAGGGATCAGCACCACCGCGCCCGGCCCGACGGCTTCGGGCAGCAAGTCACCCACCTCGACGCGCCCCCGGCCTTCCAGGATCAGGTACCGTTCGGTCACGCCCCGCAGGCGATGCCAGCGGGTGGTCACGCCCGGTTCCACGCGGGCGCGAGCGACCGACACGGCCGGATCGGCAGTTGAATTCCACCACTCGGTGATGAAGCAGCCTTCCGCGAAGAAATACTCGGTCGCCGTCGGGTGTTGAATCTGCGGAACGAGGATCATGACACGCGCCTGTCTCGCTCAAACGGGCCCGTTGCCGAGCCATGCTCGAATTTGACCCCCAGCCTCCCGGCGAGCACCAGGAGATCGGCAGGCTCCGCCATCGGTTGTTGCACCAGGGCCTGCAATCCCGCCCGGGCCTGCCGGCGCCATTCCTCTTCCAAGCGCGCGGCGGCGGCCCGTTCGCCCAGCAGGATCAACAGCAAGGGTTCGTCCACAGCAGCGCTGGCTAGCCGATCATCGTGCATCAACATCGAACCTCTTCCGCCTCCATCGAACTCAACCCGCATCCCCAGGCGCCAACGGCGTCGCCGACAAGGCGACCACGATCACGCTGAGGTCGCTGAGGCGCGCCAGATAGACATAGCCGACCTCGGGCAGATGCACCACCCACAGCGCCGACCCCGTGGCCACGCCGGGCACGGTCGCCGTCGTGGACCGGGGCGTGAGACCCAGCGACAGGAAGGATTGCCGCGGCGCGATAAAACCGATCCGCAGCGCCTGGACGAATCGCTGGTAGGGCGTCAGGGGATTGTTCCGGCGGAGGTCATCCAGCAACTGACGCTGCACGTCGCCGAGAATCGTATTGAATACCCGGCAGGCCGCGCCGACCAGGTCGTTGAGGTCCAACGAGGCGATGGCATCGATCAGTTTTTTGATCTCCTCCAGGGTCTGGGCCGGATCGAATCCCAGCAAATCCCGAATATCGAAGGTGATCAGGCTGACGGTGCATGCCCCGCCGTAGCCGTCGCGTTGCGGGTTCTTGACGGCGATGAGCGGGTCGGTATCCGGATAATCCATCTGGCGGTTGACGATGCCGCGGGTGGCCTGACTGCCCGCCACCGCCGCCTCCTTGAGCAGCACGTCGATATTGGGATCGCAGGCTTCGGTGGCGGCGTTGAACGCATAGCCGCCGTTGATATAGTCATACGGCGCGGGATTGGTAAAGATCGCCTCACCGGTGGCCGGATCGTAGCTCAGTTGACCGCCGGCCTCGATGGCATCCAGCGTGACCTGATTGACGCACAGCGTGGCGTCGATGCGGATCGGCGCTTCCGGCGGACATGCCGCGATGGGGTCGGGCGAGACGCCAATCACCGGTTCCTCGGCGCGAACGGACCGGCCGTCCAGAGGGTCTGCGGCCTGGCTGGCCGCCAGCGGTCTGACCGAACCGGCAGTGGCGGCGGTGGACGCCCACGGCGAGGCTGGGGGAACGGGTATCGCGGGCGAGGTCTCCAGCGGGGACTGAACCGGACTGCTCCCCACCCCACTGCCGAGCGGTGGCGCCGCAGCGGTTGGGAGTATCCACCCAAACCCACCCCCGAACACGACGCCGGTCAAAACCCAGGCGACGAACGAGGGATGCTTGATGGAAATCATGCGCGGAGGGCTCGGTTCCGGTCAGAAATTGAGGGGCGCGATCACATGATCATTATTATTGCTTTTCTATAAATATTAAACAATTTTAATTGTCAACCCTCCTCGGCTTGGCCTCCCGATGGCGAGTGGGTTCGCCGCTCAGGTCTTGCGCCGGGCGCGGTGGGGTTTCGGCGGCGTGGCCGGATTCTCAGGCGGTTCCGCCGGCGGGGGAACGGCTTTCTCGCGCCAGGAGTTCCGCTCCCAGAGGTCGATGTCGCGTTGCGCGGCTTCCAGTTCGACCCGCTCCAACCAGCGGCGCAATCCGGCCGC
>JARSSO010000018.1 GCA_029624765.1 Candidatus Contendibacter sp. | reverse complement strand
GCCGAGCGCAAGGCGGACGACGCGCAACGCAAGGCCGATGACGCGCAACGCAAGGTCGATGACGCGCAACGCAAGGCCGATGACGCGCAACGCAGGGCGGACGATGCTGAACAGGAAGCCACGCTGGCGATGGAACGCGCGGCGCGACTGGCGGAGCAGTTGCGGCGGCTCGGCATCGATCCCGATTCGGTGTGAACCGCCGCGCGTCAAAGAACCTGCTTTAAAAACGCCTGCGCCCTGGGTTCCCTGGGCGCGGTGAAGAATTGCGCCGGCGGCGCGTCTTCCAAAAGCCGCCCCGCGTCCATGAACATCACCCGGTCGGCGACTTCGCGGGCGAAGCCCATTTCGTGAGTGACCACCGCCATGGTCATCCCTTCCCGCGCCAGTTGCTTCATCACGTCCAGCACTTCGCCGACCATTTCCGGGTCCAGCGCGCTGGTCGGCTCGTCGAACAGCATCACCTTGGGGTCCATCGCCAGGGCGCGGGCGATGGCCACCCGCTGTTGCTGGCCACCGGATAGCCGGGACGGGTATTCGTTCGCCTTCTCGGCGATACCGACCTTGGTCAACAATTTCATCGCCCTCTCGTTGGCCTCGGCGGGCTTGCGCTGGCGCACCACCCGTTGCGCCAGCGTCACGTTCTCCAGCACGGTCTTGTGGGGAAAGAGATTGAAGTGCTGGAACACCATCCCAACCTCGCGGCGCACCGCGTTGAGATTGGTCTTGCTCTCCGTCAGGTCGATGCCGTCGATGATGACCTGACCGTCGTTGAATTCCTCCAACCCGTTCAGGCAACGCAGGAAGGTGGATTTGCCGGAGCCGGACGGGCCGATGATGACCACCACCTCGCCCTTGGCGACCTGGGTGGAGACATCGTCCACCGCCCGCACGACCTGGCCGCGGCCCTCGAACGTCTTGATCAGATTTTTGACCTCAATCACTGCGCGCGAACCTCCGTTCCAGCCAAAAGAGCAGTTGCGACAGCACGGCGGTGACCAGTAGATAGAGCAGAGCGACCGTAAACCAGATTTCGAAGGTGGCGAAGCTGGAGGTGATGATCTCCCGCCCGCTCTTGGTCAGATCGGTGATGGCGATGACCGATACCAGCGAGGAATCCTTGATCAGGCTGATGAACTGCCCGGCCAGGGGTGGCAGCACCCGTTTGAACGCCTGCGGCAGCACGATGTAAATCATGGTCTGCGTGGCGCTCATCCCCAGCGACCGGGCCGCCTCGGTCTGCCCCTTGGCGATGGATTGGATGCCGGCGCGGATGATCTCGGCGGTGTAGGCCCCGACGAACAGCGCCAGCGCGCCGACGCCAGCGACGATGCGATCCAGGTTCAGCACCGTGCCGATGAAGAAGTAGAAGATGAAGATCTGCACCAGCAACGGCGTGCCCCGGATCAGTTCGATGTACATGATCGCCAAGCCGCGCAGGGTGGGGTTTTTCGAGATGCGGCACAGACCGGTGATCAGGCCGATGGCCAGCCCAACGAAGCCGGAAACGAAGGAAATCCAGATCGTGACCCACAATCCCTGGGTCAGCGGCCCGACACGCCATTCGAAATTGACGCCGACCGCGGCGTTTGCAGCGACGGCATCGCCGGCCTTGACCCGCGCTTGTTCCACCGTGACCGTGACCAGCGGGCCACCGCTTTCCGGTGCGATCGCGATACGGCTGACTCCGCCATCGGGCGTGACCGCGCTGACTCGACCGGCGACCGGCGCGTCTTGCGAGACTTCCGCGCGATAGGCGAAATATTGCGGCACCCGTTCCCAGCGCCATTCGTAATGAATCCGCTGGGTGGCGTACCACAGGCTCGCCGCCAGCCCCAGCAGGATCACGACCAGCAGCCCGCGCCAGGGCCACTGGATGGCATGTCGTTTCAGCGGCACGGCTACTGCACGTCTTTCAGCCAATCGGTGTTCTTAAACCATTTCTGGTGCAGCTTGCCATGCGCGCCGTCTTTCTTGATCTTGACCAGGAAGCCGTTGAGCGCCTTCAGGAATTCGGGATCGCCCTTGGCGATGGCCCAGCCGATCGGTTCATCGGTGAAAGGCTGATCCAGAAAGACCAGCTTGCCCTCGCCACGCTGGACGTTGGCGACCAAGTTGTAGGGACCATCGTAAATGAAGGCGTCCACCTTGCCATTGACCACTTCCATCACGCCTTCCGCCTCGGTTTCATAGGAGAAATATTGCGCCTTGGCGATATGTTTCTTGGCGGCGATTTCGCCGGTGGTGCCAAGTTTCGAGGCGATCTTATACTGCGGCTTGTCGAGGTCCTTGTAGGACTTGACCTTGTCGGCCAAGTCCTTGCGCAGCAGAACCGTCTGGCCCACCAGCATGTACGGCTCGGAGAAATCCACCTTCTGCTTGCGTTCGTCGGTGATGGTCATGCCGCTCATGATGATGTCGCACTTGTTGGTGATCAGCGCCGGAATGATCCCGTCCCAGGCGGTGCTGACCAGTTCCAGCTTGGGGGCGCCCAGGTCCTTTTGCATCAGCGCGGCCAAGTCGGGGTCGAAGCCGATGATTTGCCCGCGCTTGTCGGTCATCTCGAACGGCATGTAGGCCGGCTCCAGGCATACCCGCAGCCCATCTTTCTTGATTTGCTCCAGCTTGCCGGCCCAGGCGGGCGACAGATTCAGGCTGAACAGAGCAAGGGCGGCGAGCGCAACCAGACGGGTTTTCATGCGGGGATTCTCCTTTGGATGGCAACGATTATTGAAATTCAAGTGTAGTGGCGTCTCCGCGCCATGGGAACGGCGCGGAACGCGGTTGCCATGAAATATTACCGTTTGGTTTCCATCCGGGATAGCCAGGCCAACCGACCGCTCAGGTCGATTTGCCTTCGTCCAGCAATTCCCGGATCACCATGCGGATGCCGCAGTGGGGGCAACGCGGCATCTCCTCGATGGGGATGTAGATGATTTCGGTATGTCGACACCGCGGGCACTCGACCTGGACCGGTTCCACCTTGTCGCGTTTCATCGGCCAATTCCTCGCCTAGGGGATGGGTTGCGCGCATAACCGGGCGATGGCTCGCTCGAAACGCCGCAAGCCTTTCTCGATCAGTTCGTCGGGGATGATCAGCGCCGGGGCCAGCCGGATCACGTCCGGCCCGGCGACCAGCACCAGCAAGCCCTCGTCCAGTGCCGCCTTGATGAAATCCCGGCCGCGCCCGCGCCAGGGTTCGTTCAACTCGCAGCCGAGCAGCAGCCCCATGCCGCGCAATTCCCGGAATACGCCGAAATGCTCGTTGATCCGGCGCAGGCCGGCCATGAATACGTCGTGCTTGCGGCGCACGCCAGCCAGCAGTTCAGGATCGCTGAACAGTTCCAGCGCCGCCCCGGCGACCGCGCAGCCCAGCGGATTGCCGCCGTAGGTGGTGCCGTGGCTGCCGACAGTGAGGCTGGCGGCAATCGCGGCGGTAGTGAGCATGGCGCTGATCGGGAAGCCGCCGCCAAGCCCCTTGGCGGTGGTCAGAATATCCGGGGTGACGCCGTAGGCCATGTAGGCGTAGAGATGTCCGGAGCGACCGTTGCCGCACTGCACTTCGTCGAAAATCAGCAGCGCCCGATGCCGGTCGCACAGTTCGCGCAGTCCTTGCAGGAATTCCGGAGTGGCGCTGATTACGCCACTTTCGCCCAGCACCGGCTCCACGATCACCGCGCAAGCCCGGTCGGAAATCGTCTCGGCGAAAGCGGCCAGGTCGTTGAACGGAACGTGGACGATGCCCGGCGGTAGTGGTTCGAACCCCTCGGTGTACTTGGGTTGGCCGCCGACGGTGACGGTGAACAGGGTGCGACCGTGGAACGAGGGGGTGAAGGCGATGATCTCGCGCTTGTCCGGGCCGAAATGATCGGCGGAGTATTTACGCGCCAGCTTGAGCGCGGCTTCGTTGGCCTCCGCGCCGGAATTGGCGAAGAACACCCGCTCGGCGAAGGTCAGCTCGCACAGCCGGCGGGCCAGTTTCAAGGCCGGCTCGTTGGTCAATACGTTGCTGACGTGCCAGAGCTTTTGCGCCTGTTCGGTCAGCGCCGCGACCAGCCTGGGATGGGCGTGGCCCAGTCCGGTAACGGCGATGCCGCCGGCAAAATCGATATACTCGCGCCCGTTCTGATCCCAC
Source organism: Candidatus Contendibacter sp. (assembly GCA_029624765.1). Classification (GTDB taxonomy): domain Bacteria; phylum Pseudomonadota; class Gammaproteobacteria; order Competibacterales; family Competibacteraceae; genus Contendibacter. The sequence goes on along the minus strand of JARSSO010000018.1, from coordinate 16,845 downwards.
AGGCGGGAACCTTCGCCGCGCACCGGGATGATCGCCGCCGGAGCGTAGTTGGGAGCCATGACTTCGTCGAACAGCGCGCGGGTCACGGGAGAATGGTTCATCGGTACGATCCTGGTCCAAATATGGTTTCAAGGAAAGAAGTGGAAAGCGAAGGCCGGCGGAGCGACACGGCGAGAGGCATTTCACCTTTGCCGTTTTTTTGACGATACTCTATTTCCGTGGGATGAACCACCGTCGACGCTGCCTGGTAGCGTGCGATGTGCCCGGCGGTGATGGCCCATCGCCTTGCTCATCTTCGTTTGTGAATGAGGTGAACTTCAACATGTCGCTGCGGACCATTCCTGAATCCAGTTATCTGATGCGGATGGCCGATGGGACCATCAAGCAGGTCAACCCTTTCACCGGCACGGAAGTATGGACCGTTCCGGGCCGGGGCAACCGACCGCTGGGGGTCAATTCATCTTCTCCTCTTCCGCTCGACCCGGCCCGGCATGACGCGCATTGCGCGTTTTGCGCGCGGCGCTATCTGGAGACGCCGCCCGAGAAGGCGCGGCTGGTCAGGATCGACGACAAATTCACCACGTTGCGTCATCTTCCCTTTGACGCGCTGTTCGACACGGTGGCCGAATTTCGCCGCATCCCCAACCTGTTCGAGATCGTCTCCTTCGATTATTGGCGGAAAAACTTCGGCTACAAGCTGCCGGACGCCCTTGAGGCGCACAAGCGCAATTACCTGGCCTCGGAGGCCGGCCGCTACCATGTCCTCAAGGTGGTGGAACAACGTTTGAAGGCCGCCGGGGTGGACGAGGCCGTCTGGGACCGGATGTCCCTGGACGAGCGTCTTCAGTTCGCCAACGCCTTCTTTGGCGGCGGCCACGAGGTGATCGTCGCCCGGCGTCATTTCATCGACGGCGCCACCCACGATCATCAACTGGCGTCTTCCGGCACCCTGACCCCAGAAGAGCATTACCAGTATCTGCGCTTCACCATCGACGCGATGCGCGATCTTTACATCAACAATCGCTATATCCGCTACGTGGCGGTGTTCCAGAACTGGTTGAAGCCGGCCGGCGCGTCCTTCGATCACCTGCACAAGCAATTGGTGGCCATCGACGAACGCGGGGTCCAGAACGAAGTAGAGCTGGAGCGGGTTCGGACCAATCCCAACTTCTACAACGAAGCGGCGGTCAATTTCGCCGGCTATCGCAATCTGGTGGTGGCCGAGAACGATTACGCCATCGCCTTCGCCGGGTTCGGCCATCGCTTTCCCACGCTGGAGATCTTTTCCAAGAGCGAGCGCAGCCAGCCGTGGAATCATTCCGCGGATGAACTGCGCGGCATGTCCGATCTGGTTCATGCCTGCCACGCCGCCAGCGGGTCCGAGATTCCTTGCAACGAGGAGTGGTACTACAAACCACCGGACGTGGATGTGCCCATGCCGTGGCGGATACTGCTCAAGTGGCGGGTTTCGACGCCAGCCGGGTTCGAGGGCGGCACCAAGATTTATGTCAATACCATCGATCCCGAGAGCTTGCGCGACCGGGTGGTGCCGAGGTTGTTCCATCTCAAAGGCGAGGGCCGGATTGCGCCGATGAAGATTGCCTTCGAGTGCGCCTGCATACCCAACTGCCTCCGTTACAACCCTGCCGTGCGGCAGCAGGAGCAGGAGTCGTCCCATCCCGAATTTCCGCCACTGTCGAGCGGCCGGGGCCAGGAGGGGTGAGGTTGCGTTTAACTGGCGGACTGATCGAAATCTTTCAGCCGGTCCGCCAGGCGGCTGGTCCAATGCCGGCGTTAAATTTTTTATTTTCCAGAATGTCTTATAAGGAAAGTTGAGCTTAGAACGATCATTTGAATGGAGAACCGGTCATGAACCCAGCTTCAAGTCCAACATCGTCGACCAACCCGACCGACACCCAAAAAAGGAACGCGCCAAGCGCATCGAACCGGCCGACCGCGCCTTTGCCGAGACGCGAGGCGCCCGAACCAGCCGTCGCCGGGCGCAAAGCGGACGCGCCTGGCGTCCGACCCGCCCGGCGCATCGGCGACCGCGCCCTTTACGAGGCCGAATGGCTGGAGAACGTGGATCGCCTGACGAACGCGGTCATCGCCCGCGCGACGGGTGGCATCTCGCCCATCGGGCTCGCCATGGACTATTTCGATTGGATGGCGCATCTGGCCACCTCGCCCGGCAAGCTGATCGAACTTGGCAACAAAGCCGCGCGCAAGGCGCGGCGCCTGGCTCGCTACGCCGCGACCTGCGCCGTCGATCCCAACGCCGCGCGCTGCATCGAGCCGCTGGCGCAGGATCGTCGCTTCGACCACGAAGCCTGGCAGCGTTTTCCCTTCAACGTCATCTATCAGGGCTTCCTCTTGAACCAGCAGTGGTGGCACAACGCTACCACCGGCATTCGCGGCGTATCCAGGCACAATGAAGCAGTCGTCTCCTTCATCGCGCGCCAACTGCTCGACATGTTGTCTCCCTCCAACATCCCGTTCTTCAATCCCGAGATCGTCCAGGCGACCATCGCGGAGAGTGGCGCCAACCTGCGGCGCGGCGCGGGGTACTTCGCCGACGACTTCCGACGCCTCGCGCGCGGCGAGCCGCCGGCGGGCACGGAAGCCTTCCAGGTGGGCAAGAACGTGGCCGTCACTCCCGGCAAGGTCGTCTACCGCAACCGCCTGATGGAGCTGATCCAGTACGCGCCCACCACGGAAAGCGTGCGGCGCGAGCCGGTGCTGATGCAATCGGCGTGGATGATGAAGTACTACATCATGGACCTTTCGCCCCACAACTCGCTGGTCAAGTATCTGGTGGATCGGGGGCATACGGTATTCATGATCTCGTGGTTCAACCCCGGCCCGAAAGACCGAGACCTGGGGATGGAAGACTACCGCAAGCTCGGCACCCTGGCGGCGATCGATGCGATCTCGACGCTGCTGCCGGGCCGCAAGATCCACGCGGTGGGCTACTGCCTGGGCGGCATTCTACTGACGATCGCCGCGGCGACGATGGCGCGCGACGGCGACGACCGACTGGCGAGCATCACGCTGTTCACCACTCTGGTCGACTTCACCGAGGTCGGGGAAATCGCCGTGTTCATGGGGCCGAGCATGACGACGCTGATCGAGGACATGATGTGGCAGCAGGGTTATCTCGATCCGAAGCAGGCCGCCGGCGGCTTCCAGCTACTCAAGTCGAACGACCTGATCTGGTCGAAGATGGTGCGCGAATACTATCTCGGGCAGCGCGAGCCGATGTTCGATCTCATGGCCTGGAATACCGACAGCACCCGCATGCCTTACCGTCAGCATTCCGAGTTGTTGCGCCGGTTCTACGGCGACAACGAGCTGTTCGAGGGCAAGTATCGCGTGGAGGGGCGCCCGATCGCGATCAGCGACATCCACGTGCCGATCTTCGCGGTCGCCGCGGCCGGCGACCACGTCGCCCCCTGGCATTCGGTGTACAAGCTGCACCTGCAAAGCGATGCGGCCGAGCTGACCTTCGTGCTCACCAGCGGCGGCCACAACGTCGGCATCGTCAACGAGCCGGGTCATCCGCGCCGCGGCTTCCAGATGACAACTTGCAAGGAAGGCGAACGGGCCCTCGATGCCGAGACCTGGAAGGCGCGGACCCCGGTCACGCAAGGTTCGTGGTGGCCGGCGTGGCGGGAGTGGCTGGTGCGGCATTCAAGCGGCAGTGTGGCGCCGCCGCCCATGGGCGCCCCCGGCCAGGGCTACGCGCCGTTGTGCGACGCGCCCGGAACCTATGTGCATCAGAAATAAACGACCACCAAGGTATTACGCCTTGCCAGGCAGGGATATCAGGCACGTTCTGTGCCCGACCTGCCTGGCTACCTGGTTACGTGCCACGCGTTTCAAATCGACCCGGCTGACCTTGATCAGGCGATGACCCACCATATCCACCGCCGCCTGCGCCTGCTCCAAGGGAATGTAGCCGATCAACGGTTCGTAAGCGCCGCCTTCGGGCTGCATATCGATGAACAACACTTCGGTCAGAACCGGGCGGAACCGCGCCATCCGCAATAGCACCGGTCCACAGATGATCCCTTGAATGACGCTTTGGTTGGCCGTCTCAACTTCGACGGTATCGAGTTCGGTCAGCGTTCCGAGCCGATCACGCCAAGCGTTGGGCAACGTGAGATAGGCCGCGCCGGTATCCACCAAGGCGTCACAATGGATGGTATGGCTTGGATCGAGCGCATTTTCGAGAATGGTTTCGACGACGATTCGGCCCATATGGCGATTCCTTGGAGGATTTCTTGGAACAATATACCACCAAGGCAGGACAACAGCCGTAAGGTACACATCTGTGTACTGGCCAGTGTTTCAGAAACCGTAGGTCGGGCAAAATCGTCGCGTTGCCCGACGGGTTCAGGGGATTAGGGGGGATGTCAGGCACGTCCGGTGCCCGACCTGCCTGGTTATGTGCATCGGAAATAAACAACCGCCAAGGTAATACGCCTCGCCAGGCAGTCCGCGCCTCAAAGCGTTTTGAGCAGGGGCATCAGCTTGTATTTGCGCTGGTGCTTCTGGCGCAACGCGACCAGATAGTTGCGCCATTCCGTCTGTTGACCCAGCGCTTCGTGCGCTTGCTTAGTCTTGCGCAGCCACAGGACCGCGTCTTCGTAGTGGGCGGACTGGGTGCCGTCCATGATCGGCTCGGCCTGCCGGCGGGCCTGAGCAATCACCCATTGCGGCTGACGGTTCACGGCGGCGTCCATGACCCGCGCCAGGGTTCGGGGCGAGGTGTAGCGTTCGGTCGCTTCGATAGCGTCGTCAACCAGGTTCTCGTACAGGAAAATCTCGATCCGGGTTTCATTGCTGACGCGGGCTTGCTGACGTAGAAAATCCAGCAACTGTCGCCGCAAGTCCGGCCAGTCCCCGCCGGCCAGTTTCTGGACTGATTGGTAAGCGGCGAGGCCCGGCGCGATGCGAAACGCGATGACGCCCGCCGCCCGCGCTCGCTCGATTTGGCCCTGTTCGGCGGCCCGGTCGCGCAGCCAGGTCGCCAGTTCGCTTTGGGGATGCGAATCGTACAGGCCGAATTCGGTCATCCGTTCCGCTACCGCCGAAAATTCTTCGTCTTGCCGCGGTTTCGTATCCAGCCGTTGCAGGCCGTGCTCGGCAATCTGGAACGCCGGCTCGATCTCGCCGCGCGTATACAGCGCCTTGGCCAGTTCCAGCGTACCGGCGTCGGACAGCGGCAGTTCCAGCCCGGCGTGCGCGGCGTCCTTGACCCGGCCGAGTTTTAGCAGATGCAGCGCGTACAGATCGTACTGTTTTTCGGCCTTGGCCAGATGGAGGTACGCCTCGTCCTGGCCGGTGTGGGCCAGAATTCGCAGCCGCGCCTGGGTGACTTGCACCCGCCAGTCGTCGGGCGGTGGATCATCTCCCCACAGGCCGCCCGGCGGCTCTTCGCCGCGCAGGATGGCGCCCAGGCCGGGATCGTCCCAGCCCTGTCGAACGACAGTTTGCAGGTTTTCCAGGGGTTCGGCGGCGGATTCGTCGAAGTCTTCCACCCAGTCCGCCAGGTGGCCCGCCCACTGTTCGCGTTCGTCGGCGCTCAGGCTGGGATCAAGCAGGGCCTCGATCCAAAGCGCGGCGGTTCCATCGAAAAAGACGCTGGTTTCCTCGCCGGTCTCTTCCAGCATTTCCCAATGCTTGCTGAATTCATCGGTGATGGCTTCCAAAATCGCCAGGGCGGCGCGGCCGTTGCCGACATCCAGTACGGACCGGGCCCGCTCCGCCAGTTCGATCACGTCGTCCACCACGCCGTAGCTGTCCTCGTCGTAGTCCTCGTCCCAGCCGCCGCGCGAGCGCAGGGCGCCGCGGACGCTTTGCCGCAGCGCGCGGGTGTCCACCGAGGCGGCCGTTGGCGCGGCGGACCCCGTCGGCCCGGTGAAGGTGACGTAGGGCAGGGTGGCTTCGATCATGTCGCTCAGGCGTGGAATCCGGTCCGCCAGTTCCAGCACAAGCGCCTGGAGTTGCGAGCGATCCAGCGCCGCCAGCTTTTCCGCCAGCGGCGAGCGGATTTCCACCGCGCCCGGTCGCTTGGCATAGGCCAGCAGGGTGGCGACGATGTGCTTGCACCAGCCCCCGTACTCGTAGGGGCAGGTGCAGGTGGCGTCGGCCGTGCCCCCGGCGTCGAACTTGATCCACACCCGATAGGGACGGGGCGCGTTGCCCTGCACGTCCGCCTCCAGTTCGTCGCCGCGCAGCACCAGCGTCTCGACCGCGCCGCCCTTGAAATAGTCCTCGCCCCGGCGGATCGAACGGTCGGTGGCGTACTGGGGCAACCAGGCGGGGTCGAAGGTGGGGGCGGGCATCGGTAACAACCTCAGTCTCTGAACATGCGGGGAAGCAGCTTGACGAAGTGGACAAAGCCGCGCCAGCGGTCGCCGAACGCGCGGCCGTGCAGCAGATGCAGCGCGCCTTTCAGGCCATCGTACAGTTGCGCGTCGTAAGGATGCCAGAACAGGTTGCGTTTGGCGAAGGGCAGCAATTCGGTGGTGACCACCTGCGGCTGGGTCATCTCGTCGAAACCCAGTTCGCCGTGGCTGCGGCCGATGCCGGATTCCTTGACGCCGCCCCAGGGCGTTTCGGCCATGCCGTGAGTCAGCAAATGGTCGTTGATAGTGATGACCCCGGCATGGATGCGCCGGCCCAGCGCCACGGCTTCGCGGGTATTGCTGGACCACACCGAGCCGGTCAGGCCCAGGCTGGAGTCGTTGGCCAGTTCGATGGCCTGGTCCATGTCGTCCACCCGCATGATGCCCAGCACCGGCCCGAAGGTTTCCTCGCGCATCAGCGCCATGGTGTGATCGACGTCGGTCAGCACCGTGACCGGAAAAAAGTTGGCGTGGGCATGGGCGGGATCGATCTTGACCTGGGCGAGAATGGTCGCGCCCTTGGCCAGGGCGTCGTCCACCTGGCGCTGGATGGTCTTGAGTTGGCGCTCGGTGCACATGGCCCCGATGTCCACGTTGTGATCGGTGTTCGGACCCTGCCGCAGCGCTTCCACCTTTTGCTTGAGCAGCTTGACGAACGGTTCGTACACCGCGCGGTGGACGTAGATGCGTTCGACCCCGCCGCAGGATTGACCGCTGTTTTGCAGCCCGGCCCACATCGCGCCGTTGACCGCCCGTTCCAGGTGCGCGTCGGGGCAGACCAGCATCGGGTCGTTGCCGCCCAGTTCCAGCGAGACCGGCACCAGGCTTTCGGCGGCCTTGGCCATGAGCAACTTGCCGACCGGCACCGAACCGGTGAAGAACAGCTTGTCCACGTGGTTGTCCGGCTCCAGCAGGAGCTGGCCGATGATGGCGCCGGGAATGTTGAGGTGGACGAACACGTCGCGCGGCAAGCCGGCGGCCTGGATCATCTCCTCGATCTTGCGGCCGACCATCTGGGTTTCCGGCGCGGTCTTGAAGACGACCGTGTTGCCAGCCAGCAGCGCCGGCACGATCTCGTGCATCGGAATCCCGAGCGGATAGTTCCACGGCGCGATGATCCCGATCACGCCGAAGGGAACGCGGAAAATCCGGCTACGCTTGTTCAGGAACAGCAGCGACCCGGCGCGGACCTTGCGCGGCTTGAGAAAGCGTTTGGCGTTCCTGGCGTAATAATCAATCGCCATGGCGCTGGGTAACACCTCGGTGGCGAGCCCCTCGACCCGGGTCTTGCCGACGTCGTTGGCGATGGTTTCGCTGACGGCGTCGGCGTGGTCGACCAGATAATCCCGGATGCGCAGGATGCAGCGCACCCGCTCCTCCAACGGTAGCGCCGCCCAGGCTGGTTGCGCGACACGGGCGCGGCGGAGGGCTTCGCGGGCTTCCTCGGGGGTATTCATCCGCGAATAGCCGACGATGTCGCCGGTGGCGGGATTGACGCAGACGGTCTGGCGGAGATCGAAAGTCTGGGGCGTGCTCATGAGGCGTCCTCGGCGAACGAATGGAGAATGGCGATGCGGCCGATATAGCCGGACCATGGTGGACTTGGCTTGTAAGAGCTGGCTTTGTTGACGCGAATGCTAGGTTTTTGCGGGGCTTGGCCGCGCGGAGATTTGCCCGCCGCGCCGAACGGGATTAGATTGACGCCTTTCCGATCATGGCTCGACCGTCAATGTCCAAAATCACCAAGAGCATTTACCGCGTCCTGTTCGTCAACCAGGGCAAGCTGTACGAGCTTTATGCCCGGGAAATTTATCAGGGCGAGTTGTACGGCTTCATCGAAGTCGAGGAACTGATCTTCGGCGAACGTTCGGGTGTGCTGATCAATCCGGCCGAGGAGAAGTTGCAGAACGAATTTGCCGGGGTGAAGCGCACCTTCGTGCCCCTGTACTCCGTGGTGCGGATCGACGAGGTGGAGCGGGAAGGCGTCAGCAAGGTTCGGCCGGTGGAAGGCGGCGACAACGTGACGCCGTTTCCGCAACCGGCGTTTCCACCCGGCGGCGGGCGCGGCAAGGATTGAACGGTCAGGTTGGCGATTTTTCGGGGGATGTGATGATGGAAACGGCGGCGTGGTGGGAAATCCTGCTGGGTGGATTGGCGGCGGTGCTGGTGATCCTGTGGTTTCGGCCCGGCCTCAAGGCGGCGGCCGAACGAAGCCGCGCCGCCAAGAAGGATTGGCCGGCGGCGCTGGTTCCGCTGGGACTGGTGGCGCTGTTCGTGTTGCTGCTGGTTTGGATGCTGCGCTGAGCACGGCTTTGCGCGACAAGGCGCTCTTGCGGCGCGTGGACGGTTTACTTTTCCAGCACTGCTTGCACCGGCCCGTCCATGGTTATGTCGATGTTGCGGCGGCGCTGGATGTTCTTCCCCTCGACTAGATAAACGATGTGCTCGGCGATGTTCTTGCAGTGATCGCCGATCCGCTCCAACGCCTTGACGATGAAGACCACGTTGATGGCATGGCCGATGGTGCGCGAATCCTCCATCATGTAGGTGATCAGCCGCCGCAGCGCCGACTGGAATTCCTGATCCAGATCGTCGTCGTTGTGGATGATGGTCAGCGCCTTCTCCACGTCCAGCCGGGCGAGGGCATCGAGGCTGTCGTGCAGCATGTCGGTCGCCAGTTCGGCCATCGGCGTCACGTCGCGCAACAGTTTGGCGCTGGGCGGGCTGCTGACGCCGTCGTAGATCTGAATGGCCATGCGGGCGATTTTCTTGGCGCCGTCGCCGATCCGTTCCAGATCGGTCACGGTGTTGGCCAGTGAGATGATCAGCCGCAGGTCGCCGCCGACCGGCTGGCGCAGGGCGATGATGCTCACGCAATCTTCGTCAGCCTTGAGTTGCAGGCCGTTGATCAGGCGGTCGCGCGCGATCACCTCGCGCGCGGCGGCCATGTTTTCCTCGTCCAGCGCCGCGATGGCGCGCTTGATCTGATCCTCGGCCAACCCGCCCATTTCCAGCACCAGATTGCGCAGATTGGCGAGCTGTATATCGAACTGCTTGACGGTGTGGGCGTCCTGACTGATAGCCATGGGTGGGGTGCTCCCGGCGGATCGCAAGTGGAGGGCGGAATCAACCGAAGCGACCGGTGATGTAATCCTCGGTCAGCTTGTGCTTGGGATTGGTGAAAATCTGGTCGGTTTCTCCAACCTCGATCAGATCACCCAGATGGAAGTAGGCGGTGCGCTGGGACACGCGGGCGGCCTGCTGCATCGAATGGGTCACGATGATGATGGTGTAGTTCTCCCGCAACTCGTCGATCAATTCCTCGATCTTGGCGGTGGCGATGGGATCGAGCGCCGAGCAGGGCTCGTCCATCAGGATCACCTCGGGATTCACCGCGATGGCCCGGGCGATGCACAGCCGCTGTTGCTGGCCGCCGGACAGGCTGGTGCCCGGCTCGTCCATCCGCTTCTCCACTTCCTTGATCAGACCCGCCCGCTCCAGGCTTTCGCGCACCAGGTCATCGAGTTCGGCCTTGGTGTTGACCATGCCGTGAATGCGCGGTCCGTAGGCGACGTTTTCGTAGATGGACTTGGGGAAGGGATTGGGTTTTTGGAACACCATGCCGACCCGGGCGCGCAGTTGCACCACATCGATGCTTTTATCGTAAATGTCGTCGTGGTCCAGCCGGAGTTGCCCGGTGACGCGGCAGATGGGGATGGTGTCGTTCATCCGGTTCAGGCAGCGCAGGAAGGTGGATTTGCCACAGCCGGACGGGCCGATGAAGGCGATAACTTCGTTGGCGCCGATGTCTAGACCCACGTTCTTGATCGCGTGCTTCTCGCCGTAATAAACGTTGACGCCGCGACAGGTCATCTTGGGGTTGTCCACGGTGATCTTGCCGACGGTTTGCCGGTTGTCGTAGTCGGTGACTTCAACGCTGGATTGCTTGCGAGGCGCGGTATTGAGGTCGAGCGCCTGGTCCAGAGCGACCTTGGTTTCGATGGCGGTCGTGCTCATGAGGGCGGTAATCCTTGATTTTTGAGAGTGGGCGAGTCGGTTGGAATCTTACCAGCGCCGCTCGAAGCGCTTGCGCAGGAGGATAGCCAAGCCGTTCATCAGAATCATGAAGGCGAGCAGCACCATGATCGCGGCCGAGGTTCGCTCCACGAACGCACGCTCCGGCAGGTCGGACCAAAGATAAATCTGCACCGGCAACACCGTGGATGGGTCCATAAACCCCTTGGGCACGTCCACGATGAAGGCGACCATGCCGATCATCAGCAGCGGCGCCGATTCGCCCAGGGCGCGGGCCATGCCGATGATCGAGCCGGTCAACATGCCGGGCATGGCCAGCGGCAGCACGTGATGCCCCACCATTTGCAGCTTGGACGCGCCCATGCCCAAGGCGGCTTCGCGGATGGAAGGCGGCACCGAGGTCAGGGCGGCCCGGCCGGCGATGATGATGACCGGGAGCGTCATCAGGCTCAGTACCAGCCCGCCGACCAGCGGCGCGGAGCGGGGCAGGCCGAAGAAGTTGATGAACACCGCCAGCCCCAGCAGGCCGAACACGATGGACGGCACCGCCGCCAGGTTGTTGATGTTGACCTCGATCAGGTCGGTCCAGCGGTTTTTGGGGGCGAATTCCTCGAGATACACCGCCGTCGCCACGCCGATCGGGAACGACAGCAGGAAGGTGACCAGCAGAGTGAAGAACGATCCCATCAGCGCGCCGCGAATGCCGGCCTGTTCCGGCTCGCGGGAATCGCCACTGGTGAACAAGATCGTATTGAATTGCTTTTCGATCTTGCCAGCGGCTTGCAGCTTGTCGACCCATTCGAGCTGGTTGTCCTTGATCGGTCGTTCCGATTCGTCGAGCGCGCGGTCGATGTTGCCCTTGACCAGCGTGTCCACCGACGCCGAGGCGAGCAGCCAGACTTCCTGGCTGGCGCCGATCAGGGCCGGGTTTTGAAGGACCCGGTCTTGCAATTCGTGCGCGGCGTCGGAACTGACCAGGCCGTATAAAGCCCGCAGTTCCAGCCGGCCTTGCACGTTGGGGAACAGTTGGCGCATTCCGGCGCGGACCAGCGCGGCGTAATCGGCGGTCTCGATGGCCTGGGGATCGCGGTTGCCCTGGGGATCGATCACGGCGGCGTCGAAGGTGACCGGGACCTGGATATAGGTTTGCCAGAACGCGGGATAGCCCTTGCCGATGATGTTGGCGAACATCAGCACCACGAAGGTCAAACCCAGCGTGATGGCGATCAGGCCGTACCAGCGAAAACGCCGCTCGGCGGCGTGCCGACGCGCGAGGCCGGCGTTGACGATGGTCTTGATGTCCCGGCTGGGGATCTTCGTTGGGGGGGAAGCGGTCGGCTTATTCATACTGCTCCCGATACTTGCGCACCACGCGCAGGGCGATGATATTGAGGATCAAGGTGACCACGAACAGCACCAGGCCGAGGGCGAAGGCCGCCAGGGTCTTGGGGCTGTCGAACTCCTGATCACCGGTCAGCAGGGTGACGATCTGCACCGTGACCGTGGTCACCGCCGCCAGGGGATTCGCGGTCAGGTTGGCCGACAACCCGGCGGCCATCACCACGATCATGGTTTCGCCGATGGCGCGGGACACTGCCAGCAGGATGCTGCCGACGATGCCGGGCAGGGCGGCGGGCAGCAGCACCCGCGTGATGGTTTCCGACTTGGTGGCGCCCAGCGCGTAGGAGCCGTCGCGCATCGCCTGCGGCACGGCGTTGATCACGTCGTCCGACAGCGAGGAGACGAAGGGAATGATCATGATGCCCATCACCAGGCCAGCGGCCAGCGCGCTTTCCGAGGCGACGTGCAGACCCAGGGCCGCGCCGAGTTCGCGGATCAGCGGCGCCACGGTCAGAGCGGCGAAGAAGCCGTAAACCACGGTGGGGATGCCGGCCAGGATTTCCAGGGCGGGTTTGGCGACGGCGCGGAATTTCGGCGTGGCGTATTCGGACAGGTACAGCGCCGACATCAGGCCGATGGGTACGGCGACCAGCATCGCGATCCCGGAAATCAGCAGGGTGCCGGCGAACAGCGGTACCGCGCCGAACGCGCCGGAGGAGCCGACCTGGTCGGCGCGCAGGGCGGTTTGCGGGCTCCAATGCAAGCCGAACAGGAATTCGGTGATGGGAACCTGGCGGAAAAACAAAATGGATTCGAACACGACCGACAGCACGATGCCGAGGGTGGTGAAGATGGCGACGGTCGAACTGAAGATCAGGAACAGGTTGACGATCTTCTCCACCCGGTTGCGGGCGCGGAGCGTCGGCGAGATCGTCCGCCAGGCATGAGCGATGCCGCCGATGGCGAGGGTCATGACCACGACCCAGAGCGACGCATTGCCGATCACCCGCAGGTTGCGATAGTGGTTGGCGGCTTCCAGCATGGCCGGATCGGGCGTGCTGGAGACGATGTTGCCGCCGACCAGGTTCTTAAGGTCGTTGACGATCAGGTTCAGCCGGTCCGGCGGCAGATTCCGCAGTTCCGGCGGCATTCCGGCCACCACCAGATCGATGATGACGCTCGGTTGCAACGTAGCCCAAAGCGCGAACACGATCAGCGCCGGCAGTCCGCACCACAGCGCCGTGTAGGAACCGTAGAAGCTGGGCAGGGAATGCAGGTTGCGGATATGGCCGCCAGCGACCGCGAAGGCTCGCTTGCGGCCCATGTAATAGCCGCCGATGCTTAGCAGGAGCAGCGTCAACAGGAGGAAGGACTGCATGATGTCACCGACAGAACGCCGAAACGCCACCCACGGCTAAACACAGTCTAGTGGATTGCCGCATAAATTTTGACAGGTAATGCCTGGCTCCCACGCTCCGGCGTGGGAGTCTCCTCCCGGTGGCGCTCCGGCAATGCGGGCCGCTGAAGCGGCCAACCGGCATTCCCACGCTGGAGCGTGGGAACAAGAACCAGAACGCCGAAACGCCACTCACGGCTGACACAGTCTAGCCGAGGGCGGCGTTTTGGAGAACATCCCGTTATGGGGCCAGGGTCTTGAGGCTGTTGGCGTCGGCCGCAACCTGCTTGCGCTTGGCGCCCGGCAGTGGGATCAACCCTTTCTTGCTGAGATAGCCGTCGTCGCCCACCGCCTTCTCGCTGATGAATTCGGCGATGAACTCCTTGATGCCGGGAATGACGCCGACATGGGCTTTCTTGACGTAGATGAACAGGGGCCGCGACACGGGATATTTGCCGTCGGCGATATTCTCAAAAGTGGGCGCGACGCCGTTGATGGTCTCGCCCTGGATCTTGTCGAGATTTTCCTCCATGAAGCTGTAGCCGAAGATGCCCAGGGCGTTGGGGTTGGCCACCAGCTTGTTGACGATTAGATTGTCGTTCTCGCCGGCCTCGATGTAGGCGCCATCCTCGCGGATGGTTTGGCATACCGCCTTGGCCTTCTTCTCGTCGGTTTTCTCCAATTCCTTGATCGCCGGGAATTCCTTGCAGCCATGATCCATGACCAGCTCGACGAAGGCGTCGCGGGTGCCAGAGGTCGGCGGCGGACCCAGCACCTCGATCTTGTTGGCCGGCAGGGTGGGGTTGACGTCCTTCCAGGTTTTCACGTTATTGGTCACCAGCTTGCCGGTGGCGGGGTCGGGAATTTCCTTGGCCAGGGCCAGCCAGAGGTCCTTGATGGTCAGCGGCATCGGCTTGGTCTTTTTGGAGGACGCGACCACGATCCCATCGAAGCCGATGTTGATCTCGACGATTTCGGTAACGCCGTTCTTGGCGCAGTTTTCGATCTCGGATTTTTTGATGGCCCGTGAGGCGTTGCTGACGTCGGGATGCTGGACGCCGACGCCGGCGCAGAACAGCTTGAAGCCGCCGCCGGTGCCGGTCGACTCGACCTTGGGAGTCTTGAATTTGCTGCCCTTGCCGAACTGCTCGGCGACGGCCGTGGTGAACGGGTAGACGGTGGATGAACCCACGATGCTGATATAGTCGCGGGCGGACTGGGCGTGCGCGGCTCCGGCCAACAGGAGCGTCGTCGCCACGGCGAGGGCGAGTTTTTGTCTGATCATGAAAAACCTCCGATAACCTTTTGTTATGAATCGGTAAAGTGCTAGAGCTTGCCTCCTCCCTGAGGACCGGTGATGACCCTAGATGGAAATTACTATGGAATGGCGGCCTTTATATTTCATATTTATGTCAGTTTTATTGCAATGCGGAATGGCCATGGCGCTGGAGCAGGGATAGAGATCGTTTTTCAATCGGTTAACTCGCCAGGGGCGGCTGTGCGGAAAGGTTTCTGGATCGTTCGATGAGTGTTGGAGACGGCGATGGACGGTAAAGTCATTCTGATCACGGGGTGTTCCTCCGGTATCGGTGCGTGCGCCGCCCGTGGCCTGAAGGCGCGCGGCTGGCAGGTATTCGCCACGGCCCGGCAGCCGGCGGACGTGGCGCGCTTGCAAGCTGAAGGATTGGAAAGCCTGCCGCTCGACCTGCGCGATTCCGATTCCATCCGGGCGGCGGTGGCGGAAATCCTGGATCGCACCGGCGATCGGCTGGATGCGCTGTTCAACAACGGCGCCTACGGTCAGGCGGGCGCGGTGGAGGATTTGACCCGCGCGGCGCTGCGGGAGCAGTTCGAGACCAACCTGTTCGGCACGCAGGAATTGACCAACCAAATCATTCCGGTGATGCGCCGACAGGGCGGGGGACGGATTCTGTACAACAGCTCCGTGCTGGGGTTGGTGGCGTTTCCCTATCGCGGAGCTTACGTCGCCAGCAAATTCGCCTTGGAAGGGTTAGCCGACACGCTGCGGTTGGAACTGGTCGGCACCGGCATCCACGTCTGCCTGATCGAGCCGGGACCGATCCTCAGCCGGTTCCGCGACAACGCCCACGCGGCCTATCGGCGGCACATCCGTGCCGAAACCAGTCCGCACCGGGAACAATACGCGGCGATGGAAGCGCGGTTGCTCAAAAAAGGACCGGCCGCGCCGTTCACCCTGCCGCCGGAGGCGGTGTTGAAACGGGTGATTCACGCCCTGGAAAGCCCGCGGCCACGCGCCCGCTACCCGGTCACCGTCCCCACTTATCTATTCGCCACACTGCGCCGGTTACTGCCGACCCGGGCGTTGGATGCGATCCTGCGGCGGGCCGGGGGCGAGGGCAGGCGGTAGTTCCCCCGCCCGCAAGGGGCACGTTTCAGAAAATACTGATAAACCAATTGAGTCAATTGGTTAGATTGTCAGCGCGCGGAATTTTGAAAATCGCCAGGTTTTCAATATCAGGTTTTTCTCCCCCGAAAATCAGGGTTTCCCTGATACCAATGACTATACCTGGTTTTATATGCTACTAAGCATCGCAATATTGATGCATGGATTGGGCTTGGAGAGCCATGGAGGGGTAAGCGGTTGCGATTTGGTAACGCGGTTTGGATGGGGCTGGCATGGCCCCCCATGAGCGTACTCAAAACCTTGAAAGGAACCGCCATGTGGCAAGAAGATCGATCCCCCTTCTTTGATAATCTTGTGCGGGAATTGCGGGGACTATGCCAGGAAAAGCACAGCGGCACCCTGTTTATTACTACTCAAGAAAATCACGCGGCCCGGTTTGTCATTCAGGATGGCGTCATCATTGGGATCACTTACAGAAGCAAACACGGCGCGGATGCCATACCACTGATTAAAAATATAACAGGCGGACACTATACCTTCGCGGGCAGAAGCGTTTTTCTATCTTCTTCCGAATCGACCGTGACTTCTTTGCCCACAACACCCGAGATTTTGCGGCTGCTTAGTGGGGAGCCAGAGATTCCGGCCAATCCTGTTTCGGCGCGGCCGATGGTTGCCTCAATGACAACCGAGCCAGTGGCCAAACCGGTCGATTCCGTTTTCTCGCAACCGTCTGCTTTTCCAGCGACGGCCGTTCCCGTAGTCCGACCGGTCAAGGGCAATCCCTTGACGTCGGGCAAAAAGATTTTGGTGGTGGAAGACAGCGACGTTACTCGAAAGCTGATCGCGAAGATCCTGATTCAGAGCGGATACGCCGTGGTGGAAGCGGAGGATGGTTTGGCCGCCTTTGCCCGGTTGAACGAGGAAAGCCCGGATTTGATCCTGCTCGATATTGTCATGCCTGGCATCGATGGTTACAAAGTTCTTTCCATGGTCAGGAAGCATGAAAAATTCAAGAACCTGCCCGTGATCATGATGACTTCCAAGGTCAGCCTTCTCGACCGGTTGCGGGGGAAGATGGATGGTTCCATCGAATATCTGGCCAAACCCTTCTCATCCAGTCAATTGTTGGAGAAGTTGACAGGCTTTTTTCACCAAACCAGTAAGATGCCTTATGCACTGGCTATCTAGCAACCATTCCCTTTCCTCTCCCGCCGTTGGAGGCTGTCCATTACACACATCTTGAACGGCAGGGCCGCCGCCGCCATCTGGTGAGG
>JARSSO010000017.1 GCA_029624765.1 Candidatus Contendibacter sp. | reverse complement strand
GGGCCGCTGGAGTGGCCCGAACGGCGTTCCCACGCTGGAGCGTGGGAACGAGATACAACAAGCGCGGGACGCCTTGGAATTGGAGCGGCGGTCGCCTTAGACTTCATGAGTAATCGGCAAAAACCAGAGATCGCCCCTTTCTCCAGCCGACCACAGCGTGGAAACCCGACCCGAGACGACCTTGCGCAACCTCAGATCGATGGAGATTTCGTTCGTGCTGATGGTGATGTCGGCTAGCCTGGGCGTCACCATCGACCAGGCTCTGGCCACCGCGCCCGATTTAACCGAACTCAGCATCGAAGAACTGATGAATATCCAGGTGGTTTCGCCCGCCAAGCAGGCGCGGCGGCTGGCGGACACCGCCTCGGCGATCTTCGTGATCACCCAGGACGATATCCGCCGCAGCGGCGTCACCAACATCCCGGACGCGTTGCGGCTGGCCCCCGGCGTCCAGGTGGCGCGGATCGACGCCAGCAAGTGGGCGATCACCATCCGGGGCTTCAACGGCCGCTTCGCCAACAAGCTGCTGGTGCTGGTGGACGGACGCTCGATTTACACGCCGGCCTTCGCCGGCACCTATTGGGAAATTCAGGATCTGTTGCTCGAAGACATCGACCGGATCGAAGTCATCCGGGGACCGGGGGCCAGTCTGTGGGGCGCGAACGCGGTCAACGGCGTCATCAACATCCTGACCAGGCGGGCGGCCGATACCCGGGGTCTGGTCAGCGTCACCGCCGGCGATCCGGAAAACACCATCGTCGGCGTGCGCTACAGCGGTTCGCTGGGTGACGACGTCCACTACCGGATTTACGGCAAGTACCTCGATCAGCAAGGTTTGCTGGACGCGCAAGGGCAGGATGCCGAGGATGACTGGCGCTTGAGCAGCGGCGGCTTTCGGCTCGACTGGACGCCATCGGGCCGGGACAGCGTCTCCCTCCAGGGCGGCCTGAACGACGGAACGCTGCAACAGAATTTGCTCGCGCCTTCCCTGACGCCTCCCTTCTCGCGACTGGAGCGGGATACGGCCAAGGTGTCGGGCGGTTACCTGCAAGGCCGCTGGGAACGGATTCTGTCCGACACCTCGCGGCTGTCCTTGCAGATGTATTACCAGAACCAGCAGCGCCAGGATGCGATACTGGGTTTGGACATCGATACCTTTGACCTGGATTTTCAGCACACTTTCGCGTTGAACGACTGGAATGCGCTAATCTGGGGTTTGGGCTACCGCCGCTATCGCGACGATTACCGGCACACGACCCTGGGTTCGATGAGCCCCGCCGAACTCGATTACGCGCTGTTCAGCGCCTTCGTCCAGGACCAGATCAGCCTGATTCCCCAGGAACTCGAATTGACCCTGGGCGCCCGGCTGGAACGCAACGATTTTACCGGCTGGGAATTTCAACCGAACGCGCGGTTGTTATGGAAACCGCATCCCCGGCATCGGGTATGGGCGGTCGCGTCCCGCTCGGTGCGCACCCCCTCGCGCGGCGATGATGGCGTCGAACTGAATCTGATGGTATTGCCGCCCCAGCCGCCCCTCGATCTCCCCGCGCTGATCGTATTCCAGGGCAATCCCGACTTCGGCTCGGAACGGCAGACCAGTTACGAGCTGGGTTACCGGACCTGGCCGACCGCGAGGCTATCGCTGGACCTCACGGCGTTCCACAACGATTACGACGACCTGCGCGCCGTGCAACAGCGGAACGATCTCGCGACCGTGGTGGACGGCTACCTGCGAATTCCCGCCCTGTTCGTCAATGCCGTCCAGGGTCGGACCAGCGGCTTTGAGTTGGCGGCGAACTGGCAAGCGGCGGACGACTGGCGGCTGCAACTGGCCTATTCCCATCTGCGCGTCGATCTGCGAAACCAGCCGGGATTTTCCGAACTGATCCCGGTGGTGCGCGAAGGCTCGCAGCCGCGCAATCTGATTTCGCTGCTGTCGAGCTTCGATATCCGCCCGGAGCTGGAATTCGATCTATGGCTGTATTACGTGGACGAAATGCCCGACCTGGCCGTCGGCACGCCAACGAGCACGATGGCCGTTGACTCCTATTTCAGCGTGAACGCCCGCCTGGGCTGGCGGCCACGCCGGGATTGGGAACTGGCGCTGGTGGGAACCAACCTGCTGGGGGGGCCGCACATGGAATACGTGCAGGAAACCTATCCGTTTCCCGAACAGGTGGAGCGCGCCGTTTACGGGCAGATCAAATGGTCGTTTTAAGAGACCTTGCCGTACCGCTTTCTTAGGCTATTTCCAGCAAAGACCTTACCGATATCTCGTTCCCACGCTCCAGCGTGGGAACGCCGTTCGGGCCACTCCAGCGGCCTACAACGCCGCGGCATCGGGACAGTTGGGGCTCCCACGCTGGAGCGTGGGAGCCAGGCCAATGGTCGTTTTAAGAGACCTTGCCGTACCGCTTTCTTAAACAACCTGCTGAAAGAACGTCCCGGCCCTTCCCGGTTTTCTCGCCGCCTTCGGCTTGCGGGCAAAGGATTCCCCATCCAGCTTTCGAACAACCATCCTCTCTCGTCCCTCTCTTCCCCAGGCGGGAGAGAATCCGCCGGTTACAATAGTTTACGTTCCGTCGATCACCGCTTTACAAATCCGCCTTAGGATCGGTCGTCAATAACACCTTGCGCTTGCATGCGCTTACATTCGAGTACGCGTGAAGGATCATGAATAACGGAACCGCGCGGATTTTGGTGGTTGACGACGATCCGACGATTCGCCTGCTCGCCAGGGAAGTCCTGGAGCGGAACGGCTACGTGGTGGCGGAGGCCGAGAACGGCAGCCAGGCTCTCCGGCATTTCGCCGCGACTGGAGGCGATTTGGTTTTGCTGGATGTGATGATGCCGGAGTTGGACGGTTTCGCCACCTGCCAGCAATTGCGCCAGATGCCGACGGGTTCGCAGGTCCCCATCGTGATGATGACCGGACTGGAGGACTCGGTATCGATCCAGCGCGCCTACGACGCGGGCGCCACCGACTTCATCGTCAAGCCGATCATCTGGTCGATCCTGGCTCAGCGGGTGCGCTACATCCTGCGCGCCAGCAACGCGTTGCGGGAAGTGGCGGGGCGGGCGGCGTTTCAGCGGGCGCTGATCGAAACCATGCCGCTGCCGATCCTGGTCGAAGACGCGCAGGGCCATTCCCTGACCTGCAACCCGGCTTTCGAAACCTTGTTCGGCGGGCGGAGCTTGCCCAGGCCGACGGAATCGGTCTCCGGCGACCAGGCGCGGTTGCAGGTCTACGAAGCCGATATGCTGAGCGCCCATCAGGACCGCCGGGCGGTCATCATCCACCGGACGACGTTTACCCCCCCCGGCTCCAGCGAGGCCGGCTTCATCAGCGCCATCCTGGACATCACCGAGCGCAAGCAAAACGAGGAACGTCAGCGGCTGGCCGAAACGGTTTTCCAAACCGCCGCGAGCGCGATCATGGTCACCGACCCGACGGGAATCGTCCAGTCGGTGAATCCCGCCTTTACCACGATCACGGGCTACTCCGGCGACGAGGCGATCGGCAAAACGCCGAGCCTGCTGAAATCGGACCGTCACGACGCGCAGTTCTACGCCGGTTTCTGGGGGGCTCTGGCCGAAACCGGCCATTGGTCGGGCGAGATGTGGCAACGCCGCAAGAACGGCCAGATCTATCCGGCCTGGGTATCCGTCAAGGCGGTTCGCGACGCGGACGGACAGGTTGTCCAGTATGTCGCCTTCTTCAGCGATATCACCGAACGCAAGCTGGCGGAACAGGAAATCTTCTTCCGCGCCAATTACGATCCCCTGACGGGGTTGCCCAACCGCAGTTTGTTGCACGAACGCATCGACCAGGCGCTCCGGCGGGTGCGCCGTCACGGCGGGGGGCTGGCGCTGATGTTCCTGGACCTGGATCGCTTCAAGCAGGTCAACGATACGCTGGGACACGCCTGGGGCGACGAACTGCTGTGTCAGACCGCCGAGCGGCTGGAAGCCTGCGTGCGCGAAACCGATACCGTGGCCCGCTACAGCGGCGACGAATTCATCCTGCTGCTGCCGGGCATCGCGCATCTCTCCAATGCCTACGCCATCGCCGAGAAGGTCATCCAGCGGATTTCACAACCCTTCGACTTGAACAATACCGTCATTCAGATCGGGTGCAGCATCGGGATCGTGCTGTACCCCGACCACGGTTCGGACGTGGGCACCCTGCTGCGCCACGCCGATCTGGCGATGTACCAGGCCAAAACCTCCGGACGCAATACCTATCGACGGTACGAACCGGTCATGGCCGACCAGATGTTGCGGCAACTGTCGCTGGAAACTGACCTGCGGCTGGCCATTCAGCATCACGAACTCATGGTGTATTACCAGCCGGTCCTCAACCTGAAAAGCAATCGGCTGGCCGGCGCCGAGGCGCTGATCCGCTGGCGGCATCCGCGACGCGGACTGGTGTCGCCGGGCGATTTCATTCCGCTGGCCGAGGAGACCGGTCTCATCCACGAAATCGGTGCCTGGGTGCTCGAAAACGTGTGTCAAACCCTTGGACGATGGTGCCGGAAGGGTTGGCGCGCGCCGATCTCGGTCAATCTCTCCAGCGTCCAGATCCTGCACGGTCTGACGGTGGAAAGCGTGGAGACGCTGCTCCAGCGCCACGCGCTGCGCCCGGAATGGCTGGCGTTCGAAATCACGGAAAGCGTGCTGATCCACGATACGCGCCAGGCCCAACAGTGGCTCGAGGCCATCCGGGGCCTGGGTATTCGCGTGGACATCGACGATTTTGGCACCGGCTATTCGTCGCTGGCCTATCTAAAGCGGTTTCCCATCGATCGGCTCAAGATCGATCAATCCTTCGTGCGCGATATCGCCGCCAACGCCAACGACCGCGCCCTGGTGGAAGCCATTCTGGCCATGGCCGGCAGCCTGCGCATCCCGGTGGTGGCGGAGGGCGTCGAGAATCAAGAGCAACTGGATTTGCTGCGGCGGCTGGGCTGTGAATACGCGCAGGGTTTTTATTTTTCCAAACCGGTGCCGGCCGAGGAATTCGTCCAGTTCGCCGGGCGTCTGGGGGCCTTTCATGCGTAACCAGAGCGCGGGATTCATCTCCAATCGGATGGACGGCCGATTGCAAAACGCCGAGGTCGCGCCGCCGCATTCCATGGGCACGGAGTGGGGCCATGCGCAGCCTGGTTCGAACCGGATACCCGCCGCCGCGACCCGGAGCGTCGACATGACGGGTTTGTTGCGCGAGGCGCTGGTCCATCGGGAACTGACGCTGCATTACCAGCCGCAAATGGATTTGGACAGCGGACGCATCGTGGGGGTCGAGGCCCTGCTGCGCTGGCAAAATCCGCTGCTGGGGAACGTGGCTCCCGCCGAGTTCATCCCCGTCGCCGAGAAAACCGGCCTGATCGTTCCGCTTGGGGAGTGGACGTTGCGAGCCGCTTGCACCCAGGCTCGAATCTGGCGGGAGATCGGCTTGCCGCCGTTGCGCATGGCCGTCAATGTATCGCCGCGCCAATTGACCGACGCCGAACCGAACCAGGTCGTCGCCCGGATTCTTCGGGAAACCGGCTTGCGGCCGGATTATCTGGAACTGGAAATCCCCGAAAGCCTGCTGGCGCGGGATGACGTCGCCGATACCTTGCGGGGATTGAAACGGCTGGGCGTTCGCCTGGCGATCGACGGTTTTGGCGCCGGTCGTTCCAACCTGGGTCATTTGCGGCGGCTGCCCATCGACCACATCAAGATCGACCAGTCCTTCGTGCGGGATATCGGCGGCGGGGACGACGATCAGACGACCATCGCGGCCGCGATCATCGCCATGGCCCGCAGCCTGCGGCTGAGCGTGATCGCCGAGGGCGTCGAGACCGAAGCCCAGCTCGCCTCCCTGCGGGCGCTGCACTGCAACGAGATGCAAGGTTTTTTATTGAGTCAACCGCATCCCGCCGAACATATCGCCACGCTGATTCGCAACCATTCCAAATCCCCCGGCTTTGGACGGCTTTCGCCCAACCGAATCCCCGCCGAGCCTCGGGAATAAATTCTCCCCAGGCTCATTCCCGCGATGGCCAATCGCGTTCCCTCTGGTCCCACGGCGTCCTCGCGCTGCTCGACCCGGCCCTTGCTCCCTTGGCGGAGCGGGGGGATCGAACGGTCGGCGGGCGATAACCCGTTGGTTGCCCCCCGTCTCCCCTTCCCCGACAATACGACCCTCATTCTCAAAAAAACTCGGGGAATTCAGCGTGGCTTACCGGCATCGTTATCTGGAAGGCGATCCATTGGACCTGCCCGTCGGCAAGGTCGTGTGCATCGGCCGCAACTATCTCGACCACATCCGCGAACTGGGCAACGTCGTCCCCGAAACCCCGATCCTGTTCATGAAACCGGCCACCGCGCTGAGCGCCCTGGACGAACCCATCCGCCTGCCGACGGATCGAGGCGAATGCCATCACGAAGTGGAACTGGCGGTGCTGGTGGGCCGGACGTTGCGCCAGGCCGACGCCGCGACCGCCCGGAGCGCCGTCGCCGGGTATGGCGTCGCCCTGGACCTGACTCTGCGCGATGTGCAGAACGAATTGAAGAAGAAGGGCCATCCCTGGGAAATCGCCAAGGCGTTCGACGGGTCCTGTCCGCTGTCGCCGTTCGTCGAACCCGGCGCGCTGGCCGATCCACAGGCGACCGATCTGACGCTGTGGGTCAACGGCGAACCGCGCCAGCAAGGCAACACCCGGCTGATGATGATCGGCATCTTCGAACTCATGGCGCATATCTCCACCCACTTCACCCTGCGACCGGGCGACGTGGTGTTGACGGGCACCCCGGCCGGCGTGGGGCCGTTGCGATCCGGCGACCGTCTGCTCCTTGGCCTGGCCGGTCACCGGTTCGCCGCGCGAGTGGCCTGAACGGGATGAACGTCCTGCTCGTTTACGCCCACCCCAACCCGCGCAGCTTCAACCGCGCCATCCTGGAGGCGGTGGACGCCACCCTGCGCGAGCATGGCCACGCCACCCGCATCCATGACCTGTACCAGATGCGCTTTCGAGCGGTGCTGGACGGCGAGGACCTTTTGCGCAACTGGCGCGGCGATTTGCCAGCGGATACCCGGCGGGAACAGGACGCCGTCCACTGGGCGCGGGGGCTGGTGTTCGTCTATCCGATCTGGTGGTTCGGCCCGCCGGCCATTCTCAAGGGTTGGATCGACCGGGTGTTCACGCGCAAGTTCGCCTTCGATTTCGGTCCCGAGGGGATGCGGGGCCTGCTGACCCACGAGCGGGCGCTGATCGTGAATACCCTGGGCGGCGACGAGGCGACCTATCAGCGCGAACGCTGGTACGAACTGCTGGTGCGGCCGATGGCCGAGGGCGTGCTCGGGGCCTGCGGGGTTCGCCAGGTGGTCCATCGGGCGTTCTACCAGGTCACCACCATCGCCCCCGCCGAACGGCAGGCGATGCTGAATCAGGTTCGCGAACTGGCGGCGGCGTTTTGAGTCGCGCGCCCGGCCCGTTCAAAAACCGCGCGTCGCTTGGCATAATGCTTTTCCTCAAGGTCTTCCGACTAGACGCCCCATCGGAATCCGTTCATCTCACCGCCGCTGACCCGGCCAACGGAGCACAACAACAATGCGCGTCCTGCTCACCACCAACGAATATCCTCCCTACGTCTACGGCGGCGCGGGAGTTCACGTCGAATATCTGTCGCGCGAACTGGCCAAGCTGACGCCGGTCGAGGTGCGCAGCTTCCACGATCAACAGATCGACGAGGGTCAGTTGCACGTGCGCGGCATCAAAATGGACACCACCCATTTCGCCGGCTGTCCGCAATCCTTCGTCTCGCCGCTCAAGGCCCTGAGCACCTGTCTGGCCTTCGTCGGTCAGGGCATCAGCGATCTGGAAGGCAACGCCGAAATCATCCATTGCCATACCTGGTATGCCCATTTCAGCGGCATCCTCGCCAAGATTCTCTACAGCATCCCGATGGTGATCACGGTCCATTCGCTGGAGCCGTTGCGCCCCTGGAAGCGCGATCAGCTCGGACCGGGCTACGACCTGTCGCGCTGGATCGAAAAGACGGCGCTGGAAACGGCCGACGCCATCATCGCCGTCTCGCGCAGCACCCGCGACGACGTGCTGCGGTTGTTCAACGTCGAACCGACCCGGGTGGTGGTGATCCCCAACGGCATCGACACCGAGGAATACCATCCGACCCACGATCCCGCCACCATCGCGCAGTTCGGCATCGATCCCAATCGCCCCTACGTGTTGTTCGTCGGCCGGATGACCCGGCAGAAGGGGCTGTACTACCTGCTGCAAGCGATTCCGCATATCGACCCCAAGCTGCAAATCGTGTTGTGCGCCGGCGACGCCGACACTCTGGCGATGCAGCGCGAAATCGAGGATATGGTGCAGGAACTGCAAACCCACCGTTCGGGGATCATCTGGATCCCCAAGATGGTATCGCGCCAGGCCACCATCGTCCTGTACTCGCACGCCGCCATTTTCTGTTGCCCCTCGATCTACGAGCCGTTCGGCATCATCAACCTGGAGGCGATGGCTTGTGGCACTCCGGTGGTGGGCAGCGCGGTCGGTGGTATCTGCGAGGTGGTGGTGGACGGCGAAACCGGCTTTCTGGTCGATCCCCATTTGTCGCTGGACCCGCCGCACGATCCCGTGGCTCCGGCCCGGTTCGAGCACGGACTGGCCGACGCCATCAACCGCCTCGCCGCCGATTCCGCGCTGCGCGAGCGGATGGGCCAGGCCGGCCGCGACCGGGTCGAACGTCACTACAGTTGGCGCAGCATCGCCCAGCAGACCTACGATCTCTACCGCCGGCTGCGTCCGCAGCGCGGCTGAGAATCCACGCGAACACCCCCTCGCCGGCGGGTGGGAGCGGGACGCGGGCGAGGGCGCCCACCACGCCACTGCCCGCGTCAAATCCAGGCAATGACGCATCGTAACCCCGAATGAGGAGGGCATAGAGTGATGGTTGCTTCCATTCCCGTGATCGAAAGTTCGCTGAACACGCCAAAGGTCCGCGCCGTTCCCGTCGACCGGCCGTGGGAGTGGCTGGGCGCCGGCTGGAAAGACCTGTGGCGGACGCCCGTCGCCAGTCTCTTCCACGGGTTGATCTTCGTGGTCCTTGGCTATTTGATGGTTTATATGGTTCAGGCCCGCTTCCAGTATGTGCTGGCCCTGACCAGCGGGTTCCTGCTGGTCGGTCCGTTTCTGGCGATGGGTTTGTACGATCTCAGCCGCCGGTTGGAGGCGGGGGAGCCGGCGACCCTGGGGCACGCGCTGACCGCCTGGCGACGGAACGCGGTTCCCATCCTGACCTTCGGTGGGCTGGCCGGCCTGCTCATGATCGTTTGGGCGCGGCTGTCGGCGCTGCTGTTCGGCGTCATCGTCGGCGGGAACAACCTAACCCTGGACGGGTCGACCGCGCAACTGTTCTTCTCGGGCAGCGGTCTCGCCTTCCTGCTGGTTTTCCTGGCCGTGGGCGCGGTCGTCGCCGCCGTCGTGTTCGCCGTCAGCGTGGTCTCCATACCGATGATGCTGAACCGCAAGACGGACCTGATCACGGCGGTGCTGACCAGCCTTGCCGCGGTGCGCGCCAATCCGGCGCCGATGCTGCTCTGGGCGGCGCTGATCGTGATCTTCACCGGCATCGGCCTGCTCACCTTCTATCTTGGGCTGGCGCTGGCCTTGCCGCTGATCGGCCACGCCACCTGGCACGCCTACCGCGACCTGGTCGAAGACAGCGACCTCGACCCACAGGCGCTCTGAACCAGGCCAGAACCGCGAACGCCGGCGCCAGCCGGCGTTTTACTTTTCCGGCCATCAGCTACAGTTATGGTGGTGGCAACCCGAACGTCGCGCGCCGCCGCACCGTCTTGGCGGGGCGCGTCCCCGTTGCATCATCAACCCAAAGACAGGACCCCGCATCCCATGGAAAACGATCTGGAGCCCGAGATTCGCAGCCTCGCCTATCACCTTTGGCAGTCCGCCGGCAACGAATTTGGTCGGACAGCCCTCGATTTTTGGGAAATGGCCGAGCGCATGGTCGTCGAATTGACCGCCGATTCGGTTCGTCTGGCCAACGCCGCCGCCACCTCGGCGGTCGAAACCGCGACCACCTGGCCTTCGGCCCTGCGCGCCCTGTATGTTTATCGCGTTCGCGAATTGGCGCGCTGCATGTGGTCGACCAGCGCCGACCAGCGCGACCGCTCGATGGATTACTGGTTGGCCGCGGAAAAACATCTGCGCCTGCTTACGGAGTCGGCGGCGCGCACCGCCAGCGCCCGCCTTGGTCGGAAGGAGGAAGCCTTGGCCAAAGCATTCGAAACCTTCTCGCCAGCGAGTTATCTGGAACAGATTCGCAAGGCGGCCTATTACCTTTGGGAGGCGGCGGGGAGTCAGTACGGGTCCACGCTCGACTTCTGGCTGGCCGCCGAGAACAGGTTCCTGGAATCGCTGAGTACGGCCTCAGCGACGGCTTCTTCGGGGAACACCGATCCGCTGGAGCGCGCAACCGTCCATTCCTGATGGAGACTCTTCCCTGCTCCAGGGCATCCCGGTCGCTGGGGACGCCGTCGGCTGTCCTGTCGACGCCTTCATTCACGAGAGGCTGTCCACAAACACCTCCGAAGGTCGCCGCACCACTTGCCCACCTCCGGCCGGCCAGGCGCGCGGTCGGGTCATGGTAGACGTAACCCATTGAACAGTCTGCCCCGTCCGCTGGTGGTTCACGCCCGCGCCAGCCGCCGCAGCCGCTCCAGATAGGCCCGCTCGTCCGGTTCCCGGCCGGCGCGCTGGGCCTCCCACAAGGTCTCGCCCAGGCATTCCATCATGCGATGTTCGACGGCGTGAGCGTCGCCCGCGCGCCGGCACAGACGTTGGTACAGGTCCAGAACGCCGGCGGGACGGTTGGCTCCCAGTTGCTCCCGGATGGCGATGTGCATGCCCAGGTGCAGGAAGGGGTTAGTCTGGCCCTGTTCGGGGGTGTACTCGCGGCCCAGGGCGGCATCGGCATCGGCCAATACCGGCTGGTATTCGGGATGTTCGCGGATCGCCTCGGCGATGATCTGTTCCAGCGGCTCCAGCGGTTGGCCGGCGCTGGCTTTCTCCCAAACCGTGCAATAGTAGCGGCGCAGGTGGTCGCGGTCGTTGCCAAACATCGGTTCACCTCGTCTTGTCGGGGTATTGGCACAGGTCGCGGATCGGGCAATCGGGGCAATGCGGCTTGCGGGCGGTGCAGACGTAGCGACCGTGCAGGATCAGCCAGTGGTGGGCGTCCTGGCGGAATTCGGCCGGCGTCGCGGCCAACAGACCGTCCTCCACGTCCCGCACGGTCTGGCCCGGCGCCAGTCCGGTGCGGTTGGCGACCCGGAAGATATGAGTGTCCACGGCAATCGTCGGTTCGCCGAAGGCGGTGTTGAGGATGACGTTGGCGGTCTTGCGGCCCACCCCCGGCAGCGCTTCCAGCGCCTCCCGGTCGCGCGGCACCGCGCCGCCGTGCCGTTCCAGCAGCAGGGCGCAGGTCTTGCGGAGGTTGGCGGCCTTGGCGTTGTAGAGGCCGATGGTCTTGATGTAGCCCTTCAGGCCGTCCTCGCCCAGGTCCAGCAGAGCTTGCGGGGTGTTGGCGACCGCGAACAGCCGTTCGGTGGCTTCGTTGACCTTCTTGTCGGTGGCCTGCGCCGAGAGGATCACGGCCACCAGCAACTCAAACGGGCTGTGATAACGCAGCTCGGTGGTCGGCTGAGGGCGGGCGGCTTGCAGGCGGGCGAAGAGTGGGTGAATTTGACTGGGGTCCATGGGAACGCCGTGGGTTCGTCAGATGGCGTCGAGCGGGCTGACGACGCCCTTGCCGCCGCGATTGAGGACGTGGGTGTAGATCATGGTGGTGCTGACATCCTTGTGGCCCAACAATTCCTGCA
The DNA here is from genome assembly GCA_029624765.1 of Candidatus Contendibacter sp. Taxonomy (GTDB): domain Bacteria; phylum Pseudomonadota; class Gammaproteobacteria; order Competibacterales; family Competibacteraceae; genus Contendibacter. Next base: position 10,082 of record JARSSO010000017.1, on the reverse strand, counting down.
CGGTGCGGATGTCGTAGCCCGACATCAGCAGATGCGTGGCGAAGCTGTGGCGCAGCGAATGACAGGAAGCGGGCTTGGTGACGCCACTGGCGCGCACCGCGTTCTTAAACGCTCGTTGCAAGGTTTGCTCATCAAGGTGATGGCGGCGCTCGATGTTGGAGCGCGGGTCGATGGAGCGTTGCGAGGCGGGAAATACATATTGCCAGCCCCACTCCCGGCCGGCATTGGGATATTTTCGGGCCAGGGCGAACGGCAGGTAGACATCGCCGAATCCTGCCCGTAAATCCTGTTCGTGCAGAATCTTGACATCGGCCAAGTGGGTTTGGAGCGGTCCCGCCAAGGCGTCCGGTAGCATGGTCAACCGGTCTTTCTGGCCCTTGCCATCCCGCACGGTAATTTGCCGGTATTCAAAATCAAGGTCTTTCACCCGGAGGCGGACACACTCCATCAGCCGCAAGCCAGCGCCGTAGAGGAGGTTGGCCATGAGGCGGGGGCGGCCTTCCAGGTGGGCCAGCACGGCGCGCACCTCGGCGGCGGTAAGGACGACTGGCAGGCGGGCGGGACGCTTGGCCCGCTCCATGTTGTCCAGCCAGCCGATGTCCTGTTCCAGCACCTCCTTGTACAAGAACAGGATAGCGCTCAGCGCCTGATTCTGGGTGGAAGCGGCCACGTTGCGCTCCACGGCCAAGTGGGATAGGAACTGCTCGACCTCCGGTTTGCCCATCTCCCGAGGGTGCCGCTTGCCGTGAAACAGGATGTAGCGCCGGATCCAGTCCACGTAGGCTTGCTCCGTGCGAATGCTGTAGTGCTTGATACGGATTTTTGCGCGAACCTGATCGAGCAACTTGGGCTTGACATTCATAACCGCTGCTACTTTAATGTTTCTCATGGCAGGCGACTCGTTTCCGTGACGGAAAATCGTGCCTCGCCGGGGCCAGAAGTGACGCTTTCGATAAGCCCATTCGCGTTGTTGTCAGAATACAACTTGTTAGATTTAACAACAAGTTGATCAAGGCTTACCGTGATTATACGTCAAAATTGACGTAAGATAAGGCGTCGTTTAGGAGGTCTACTTCTTGTTCGTCGGCGCTTCGCGCCGACGAACGGGGCGCGAGTTGAGCCAACTTCGGGTTCTCCGGCGCGAGCGCCGTCGAACCCTCGTTGGAGCGACACGGCTTCGCCGCTACGCCCGCTTGGGGTATCGCCCACTTCGTGCGCGATACCCACGCGCGGGTGTCGCTCAACTCGCGCCCCGTTAGCCCACATACTTGGACTCCTGCGCTGCCATGGTTCGAGGTCTCGCATCGGAGTAAACTGATAGGACTATGCACAACAACCCACTGCCAAGGCTGGACGAAGACTCCGAGGTTTACCAACGCCTCCTCAAGCACTGCCGACTCAAAGCCGGCGACATCTGGATCGACCCCATTTCTGGCCATCGTGTTGGTTGCATTGATGCGACCGACTCGCAAGCTATCACCTCCCTGATGGGTGGGCAGCTTGCCACGTTGGCGATCCATGATCCTCCTTACAATTTGGTCGCTTTCGAAACTAGGTCCGTAGAAGAGTATGTCGCTTGGTGCAAGAAGTGGGTTTCCACGTCACTTCGGCACATGACGGAAGATTGTTCTCTATATGTTTGGCTTGGTGCCGATCAGAAGAATCACTATCAGCCACTGCCCGACTTCATGGTGATGATGCGGGATTTTCAGATTCAGACTCGAAGTTTCATTACTGTAAGAAACCAACGAGGATACGGAACGCAAAAGAACTGGATGGCAGTTCGCCAAGAGCTTCTGTACTACGTTCGAGGGAAACCAGTGTTTAATGTCGAAGCGGAATACACCGACATTCCCAAAGCACTGAAGGGCTACTACAAAGAGGTCGGTGGGGAAATTACCGAAAACTTGCAACGCAGCAAGTCCGACACGATACGCGCTGGAAATGTTTGGCTTGATATACAGCAGGTGTTCTATCGGTTACAAGAAAATGTATCCGGATGCTACGCGCAGAAACCACTTAAAAGTATCCGGAGAATCATCGACGCCAGTTCCCGAAAGTCAGACGTAGTCGTGGACTTCTTTGCGCATTCGGGAACAACATTGCTTGCTGCGGAAATGGCCGGACGTCGGTGCTTTACTGCCGACATTGATCCAGTCTTCTGCGAAATGGCAATTCGGCGACTAGAGCACTTTCGCGCAAGCGGCCACACAGGCTGGCAAAATGGCCATGCGTTCGAGCAAGACATTGCCATGTCGTCCTCGACCGAGAAGCAGGCGGAACCGACAGTTCCGATTCAGGCAACGCTAATTTGAGGAATCGCGCATGGAGCAACTGAAATCGCAACTCGACGACTTCGTAAGTAAGCTGCCTGATGCTGCCGCCGTGCGTAATCGCCTCTCCGAACTTTATTCAGTCTATCCGTTCAACGAATTCGAATACATCATTTCCACGCTTCTCGGTCGTGGCGTCTTGTCTCTGGATCAGTATTACGAGATGCGCGACAGTTACATGGAGCGAAACTCCTTTCTGTACATCTTCGAAATCAGTGCTCCCCGTACCTTCGGCGAGGCTTGGGCTCAAGGCAATTTGAAGGAGTTAGTTCCTGCCTTGGCGAAGCCGTCGAAGAAGCTCGATCCGTCGTATTCGGGAGAGTATGACTTCTTTCTTGATGGAAAAATTCGGATCGAAGTCAAAGCGTCCAGAGCTGTCGATGCGGAAAGCGATGAACCGCTCTACGTAAAGGCACTTGCTTCCGATTCGACCAGGCCATTTTGGATGAATTTTCAGCAGGTCAAGCCGGCATGCTGTGATGTATTCGTCTGGATTGCAGTTTGGAGAGACAAGATCAGGTACTGGGTGTTGTCGTCCCACGAACTCGAACATCATCGCGACTATTCTGTTGGCCAGCATCGCGGCAACACGGGTGAAGGACAATTGCACGTCCGGCAAGACAATATCGCTGACTTCGCGCCGTTCGAGGTTGCATCTGATCACCTTGCGGAAGCTATTCGGGCAGCGTATGCAAAGGAAATGGCAGCCCGCCATCGGTAATGTGGGCTCTCAAGTAAGTCATTCTAAGTGATTGTTTTGTATATGACCCGCGTTGACTTACTTCGGGGCGATTTGCGGCTGCGGCCCGATTACTTCGCTAACCCATCGTTGCAGGGGACGCTTCGCCTATCGGCGGCGCGCCCCTGAACTCGGACGTTGGGCACCTTGAAAGGAGCCGCACTTGAGCAATCATGGATTTACACCGAAAGAGTGGGCCGCCGCGAAACGTGAGGCCAAAGACATCTTGGCTGCCCGCGCAAAGATGCGCGGAATGATCCCGTATTCCGATCTCGCGGCTCGAATCAAATCAGTCCAGCTTGAGGCTCATGACCAACGTCTCTTTCATCTACTTGGCGAAATCTCCGAAGAGGAAGACGCTTCTGGCCGAGGCATGTTGAGTGTCATCGTCGTTCACAAAGTCGGAGACATGCAGCCTGGCCCTGGCTTCTTCGAACTCGCAAAACAACTCGGCCGCGACACATCCGACATTTTGAAGTGCTGGGTAGAGGAGCTAAAGAAGGTCCATGCGTACTGGTCCGCCTAAGCATTCCAAGGTGCCCAACCCGGCAGTCGAGCGGACCTGCGCGAAAAGCCGCGCAGGCCGCTCACTTCTACGTTAGGCGGCACGAAAAACAAAAGTCAATGATTGAGGAGATATTCATGATTCGCAAACTTACAGCATCCTTCTTGGCTCTGATTGTGACTTTATCTATCGCAACTACAGCATTAGCTGGTGGCGTTACGATGGCACAATATCACGAGGTCAAAACGGGCATGACCTATGAGCAAGTCATTGATATACTTGGCGCTCCAGACCAAGAGATGTCCCGTTCAGAGATGGCAGGTTACACGACAGTAATGTACATGTGGCAAGGCACTACTGCGGGCGCAAACATGAATGCAATGTTCCAGAATGACAAGCTTGTTAACAAAGCTCAGTTCGGCCTGCGGTAGGGGTGCGCCGCCTAACTGGGGCTTGCACCTGACCCCGCTACACGGGGCAGGAATTTCTACGCATGTTGATACTGATTGGTGAGGTAGCAAAGTGAAACAGAAATATACTTATTGGAAAGATGAAGATATGTGGTTAGGCTACTTTGATGAATTTCCAGATTACTGGACCCAAGGTGAAACAGAAGAAGAATTAAAAGAAAATCTGATTGATATTTATAAGGAACTGACTAGCGGAACAATCTCGAATATTCGCCGAGTCGCTGAGATGGAGGTGTCGTGAAAAGTAAGGATTTAATAAAGGAACTTGAGGATATGGGCTGTGTCTTTATCCGCCACGGTGGCAACCATGATTGGTATCAAAATCCACACACCAAAATATCGCAACCCGTCCCTCGACATCGAGAAGTTAATGAACGCTTAGCGAAACACATCATTAAGATGCTCAGTAGCGATAATGCCTAACTGGGCGTTGCACCTGACCGTGCTACGCACGGCAGGTGAACGAAGTCGTTAGACAGGGAAAAAGTTGGATTCACGGGGATTCGACAGGATTTTCAAGGCTTCGTATCCGATTCGACGGAAAACCCGATTTATCGAAGGGAGTAATATAAAGACATTTTCATGCTCGGGGGCGAGCGGCAAGCCGCTCATGACCGATTAGGAACTAGAAGGGGGATTTAATGTGGTAGAACTTTGGCAGACTGCCTTTGGAATCGCTGGCATAGGCTCGATTGCAGCGTTTGTTTTTTGGTCACTTTATAAAGAGTGGCTGAAACTTCCTATTTTCCAGCAAATGACCAAGGAGCAGCAATTTCGTTTGTTCATACTCTTTATTGTTTTTGCATTTATTTTTGCTTTAGCTGGTCTTGGAACCTATGCATACATTGCCACACTAAGAACTGGTGAATTAAACATCACACAAAAAAATAACAATAATAAAACACCTACTGCATTATTAAACTTTGTTAGTGTACAAAAAGAACAATCCGAATCTTATCAAGAAGAAACTTCAAGCTCTGAGTTTGAGTTGTCGCCGTTTAAAACTGAATGCGATAAGTATTTGCAAATAGATAAAATAGTAAGCAATGCAGACATTGGATTTGATGTAACATTACTCAACACTTCAAGTCAACCTCTGATATTAACAGAAATTGGATTTAAGGTCATAAAGGTCACTGAAATAAATGTTATGCCATTGGGGGAGTGGAAAGCCTTTGAGATAGAAAAGAAAAATAAGTATGTTATAAATGTGCCAGATATTTATGGAGAAATCGGAAAAAACCTTGATTATGCAATTAATGATCAACTTCTAAGCTATTTGTCTAAAGCTGGAATATCAGAAGAATCTCTAAAAAAATTAAAAGGTAAAGAGTGGCGCTCTGAAGTGCTACGTCTGAAAAAAATACCTGAGGATACAATAAGCAAATATATGTCGTCATTGGCTGCTAAATATCCTGATAGATATCGCGGCTTTGATAGTTATAATTTTATTGATTATATTGCCTATGTATTAGGAGAAGAAGCAAGCAAGATAACTGAAAAAGACATCTTGCTACATGCCAGTAATATAGTAAATATAGAAAGGGTTATCAAAGAAGACATTAAGAATCCTATATATCTGGAAAAAGAAGCTCCATTTAGATTTAGTATCATATTAAAAGATTACGCCAAGAATATGCCAAACATTTCAGAAATACAGCTTTATGCAGGGACAGATAAAGGGACCGCACTATCTAAATCAATTTGCATTGCATATATGGTAGTTAGAGAAGATAGAATTACCTTACCCATGTAAGCTCGTATGCTTTTTGTGCCTGTGGGGCGTGAGCGGGTGAAAAGGCTAGATGTCAGTTCAATCTGTCCTAACTTGGCGTTGCAGCGGACTCCGCTACGCTGCGCCGCTGAACTTTGTCGTTAGGCAGCATCAATGTCGTTCAGCGTTATCCTTGTCGCAACCATCGGTGGTTTGCTTATTGGAATCGTAGTTTTTAACTCATGCGTGCAATGGGGACGTGCCGTTTTCAACGCGGTACGCACGCATCCAGAGGATTCGTGGGGAGCGCAATTTCGACGAATCGGCGCAGCGTCGTTGAAGAGCAAAGGACCTTGGTCGTTGGGTGCGGCTGCCATGGCGGTATTCATTCTCCCGCAGGAGCCATGGGCTCAGAAGCTGCTTGCGGCGGGGTTTTCATGGATTGCTTTTGCGCTCGTATTGGTGTCTACCATCGTGGCGGGCAGCATGTTTTGCTCCGCAAACGCGCGTCGTCGGGCAAGGCGGGGTGGTCAGAGTGACGCTGCCTAACTATGTGCTCAAGGGGGCGCTGCGCGGCGTCGCTTCGCTCCTTGCGCAGCGCCCCTTAGCACAGCGTTAGGTGTTCTATGCGTCCTCGCTATTTTCTACTACCACCATGGATTGCAGTCTGCTGTTGGCTTCTTTACAGCGGTCTAGTAACACCAACGCCAGTTGATGCGAAAGACGCTCATGTTGGAATGTCATTCTGGATGCTGCTGCTTTCTTTTCCGCTCGGGCTTGTTGTCCTCCTCGGCTCCGATGTGGCAACCGCACCATTTGGTGCGTATTTTGGTGTCGCGTGGGCACATCACCCAGAGTTCTACTGGCTCATTTGGGCGTGCTACTTTTTGGTTGGCTTATTTCAGTGGCTATTGCTCGTGCCGCTGGTGGCGAAAAAACTCAGAGCACTAAATCATGTCCGCACCTAACATGGCGGTCGACCTCGCTCCCTTCGGTCGCTGGACGCTGCGCGATGAAGCCGCGCAGCGCCGGTCACCTCTACGTTAGGCCTCACGCTACACCTATGCGATTCGCCAAGTTCCTCCTGATCTCAGCCTTCGCGCTCGCACTCCTGGCATGTGCGAAGCCGGTTCCTCCGGAGAAGGCAGCCTACGTGGGCGAGTGGCACGGACTCGCCATGGCACTCCTGATCACACAAGACGGAAGTGTTTCGTATCGAAGGCTGCACCAGGGCGTCAACAAGTCAATCGACGGTCCGCTCAAGGAGTTCCAGGGCGACAACTTCGTCGTCGGCGTTGGCCTCTTGGCAACCACCTTCGTCGTTACTGCGCCGCCTCACCAAGACGGTTCGCTATGGAAGATGACCGTCGATGGTGTTGAACTCACCAAGAAGCAGTAGTTCGCTTCTGTCTAGCCGGTGGCGTGCCCGAGTGAGGCCTAACCCTTCGCTCGAGGCGACCCTCCACGGCTTGGCTTGGCGCTTGGGCCGCGAGGCGGATGATGCCAGCGAGCGCCTCGCAGCCCAAGCGCCAAGCCGCAGCGGTCGTCTCAGATCAAACGTTAGCCATCTCAATGACCTCATCACATATTCGCGCAGCCGTAGAAAGCTTCTACGCCGACATCTGGAACCGCCACGACAAATCGAAGATTCCGGCCTTACTTCGTGACAACTTCACTTTTCGTGGCTCACTCGGTCAGGCCAAGGTCGGCCACGAGGGGTTTGGGTCATACGTCGATTTTGTGCACGCCGCCCTGGCCAGTTATCGCTGCGACATCCTCGATCTTGTTGTCGAGGACTCGAAGGCGTTCGCGCGCATGCGTTTTTCCGGCATCCATCAGGGCGAGTTCTTCGGCTACCAACCAACAGGCAAACCCGTCGAGTGGTTGGGGTCTGCTCTCTTTTCGTTCGATGGTGAGAAGGTTGCTGACTTGTGGGTGCTTGGCGATGTGCACGGCTTGCTTCAATTGCTGGAAAAGAATGCCAATGGCTAACCCATCATCCCACTGGGCGCTGCGCGATAAAGCCGCGCAGCGCCGGTGACTTCTACGTTAGGCGGCAGCCATGAGCACAGCATCAGCATTTGCCAATACACCCGAGCCGCCGTATTACGCCGTGATTTTTTCTTCACGACGTACTGACGGTGATAACGGGTACGGAAAAATGGCTGAACGGATGGTCGAACTTGCAGCTCGGCAACCGGGTTTTATCGGCGTTGAAAGTGTTCGCGGTAGCGATGGCTTCGGTATCACGATTTCATACTGGAAATCCACCGAGTCCATCGCTGCCTGGAAAGCCGATGTCGAGCATTGCGCCGCGCAAGAGATGGGTAAGCGTACATGGTACGAACACTATGAAATCAGAGTCGCAAAGGTTGAGCGTGCTTATGGCAAGCCATCGGCCTAACATTGGTTGAGAGGGACGCTCCGCAAGCGGGCTTTGCCCGCTCGCTCCGCGCCCCTCACCTTGAACGTTATGCAACATTTCACGGAGGTTCCAATTGAGTCCCACTGATATTCGTGCGCTCGTCGACCACTATATCGACGCCTACAATCGCAAGAACATTAACGGCATGCTCATTGGCATTCACCCACAGGTGGAGTTCAAAAACATTTCTGCTGGTGTGGTGAATGCAAGCACAAATGGCATCGCGGAACTTAGAGCACTTGCTCAGCAGTCGTTATCGCTGTTCTCGGAACGGCATCAGAAAGTTGAGTCCTTCGAGTTTCAAGGTTCTGTGGCGGTTGCCACTATTACTTTCCGCGCTGTCGTCGCCGCAGATCTGCCTAACGGCCTGAAGAAAGGGCAGGTTCTAAACTTCTCTGGCCGCTCCGAGTTTGAATTCCAAGACGGAGCAATCTCCAAAATCACAGACATCAGTTGAGCCCCCAATGCTGCATAACCCTGCGGTCCACCGGACGCTGCGCGATAAAGCCGCGCAGCGCCGGTGACATCCACATTGGGTGCCAGAGGAGCGTTCATGAACATCGAGACCAAGAACGATCTCATAGAGGAGATTCTCGCTACATGGAAAGACCGAATCGGAGATAACTACCTGGGTTACAGGGGACATGTCTATCGAATGTTCAATTTCTGCTTAGCACTCCATTCCTGCACCGAAGAAGAAAAGACCAAGTTGGCGATTGCCGCCTGTTTTCACGATATTGGCCTTTGGTCAGCCCATACTGTTGATTACATCCCGCCTTCGGTTGCCGAAGTAAAGCTGTACTTATCCGAAACAGGACGACAGGAATGGTCTGAGGAAGTTGGACTGATGGTCGAAATGCACCATAAAATACGGGCTTATCGGGATAACCGCTATCCGCTGGTCGAACTCTTCAGAAAAGGCGATTTGGTTGATTTCTCGCTTGGTTTCTTTACTTTTGGTATTCCTCGGTCGTATATCAAGAACGTCAAGAAGGCTATCCCTAACAATGGATTTCATAAGTTCCTCATGCAAGGCGCAAGAGAGTGGTTTTTCAAACATCCGTTCAGTCCGCCACCGTTCATGAGGTGGTAACGCATCATTAGGTTTCTCTGGAGGTATTTATGGGAAAAGGGCGATTAGAAGCGTTTAGTGATGGCGTAATTGCGATCATCATCACTATCATGGTACTTGAAATGAAGCCGCCTCATGGCGAGAGATTCGATGACCTGCTTTCTGTTGTTCCGGTGTTTTTGAGCTATATACTGAGCTTCGTTTATGTAGGAATCTACTGGAACAACCATCACCACATGCTGCATGCAACGCACAAGGTTACCGGCTTCGTCCTTTGGGCCAATCTGCACTGGCTTTTCTGGCTGTCGTTGTTCCCATTTGCTTCGGCCTGGATGGGCGAAAGTCACTTCGCAACAAATCCAACGGCAGTATATGGGCTGGTGCTATTTATGGCCGCCGTGGCCTATTTTGTACTCCAGTTCGCGCTTATTGCAGCGGAAGGCCAAAACTCGCTTCTTAAACAGGCATTGGGTCGTGATTGGAAAGGCAAAGCCTCTTTGGCTTTATACTGCTTAGCTATTGGATTAGCATTTTTGTCACCTTGGCTCGCCCAAAGCATCTATATATTGGTGGCGATTATGTGGTTAGTTCCAGACCGCCGTATTGAGCGCGCAATAATGGAGAGAGAAGCCACATAGCCAAGTAGGGTACGCATTGTTTACCTTTTTCGGAGTGTGAACTGGCACGGGGTCGCGTCCTACTGACTGATGCAGGATGGTGGTACGCGGTGCGTACCCTACAAGAACTCCCCCTTGCGGGGGAGGGTTGGGGTGCTGTCCATTACACACATCTTGAACGGCAGGGCCGCCGCCGCCATCTGGTGA
>JARSSO010000016.1 GCA_029624765.1 Candidatus Contendibacter sp. | reverse complement strand
TGCTATTCTTTTACAGCTTCTTCAATACCTTATCCCTTAAGTTGGCGCATATGGGAGTGGGAGGTCCGTCCGCTCGAAGCGTTGACCACGATGGTTGCCTCTGGAAGGTCAAAGTCTAGTAAAGCTATAGGAACGTATCCCGTTCATGGTTCAACGGGGATCATTGGCTACACTGAAGCGCCCGAATATGTTAGTGATGCGATTCTGGTGGCACGTGTAGGCGCAAATGCGGGAAAGTTGAAAGTTGTCTCTGGTCAATATGGAGTTACTGATAACACTATCATGCTCCGATTGGGCGATGCTTATTCACTCCACTTCATGTGGAGGCAACTCGAAGCCAAGCGCCTCAATAATCTTGTGTTTGGTTCCGGTCAGCCCTTGATTACCGGCTCACAACTTAAAACGCTTTCAGTTGCCGTCCCCCCTCTCCCCGAACAACGCGCCATCGCCGCCGCCCTCTCGGATGTAGATGCCCTGCTTGCCAAGCTCGACCAACTCATCGCCAAGAAGCGCGACATCAAACAGGCCACCATGCAGCAACTTCTCACCGGCCGGACCCGCCTGCCGGGGTTTAGTGGGGAGTGGGAGGTGAAACAGTTCGGTGACCTCTTTCAGTTTCTGAGTACGGCCAATAACCCACGAGCCGACCTTTCGGAATTCGGAGACGTTGGATACGTTCACTATGGCGACATCCACACGACCAACTCGGCGTTCTTGAACTGCTCAGAAACGGTCTTGCCATTGATTGAGAAAAATCGAGTCGCAGGCTTTCCTTTCATTGAAGATGGCGATCTAGTAATGGCTGACGCCTCGGAGGACTACGCGGGTATTGGAAAATGCGTAGAGGTCAAAAACGTCCGAGACCGCGAGATAGTCGCGGGACTTCACACGTTCCTGCTTCGAGGAAATAAGGATCTGCTCTCTAATGGTTTCAAGGGTTACCTACAATTCATTCCAACGGTCAAGACAGCACTGATCCGCTTCGCCACTGGTATCTCTGTTTATGGAGTGACGAAAAACAACGTGAGAAGCATAGAGATCCAACTACCGAAGCCCAACGAGCAAACCGCCATCGCCGCCGTCCTCACCGACATGGACGCCGAAATCGCCTCTCTCGAAGCCCGCCGCGACAAGACCCGCGCCCTCAAGCAGGGCATGATGCAGGAATTGCTGACCGGGAGGATTCGGCTGGTATGAGTGCGCTAATGACGCGCCGCCAGCCGATCACGGCGGCTGATCCCAGGGATTAATCAACATCAACGGGGCCGCCGCAAAATCCTGAACGTTGCGCGTGACCAAAGCCAACCCGTGTTCAACCGCCGTTGCCGCGATGATCGAATCGAAGGCCGCCATCGGCTTGCCCGCCGCCTCGACCCGAGCGCACATCTCGCCCCAATAGCCGGCCGTGTCGCCGGTAAAAGGCAGAATCCGCTCGCCAAGGCTGGCCTGAAGATTCTCCAGCCAGACCGACAATTCGCTCTTGCGCCGGGACACCGGCAATCTCGCAATGCCGCGTCGCAATTCCGCCAATGTCATCGCCGCGACAAACAGATCGTTCTCCGCCCGCGAATTAACCCAGGCCAACACAGCGCCATGGGGCGCCGGTTTCACAAATTCCGACAACACGCAGGTATCGAGCAGATACTTCATAACTCGATGTTCCGCACCGGCTCGGCGGATCGTTCCAGGTCCAGCGGCTCGCCGCGCGGCGCATTCCGCAAAACCTCCCGCAGCGATAGCCCCGAACACAAGCGGCGGAATTCAGGCGCGGCGACCACGACCACGGCCTCGGCGCCGCGTCGCGTGACAAGCTGTGGACCTTCGGTAAGAGTACGATCCACCAGTTCGCTGAAACGGCTTTTGGCTTCCTGTAATTGCCAAGTGTGCATGAGAAACCTCTTGGGTTAAAGCTGGAAACTAGTCAGTCTAGTCAGTATGATAAGATTATCAGGATTTCATCCCGGGAGGAACACAGGGTGACCACCGTCGGCCAGATCGAGAAGAAAACCCAGGACCGCGTCGTCGCCCTGTTCCGCGACACGCTGGGCTATATCGATCTCGGCAACTGGACCGACCGCCCCAACAACCGCAACATCGAACCGGACTTGCTGCGCGCCTGGCTGGAAAGGCAACAATACGACCCGGCGCTGATCGAAAAGGCCCTGCGCGAACTGGACCAGGCCGCCAACGACGCCGGCAAAAGCCTCTACGACCGCAACCGGGCGGTCTACACGCTGCTGCGCTATGGCGTGAAGGTGCGAGCCGAAGTCGGCGAGAACACTCAAACCGTCTTCCCAATCGACTGGAAAAATCCCCTCAAGAACGACTTCGCCCTCGCCGAAGAGGTCACGGTCAAGGCCGCCGACGCCAAGGCCCACACCAAGCGCCCGGATGTGGTGCTGTACGTGAACGGCATCGCCCTGGGCGTGCTGGAACTGAAGCGCTCCACCGTGGCGGTGGCCGAGGGCATCCGCCAGAACCTCGACAACCAGAAGAAGGAATTCATCCAGCCCTTTTTCTCGACCGTGCAATTCGTGCTGGCCGGCAACGACACCGAGGGCCTGCGCTACGGCGCCATCGAAACGAAGGAGAAGTATTACCTGAAATGGGTGGAAGACAGCCCCATCGAAAACCTGCTGGATCGCCATCTGACCCAGCTTTGCCGTAAGGATCGCTTCCTTGAACTGATCCACGACTTCATCGTGTTCGACGCCGGCGCAAAGAAAGTTTGTCGGCAGAACCAGTACTTCGGGGTGCGCGCGGCCCAGGAGTTCATCCGCCGCCGCGAGGGCGGGATCATCTGGCACACCCAGGGCAGCGGCAAGAGTCTGACCATGGTCTGGCTGGCCAAGTGGATCCGCGAAAACCGCCCCGACGCGCGGGTGCTGATCATCACCGACCGCACCGAACTGGACGAACAGATCGAAAAGGTCTTCAAAGGCGTCAACGAAGACATCCACCGGCCCCGGAGCGGCGCCGACCTGATCGCCGCGCTCAACGCTTCCACGCCCTGGCTAATGTGTTCGCTGATTCACAAATTCGGCGGCAAGGAAACCGACGATCCGGCTGCCGTCGCGGATTTCATCGCCGCCATCAGGAAACTGCCGCCGGACTTCAAGCCCAAGGGCGACCTCTACGTGTTCGTGGACGAGTGCCACCGCACCCAGTCCGGCGAACTGCACCAGGCGATGAAAACCATCCTGCCCCATGCCCTGTTCATCGGCTTCACCGGCACGCCGCTGCTGAAGGCCGACAAGCAGAAGAGCACCGAGGTATTCGGGCGCTACATTCACACCTACAAATTCGACCAGGCGGTGCGGGAAGGCGTAGTGGTGGACCTGCGCTACGAGGCGCGGGACATCGACCAGGCCATCACGTCCCGGAAAAAGATCGACGAGTGGTTCGAGGCCAAAACCCAGGGCCTGAACGACCTCGCCAGGGCGCAACTGAAGCAGAAATGGGGAACGATGCAGCGGGTGCTGTCCAGCAAATCCCGGCTGGAAAAGATCGTCGCCGACATCCTGCTCGACATGAGCACCAAACCGCGCCTGATGGACGGCCATGGCAACGCCCTGCTGGTGTCGGGCAGCATCCACGAAGCCTGCCAGCTTTACGATCTGTTCGCCAAAACCGAACTCAAGGGCCGGTGCGCCATCGTCACCAGCTACCGGCCCACCGTGGCCGACGCCAAGGGCGAAACCACCGGCGAGGGCGACACCGACAACCTGCGCAAGTACGAGACCTACCGGACCCTGCTGGCCGACTGGTTCGACGAAGCGCCGGAAACCGCGATCAACAAGGCCGACGAATTCGAGCAGCAGGTCAAACGGAAATTCATCGCCGAACCGGGGCAAATGAAACTGCTGATCGTGGTGGACAAGCTGCTCACCGGTTTCGACGCGCCGCCCGCAACCTACCTCTACATCGACAAATTCATGCGCGACCACGGTCTGTTCCAGGCCATCTGCCGCGTGAACCGGCTGGACGGCGACGACAAGCTCTACGGCTACATCATCGATTACAAGGACTTGTTCAAGAGCCTGGAAGGCGCGGTCAGGGATTACACCTCCGGCGCGCTGGACGGTTACGACCCGGAAGACGTGGCCGGGCTGCTGAAAGACCGCCTGACCCGAGCGCGCGAAGACCTTGAAGAAGCGCGGGAAGCCGTCAAGGCGCTGTGCGAACCCGTACCCCCGCCGAAGGATCAAGCCGCCTACCTGCACTACTTTTGCGCCCTGGAGTCCGGCAACGCCGAGCAACTCAAGGACAACGAACCGAAACGGGTCAAGCTCTACCAATGCGTGGCCGGCCTGCTGCGGGCCTATGCCAATATCGCCGGCGAACTGACCGGGGCCGGCTACCCACCCAGCGCGATTGTGAAAATCAAGGATGAAGTGGATCACTACGCCAAGGTACGCGACGAAGTCAGGCTGGCCAGTGGCGATTACATCGACCTCAAGCTGTACGAGCCGGCCATGCGCCACCTGATCGACACCTACATTCGCGCCGAGGAGAGCGAGAAGATTTCCGTCTTCGACGACCTGAGCCTGATTCAGTTGATCGTCGAGCGTGGCTCCGGCGCGGTGGATGCCCTGCCCGAGGGAATTCGGAGGAACCCGGAGGCCACCGCCGAGACCATCGAGAACAACATCCGCAAGCTGATCATCAACGAGTCGCCGGTGGACCCGGCCTACTACGAAAAAATGTCCAAGCTGCTGGAAGCGCTGATCGAGCAGCGGCGCACGGAGGCGTTGGATTACAAGGCGTACCTGGCCAAGATAGCCGAGTTGACGAAACAGGCAATACGGCCGGGTGCTGGATCGGACTACCCCGTCGCCATCAACACCCCGGCCAGGCGGGCGCTCTACAACAATCTAAGTCGCGACGAAACGCTGGCGCTGGCGGTGGATCGGGCGGTGCACGATCACCGAATGGATGGCTGGCGCGGGCACCCGATGAAGACGAAGAAAATCAGACTGGCCATCAAGGCAGTATTCGAACAAGGTGAGCAAGGTGTGGAATCCGGCGACATCCGGGATGGTCGAGGCGGCTATCGGAAGCGTGGCGAAACGGTTGACGATTTGGCTGACCGCATTCTGGAACTGGCCCAGAACCAGAATGAGTATTGAACCCCACTGGATTACCGTCGGCGGTCTTACCGTCGAGGTGGTGCGCAAGGATATCAAGAACCTGCACCTGGGCGTCTATCCGCCCAATGGACGGGTTCGAGTCGCGGCTCCGCTGGTGGTGAGCGACGAGGCGGTACGGCTGGCGGTGATCGGCAAGCTGGGCTGGATCAAGCGCCAGCAGGCCAGGTTTGCCGAGCAGCCCCGTCAATCCCGGCGGGAAATGATCAGCGGCGAAAGCCACTACTTTCTGGGGCGGCGTTACCGTTTGCGAGTCCTGGCGTACACGGGTCCACCCCGCGTCCGTTGCGGTGGCGCCGATTTTCTCGATCTGTTCGTGCGCCCGGAAACGACGGTCGCACAGCGGCAACGGGTTCTGGAAAATTGGTATCGAGAGCAGTTGCGCGGGCGGATTCCCGCCCTGCTGGAGCAGTGGCAACCCGTCCTGGGCGTGGCGGCCGCCGAGTGGAACATCAAGAAAATGAAGACCCGCTGGGGCAGTTGCAATATCAGAGCCCGGCGGGTCTGGTTCAACCTGGAACTGGCCAAGAAACCGGCGCGGTGCCTGGAGTACGTCGTCGTCCACGAACTCGTGCATCTGCTGGAGCGCAACCATAACGACCGGTTCAAGGCATTGATGGACCGGCATTTGCCGACGTGGCGCGCCTGCCGGGAAGAGTTGAATCGCGCCTCGCTCGGACACGAAGAATGGCGGTACCCGACTCGGTAGCCGCAAGCGTACATAATGCCCAATCGATCCGAACCGGGTCTTTCACGTATGAGGTATCGATGACCGTCGAATCCGGTGCGTTGTACGTGGTGGCCACGCCCATCGGCAATCTGGAGGACATCAGCGCCCGGGCACTGCGGGTATTGCGGGAGGTGAACTGCATCGCGGCGGAGGATACCCGCCACACCGGGCAACTGTTGCGGCATTTCGGTATCGAGACGCCGTTGCTGTCGCTGCACGAACACAACGAACGGGACCGACTGGAATCCATCGTCGCCCGGTTGCGGGCGGGCCAGACGCTGGCGCTGGTGTCGGACGCCGGAACGCCACTGATTAGCGATCCCGGTTTTCCGCTGGTGCGCGAACTACGCCGGCAGGGATTGAAGGTCATCCCGGCGCCGGGACCGAGCAGTCTGCTGGCGGCGCTCTCCGTCGCGGGGCTGCCGACCGACCGTTTCGTGTTCGAAGGTTTTTTGCCCGCCAAATCCACCGCTCGTCGGGAGCGATTGCGGGCGTTGGCGGCGGAGGAACGCACCCTGGTGTTCTTCGAAGCCAGCCATCGTATCGCGGAGACATTGGCCGACCTGGCAATGGCATTCGGCCGGGAACGGCCAGCGGTGGTCGCTCGCGAACTGACCAAGCGTTTCGAAGAGGTTCACGGCGCGTCCCTGGGCGAACTTACGACCTGGCTGGAGGCCGACCCCCATCGCCGGAAGGGCGAATTCGTACTGGTGATCCAGGGAGTGCCGGCGGCGACCGAGGCGGATACCCCGGAAACTCGTCGGTTGCTGGCGGCGCTTTTGACGGAGCTGCCCACCAGCCGGGCGGTGACGGTGGCGGCCAAGATAACAGGTCTACGGAAAAAACCGCTGTACGAACTGGCGCTGACGCTCGGCGGCCGGCGCGAATCGGAAGAAACATAAACCGGACCTTGCCAATTCCGGCGCCGCCGTGGACACTAGCGGCGGGAACCGGCCGGACGGTCGCCGTATCGCCACGCGATATGGAGGAAAGTCCGGGCTCCACAGGACAGGGCGCCAGGTAACGCCTGGGCGGCGCAAGCCGACGGAAAGTGCCACAGAAAACATACCGCCCAAGTTCGCGAGAACCGGCAAGGGTGAAAAGGTGCGGTAAGAGCGCACCGCGCGACTGGCAACAGGCGCGGCACGGTAAACCCCGCCCGGAGCAAGACCAAATAGAGGAGCATTTACGTGTGGTCCGCATGGCTCCTGGGTAGGTCGCTACAGGCGCCTGGCGACAGGCGTCGCAGAGGAATGACCGTCCTCGACAGAACCCGGCTTACAGGCCGGTTCCCTCCTCCATATCCTCTCGATTTCCTGGCCGGGAGCCCTGCAATTTTCCGCTAGCGGCATCCCGGTTTTCCGCTGTCACACTACCGAACCTCTTTCGCGATTCTCGTTCCATTTCGATGATCGGGTGACCCTCAATTATTTTTATAAATCATAACATTTTGTATATCAAACCATTTTCAAAACCTTATCAGGTGGCTTTCCTTGACAGCGACCAGTACGCCTACCTATAGTTAGTGGGGGAAAGTGGGGGAAAGTGGGGGGCAAGGACGAGTCGGTCCATCAAGAGGCGCGACATTGTTTCGAGGGATTAATCCGCTATCGCTGGATGGCAAGGGCAGGCTGGCGGTGCCGGCCAAGTACCGCCAACCGCTGTTGGACACGGCGGGCGGCCAGTTGGTGCTGACCATCGATCGCGACCGCTGCCTGCTGCTCTACCCACTGCCGGTTTGGGAAAGCGTCGAGCGCCAACTGATCCAGCTCTCCAGCACCAACGCGCGCGCGCGCGCCTTGAAACGCCTGTTACTGGGACATGCCGAGGAATGCACCCTGGACGCCAGCGGCCGGATTCTGCTGCCGGCGCCGCTGCGGGAATTCGCCAATCTGGAAAAACGGGTCGTGCTGGTGGGACAGGGCAACAAATTCGAGATCTGGAACGAGCAGGCCTGGAACGACTGGCGCGAGGCGCTGCTGAGGGGCGGGGACGACGGCGAATCCCTGCCCGAACTGGATGCGCTGGCGTTCTAGCCATGGCGGATTCGGCGGCGTTGCCGCATCGGCCGGTGCTGCTGGCCGAAACCCTGGCTGGGCTGAATCCGCGACCAGCGGGTCGTTACCTGGACGCCACGTTTGGCCGGGGCGGCCACGCGGCGGCGATCCTGGCGGCGCTCGGGCCGGAGGGTCGGCTGCTGGCCCTGGATCGCGATCCAGCGGCGGAACATTGGGCGCAAAGCCGGTTCGGCGGAGATTCCCGTTTTACGTTCGCGCGGAGCGCCTTCGGCCGGTTGGAACAAGTAGTCGCCGCACAGGGTTTGACCGGACGGCTGGATGGGGTCCTGTTCGATCTGGGGGCCTCCTCGCCCCAGTTCGACGATCCGGCGCGCGGATTCAGCTTTAGCCGGAACGGGCCGCTGGACATGCGGATGAACCCGGACACGGGGATAAGCGCCGCCGAGTGGCTGGGCCGAGTGGAGGAAGCCGAGCTGGAGCGCGTGTTGGCGGAATGGGGCGAGGAACGCTTTCACCGGCGGATCGCCCGCGCCCTGGTCGCGGCCCGCCAGCGAACGCCGATCACGACCACGGCGCAACTGGCGAAACTCGTCGCCGCCGCCGTCCCGACCCGCGAACCGGGTCAGCACCCGGCCACCCGCGCGTTTCAGGCGATTCGCATCGCGGTCAACGACGAGTTGGGCGAACTGCGGGCCGGGTTGCCGCAAGCGGTGCAAGCGCTGGCGCCTGGCGGACGGCTGGTGGCGATCAGCTTTCATTCCCTGGAGGATCGAGTGGTCAAGCGATTCATGCGGGAACAAGCGCGGGGCCGGGAATGGCCGTTGGATCTGCCGGCGCGAGGCGGGCCGGAGGGCATGACTCTCCGCCTCACCGGGCGGGCAATTCGTCCGGGCGCGGCGGAAATCGCCGCCAATCCCCGTGCCCGCAGCGCGATATTGCGGGTGGCGGAACGACTGTCATGAAAGGTCAGGTCTTGTTGGTGGCGGGGTTGATCGTGGCGGTGCTGGGTTCCGGCCTGGGGGTGGTCTACACCCAGCATGTCAATCGGCGCCTGTTCATCGAATGGCAAAAGCTTCAAACGGAGCGGGACACGCTCGAGGTGGAATGGGAATTGTTGCGGCTGGAACAAAGCACGCTGGTGACGGACGCCGCGGTCGAGACGGTGGCGCGAACGCGACTCAACATGCTGACGCCGGATCCCGGCGCGATTCTCTACATCGCGCCCCCATGAAGAACTTGGCGCCTGGCCAAATCCGGCCGAACGCGCTGCGCGCGATGATCGCGTTCGCCCAAACCACCACCCGCCGCGGGCTGGTACTGGGGCTGCTGGGCGCGGCGGCGGGCGGCCTGGTGGCGCGCGCCGCGTACATGCAGGTGATCAACACCGATTTTTTCCAGAACAAGGGCGCCGGATATTTCGTGCGAACGATGGATGTACCGGCGCACCGGGGCATGATCCTGGATCGCAACGGCGAGCCATTGGCGGTCAGTTCACCGGTGGACTCGATCTGGGTGGATCCACGGGAATTCCTCGACCAGCGTGACCGGTGGCCGCAACTGGCGACGGCGCTGGAAATGACGACCGCGGAACTGGAGCAAAAGCTGGCCGGGCGCGGCCGGTTCGCCTGGTTGCGCCGACACCTGGCGCCGAGCGTGGCCCAGCGGATTTTGGCTCTCGACATTCCCGGCGTATACGCCCGGCGCGAATATCGCCGCTATTACCCGGACGCCGAGGTGACCTCGCACCTGCTGGGCTTCACCGACATCGACGACGCTGGCCAGGACGGTCTGGAGAAGATGTTCGAAAGCCGGTTGCGCGGGATACCGGGTCAGAAGCGGGTGATCCAGGATCGACTGGGTCGGGTGGTGGCGGAAGTGGAAAATCTGCGGGCGCCGCAACCGGGCCAAACCCAGACGCTCAGCATCGACCGCCGCTTGCAGTATCTGGCCTACCGCGCGCTCAAGACGGCGGTGGTGGAAAACAAGGCCAACGCCGGCGCGGCGGTGATCGTGGACGTGCGCACCGGGGAAATCCTGGCGATGGTGAATCAACCGGCCGGCAATCCCAACAACCGCGCCGAACTGCACGGCGACCTGCTGCGCAACCGCGCGATTACCGACGTGTGCGAGCCGGGGTCGACCGTAAAACCCTTCACCGCCGCCCTGGGTTTGGAGAGCGGCAAGTGGACGCCGAACACGCTGGTCGATACCACCCCCATGCGCATCGGACGTTACATGGTGCGCGACACTCATAACTACGGCACGATTGATGTCACCCACGTCATCAGTAAATCCAGCAATGTCGGCGTCACCAAGATCGCGCTGTCGATGCCGGCCGAGCGATTGTGGCAGTTGTACAAGAATCTGGGTTTCGGCGCGCCGACCGGAGTGGTGGGGAAGGACAGCGAACAGACCGGTGTGTTGCGCCACTTCAGCAAGTGGGCGGAGATCGGCCATGCCAACCACTCGTTCGGTTACGGCTTTTCCCTCACCATCCTGCAATTGGCCCAAGCCTACGTCGTGCTGGCGGCGGACGGCGTGCGGCGCCCGTTGACCCTGCTTAAGCGCGAGCAACCGCTCGACCCGGCCGACGAGCGACGGGTGCTGTCGGCGCGGGCGGTGCGGCAGGTGCGCGCGATGATGGAGGAGGTGGTGACCCGGCAGGGTACCGGCCTGAAGGCCAACGTACCGGGCTATCGGGTGGCGGGCAAGACCGGCACGGCGCGCAAGATCGCCGGCGGTCACTACACCAGCCGCTACTTCGCCCTGTTCGCCGGCATCGCCCCCGCCAGCGACCCCCGGCTGGTGATGGTGATCCTGATCGACGAACCCAAGGGGGGCGCCTATTACGGCGGCACGGTGGCGGCGCCGGTGTTCAGCGCGACCATGGGCGGCGCCCTGCGCATTCTCAACGTCACTCCGGACGATCTGCCGAACCTGCGGGTGGCGGGCGCCGAGCCGACGGCGGGCGCGACGCCGTGAGCCGCGCGCCGCGGATGACCCTGGGCGACCTGTTGGCCGGGTTCGTCGCCGTGCCGGCGGAGTTGGCCGAGCAGCCGGTCGGCGGCCTGGCGGCGGACAGCGGGTCGGTGCGGCCAGGCGACCTGTTCTTCGCCCTGCGCGGCGGGCGACGGCATGGGCTGGAATTCCTGGACATGGCGCGGGCGGCGGGCGCGCGGGCGGTGCTGTGGGAACCGCCTTACGAGGGTTCGTTGCCGGGCGCGGATACGGCGGCGTCGTTGCTGGCCGTGCCGGAACTCCGTCAAAAGATGGGGCGGATCGCCAGCCGGTTTTATGGCGAACCCTCACAGCGGTTGTCCGTCGTGGGTATTACCGGCACCGATGGCAAAACCTCTTGCGCCCACTTCATCGCCCAGGCGCTTGGCGCCGCCGACGCCGGGCCGTGCGGCATCCTCGGCACCCTGGGCGCGGGCGTGTACGGCGCGACCGAATCTTCGCCGTACACGACCCCGGACGCGCTGGCGGTGCAGCGCTGGCTGGCGGGCCTGGTCGCCGCCGGTCGGCGTTACGCGGCGATGGAAGTTTCCTCGCACGCCCTGGACCAGGGGCGGGTCAATGGGGTCGGATTCACGGTGGCGGTATTGACTCAGTTGAGCCGGGATCATCTGGACTACCACGGCACCCTGGAAGCCTACGCGGCGGCCAAGCGCCGGCTGTTCTTCGATTGCCGGCCCGTGTGGGCGGTGCTGAATCTGGACGATGCCTTCGGACGCGCAATCGCCGCCGACCGGGACCATCCGTCCCGAATCGTCGGCTACGGTCTCGGCGAGCGGCCGGAGCGATTGGAACGGTTCGTCTGGGGCGAGAAGCTGGAACTTTCCCCCACTGGCCTGCGGTTGCGCGTCCGCTCGTCCTGGGGCGACGGCGCGCTGGAAGCCGGACTGCTGGGACGGTTCAACGCCCACAATCTGCTGGCGACGCTGGCGACCTTGCTGGCGCTGGAACTGCCGTTGACCGAGGCGCTGGCGCGGCTGGCGCAAACGGTCACGGCGCCAGGGCGGATGGAACGCCTGGGCGGCGGACCCGGCGAGCCGCTGGTGGTGGTGGACTATGCCCATACGCCTCATGCGCTGGAACAGGCGTTGACCGCCCTGCGGGAGCACGGCGGGGGCCGGTTGTGGTGCGTGTTCGGCTGCGGCGGCGACCGCGATCCCGGCAAGCGGCCGCTGATGGGCGCGGCGGCTGAACGGCTCGCCGACCGGATCATCGTCACCGACGACAATCCGCGCACCGAGCACCCCGAACGGATCGTCGCCGGCATCCTGGCCGGAATGCGGCGACCGGCGGCGGCAAGAATCGTCCAGGATCGCCGCGCCGCCATTCTCGGCGCGCTGGCCGAGGCCGAGACCGACGACCTCGTGCTGATCGCCGGCAAGGGCCACGAGGACTATCAAATCGTGGGGACGGAGCGGTTGCCCTTCAGCGACCGCGCCGTCGTCCTCGCGGGTTTGTCCAGTAAAACCACGGATTGCAACCAGCTTCAATGAACCCCAATTTCTCGCCCCCGCGCCTGAGCGAAGCCGCCCGCCTGCTGAATGGGGAGGCGACCGGTTCGGACGTGGCTTTCACCGCCGTAAGCACCGATAGCCGCCGGTTGCCTGCTGGCGCGTTGTTCGTGGCGCTGACCGGGCCGAACTTCGACGGCCACGATTTCGTCGCCGCCGCCCGCGAGCGGGGCGCGGTCGCCGCCCTGGTCGGCCGGCCGGTGGCCGACCCGTTGCCGCAACTGCGGGTGGCCGACACCCGGCTGGCGCTGGGCCGGCTGGCGGCGGCGTGGCGTTCCCGCTTCGCGGGTCCGCTGATCGCGCTGACCGGCAGCAACGGCAAAACCACCCTCAAGGAAATGATCGCCGCCATCCTGCGGGAGCGGGGATCGACCCTGGCGACCGAGGGCAATCTCAACAACGACATCGGCGTGCCGCTGACCTTGTTGCGACTGGACGACGCATACGCCCACGCCGTGATCGAGATGGGCGCCAATCATCCCGCCGAAATTGCGTATTTGACCGACCTGGCCCGCCCGGACGTGGCGATCGTCAACAACGCCGGTCCCTGTCATCTGGAGGGCTTCGGCGACGTGGCCGGGGTAGCGCGCGCCAAAGGCGAGATTTTCCAGGGTTTGGGACCGCAGGGCGTCGCAATCATCAACCGCGATGACGAATACGCTGATTACTGGACCGAGCTAAATGCAGGTCGGCGGATCGTGGATTTCGGGCTGGATCGGCCGGCGGCGGTCCACGGCGCGGTGCTGGATTCGGCCGACAATCGATTTCGGCTGAGCGCGGCCGGGGGCGAGATCGCCATTCGATTGCCGCTGCCCGGTCGGCACAACGTCCGCAACGCCCTGGCGGCGGCGGCGGCGGCGCTGGCGGTCGGCGCCACCTTGGAGGACATCCGCCGGGGGCTGGAAAGCTTGCATGGCGTCGGCGGTCGGCTGCAACGCCTGCCAGGCCGGCACGGGGGCGCGGTGATTCACGACGCCTACAACGCCAACCCGGCCTCGCTGGCGGCGGCGCTGGAGGCGGTGGGCGCCGGACCCGGCCGCAAGTGGCTGGTCCTGGGCGACATGCGGGAACTGGGGCCAGCGGCGGACGCGTTGCACGCCCACTCCGGCCACGCAGCGAAAGACGCGGGCTTCGAGCGGCTATATGCCCTGGGCGAGCACAGCCGGGCCGCCGCGACGGCATTTGGAACGGGTGGCCGGCATTTTGCCGACATCGATGCGCTCGTCGCCGATCTGAACCACAATCTGCGTCAGGATCGCGAACCCGCCGTCATCCTCGTCAAGGGTTCGCGCGGGATGCGGATGGAACGGGTAGTCGCGGCGTTGGCGGCGGACGAACTTTCCGCCAACGAGGGAGGGCACGGCTGATGCTGGTATTGCTGGCCGAGTGGTTGGCCGATCATTTCTACAGCGGCTTCAACGTCTTTCAGTACCTGACGCTGCGCGGGATCCTGGGCGTGCTCACGGCGTTGGGCATCGCGCTGATCGTCGGGCCGACCATGATCCGGCGGCTGAGCCGCGACCAGATCGGCCAGCAGATTCGCGAGGATGGCCCCAAAAGCCATTTTTCCAAGGCCGGCACCCCCACCATGGGCGGGGCGCTGATCCTGGTCGCCATCGCGGTCGCGACCCTGTTGTGGGCGGACCCGCGCAACCGCTATGTCTGGATCGTCCTGCTGACCACGTTGGCGTTTGGCGCCATCGGCTGGGTGGACGACTACAAGAAACTGGTCTTGCGCAACTCCAAGGGCCTGTCGGCGCGGGCCAAGTATTCCCTCCAGTCTGGCGCTGGGCTGCTGGCTGCGTTGCTGCTGTATTTCACTGCCCAGGTACCGGTCGAAACCCAGTTGATCGTGCCGTTCTTCAAGAACGTCGCCTGGAATCTCCTGGGCTGGCAGTTTATTGCCCTAGCCTACTTCGTCATCGTTGGGTCCAGCAATGCCGTCAACCTCACCGACGGGCTGGACGGACTGGCCATCATGCCGACCGCCATGGTCGCCGGGGCGCTGGCGGTGTTCTGCTACGCCTCCGGCAACCGGATCTTCGCTGAATATCTCGGTATTCCCCATGTGCCGGGCGTCGGCGAGGTCATGGTGTTCTGCGCGGCGATGGTTGGGGCCGGCCTGGGCTTTCTCTGGTTCAACGCCTACCCGGCCCAGGTGTTCATGGGCGACGTCGGCGCGCTGGCCCTGGGCGCGGCGCTGGGGACCATCGCGGTGACGGTGCGGCAGGAACTGGTGCTGTTCGTGATGGGCGGCGTGTTCGTGATGGAGACCGTGTCGGTGATCCTGCAAGTCGCTTCGTTCAAGCTCACCGGCCGGCGCATCTTCCGCATGGCCCCCCTGCACCATCACTTCGAACTGAAAGGCTGGCCGGAGCCACGGGTGATCGTCCGGTTCTGGATCATCACCATCATGCTGGTGCTGGTTGGCCTGGCGACCCTGAAGATTCGGTGACGGGAGACCCGCGAATGCCGCGACTGGACGGACTCACGCTGGTGGTCGGACTTGGCAAGAGCGGCCTGTCCGCCGCGCGGGCGCTCAAGGCGCTGGGCGCGACCTTCGCCGTGACCGACAGCCGCTCCGACCCGCCGGGACTGGCGGCGTTCCAGGCGGAATTTCCGGGTTTGCCTTGCCATCTGGGTGGTTTCGATTCCGCCGTGTTCGCCGGCGCGGCGCGCTTGCTGGTCAGTCCGGGCGTGGCGGTGGCGACCCCGGTCATCGCCGAGGCGGCGGCGCGGGGCGTGCCGATTTGGGGCGACATCGAGTTGCTGGCTCGCCTGACCCAGGTTCCCGTCGCGGCCATCACCGGTTCCAACGGCAAGAGCACGGTCACCACCCTGCTGGGACTGATGGCGGAGCGGGCCGGGGTGCGGGCGGCGGTGGGCGGCAATCTTGGCGCCCCGGCGCTGGAGTTGTGGCTGCGGGACGAGCGGGACGCTGGCGCGGCGCCCGAACTGTACGTGCTGGAGCTGTCCAGTTTCCAGTTGGAGACCACCCACAGTCTCAACGCCCAAGTGGCGACGGTGCTGAACCTCAGCCCCGACCACATGGACCGCTACGCCAGCCTGGAGGATTACATCGCCGCCAAGCGGCGCGTCTTCCACGGCGACGGCGCGATGGTGGTCAACGCCGACGACCCGGTGGTGATGGCGATGGTCGATCCGGAGCGACCGGTGGTGCGTTTCACCCTGGCTGAACCGGCCGAGGGCGAATTCGGCTTGCGCCGGGACGCGGGCGAGACCTGGCTGGCGCATGGCCCGGAACGCTGGATCGCGGCGAGAGAACTGAAGATCAGCGGCGATCACAACCGCGCCAACGCGCTGGCGGCGCTGGCCATGGGCCACGTGCTTGGCCTGCGACGGGAAGGGATGCTGGCGGCGTTGCGGGAGTTCGCCGGGTTGGCGCACCGGACCGCGCGGGTGCGGGAACGGGCCGGAGTCGGCTGGTTCGACGACTCCAAGGGCACCAACGTCGGCGCGACGGTGGCGGCGGTGCGCGGCCTGCCGGGCCGGGTGGTGCTGATCGCCGGCGGCGACGGCAAGGGTCAGGATTTCAGCCCGCTGCGCGCGGCGCTGGCCGACAAGGCGCGGGCGGTGGTGCTGATCGGCCGCGACGCGCCGCTGATCGCCGCCGCGCTGGGCGACAGTGTTCCCCTGCGGACGGCGGCGGACATGGAGGTGGCGGTGACGGCGGCGGCGCAACTGGCCGAGCCGGGCGACAGCGTGCTGCTGTCGCCGGCCTGCGCCAGCTTCGACATGTTCAGCGGTTACGAGGAGCGCGGCGCGCTATTCGCCGCCGCGGTGCGGAGATTGCCGGAATGCTGAACCCAACCGCCAGTATTGCGGCCAGCGGGAACGCGTTGCCGCGCGCCGGCGCCGATCGCGCCGCCCTGCCCTTTCCCGATCCCTGGATTCTGGTCCCGGCGTTGTTGCTGTTGGCGCTGGGCCTGCTGATGGTTGCGTCGGCCTCGATGCCGATCGCCGAGCGCCAAACCGGCCAGCCCTTCCATTTCCTGTTGCGTCAGGGCGCGTTCGCGGGGCTCGGTCTGCTGGCGGCCGGGGTGGTGTTCCAGGTTCCCGTGGCCCGCTGGCGGCAGGCAGGTCCATGGTTGCTGCTGGCGGCCATCGGTCTGCTGGTGCTGGTGCTGGTGCCCGGCATCGGCAAGGAGGTGAACGGCAGCCGGCGCTGGATCGGCATCGGCCCCATCAACGTTCAGGCGTCGGAAATCGCCAAGTTGTTCGCCCTCGTCTACATCGCCGGCTACCTCAAGCGACACGGCGAGGAGTTGCGGACCGCCAACTTCCGCACCTCGGCGCTGGCCCTGTTCCGGCCGATGCTGGTGCTGGGAGTCTTGGCGGTCCTGCTGCTGCTGGAGCCGGATTTCGGCAGCGTGGTGGTGCTGATGGCGACCGCGCTGGGGATGGTGTTCCTGGCCGGGGTCAATCTCTGGCAGTTCGGCGCCCTGCAGGTCGGCACGGTGGCGGTGATGGGAGTGTTGATCCTGTCCTCGCCCTACCGGTTGGAGCGGGTCTTGAGTTTTCTCAATCCCTGGGCGAATCCGGAAACCACCGGCTACCAGCTGGTCCATTCGCTTATCGCCATCGGCCGGGGCGAGCTGTTCGGCGTCGGGCTGGGCGAGAGCGTGGAAAAGCTGTTCTATCTGCCCGAGGCCTATACTGATTTCCTGTTCGCGGTGCTGGCCGAGGAACTGGGACTGGTCGGCGTCCTGACCGTCATCGTCCTGTTCATGACCGTGGTGTGGCGGGCATTCCGGATCGGGCAGCGGGCGGAACGGCTGGATCTGCGATTTTCGGCCTGGCTGGCCTATGGCATCGGCCTGTGGTTCGGGATTCAGGCGCTGTTCAACATGGGCGTCAACATGGGCGTGCTGCCCACCAAGGGGCTGACCCTGCCGCTGATGAGCTATGGCGGCAGCAGCGTGATGACGATGTGCGCGACGCTGGCCCTGCTGCTGCGGATCGATGTCGAGACCCGGGCCGGCGGAGTCCACGAGGAATGAGCGGCGAGCCCTCGATGCTCATCATGGCGGGTGGTACCGGCGGCCATGTGTTTCCCGCGCTGGCGGTGGCCGAGCGGCTGCGCGCGCGCGGCGCGCCGGTGACCTGGATGGGCACCCGGAACGGCCTGGAGGCGACCCTGGTCCCCAAGGCGGGGATTCCGGTGGAATGGATCGAGGTGAGCGGTCTGCGGGGCAAGGGGCTGGGCCGGAAGCTGCGGACGCCGGTCATGCTGGGACGGGCGCTGTGGCAGGCCGGCGCGATCCTGCGCCGGCTGCGCCCGCGCGTGGTGCTGGGCATGGGGGGGTTCGCCAGCGGTCCCGGCGGGATGATGGCCCGGTTGCTGGGTATTCCGCTGGTGGTGCACGAGCAGAACGCCATCGCCGGCCTGACCAACCGCTGGCTGGCCCGATTCGCCAGCCAGGCGCTGGAGGCGTTTCCCGACACATTCCCGCCGGCGCGGCGGGCCATCACCGTCGGCAACCCGGTCCGGGCGGCCATCGCCGCCTTGCCGCCGCCCGAGGAACGCTGGGCTGGCCGCGATGGCCGATCGCGACTGCTGGTGCTGGGCGGCAGCCAGGGCGCGTTGGCCCTGAACCAGCTCGTTCCGCGTGCAATGGCGTTGCTTGGCGACGCGGAGCGCCCCGAAGTCTGGCATCAGGCCGGCGGTCACTTGCGCGAGGCCGCCGCGACCGCGTACCGGGACGCCGGGGTGACGGCGCGGTTGACGCCGTTCATCGAGGACATGGCGGAAGCCTACGGCTGGGCCGATCTGGTGTTGTGCCGGGCCGGGGCATTGACGGTCGCGGAGTTGGCGGCGACGGGCGTGGGCGCGGTGTTGATCCCCTTCCCGTTCGCGGTGGACGACCACCAGACCGCCAACGCCCGGTTTCTAGAGAGAGGTGGCGCGGCGCTGATCCACCAGCAGACGGAGCTGAACCCCGAACGGCTGGCCGCGCTCTTGCGCGACCTGCTCGGCGACCGCGCCCACCTGCTGGACATGGCGCGGGCGGCCCGCAGCCTGGCGAAACTGGATGCCGCCGAACGGGTGGCGCGGGCGTGCCTGGAGCAGGCGCACGCCTGAACGATGGGGCAACGAGAGTCGAGAACATGGATAAACCGGTGTTGACGGCCATTCCCGAAGCCTGGCGCGACATGCGGCGGATCCGGCAGGTGCATTTCGTCGGCGTCGGCGGGGCCGGAATGAGCGGTATCGCCGAAGTCTTGCTCAATCTGGGCTACCGCGTGTCCGGTTCCGATCTGCGCGTCGGCGCGGTGACGGCGCGGCTGGCCGAGCTGGGCGCGACGATTTATCGGGGCCATGCCGCCGACCACATCGCCGACTGCGATGCGGTCGTGATTTCCAGCGCGGTGGCCGAGGACAATCCCGAGGTGATGGCGGCGCGGGCGGCGCGGATTCCGGTGGTGCCGCGCGCCGAGATGCTGGCCGAACTGATGCGGTTCCGCTACGGCGTGGCGGTGGCGGGCACCCACGGCAAGACCACCACCACCAGCCTGATCGCCAGCCTGCTGGCCGAGGGCGGACTCGACCCGACCTTCGTGATCGGCGGGCGGCTGAACAGCGCGGGCGCCAACGCCAAACTGGGCGCGGGTCGCTATCTGGTCGCCGAAGCCGACGAGAGCGACGCATCGTTCCTGTACCTGCAACCGATGTTGGCGGTGGTCACCAACATCGACGCCGATCATCTGCCGACCTATGGCGGCGACTTCGCGCGGCTGCGCGCGACCTTCGTCGAGTTTCTCCACCACTTGCCATTCTACGGGCTGGCGGTGCTGTGCGCCGACGATCCCCAGATACGCGCGATTCTGCCGCACCTGAGCCGGCCGGTGCTGACGTATGGCACGACCGAGGATTGCGATGCCCAGGCCACCAATATCGTCCAGGACGGGTTGCGCACCCGGTTCATGGCGCATCTGCCGACGCTCAAGACCCCGATGCCGATCACGCTCAACCTGCCGGGCCGGCACAGCGTGCTGAACGCGCTGGCGGCGGTCGCCGTGGCTTTGGAGCTGGGCGTGGCCGAAACCGCCATCCGCCGCGCCCTGCTGAACTTCCAGGGCATTGGCCGGCGGTTCCAGCAACATGGCGAGTTGAAGCTGCCCGATGGCGGCCGCGCCACCGTGATGGATGATTACGGCCACCATCCCCGCGAGATTCAGGCGGTGCTGCACGCCCTGCGCGGCGCCTGGCCAGGGCGGCGACTGGTGCTGGCGTTTCAGCCCCACCGCTTCAGCCGCACCCGCGACTTGTTCGACGACTTTGCCCAGGTGCTGGCCGAGGTGGATGCGTTGATCCTGCTGGACGTGTATCCGGCCGGCGAGCAGCCGATTCCTGGGGCCGACGGGCGCGGTCTGAGCCGGGCGATCCGGGTGCGCGGCAAGGTGGACCCGGTCTTCGTCGAACGGCTCGTCGACCTGCCGACGGCGCTGCCGGGTCTGCTGCGCGACGGCGACCTGTTGCTCATGATGGGCGCGGGCGATATTGGGGCGATGGCGGCGCAACTGGGACGCGACGGCTTGCCGGGGGTGAATTGAGCAACGGGACGGGGGAGGAAGGCGGATGCAACAGGCACGACGGCGGACGGCAACCCAGCCGGAGGAGTTCGGCAGGGTCGCGGTGCTGATGGGCGGCTGGTCGGCGGAACGGGCGGTTTCGCTGGTCAGCGGCCAGGCGGTGTTGCGGGCGCTGCGGACGCGCGGCGTGGAAGCGCGGGGCATTGACGTCGACCAGACCATTTTAAAGGTGCTGGCCGACGGCGGCTTCGACCGGGCGTTCATCGTCCTGCACGGGCGCGGCGGCGAGGACGGGGTGATCCAGGGAGCACTCGACCTGCTGGGTATGCCCTATACCGGTAGCGGGGTGCTGGCTTCGGCGCTGGGGATGGACAAGCTGCGCACCAAGCAGGTTTGGGTGGGCGCGGGTCTGCCGACGCCGCCCTGGCGCCTGATCGAAACCGCGGCGGAACTGGCCGAGGCCGCCGCCGCGCTGGGCCTGCCGCTGGCGGTCAAGCCCTCGCGCGAGGGTTCCAGCATCGGTGTCAGCCGGGTCGACGCGCCCGCGCAGTTCCAGGCCGCCTGGGAGCGGGCCGTCGCCTGCGATTCGCCGGTGCTGGTGGAACCGTGGATTTCGGGTCAGGAATACACTGGCGGTCTGTTGCAGGACGAGGCGTTGCCCCTGATCCGGCTGGAGACGCCGCGCCCGTTCTACGACTACGAGGCCAAGTACCACGCCGACGACACCCGCTACCTTTGCCCCTGCGGCTTGCCCGAGGCGCGCGAGACCGAATTGCGGGAACTGGTCCGCCGGGCGTTCGCGGCGGTGGACGGGACCGGCTGGGGCCGGGTGGATCTGCTGGTGGACGCCCAGAATCGGCCCTGGTTGCTGGAAGTCAACACCGTGCCGGGAATGACTGACCATAGCCTGGTTCCCATGGCGGCGCGGGTGGCGGGCCTGGATTTCGAGGCGCTGGTCTGGCGCATCCTGGAAACCAGCCTGGCGCGGCCGGACTGAGCGGGGACGACGATGCGGCTTGGGCGGGGACGCCACCGGGGAGCGACATCGCTCAGGCGCGCGCCCGCGGCCAAAACGGGCCAATGGCGGGCCATTCTGAAACCGTGGCTGCGCGGGTTCGGGGTGGCGCTGGTGCTGGCGGCGGTCGGCTTCGGTCTGGAGGCCGGGATTCGCGCGCTGCGCGCGCCGGGCGCGTTTCCCTTGCGCCAGGTGCGGGTCGAGGGCGAGCTGCGCAACTTGACCGAGACGGATCTGCAACCCCTGGCCCACGCCTATCTGGGCCAGAACTTCTTCGTGGCCAGCCTGGACGACCTGCGCGCGGCCCTGGCCGCCGATCCCTGGGTCGAGGAAGTCACGGTGCGGCGCGGCTGGCCCGACACGGTGGAAATCCGGCTGCGCGAGCGAATCGCCTTCGGCTACTGGGGCGAGCGCGAGGAGATGGTGGACGTCAACGGGCGCCGCTTTCACCCGGCCGCGCTGCGTCAGCCGGGGCCATGGCCGCGCCTGGTCGGTCCCGAAGGTCGCGAGAAGGCACTGATCCAGGCATGGCGCGAGGTCCGCGCCCAGCTTGACCCGGTTGGCCTGACGTTGGTCAAGCTGGTGCAGGACGAACGGCGGGCCTGGCGGCTGACCTTCGACGGGGGGATGGAGGTGTACGTGGGGCGCGACCGGTTCAAGGAACGGTTGCAACGGCTGGCGCAAGTCTATCCCCGCATACTGGCGGCCCAGGCCGACCGGATCGCGGTGGTGGATCTGCGTTACGGCAACGGGTTCGCCGTGCGCTGGAAAACGGCCCCGCCAGCCCCGGCGACGAGTTAGGCGGGCGCGGGAAGTGGAGCGGTCATGTCTAGAAAAGAAGACCAGAACCTGATCGTCGGGCTCGACATCGGCACCTCGAAGGTGGTGGCGGTGGTCGGCGAGGTCGGCCCGGACGGGACCATCGAGGTGGTCGGTGTCGGCGCGCATCCCGCGCGCGGCCTGAAGAAAGGCGTGGTGGTCAACATCGAATCCACCGTCCAGTCCATCCAGCGCGCGGTGGACGAGGCGGAGCGGATGGCCGGCTGCCGGATTCACTCGGTGTACACCGGCATTTCCGGCAGCCATATCCGCGGGTTCAATTCCCACGGCGTCACCGCCATCAAGCACCACGAGGCTACCCTGGAGGATGTGGACCGGGTCATCGAGGCGGCGCGGGTAATGGCGATTCCGGCCGATCAGAAGATCCTGCACATCCTGCCCCAGGAATTCATCATCGACGGCCAGGAAGGCATCCAGGAACCGATCGGCATGGCCGGGGTGCGACTGGAAGCGCGGGTTCACATCGTCACCTGCGCGATCAGCGCCGAGCAAAACATCGTCAAGTGCGTGCGGCGCTGCGGTCTGGAGGTGGACGACGTCATCCTGCAACCGCTGGCGTCGAGCCGGGCGGTGTTAACCCCGGACGAGAAGGAACTGGGCGTCTGCCTTCTGGACATCGGCGGCGGCACGACCGATCTGGCGGTATTCACCCACGGCGCGATCAGCCATACCGAGGTGATCCCCGTGGCCGGCAACCAGGTCACCAACGATATCGCGGTGGCTTTTCACACCCCGACCCCGGCCGCCGAGGCACTCAAGATCAAGCACGCCTGCTGCCTCAAGCAACTGACGCGGGCCGACGAGCGAATCGAGGTGGCCGGGGTCGGCGACCGGGCCGCCCGAACGCTGTCCCGGCGGGAACTGGCGGAAGTGGTCGAACCGCGTTACGAGGAACTGTTTGAAGTGGCGCTGGGCAAGCTGCAACACAGCGGCTTCGAGCACTTGATCCCCGCCGGCGTGGTGCTGACCGGAGGCAGTTCGCGGATGGCGGGAATCCTCGAATTGGCCGAGGAAGTGATGCATCTGCCCATCCGACAGGGTTTGCCGCGCGACGTGACGGGACCGCAGGACGTGATGCGCAATCCGATTTACGCCACGGCGGTGGGTTTGCTGCTGTTTGGCAACGAAAACCGGCCGGGGCGGCCGGGTTCGGGATCGAGAACGGGTCACCGGGGATGGTGGACCCGAATCAAGGGCTGGTTTCAGGGGAATTTCTAACCGGTTGAATCGGGGCAGTCTGGGTCGAGAACCATTACATCTTGAGGAGAAGCCATGATGTTCGAACTGATGGACGCCAAGACGGAAGAAAACGCCGTCATTAAAGTCGTGGGGGTGGGCGGCGGCGGTAGCAACGCCGTGCAGCACATGCTGAGCGCCAGCATCGAGGGGGTGGATTTCATCTGCGCCAACACCGACGCGCAGGCGCTGAAGAGTTGTTCGGCGCCGGTCACCTTGCAAATGGGCGCCAATATCACCAAGGGACTGGGAGCGGGCGCCAACCCCGACGTGGGCCGGCAAGCGGCGCAGGAGGATAGTGAACGCATCCGTGAAGCCCTGCAAGGCGCCGACATGGTGTTCATCACTGCCGGCATGGGCGGCGGCACCGGTACCGGCGCGGCGCCGGTGGTGGCGCAGTTGGCGCGGGAGATGGGGATATTGACTGTCGCGGTGGTGACCAAGCCGTTCCCGTTTGAGGGCAAGAAGCGCATGGAAGTGGCGATGAACGGCATCCGCGAACTGAGCCAAACGGTGGATTCGCTGATCACCATTCCCAACGAAAAACTGCTGACGGTGCTGGGCAAGAGCGCCAGCCTGCTGGATGCCTTCAAGGCGGCCAACGATGTCCTGCTGGGCGCGGTGCAGGGCATCGCCGAGCTGATCACCAACCCGGGGCTGATCAACGTCGATTTCGCCGACGTGCGCACGGTAATGTCCGAGATGGGCATGGCGATGATGGGCACCGGCCGGGCGGTCGGCGATGGCCGCGCCCGCGAAGCGGCCGAGGCGGCCGTCGCCAGCCCGCTGCTGGAAAACGTCAACCTGGCCGGCGCCAAGGGCCTGCTGGTCAACATCACCTCGGGCATGGATCTGACCATCGGCGAATTCGAGGAAGTGGGCAACACCATCAAGGAACTGGCCTCCGACGACGCCACCGTGGTGGTCGGCACCGCCATCGACCCCGAGATGCGCAACGAACTGCGGGTGACCATCGTCGCCACCGGCATCGGCCAGGGGGTGCCGGCCAAGCAATCCAGTCCGCGCGAGCGGGAGGCCGCGATTCCGCCGTTCAAGCTGGTGCAGCGGGCCGGTGGCGACAGTCATTTCCACCACGACCGGCCCAGCATCCGCCAAAAGATGGTCGGCGGCGATCCCCCCAGCGAACGGGAGCGCGTGGACCCAGAGGAGTATCTGGACATCCCGGCGTTTCTGCGTCGGCAGGCCCTGGGCCGGCCAACCGATTGAGAAGGGTTTTTTACAGCCTCTGGTACGCTAGCCGGGTGCAAAAAGGCTCTCACCCCTACCCCTCGTCCGCTGGCGGGCGAGGGGTTTTCATACGGCTTTCGAGTCGTTGCGAGTGCCGACGTCCTGGCAGTTCGCGGCATCGCGGCGCGGGCGGATGGCAATCCACCGTCGAGAATCTGGAGCGATGGCTTTCGCAACTTAACAACACTCAGTTGCTAAAGAGAAACAAGTTGCAGCATAGCTACGAATTGCGGTATCTTCATTGCAACGCAAGACGACATGGTCGGTTGCCGACCAGCCGCATGAGCCGGCAGGCCGGCCAAGGGGTGCGCGACTCCGACCCCGCGCGACATGCCGCAACGCCATGCTCCAGTTCAATTGACGTGTTGGGGGACCTAACATGATTCGGCAGAGAACCTTGAAAAACGCCATCCGGGCGACTGGCGTCGGTCTGCACACCGGCGATAAGGTCTATTTAACGTTGCGTCCGGCGGCGCCCGATGTCGGCATTGTGTTTCGGCGGGTCGACCTGCCGGACCCAGTGGAGATCAAGGCTTGCCCACGTCATGTCGGAGATACCCAACTGTCGACCTCCCTGGTCAGGGGCAAGGCCCGCATCTCCACCGTCGAGCATCTGCTGTCGGCGTTCGCGGGGCTGGGCATCGACAACGCCTGCGTGGACGTGAGCGCCGCCGAGGTGCCGATCATGGACGGCAGTGCCGGTCCCTTCGTGTTTCTGATCCAGTCGGCGGGTATCCAGGAACAGAACGCGCCCAAGCGATTTATTCGCATCAAGAAACCGGTGCGGGTCGAGGACGGCGACAAATGGGCGCGCTTCGATCCCTTCGACGGGTTCAAGGTCGAGTTCACCATTTCCTTCGACCATCCGTTGTTCCGGGGTCGCAATCAGCACGCGGTGGTGGATTTTTCCACCACTTCGTTCGTCAAGGAAGTCAGCCGGGCGCGCACCTTCGGCTTCGTGCGCGATCTTGAATATCTGCGCGAAAAGCGGCTGGCCCTGGGCGGCACGCTGGACAACGCCATCGTGGTGGACGATTACCGCATCCTCAACGAGGACGGACTGCGCTACGAGGACGAGTTCGTCAAGCACAAGATTCTGGACGCCATCGGCGACCTTTACCTGCTGGGCCGCAGCCTGATCGGCGCGTTCACCGGCTACAAGTCCGGCCACGCCCTGAACAACCGGTTGCTGCGCGAGCTGCTGGCCGACAGCGCCGCCTGGGAGGAAGTCACCTTCAACGACGAACGGCAGGCGCCGATTTCCTACTTGCAGCCGGCCCAGGCGACCCGCTGAGCCGTTCCGTCGCAGATTCCCCCCAAAGTTTTTCTTCGACGCGGCTTCCCGGCGACCCCGGGAGGCCGTTCGTTGTTTTCGGTTCCCTTCTGGCCGCCGGACCCCGCCGCGCAAAAAAGCGGCCTCTAAGGTATCATTGCCTCGGTTTGACTTGGGCGACGAAGCGAGGCTTATTGCGGGTGGGATCAATCCAGGATACCGATGTCCTTGATGCTCGCTGCCAAAGAAATTCAAAGCAAGATTCAGCTTCCTGACAAATGGAGTTTAATCAATGCCAGACTATTACTTAAAAGTGAAACACAGTGGAAAACTTCTCACGGCCCTTGAAAATGGAGAAATTATTGTTCAATGGGGAATACGGCCTGATTCGAGCCAAAAACAGAAGTGGAAATGTATTGAAGAAAATGGCAATTGTTTTTTTATTATTGAAAGAGACGGGCAGAAATTGTATTTGCAAAAAAAAGAAAATCAATATCTTGAACTACATCAATGGACTGGAATGGATAATCAAAAATGGACATTAATTGGTCATGATGGCTATTATCTAATACTTAATGCAACAGGAGGATATCTTGATGTAGCAGGAGCATCAATGCATGATCGGACAGCAGTTCTGGCTTGGAATGCACACAATCCTCATCAAAATGATCACGAAAAATGGCAGTTTGAGCCGATTCCGGAGCCGATTCCGGAGCCGATTCCGCTTTTAGGCACTATAAAAGTGAAACACCTGCTCGAATCTTTCAAAAACCTTATTTTCCAAGGCCCTCCAGGAACCAGCAAGACCTATCATGCCAAACTCTTGGCTGCATCAGTTGTGCTAGGAGAAGACAATGATCAAAAGTTGGAGCAAGCTATTGGGGGAAAAGAAAGTCCTGAACAAATTAATTTCTCAAGGGCAAGATTTCCTGGAAAAGGATCAAAGGGATCATGGTCAATCGTTCAATTTCATCCCGCCTATAACTACGAAGACTTTGTGCGCGGTATCGAAGTGAAAGGTAATGGCGCCACTGTTTCCTATAATGCGGTTCGCCGAATTTTCGATAGAATGGCTCAAGCAGCGTGGAAAGCCTATCGCGAAGATACTCAGAATTGCCTTAAATATGTTCTGATTATCGACGAAATTAACCGGGCGCATCTGGCTGCAGTGCTGGGTGAGTTGATTTATGCTCTTGAATATCGCGGCTCCCCGGTGGATTCCCCGTATGCCGTGCAAGAAGATGGTGAAGAATCCACGCAAATTATCGTTCCACCCAATCTCTACATCATTGGTACGATGAACACGGCTGACCGCTCCATCGGCCACATCGACTACGCGGTTCGACGCCGGTTTGCATTTGTGCCATTACTGCCAGAAGAAGAGCCGATTGATTCTAATCCCGGCAAGAAATTATTTCATGAAATTGCAAAACTATTCAAAACTCATAATGGTGGACGGGCTGAGACGCTATCCCCGGAATTTAATGCCGACGATGTGCAGCCCGGACATACCTACTTTATTACCCGCAACCCAGAAGTGATTGATGAACTTGCCAATAAATTTACCTATCAAGTCTATCCATTGTTGCGTGAATATTTTAAGGACGGCATTTTGATTAATTCACCCAAATTATTTGGTGGGGCACTTGGGTTGGACACACCGTGCCCTCCACAAGATGTTCTAGAAGTTGTGAAATCATTTCTGAATGGTTGATAATCCGAGCCTGTCTGGAATATTTGGCTTATGGATCAACCTGCTCAAATCCTGGAAGCTGATGGGCAGCCTCGCTTCTCTTATCCGGTTGCGATTGCATCGCTGCGCAAATTAACCGAATACGAAGCGATTACTCGTTGTGCTGAAACCGGCGATAATCAAAATGATTTAGTTGATTTGAATGATTTATGGGATAGCGTTAAGAATGGCGATTCCGCCAAAAGACTTGGCTTAGATATATCTCGCTGGGATTCGACCTATCGGTTATCACATTTCGTCGGGGTGGTTTGGCTCCGAAAACCCGAAGCTGAGAAACCGGGCGTGGTCCTTGCTGTCCAACCCAAAATCCGTGATCTCGATGCGGTCAGGATGTTCGTCGAGATCGCGACCAGCCCGGATTATGGTCAGGAAACCAGTTCTGACGCGCTGTTCGGCTGCGAACCCACGCAACCCGCCATCGAAGGCGTTACGTTGCCCAATGTGACGCTGTTGCAGGTAGCCGTTTATTTGCGGGCGCTTTCACAGTTCTGCCAGCGGGATTTGCGCCAGGATTTCACGCGAACCAGGGAAAACCTCGTTGGGCGAGTTAAAGGACGCATCCTGATCAGCGCCAATATTCGCCAGAATACCGTTCGCGGTCGTGCCGACAGAGTGGTATGCGAATTTACCCGCATGACTCTGGACACGCCGGCAAACCGTATCCTCAAAGCGGCATTGGTCTGTTGTGCTCGCTATCTTTGTATCGGGCCAACACTGCCGCCGCTGCTCGATTGGTTGCGCCAATGCGATGCCGCACTGGCCGAAGTTAGCGATGTAACGATAACTGATGCTGACTTTCGCGGTATTGTATATTCGGGATTGATGCAACGCTACCGTCGGGTTCACGGATTAGCAAGGATGATTTTGAAGCGACTCTCCACGGACGCCAACGGTCAAATACCAGAACAACCCTCTCGAACCGCGCCTTTCTATCTCAATATGTGGCGTCTTTTTGAGGTGTATGTCGGAGTGCAACTGGCAAAAACTGGAAAGCATTTTAAATCGCAAACTCAATATAGCTTGCCTTTTGTGGTTAATGGAAGACAGGTTGGCGCCATCCAATTTCGTCCGGATTATTACTCGCTCGAAGATGAAGGTATTGTCGTGGATGCAAAATATAAGTCCATTATCGATTCGTCGATTCCAGAAGAAGAAAGCTTGATTAACCTTAGTGGCCTGCCTTTTGCCAGCGGTGTGCAACCAAGTAACGTCGATGTATACCAAATTATCGCTTATTGCGATCTTCTTGCGGTAAAAAATCCAGGCTATATTTTTAAAACAGCAATTTTGATAGCGCCAGGAACGCCACAGTCCAAGGAGAAGATTCCAGATCGATTGGAGTGGAATGAGTTTATCGGAACAGGCGCAACTTTTGAGCTGGGAATAAAACGGATCATTGTATTGCCATGCCTGGTTCCGAAACGCGAAACAGTGTAATCCAGCGTGTATTAGAACTCTCTACTGCGATATGAATAGAAAACCATTGGAGACAAAACCCATGTACGCGCACCGTATCATCCAGCCTTTGAATGGTTTGCATGTTCAGTTTGACTTGCCTCCTGAGTTTTCCGATTGTCAGGAGGCGGAGATTATTGTGTTACCGCTGAATCCAGCTAAATCTGACCAACAAGATTGGGAGCGGTGGGTGCGTAGTGTGGCAGGTACGCTAAGCGAACATGGCAAACCAACATAATCATTTTGGATAGCGGTTACTGGCTCCATTACTGGAGAAACTGCTATCCTTTTCAAAAATTGCTGGAGGAGCATTGACCATGACCTTAGCCGAAACCATTTACCTCCATAGTCTCCATCTACCGGAACAAGCGGCGCGCGAGGCGCTGGATTTCATCGAATTCCTCGCACAACGCTACGGTACGGTTCGGATTACGCCTAAATCATCAAGCGACACCGAGGCGTTTCTCGCTCGTCATGCTGGGGCGTTGAGTGATGATTTTCCAGATGACATTGATGATTCGGATTTGGGTATAGACGCTCCAAGAGATTCGTTGGAATGAACCGCTATCTACTGGATGCTAATGCTTGTATCGCCATGATGAAAAAAAACGCTGGAGTATTGAACCGTATCCTTGAAGTAGGTATGGATTCGCTATTGCTCTGTGCGCCAGTCAAGGCGGAATTATGGTTTGGCGCCTGTAAAAGCCAGCGCATTGCGGAAAACCAGGCCCGCTTACATCTGTTTTTCAATGACTTGCCTAGCTTGCCTTTTGACGATGATGCCGCTGAGCATTTCGGCGACATCCGCGCTGATCTTGCCCGCCAAGGCAAACCCATTGGACCCTATGACCTGCAAATCGCCGCCATCGCCCGCGTTCGTGGCCTGGTTGTCGTCACGCACAACACCCGCGAATTTACCCGCATACCCGGTTTGATGGTCGAAGATTGGCAGATCAACCCGTAGTTTCGTGAGAAGACCGATGAACATTCTGAAAACCATTTTTGGCAGCCGCAATGACCGCGTACTCCGCCGGATGCGCAAGGTCGCGGACCGGATCAACACCCTGGAACCGGGGATCGCGGCCTTGAACGACGCCGACCTGCGCGCCAAGACCGACGAATTCCGGAACCGGCTGGCCCAGGGGGAAACCCTGGACGCGCTGTTGCCGGAGGCGTTCGCGGTGGTGCGCGAGGCCAGCAAACGCACCCTGGACATGCGCCATTTCGACGTGCAGTTGATCGGCGGCATGGTGCTGCACGAAGGGAAAATCGCCGAAATGCGCACCGGCGAGGGCAAGACCCTGGTCGCGACCTTGACCGTGTATCTCAACGCGCTAACCGGCAAGGGCGTCCACGTGGTCACGGTCAACGACTATCTGGCCCGGCGCGACGCCGACTGGATGGGTCAGATTTACCGCTTCCTGGGCATGAGCGTCGGGGTCGTCATCGCCGGGATGAGTCCCGAGGAAAAGCGCGCCGCCTATGCCGCCGACATTACCTACGGCACCAACAACGAATACGGCTTCGACTACCTGCGCGACAACATGGCCTTCAACCTGGAGCAGAAGGTGCAGCGGCCCCTGCATTACGCCCTGGTGGACGAAGTGGACTCGATCCTGATCGACGAGGCGCGCACCCCGCTGATCATCTCCGGTCCCGCCGAGGAAAGCTCGGAACTCTATCGCAAGGTCAACGAGATCGTGCCGCGCCTGACCCGCCAGAAGGAAGAGGAAGGACCGGGCGATTACTGGGTCGACGAAAAGACCAAGCAAGTCTATCTGACCGAGGCGGGCCACGAGCACATCGAGGACCTGCTGCTGGAAGCGGGATTGCTGCGCGAGGGCGACAGCCTGTACGACGCCGCCCACCTCGGCGTGTTTCACCATCTCAACGCCTGTCTGCGGGCGCACGCTCTGTTTCACCGCGACGTGGAATACATCGTGCGCGGCGGCGAAGTCATCATCGTGGACGAATTCACCGGCCGCACCATGCCCGGCCGGCGCTGGTCGGATGGTCTGCACCAGGCCATCGAGGCCAAGGAAGGCGTGCCGATTCAGGCCGAGAATCAGACCCTGGCTTCGATCACCTTCCAGAACTACTTCCGCCTGTACCAGAAGCTGGCCGGCATGACCGGCACCGCCGATACCGAAGCCTTCGAGTTCCAGCAGATTTACGGACTGGAAGTGGTCGTGGTGCCCACCCATCTGAAGATGATCCGCGACGACAAGGGCGATCTGGTGTTCCTCACCCAGCAAGAGAAATACGAGGCGGTCCTGGAGGATATCCGCGACTGTCGCCAGCGCGGCCAGCCGACCCTGGTCGGCACCACCTCCATCGAAGTGTCGGAGCTGATTTCCAAGTTGCTGGACCAGGAAAAGATTCCCCACCAGGTTCTGAACGCCAAGCAACACGAGCGGGAAGCCGAGATCATCGCCCAGGCCGGCCGGCCGGGCACGGTGACGATCGCCACCAACATGGCCGGGCGCGGCACCGACATCGTGCTGGGCGGCAACCTGCAAGCCGAACTGAAAGCCATGGATCCCGACGCCGAGGCGGCGGCCCGCGAGGTGGCGCGGCAGGGTTGGCAACAGCGGCACGAGCAGGTGGTGGCCGCCGGTGGTCTGCATGTGATCGGCACCGAGCGTCATGAATCGCGGCGCATCGACAACCAGTTGCGCGGTCGCTCCGGCCGCCAGGGCGATCCGGGTTCGAGCCGGTTTTACCTGTCGTTGCAAGACAACCTGCTGCGCATCTTCGCCTCGGATCGGGTGGCGGGGCTGATGCAGAAGCTGGGCATGCAAAAGGGCGAGGCCATCGAACATCCGTGGGTCACCAAGGCGATTGAAAACGCTCAGCGCAAGGTCGAGGCCCACAACTTCGACATTCGCAAGAACCTGCTGGAATTCGACGATGTCGCCAACGACCAGCGCAAGGTGATGTACGCCTGGCGCAACGAATTGATGGAGGCCGAGGATATCTCCGCCACGCTGAAGGACATGCGCGCCGAGGTGCTCAAGCGAGCCATCGATCCCTTCGTCCCGCCGGGGAGCCTGGAGGAACAGTGGAACGTGGCCGGACTGGAGGAGACGCTGGAGCGGGAGCTTGGCCTGTCCCTGCCGCTCCGCGCCTGGCTGGACGCCGACCACAACTTGCACGAGGAACCGCTGCGGGAACGGATTCACGCCGAACTGGAGCAGGTCTACGCCGACAAGGAAGCCCAGGTGCCCTGGATGCGGCAGTTCGAGAAGGCGGTGCTGCTGCAAGTGCTGGACAACCACTGGCGCGAACATCTGGCGGCGATGGACTATCTGCGCCAGGGCATCCACTTGCGCGGTTACGCCCAGAAAAATCCCAAGCAGGAGTACAAGCGCGAAGCCTTCGAGATGTTCCAGGCGCTGGTGCAGCGCATTCATCAGGAAGCGGTCGGTTTCCTGGTGCGCGCTCAGTTTCAAGCCGAGCCGACGCCGATCCCGGAGCCTCGCCACCCCGCACCCGCCGCGTTGCACTTCGTCCACGCCGAGGCCCCGGCGCTGGCCGAAGGGGGCAGCGAGGACGACGGGTCGGGCGAACCTGGCCAGCAACCGGACGAATCGGCCCACACGCCCTTCGTGCGCGAAGGCCGCAAGGTCGGCCGCAACGAGCCCTGCCCCTGCGGCTCGGGCAAGAAGTACAAGCACTGTCATGGTCAACTGAACTGAGCCGGAGGCGCGCATGGAACCG
Source organism: Candidatus Contendibacter sp. (assembly GCA_029624765.1). Taxonomy (GTDB): domain Bacteria; phylum Pseudomonadota; class Gammaproteobacteria; order Competibacterales; family Competibacteraceae; genus Contendibacter. The sequence continues at coordinate 95,241 of JARSSO010000016.1, read as the reverse complement.
CTTGCTGTCGCCGGCATTCGTTTGGGAACAACCTGCGCTGGCATCAAGTATCCCGACCGCCGCGATTTGGTGGTGATCGAGGCGGCGGCGGGAACCCGGGCCGCCGCGGTATTCACCCGCAACGCGTTTTGCGCCGCGCCGGTCATCGTGGCGCGGACGCACTTGGCCGCCGCCAGTCCTCGTTACCTGGTGATCAATACTGGCAACGCCAATGCCGGGACTGGCCGGCAGGGTCTGGTGGACGCCGAGGCAAGCTGTCGGGCGCTGGCGGAACGGGCGGGCTGCCGGCCCGAGGAAGTTTTGCCGTTTTCCACCGGGGTCATCGGCGAACCGTTGCCGCTGTATCGCGTGGTGACGGGCTTGCCGGCGGCGCTGGCGGCGCTGCGTTCGGATGGCTGGATCGAGGCTGCCCACGGCATCATGACCACCGACACCCGGCCCAAGTGGGCGTCGCGGCGGCTGAGTCTCGACGGGCGGGACGTGACGGTGACCGGCATCGCCAAGGGCGCCGGCATGATTTGCCCGGACATGGCGACCCTGTTGGCCTTCGTCGCCACCGACGCCGCCGTGGACGAGGCCGTGTTGCGGTCCGCGCTGACGGAAGCGGTCGCCGAATCCTTCAACGCCATCACCGTGGACGGTGATACGTCCACCAACGATTCCTGCCTGTTGCTGGCAACCGGCCAGTCCGGGGCGCGCGTACCGACCGAAGGTGAAGATTACCTGCGTTTGGCTGACGCGGTGCGCGCGGTTTGCGGTGACTTGGCCCAGGGGATCATCCGCGATGGCGAGGGCGCGACCAAGTTCATCACCGTGCGGATCGAAGGAGGCCGCGACGTGGCCGAGTGCCGGCAAGTCGCCTATGCCATCGCGCATTCGCCGCTGGTCAAAACCGCCTTCTTCGCCTCCGATCCCAACTGGGGCCGGATTCTGGCGGCGGTGGGCCGGGCCGGGCTGGCGGATCTGGACATCGACCAGATAACGATCCACCTGGACGAGGTTTGCATCGTCCACGATGGCGGCCGTACCCCCGGTTACACGGAAGAACGGGGCCAACAGGTCATGGCGCGACCCGAAATCACGATTCGGGTCGAACTGAACCGGGGCGAGGCGGCGGCGCATGTCTGGACCACTGACCTGTCCTTCGACTACGTGCGCATCAACGCCGAGTATCGAACATGAAAACTGAAGCGGGGACGGTCCATGTGGCGGTGGGCATCATGGCGGATGCGTCTGGCGCCATCCTGATTGCCCGCCGGCCCGACCACGCGCATCAGGGAGGGTTGTGGGAGTTTCCCGGCGGCAAGGTGGAAGCAACCGAATCGGTGAAAGTGGCGCTCCAGCGTGAATTGCACGAAGAACTGGGGATCACCGTCCAGGCCGCCGAACCATGGTTGCAAATCCGCCATGCCTATCCGGACAAGACCGTGCTGCTGGAGGTCTGGCGAGTCATCGCCTGGGACGGTGAACCGCGCGGTCGGGAGGGCCAGCCGCTGCGGTGGGCGTCGCCCGCGCGGCTGGCCGATTTCGCCTTTCCCGCCGCCGACGCACCGATCGTTGCCCGGTTATGCCAGGATTCCGGTCAAATCGCGCAGCAAGCCAGTTCGAAGGGAACGTCGGCCGTGCTTTGAACCGCCCGGCGGTTGGGGTCCGGCTGCTCCAGAAAGTGGATCGTGAAGCGATGCCGTCCGCCGCTGATTTCCGGGAACAGGGTTCCGCCGGCCGGCAACAAAACCTGGATGATCTGATGGGGCGTACTGCTATCGAGGCCGCGCTGAAAGAATCCCCGGTAAGCGATTTCCGGCTGGGGGACGGCGCTATCGCGAATCAGCCGGAGAATTAGCGCCACGGCGTCCCACAAGGGGGCGAAGGGCGCCAGCCATTCCCGCAGGTATTGGGCGCGGATCTCGGAATCCCGCTGCAACCAGTGATAAAGCCCCGGCAAATCGAACCGGCAGGCACCACCCGGGGTATGACAGCGTTTGTGAATGGCGTTTAGAAAATCGGTTTGTCGCACCGCCTCCAGCGCCGCGTTGTCCAGCCGATGAATTCGGTCGATCACCCCGCCGATTTCCGCCAGCACCTGGTCCAGGGTGGCGGCATGCACGTCGGGATTCAGCCGCAATCGACCGAGCGTGGCGGCATGCCGTTCCAGTTCTTTCAGCAGGTCGCCCTTGAACTCGTTGCGCCCGGTCAGGGCCAGGATGTCGAACAGGCCTTGTAACGCCGCGCGGCTGTCCCAGGTCGAACAGCCCGCCAGATTGTGCTGGACCTGGTCGAACAAAAATTCAAGGCGCAGCAAGGAACGGGCGCGTTCGTTGAGGGGCTGTTCGTAGCAGACGGTCTGGGGCACGATAGTCCTCGCGGACACAGTCATCCTCGGAATGGGCGCGAGCAAGGCTCGCTAGCGGGCCAAGGTCGCGGCCAGGGCCAGGTAATGCCGATGCAACGCGGCGACCCGCCGATCCAGCGCCGCCAGATCGCCGGCGTTTTCCACGATCTCGTCCGCCAGGGCGAGTCGCCGGTCGCGGTCGGCCTGAGCGGCCAGAATGCGCCGGGCCTGGGTTTCATCGATTCCGTCGCGCGCCATGACCCGGCGCAGCCGTTCGGCTTCTGGCGCGTCCACCACCAGCACCCGGTCCACCAGATCGGTCATCCCGGTTTCCGCCAGCAGCGGAATGACCAGCAGACAATAAGGGGCGATGAGCCGGGCAATGCGTTCCCGCGCCAGGGCGCGGATGCGGGGATGCAGAATCGCTTCGAGCCGGCGACGGCCCGCCGGGTCGGCGAACACCCGCTCGCGCAGACGGGCGCGGTGCAAGCGTCCATCGCGGTCGAGACAGTTCGGCCCGAATGCGGCCGCAATATCCGCCAGCGCCCGCTGGCCCGGTTCGACCAGCTCGCGGGCGAGCAGGTCGGTATCGACGACCGGCGCGCCCCACTGCGCGAAGCGGTCGCTGACCGCCGTCTTGCCGCTGCCGATGCCGCCCGTCAGCCCGACGACCAGCAAGGTCACAGCCCCAGCCAGTTCAGGTAGGCGCGGTTGACCGCCCCACCCCACAGCAGCGCGATCCAGCCGGCGGCGGCGAGAAAGGGGCCGAACGGCATCGGAACTTGCCGGTCCCGGCCGCGAAACAGAATCAGCGCCACGCCGAAAACCGCTCCCACCAGCGAGGACAGCAGCACGATAGCGACCAGATATTGCCAGCCGGTCCAGGCGCCGAGCGCCGCCAGCAGCTTGAAATCGCCATGGCCCATTCCTTCCTTGCCGGTCAGCAGGCGGAAGAGCTGATACACCGACCAGAGCGCCAGATAGCCGGCCATGGCGCCGATGACCGCGCTGGGCAAGTCGGCGAACAGCCCGAACAGCGCCGCGAACAGCCCAAGCCAGAGCAACGGCAGCACCAGATCGTCCGGCAACAGTTGATGGCGAAAATCGATGGCGCTGGCCGCCAGCAGGAACCAGGTATACACCAGCGCCGCCGCCGCCGGCCAGCCGAAGCCGTATCTCCAGGCGACCACCCCCGCCAGGACGCCGCTCAGCGCTTCCACCAGCGGATACTGGAGGCCGATCGCCGCGCCGCAGTGAGCGCAACGGCCGCGTTGCCAGGCATAGCTCACCAACGGAATGTTCTCGACCGCCCCAATCAAATGACCGCAGTGGGGACAGCGCGAACGCGGCTTCCACAGATTCAGAGTGGGTTGTCCGGCATTCGGGTCCGCCTGATTCAGCAGTTCGGCGCATTGCGCCCGCCATTCCCGCTCCATCATCAGCGGCAGGCGATGGATGACGACGTTGAGAAAGCTGCCGACGATCAGGCCCAGCACCACGGCCAGGGCGACGAACAACGCCGGCGCGCTGGCCAGCAGTTCCAGCGGGGTCATCGCGCGGCCGCCGTCAGACCGCCGCGGCCAGCTTGAAGATCGGCAGGTACATCGAGACGACCAGCGTACCGACCACCCCGGCCAGGAATGCCATCAACAGCGGTTCGATCATGGTGGTCAGCGTATCCACCTTTTGATCGACTTCCGCCTCGTAAAAATCCGCCACCTTGGCCAGCATGTCGCCGAGCGAGCCGGCCTCCTCGCCGATCGCCACCATCTGCACCACCATGTCGGGGAACAGATTGCTCTGGCGCATGGCGAAATTGAGCTGCTGACCGATGGACACCGCTTCGCGCATGTCCAGCACGGCTTTCTCGTAAACGTAGTTACCCGTGGCTCCGGCCACGCTGAGCATGGCGTCCACCAGCGGCACGCCGCCGTTGAACAGCGTGGACAGGGTGCGGGCGAAACGGGCGTTGGCCGAGGTGGCGACCAGATCGCCGATCAGCGGTATTTGCAGGACCATGCGGTCCAGCCACTGATAGAAGGTGCGCGATCGCTTGCGGGCCTCCAAAAAGCCGACGATGGCCACCACCGGCCCGAAAATGATGAGGTACCAGTACTCCTGAAACACCTTGGAAATGTCGATCACCGTCCGGGTCAGGGCCGGCAACTCGGCGCCAAAGCTTTTGAACAGATCATCGAAGGTCGGGATGACGAAAATCAACAGGACAGCGGTGACCACGAAGGCGAAGATCAGCACGATGGCGGGATAGGTGAGCGCCTTCTTGACCTTGGCCTTCAGCGCCTCGGTCTTTTCCAGATAGGTCGCGACCTTGTCGAGCAGCACCTCCAGGACACCCGCTTCTTCGCCGGCATGCACCAGGCTGCAGTACAGATCGTTGAAGTACACATGATGCTTGCCCAGGGCCTTCGAGAGCGCGGTGCCGCTTTCCACGTCAGCCTTGATGCTCAGGATCAGTTCCTTCACCTTGGGTTTGCGGTTGCTGTGACCGACCATGTCCAGGGCCTGCACCACGGCGATGCCCGCGCCGAGCATGGTGCAGAGTTGGCGCGAGAACAGCATGATGTCCTTCGGCTTGACTGCATCGCCGAAGTTGAACAGGGGCTTGGCTTTCTTGCGAACCTGCAGCGGGATGATGCCCTGCCGCCGCAGTTCGGCCTTGATCATGTTCTGATTGGCCCCGCGCAGCTCGCCCTTGACCCGCGTGCCCCGCTTGTCGGTGCCTTCCCACTTGAACGTGGGTTCGTCTTCCTTCTTTTTGGCCTTCGCCAGCGTTGGTTGTTTAGCCACGACCGTTATTCCGTTGTTACTCGGTTGATTTCTTCGAGACTGGTCAGCCCCATGCGAACCTTGTTCAGGCCCGATCGGCGCAGGTCGTTGACGCCTTCCTTGCGCGCCTGGTCGGCAATCTGGATCGCATTGCCGCTGGCCATGATGATCCGGCCGATCTCCTCGGAAACCGGCAGCACCTCGTAGACGCCGACCCGACCCTTGTAACCGTGGTTGCACTGATCGCAACCGACCGCCTTGTAGATCGTCAGATCGGACAATTCATCCTGGCGAAAGCCCAGGTTGATCAGTTCCGCCGGTGGGATTTTGATCTCTTCCTTGCAGTGCGCGCACAACCGCCGCGCCAGGCGCTGGGCGATGATCAGGGTGACGCTGGACGCGATGTTGTAGGGCGCCACGCCCATGTTCATCAGTCGGGTCAGGGTCTGCGGCGCGCTGTTGGTGTGCAGGGTGGACAGCACCATGTGGCCGGTCTGAGCCGCCTTGATGGCGATCTCGGCGGTTTCCAGATCGCGGATTTCGCCGACCATGATGATGTCCGGGTCCTGGCGCAGGAAGGCGCGCAGGGCGCTGGCGAAGGTCATGCCGACCTTGGGGTTGACGTTGACCTGGTTGATGCCGGTCAGGTTGATTTCCACCGGATCCTCGGCGGTGGAGATATTGACGGCGGCGGTGTTCAGGATGTTGAGCGCCGTGTACAGCGAGACCGTCTTGCCGCTGCCGGTGGGGCCAGTGACCAGCACCATGCCCTGCGGCTTGTGGATGGCCTTGATGAACTGCTCCTTCTGGTGGTCTTCGTAGCCCAGAGCCTCGATGCCCATCTGAGCGCTGGCGGGGTCGAGCAGGCGCATCACCACTTTCTCGCCCCACATCGTCGGCAGGGTGTTGACGCGAAAATCGATGGCGCGCTGCTTGGTCAGATAAAGCTTGATGCGTCCATCCTGGGGCACCCGCCGCTCGGCGATGTCGAGCTGGGCCATGATCTTGAGGCGGGCGGCCAGACGCGGCGCCATGGCGACCGGCGGCTTGTGGATTTCGTCCAGCATGCCGTCCTGCCGGAAGCGAACCCGATAAGTCTTTTCGTAGGGCTCGAAGTGGATGTCGGAAGCGCCGCGGTTGATGGCCTGGATGATGACCTGGTTGACGAAGCGCACGATTGGCGCGTCCTCGGCGTCGGACTGGGTCAGGGTTTCGATCTTGGGGCCGGCTTCGGCTTCGCTGCTGAAGTCGAGATCGCCGACTTCGCCGTCGCCCATGGTAGGCGTCGACGTCTCAAGCGCCTTGTCCAGCGCCTTGCTGACCTGGTTCTCGCTGACGATGACCGGCTCGATATCCAACCGGGTCTGGAACTTGATGTCCTCCAGGGCCCGCAGGTTGGTGGGATCGACGACGCCCACGAACAGCCGGCGCCCCCGTTTGTGCAAGGGCAGGACATGGTGCTGACGCAGCAGCTTTTCATCGACCAGACGCACGATCGCCGCGTCGATGTCCAGGGCGTCGAGATCGAACAGCGGCAGGTTGAAGCTGCGGGCGGCGACGCGGGCGATGTCCTTGTCGCGAGCCAGCTTGTTCTCGACCAGGTAAACGACGAGCGAAACATTGTCCTTGCGCGCCTGTTCGGCCGCCTTGATCGCGGCGGCTTCGTCGAGCAGATGATTTTGCACGAGCTGGCGGGCAAGACCGATCAATTGGCTGCCAGGCTGGGTAATGACATTGCCGGTGCTAGGATTGGTGGCCATGGCGGATCCATGAGGTGAGTTTCTGGACGGCCCGGGTTCGTCGTCCGCTGAACGATCTAACTCTAGACCATGCGGTGAGCCTTGGAAAGAGCTTGGGCGGGCGGGTGTCGAGGGATGGAGCCGGGTTCAGCGGGGCACGAATTCGGCGCGGCGGCCGTTATTCACTCGGACGTCGCCAGAAGCAATGGGGTGCATGGGAGTTGACTGCTTGGGAAGGCGCGGTTTGCATGGTAAGGACACCTGATTCGACGATGCGCGACGGTGTTTTATAATAACCCAAGTTGCCACCTGGGCGGGATGAGTTCAGCGGGATTCCTTCCGTTGTGATTACCGCGATCGCGGCGACCGGCGAGAAGTCCCGACGAACACCCGAATGGTATTCCCCGCTGGCCTCCACGATGCTTGAGAAGCATGTTTGCGCGGCCTTCAAGCCCAGGGCACATCCGAAGCGCCTTCACCAAAATCAAATTCAGAATCTCGCCCATGACCAACCCGCTCCTCACCGCCGCCGACCTGCCTGCCTATGCCGCCATCCGGCCGGCGCACATCGAACCCGCCATCGACCACTGGCTGGCCGAGAACCGCGCCGAAATCGAGCGACTGCTGGCCGCCAACGCCGTTTATGGCTGGGACAATCTGATCCGTCCTTTGGAGGAACTGGAGGATCGGCTGAACAAGACGTGGTCGCCGGTCAATCACTTGCACTCGGTGTGCGATTCCGAGGACTTGCGCGCCGCTTACAACGCCTGCCTGCCCAAGCTCAGCGCCTATTACAGCGAACTGGGCCAGCACGAAGCGCTGTACCGCGCCTATCGACAAATCGCCGAGGGGCCGGAGTACGCCCGGATCGATCCGGCCCAGCGCAAGGTGATCACCGATGCCCTGCGCGATTTTCGCCTCTCCGGCATTGCCTTGCCGCCAGAGCAACAGGCGCGCCACAAGGAAATTCAGCGGGAACTGACCCAGCTCGGCGCCAAATTCTCGGAAAACGTGCTCGACGCCACCCAGGGTTGGACCAAACTCCTGACCGACGCGGCGCAACTGGCCGGTCTACCTGAATCGGCCCGGGCGCTGGCGCGTCAAGCCGCGCAACAGCGGGGGCTGGACGGCTGGTTGGTGACTCTGGAATTGCCGTCGTACCTGCCGGTGCTGAACTACGCCGACGATCGCGAATTGCGACGGGAATTGTACGGCGCCTACTGCACCCGCGCCTCGGATCAGGGACCCAACGGCGGCCAATGGGACAACGGGCCGGTCATGGAACGGATTCTGGCGCTGCGCCACGAACTGGCCCAATTACTCAGCTTCCACGATTACACCGAATACTCGCTCGCCACCAAGATGGCCGACTCGCCGGATCAAGTGCTGGCATTTCTCGCCGACCTTGCCCACCGCGTCCGGCCCCAGGCGCGGCGCGAACTGGCGGAATTGCAAGCCTTCGCCCGCGAGCGGTTCGGGGTGGACGACCTGCAAGCCTGGGACATCGGCTATTACGCGGAAAAGCTGCGCCAGGACCGCTATCGATTGTCGCAGGAGGAGTTGCGACCCTACTTCCCGCTGCCCCGCGTCTTGGCGGGATTGTTCGCGGTGGCGGAACGCCTGTTCGGGATCGCCATTCGGCCGCTGGACCCAGTGGAAGTCTGGCACCCCGACGTGCGCGCCTACGAAATCGTCGATGCGGCCGGTCAGCCGCGCGGGCGGTTCTATCTGGATTTGTACGCCCGCCCCCACAAGCGCGGCGGGGCATGGATGGACGGCTGCCTGGCGCGACGGCGACTGGCCAACGCGGTACGGTTGCCGGCGGCGTATCTGGTGGGCAACTTCACCCCGCCGGTGGGCGACGATCCGGCCCTGCTGACCCATAACGAAGTATTGACCCTGTTCCATGAATTCGGCCATGGGTTGCATCACCTGTTGACCACGGTGGACTACCTGCCGGTGGCCGGCATTCACGGCGTGGAATGGGACGCGGTGGAACTGCCGAGTCAGTTTCTCGAAAACTGGTGCTGGGCGCGGGAGGCGCTGGACTTGCTGGCGGGTCATTACCAAACCGGCGAACCGCTCCCGGACGACCTGTACCAGCGCATGGTGGCGGCCAAGCATTTCCAGGCCGGCATCTCGATGGCGCGGCAACTGGAATTCGGGCTGTTCGATTTCCGGTTGCACCGCGACTACGATCCGGCGCGCGGTGGGCGGGTGCTGGAGATGCTGGACGCGGTACGCCAACAAGTGGCGGTCATCATCCCGCCAGCCTGGAACCGCTTCGCCAATGCCTTTACCCACATCTTCGCCGGCGGCTACGCGGCGGGCTACTACAGCTACAAGTGGGCGGAAGTGCTGTCGGCGGACGCCTTCAGCGCCTTCGAGGAAAGCGGGATTTTCAACCCGGCCACCGGCGCGCGGTTTCGGGAAAACATCCTGGAAGCGGGCGGTTCACGCCCGGCCCTGGCCAGCTTCGTCGCCTTTCGAGGCCGGGAGCCGAGGATCGAACCGCTGTTGCGCCTGAGCGGGATCGCTGCCTGAACGATATCCTCCTCCAAACGGTCGCACGTCCGTCGCCAGCATCCCGGCGCGGCGAGCCGCTTCCAGTCCGGCGTCGGCATCCTCGAATGCCTGACAGCGGTCGGGCGCCACCGCCAGGCGGCGAGCCGCTTCAAGAAACAAATCCGGCGCCGGCTTGGGCGGCAAGCCGTCGTCGGCGGTCAGCACCACCGGAAACAGGGCGCGCAGCCCGGCTGCTCCCAGCGCCCGCTCCACGTTGGGGCGGTTGCTGCCCGATACCACCGCCATCGGCAGACGACCGTGATGGCACCGCGCCAGCGCCGCCACCGGCTCCAGCGGACGCGCTCGATCCAGCAGCGCGTAAGTCCGCCGTTCCTTGTCGGCGGTGAACCGGGCGACATCGATGGCATGACCAAACTCGACGCCATATCGAGCGATGATCCAGTCGGTCGGCTTGCCGTTGTGCCGCATGAGGAACTCCAACGGACAGCGCAGACCCAGCCCCGCGAACGTTTCCTCCCAGGCCGCGTAATGCAGGGGCAACGTATCGACCAGGGTGCCGTCGCAATCGAAAACCAGACCGCGCACCCAGGAGGGAACCGTCAGCAGCGGTTCAGCCACGATCCGGCCTGGGTCATCTGAAATCGACGGGCCATTTTTCAACATCATGTTTTCCACCTCGCGGGACCGGCTGGAACGGGTTCAGGCAACCGTCGCGGCACAACCGCCGCGCCGCGGGTCGCCGGCCCCGGCGCCGTCGGGCGCCACCGCATGAACTCCGCCGAAATACACGTCCTGGACCGTCCAGCGGTTGACCGGCCACCGCTCCGCCAAGGCCGCCAGCGCCGGTTCGGAAAAGCCCGGCTCGATCTGGATCCGCTCGCCGTCCCAGTGCAGGCGCGGCGCTTCGACCGCATCCCGCGGCTTCATGCCGAAATCGACCGTGTTGCTGATCACTTGCAGCAGAGCGGTCCGGATGCGCTTGCTGCCGCCGCTGCCCAGGGTCAATCGCACCGCCCCCCCGGCCAACAACAACGACGGCGCCATCATCGAAGCCACCCGCAGCCCCGGCGGACTGACGTGGAATCCCTCCGGATGCAGATCGTCCTCACCCATCATGTTGTTGAGCATGATGCCGGTACCGGGCGCGAAATAGCCCGATCCCTCGCCGTTGGAGGTGGTCATGCTGGCGGCGTTGCCTTCGGCGTCGCACACGCTGACGTGCGTGGTGCCGCCGGAGGCAACGCGCACCCGGTCCCGGCTTTCGGCCAAACCGGTCGAATCCAGATCGGTGGGACTGAGATAACCCTCGATCCGGCGGCGATCCACCTCCCCCATCACCGCGACCAGCAGCGTCAAATGGGCCGGCGAACCGAAGCCGAGAGGAGTGACCTCGCGCGCTTCCAGCAACCGCAGCGCCAAGGCCAGCAGCGAACCGCCGAACGAAGGCGGCGGATTGGTCAACAGCCGACCGCCGCGGTAATGGACCGACAGCGGCTCGCGTTCGATCACCCGGCAGGCGGCCAGATCGGTTTCGGTCAGCAGTCCGCCGCCTTCGGCCATCTCCCGGGCGATGCGCCGGGCCAGTTCGCCCTGATAAAACTCCCGTTCGCCATCGGCGGGCAACGTTTCCAAAAACGCCGCCAAATCGGGATTGCGGTGAACGTCGCCCTCGCCCAAATAGCACCCCCCCGGCGCGAACAGCGCCCGACCGGCGGCGGTCAGGGTCATGATCGGCGTCAGCAGGTCGAGAAAATAGGCTTGCTTGTGATTGATCGTCACGCCGGCGCGGGCCAGGTGGACGGCTGGCGCCAGCACCTCGCGTAGCGGTAGTCGGCCCAGTCGCCGATGGACGTGCAGGTAACCGCGCAGCGCGCCAGGGGCCGCCACCGATCCCATGCCGACGTTGAAAATCTGCTCGCTGGCGGGAAACCGCACGGTCACCGGCAGAAAATGGGGTTCAAGCTGGCCAGCCGGCAGGCCCCGGCCCGGCGTGTCCACGAAAAAGTCGAACAGTACCGCATGGCCCTGGGCGGTGCGGGCCAGCAGGAAACCGCCGCCGCCGAGACTGGTCAGCGCCGGTTCAGCCACGGTGGCGGCAAACCCGGCCGCGACCACGGCGTCGAAGGCATTGCCGCCGGCGCGCAGGATTTCGGCGGCTGCCTCGGTCACGCGCGGATGACCGCTGGCGACGCCGGCCTGGCCCGATCTGGAAGCCGTCATGAACGTGCCGCTCCCTGGCCGCCGCTCAGGCACGATGCGGCGCCCGCCGGTGCGGCGCGCGACCGCGACTCCGCTCGCCGCCCGCCAGCGGCGGCCGGTGCCGCTCCATCCGCCGGGGCGGCTTGTACTCGACCAGCAGTTCCTCGGTTATCGGCAGCACCGGAATCTTCTGGCCGATGAAGTCCTCGATGTCCGGCAGCGAATAGACGTACTGTTCGCAGGCGAAGCTGATGGCGTCGCCGCTGGCGCCGATGCGGGCGGTGCGGCCGATGCGATGGACGTAGTCCTCCCGATCCTGCGGCAGATCGAAGTTGATGACGTGGGTCACGTCCGGAATATGCAGGCCGCGCGCCGCCACGTCGGTCGCCACCAGGATTGGTAGCTCGCCGCGCTGGAACGCTTCCAGCAATTTGAGCCGCTTTTGCTGGGGAATGTCGCCCGACAGGACACCGGCCTGGTAACCGTTGCCCAGCAGATAGCCGGTGACCCGGTCGGCCGCTTTCTTGGTATTGACGAAGATCATGATGCGCTTGGGTTCCTGCTGGCGCAGCACCCCCAGCAACAAGGCGATCTTGTCGTGTGCGGAGACGTGATACAGGGCCTGGCGCACCTTGTCGGCGGTCACGTGCTCGGCCTCGACCCGGATCACCTGGGGGTTGTTCATGTGCTCATAGGCCAATTCCATGACCCGGTTGCTCAGGGTCGCCGAGAACAGCATGTTGATGCGCTGGTCGGGCGCGGGCATCTTGCGCAGCAGGTAGCGGATGTCGGCGATGAAGCCAAGATCGAACATGCGGTCGGCTTCGTCCAGCACCACCACCTCGATCTGGTTGAGCTTGTAGACCCCCTGTTTGTAGTAGTCGATCAGCCGGCCGGGCGTACCGATCAGCACGTCCACCCCGGCTTCAAGCTGACGGCGCTGAGTGTCGTAGCCGGCGCCGCCGAACACGACGACGCATTTAAGGCCGGTGTAGCGACCGAGCAGTTCGGCGTCGCGGTGGATCTGCACCGCCAGTTCGCGGGTCGGAGCAACGACGATGGCCCAAGGACCAACAGCGTCCTCGGCGACAGGAGTTTCCATCAGGTGATGCAGGGTGGCGAGTAGAAAAGCGGCGGTCTTGCCGGTGCCGGTCTGGGCCTGACCGGCGATGTCCCGGCCCTTGAGCGCCAGCGGCAGGGTGGCGGCCTGGATCGGCGTGCAGTAGACGAAGCCGGCATCCTCCACGCTCTCCAACAACGAATCGCTCAGGCCAAGCGCGGAAAACGGGACATGGGTCAAATGATCGGTTTGCATGGGTTGGCGATGATCCCGGATGAACAGGGTGGGGGGCTTGCGCGAACGCCCGGTTTGGGCTGAAATGAATTGAAAGAAATTTGTGCCCCGACGGATTATTTTGCCACAATATCCCTCGTTGAATGCCGCGCGCCGCTGATTTTCGCGGCCATCCCTTAGACGGTCGTTCCGCCATCCGCTTGATCGGCTCCGTGCTTCCCGATGAATCCTTGCGTCGGCGAACCACCTCCCCCTGCCCTTCCGAACTGGAGAATCTGATCCGTGAGTGAGCGAATTACGCATATTACCGATGACACCTTTGAGGCCGAAGTGCTCAAGGCCGAGCAACCGGTACTGGTCGACTACTGGGCCGAATGGTGCGGTCCCTGCCGAATGATCGCCCCGATCCTGGACGACATCGCCGCCGACTATGCGGGGCGTATCAAAATCTGCAAGCTGAACGTGGACGAAAATCAGGCCACGCCACCCAAGTACGGCATTCGCGGCATTCCTACCTTGATGTTGTTCCGCAACGGCAACGTCGAGGCCACCAAGGTCGGCGCCTTGTCCAAATCGCAACTGGTCGCCTTCCTCGACGGTAGCCTGCGTTGAGTCGCGCGAACGGCGCCCGCCCCAAGGTAGACGCCGCTTCGTGGCCGTGCTAGCGTAGATCGCGTCGTACCGCTATCCATCCCGCAATCACTCCTCGCGCTGCCCCGCCCTTGTCCGGTTCGGCCTCCAACCCAGGAGCACCCCTTCATCCCTCTCCACGGACGCGCGTTCGCCGCGCCCGCCGCCCCGAGCCTGTTGCTTCCATGAATCTGACTGAACTCAAGAAAAAATCCGCCGCCGACCTGATCGCCATCGCACAGGAGCTCAAGCTCGAAGGCATGGCGCGCTCGCGCAAGCAGGATGTGATCTTCGCCATCCTCAAGGCGCTCGCCAAGAACGGCGAGGACATTTCCGGCGACGGCGTGCTGGAAATCCTGCAAGACGGTTTCGGCTTCCTGCGCTCCGCCGACAGTTCCTATCTGGCCGGCCCCGACGACATCTACGTCTCGCCCAGCCAGATCCGCCGCTTCAACCTGCGCACCGGCGACACGGTGAGCGGCAAGATTCGTCCGCCCAAGGAAGGCGAGCGCTACTTCGCCCTGCTCAAGGTCGGCGACATCAATTTCGAGCCGCCGGAAGCCTCCAAGAACAAGGTGCTGTTCGAGAACCTGACCCCGTTGCACGCCGACGACCGGCTGACGCTGGAGCGTGGCAACGGCAGCACCGAGGACATCACGGCCCGGGTGATCGATCTGATCGCCCCGATCGGCAAGGGCCAGCGCGGTCTGATCGTGTCGCCGCCCAAGGCCGGCAAGACCATGATGTTGCAGAACATCGCCCAGAGCATCGCCGCCAACCACCCCGAGTGTTACCTGATCGTGCTGCTGATCGACGAACGGCCGGAGGAAGTGACCGAAATGCAGCGGTCGGTGCGCGGCGAGGTGATCGCCAGCACCTTCGACGAGCCGGCCACCCGCCATGTCCAGGTGGCGGAAATGGTGAACGACAAGGCCAAGCGGCTGGTCGAGCACAAGCGCGACGTGGTGATCCTGCTGGATTCCATCACCCGGCTGGCCCGGGCCTACAACACCGTGGTGCCGGCATCCGGCAAGGTGCTAACCGGCGGCGTGGACGCCAACGCCTTGCAAAAACCCAAGCGGTTCTTCGGCGCGGCCCGCAACATCGAGGAAGGCGGCTCGCTGACCATCATCGCCACCACCCTGATCGACACCGGCTCGCGCATGGACGACGTGATCTACGAGGAGTTTAAGGGTACCGGCAACATGGAAATCCATCTCGACCGGCGGATTTCCGAGAAGCGGGTCTTTCCGGCCATCGACATCAACCGCTCCGGCACGCGCCGCGAGGAACTGTTGGCCGACCCGGACGATTTGCAGAAGATGTGGATCCTGCGCAAGCTGCTGCACCCGATGGACGAGTTGCAAGCGATGGAATTCCTGTTGGAACGGCTCAAGAACACCAAGACCAACAAGGAATTTTTCGAGTCCATGAAACGCTGAGGCAGTCACGGTGTGATCGACGCCATGTTCCAGGCCACCCTCCATTCGCTGTTCCCACCCCGCCCCACCCTGCCGACACCGCTGGCGCTGCCGTTGAAATGGATTCCCGGCCCGGTGCATTCGACCATTCTGACCACGGCGTTGAACATGCTGTTCGCCACCCGGATTCAACAAAACGACGAGTTTCAGTTTCTACGTGACCGGGTGCTGGCGATCAAGGTGCGCGATGCCCAGGTGGAATACCGGTTTCGCTATGCGGGTCCCGCCGGTTTCGTGCCTTGTCAGTCCGCGCAAGTGCCGGATTTGACCATCAGCGGCACGCTTTACGACTTTCTGGCGCTGGCCACCCGCCGCGAGGATTCCGATACGCTGTTTTTCAACCGCCGGGTGGTGATGGAGGGCGATACCGCCCTGGGGCTGGAATTGAAAAATCTGTTGGACGGGATGGACCCGGAGGCGCTGGGTGGGCCGCTGCCGCCGTTGTTGCGCGCCGTCAACGGGCTGATGACTGGATATGAGCGGTTGAGCGGTTGAGCGGTTGAGCGGCCATCGCCAGTTGCGCCATGTGGCGGCCGCAGGGCGAATTCATCGTTCAGGGCAGCCTAGAGCGCGGGAGCCAGACCAGGGTGGTTATCCAAGCGGAATAACGATGACGGCGCGCTAGGTGTCGCGCCTGTTCAATGAAGGGATAAAGAATCCCCTTATTTCCAACAATGCCTGCCGTATATAAGCCCGCTCGTAAAAGGCGTGATTGACCAGCAAACCGATCTTGAAATCTCGAACCGGATTGCATTCTTGCAGATGACGTCGCTTGCGCCACATGGCCGGCGCTCCCCTGAAAAAATCCCGATATAAGCGGCCGATTATTCGGATCTTGCCCCTCAAGGCGTGGCGCAACAGGATAGCCACGTGCGCCAACAGAATCCAACCGAGATTGGGCCAGATCAGGTAGGCGGGGACACATTTGATTAGCACGAATAACGAATTGCGAACACCGTGATACAAGACGAAATCATTGTCGGGACCACCGCTGGCTAGCGAGCCTTTATGATAAACCAGGGCATCATCGGCAAAAGCCGCTCGATAACCCAGCAGCGCCGCTCGCCAAGCCAAGTCGGTGTCCTCGGCGTAGCAAAAGAATTTTTCATCGAAGTATTCATCCGTGGCTTGATGGACCCGACGCAACAAATCAGTGGTATAAAGCGCGCAGCCGCCACAGGGGCCGAGCAAGGGATCGTTGGTCGATTTGCGATTGGACGCGAGTCCACACTTGTAGAACGTAATGCCGAGATTATCGATGCGCGTTCGATCGTCGTACCTCATCATTCGGGCCGCCACCATCTCGATATGTTGGGCACGGTCGATCCGTTCCAGCATCCGCGCAAGGAAATGAGGTTCCACAACCGTATCGTTATTAAGCAACAAAACGAATTTATAACGCCTTTCGTCGGAAACGATTTGCTCGAAAAGTCGATTGTGAGCGCCGGTAAAACCATAGTTCTCGGCAAAGAGAGTCAAGGTAATTCGTTCGCGGTATTGATCGACATACGCGCTCAATAAAGCGGCGGCGTCGCCCCCGGAACCGTTGTCAGCCAAAAAAATATGGAATAGCGGATCGTGCACTTGCAACAGGGAGTCGAGACATTCAATAGTATCGAGAGCACGACGAAAATTAATTATCAGAATGGCTATCATGATGATGAATGCTATTCGAAGGCTTGTCGATGAAAGTTTGAAGTCGAGGTTGATTTATCGAGATTTGTCGGAAGTCTTTCGAGACGGGGAGGCCAAGCCAATCTGAAATCTTCCGTCTCCAGATTCAAGTTTGGATTGTAGGCTGGATCTGATGCTAGCCATGCGTTCCATTGCTCACGCATGTAATTTATTTCTCTTTTTGATCGAGTTATCTTTTCGAGCGTATCATCATAACCACGGCTGGCGGATTCATAATGGTAAAGCTCGGCATAAGGAGTCCATACAATCCTCAAACCCGATTTAATCAGTTTAAGGCAAAGATCAACATCATTGAATGTGACCGCCAGTTGTTCTTCATTAAAACCGCCAACATCCATGAAGCATTCCTTGCGTAATACCATGCAGGCGCCGGTTACCGCGGAAAAGTTCTGTATTAAAATAGCGCGCCCAAAATAACCAGCCTCCCCTCTGGCAATGCCCTTGTGGGCATGATTGGCTACCCCGCCGATGCCGAGTATGACACCACCATGCTGTAAGGTGTCGTCCTTATACCAAAGACGCGCGCCCACCGCCCCAATTTCCGGCCGCAGGGCGTGGCTAATCATTTCAATTAACCAATCGTCATTGATGACTTCCATGTCGTTGTTGAGAAAACCAATCAAGTCGCCATGCGCGTGATTGACCGCCATGTTATTGATCGCCGAATAATTGAAAGGATATGGATAATCCAACACCCTGATTTTTGGTGATTCGCTTAGATGCTGTAAATATTCGACCGTTTTCGAGTCGTTGCTATCATTATCAACGATGATGATTTCATAATTCGGATAACTGGTTTTTTCCAGAATGCTTTCGATGCACCGATGCAACAACTTAAAACCATTGCGGGTTGGGATAATCAAGGTAGCCAGTGGTGGAGCTTCCGGCAGCCGATATCGAACCCGGATATACAAGCCGTCCGGGCTTGGGATTGCTTGAGCGTGAATTTTTTTCCGACCCAAGTGATCGTTGACTGCTTTCAATGCCGCTGGTAATGAAATCACCATTACTTCATTGATACCGACAGTCACCCGGTGGTGATAAAGTATGCGAGGAATATGCCGGACTTGGGATGGTTCGATTTGCTCGACGATTCTTAACGCCAAATCGTATTCTTGAGCGTCCTCGCAGCCTTGTCGAAATCCGTTCAACTGGCGCACGAGAGATGTACGATAAACAGAGCAATGGCCGGCCAGATTGCAAGGATCGGACAAGAAGAGGTCCGGGTTCCAGTCAGGCTTGAAGCAAGGATCCTGGCGCTCTCCATTTTCATTGACCCTGTCTTCGTCAGAATACCAGAACATTCCTTCTGGATGATCGAGAACATCCAAGACGATCCAGAAAAGAGCATGTGGCGCGAATAGGTTTCCTGAGTTGATGAAAGTTATGAAATCACCACTTATTTTCTTCAGGGCTACATTAAAAGCCATGTAATCGGGATTTTGGCCATTCTTGAAAATCAGCTTGATGCGAGGTTCTCGCTTGGCGTACTCGCCCAATATTTCATATAAACGAGATCCGGTGGGGCGATCCTCAACAATGTACAACTCCCAATTCGAATAAATCTGCGCCAATACGGATTCGATAGTGGCGCATAACCCTCGTTCCCCGGTGTCTCGAATTGTCATGACGATTGAGACAACCGGCTTTGAAGGCCAGTTTTCCATTATTTTCCGTAAGTATTGATGCTCTTCGAGAAGCAGGTAATCATACCTTTTTATCCATTGGGAATAATCGTTGGCGAAGTAACCCTTTCCTCGATAACGGTTTTCCGTTTGCATCGCCGTCATTTGATATATGTCGTAGGAAAGGGTCCGCTTGGTCAGGAATTTGAAATGATGATGGATGAATAATATAAATCTTCTCTTGCTTTGATAAGAGAAAAAAGGTATTTTATAGTAAAGTCTGAAAAGCAACACCTCAATGCGGCTGTTCATATTGCTCGTTCTGATAGCTTGCCTGATTCGGGAAGGCATTTACAGCGAATACTGCTTCACAATATCATCAACCCAGCCCACCATTTTTATGGCACCGTGCTCCAGCCAGATTACACGGTCGCACAGATTCTTGATCGAATCCAAGTTATGGGAGACGAGCAGTACGGTCGACCCACTGTCATGATATCGTAGTATTCTCGCCGCGGATTTCTTCTGGAAATCCGCATCCCCCACCGCCAATATTTCATCAACGATCAAAATATCAGGTTGAATATCGGTTGCAATGGCGAATCCCAACCTTGCCACCATACCGCTGGAATAGGTGCGAATCGGTGCGTCGATAAAATCATCGATGCCGGAAAATTCCACGATTCTATCCAGGCGGCTTGCAATATCCTTTCGACTGAAACCCAATACAGCTCCATTGAGAAAAATATTTTCCCTGCCCGTCATCTCATAATCGAATCCCGCGCCCAATTCCAGCAATGGCGCGATGCGTCCCCGCAGGAAAACGCGACCGTGGGTTGGGCGAATCACCCTTGAGATGACCTTAAGTAAAGTGCTCTTGCCGGCGCCGTTGGCGCCGATGATACCGACCGTTTCACCCTGCCTGATCGAAAAACTGACGTTGTTCAACGCATTAAAATCGGTAAAACTGACACTGCGTCTTTTCAGCCAGCGTATCGCATATTCCTGCAACGTGGGAATCTTTTCATGAGGAATGCGAAACCGCACCGTTACGTCACTGAGTTGTATCGCGGTATTTTCCATCATTACAGGCGATAGGCGAGTTGATCGGCCTTGCTGGTGAACAGAACCCAGCCAGCAACCAGAGCGATTAACGCGAGCGACGCGGCGCTTACGACCAGGCTGAAATCGGGAAGCCGATTGGCATGGATCGGTATTCGAAAAATCTCGATGAGAACGACGAAAGGATTGAATACAAGCAGTTGACTCAACTTGGAAGGAAGAATCGATGGTGGATACATGATGGGAGTTAGAAAGAACAAAGCCTGGATCAGTACCTGATAAATATCCACCGTATCAGTGAAGAACACCGACGCGGTGGATAAAAGCAGTGCAAGACCCAGTGAAAAGATAGTCAGAATCATGATGCTGACTGGTAGAAACAGCCAAGCCCAGGTTATCTTATGGTGGAGGAAAATGACGATAACCAACAGAGCGCCAATTGAAACGATCAAATTGACCAGGCCATTGCCGACCGCCGCGATGATATAGGTGGCGCGCGGAATATAGATCCTTTTGAGCAATCCCCCGCCATAGGCCATGGTGCTCATGGCATACTGGGTGGTTTGTGTGATAAAGTTCCAAGCCAACAATCCAGCCAAGAGATAAACCGCGTAGCTGGGTAAGGATGACTTGAACATCGTCCCGAATGCGACACTCAGCACGATTGTCTGCAACAGAGGATTGAGCAGCATCCAGAACACGCCCAGCACCGAACGTTTGTAGCGGTTTTTCAGGATGTTTTCCACCATCAAAAAGAGCAGGTCGCGATAACGAATCAGTTGAAAAAATTCGTCGATCGCCGGCGGTGGTCTTTTAGCTGAATCGTATTCGAGCATGGTTCGAAGTGGATACCGGTGTTTCAATCGACACAATGATCGCGGGCGGTTCATTGGCGTTCGCGGTCACATTTTTCCTGAGCCGGCGCCTGGCGTGCGCGGCCGTCTTGCCGGGCCTTCTCGATTATCCCAACGCGCGTTCCTTGCACCAGCGGCCCATTCCAAGGACCGGTGGGCTGGCCATGCTGGCGGGGATGATCGTCGGCATGTCGCCAGCAATGCTCGCGACCGCCGACCCGCCACTCCGGGCTTTTGGGTTCGTTCTCGCGGGTCTGGCGCCGCTGGCGTTCGTTTCGCTAGTCGATGATCGCCAGGGTGTCGCCGCCGGGTGGCGCATCTTAGTTCATCTGCTGGCCGCTGTCAGCCTGTTGGCGGCTGGCTTCCTTCCCGACCGTTTCGAACTTCCCGGTCTCACCTTGCCTTTTCCCGTTTGGATAGCGATCCCCCTGACCCTACTGTTCATCGTCTGGATGATCAACCTGTACAACTTTATGGATGGCATGGATGGCTTCGCCGGCGGCATGGCGGTGATCGGTTTCGCCACGCTAGCCTGGCTGGGACGAGCCGATGCCGGGTTCACCGCCCTTTGCCTGACTGCGGCGGCGGCCAGCGGCGGGTTTCTGGTCCAGAATTTCCCGCCGGCGAAAATCTTTCTCGGCGACACCGGCTCCACCGCCCTCGGCTTCCTGGCGGCGGTATGCGGCCTGTGGGGAAGCAAGGCCGGACTGTTACCGTTCTGGGTGGCGTTGCTGGTATTTTCACCGTTCATCACCGACGCCACCGTGACCCTGCTGCGGCGCCTGCGGCGCGGCGAGAAGATTTGGGAAGCCCATCGCGCCCATTGTTATCAACGCCTGGTGCTACTCGGCTGGGGCCATCGCCGAACGGTGCTGGTCGAGTACGCACTGATGCTGGCCTGCGCCGGCTCGGCGCTGCTGGCGGTCCGGTTGCCGCCCGCCGGCCAGGTGGCACTGCTGGTTGGTTGGGTCGTCGCCTACGGTCTGTTGATGGGGTGCGTGGAGTGGTTGGAGCGGCGGCATGGCACCGTGGCGCCGCCCGGTCAATAGCGCCGCAGGATTAGTTCCAACACCAGCTTGCTGCCGAAATAGGCGAGCGCCAGAAAAGCAAAGCCGCTTAGAGTCCAGCGAATGGCGGTGCGACCGCGCCAGCCGAAGCGCCAGCGACCCCACAGCAGCACCCCGAATACCCCCCAGGCCACGAACGAAAGCGTCGCCTTATGCGCCAGGTGCTGGGCGAACAGGTCGCGCAGGAAGAACAAGCCGCTGACCAGCGTGATGCTGAGCAGGACGAAGCCGGCGCCGATCATCTGGAACAACAGCGATTCCATCGTGGTCAATGGCGGAATACCGCGCAGGAAGCCGCCCGGATGGCGGTGGCGCAGGCGGTGATCCTGAACCGCCAGCAAAATCGCCTGAACCGCCGCCAGCGCCAGCAGCGAGTAGGCCAGGATGGCGATCATGATATGCAGTTCCAGCGGCCACTGGTGGGGATCGGCGACGATGCGCTCGGTGGGGAACAGCAGGCCGAACATCAGCGTCAGGGCGTCGAAGGGCAGCACCGCGATGCCCAGATTCTCGACCGGCCGGACCATGGCCGCCGCCAGCAACACCACGCCGATCAGCCAGCCGGTGAAGGACAGGGCATTGAAAAAGCCGAGATTCAGCCCGGTGGGCTGGAACACGGTCTGGGCCAGGATCATGGCGTGCAACAGCGCCGCGCCCCAGCCCAGCGCCAGTGGACCGCCCTTCGAACCGGCCACGCCAGCGCCGGCGCGCACCAGGCGGGCGCCGAGCCAGCCGCCGGCGAACAGATAGAGCAGGACGGCCAGGCCGCCGATGACCGCGTTCATAGCAATTCCACCGATGATTTCCCTTGCGGCCAATCATGGCATGGAACGCCGCCGGCTTGAAGCGGGTCGGCGTTCGCGATGCGACGCGCCCCGTTCGATGCTCCCTCTCTCTATAATTCCGGTCTATTCCGACGCAAACGAAGGTTGATTCCCATGTTCGAAAATCTCAGCGAGCGCCTGTTGCGCACCATCAAGAATCTGCGCGGCCAGGGCCGCCTGACCGAGGACAACATCAAGGACGCCCTGCGCGAAGTGCGCATGGCGCTGCTGGAAGCGGACGTGGCGTTGCCGGTGGTGCGAGACTTCATCGCCCGGGTGCGCGAGCGGGCGGTGGGCCAGGAAGTGCTGCTGAGCCTGACGCCCGGTCAGGTGCTGATCAAGATCGTGAACGAGGAGTTGACCCGGATCATGGGCGAGGCCAACGCCGAGTTGAACCTGCGGGTTCAGCCGCCGGCGGTGGTGCTGATGGCGGGCTTGCAGGGTTCCGGCAAGACCACCAGCGTCGCCAAGCTGGCCCGCTGGCTCCGGGAGCGCCAGCACAAGAAGGTCTTGGTCGTCAGTTGCGACGTGTATCGGCCCGCCGCCATCGAGCAGTTGCGCAAACTGGCCGGCGAGGTGGGCGCGGAGTTCTTTCCCAGCGCGCCCGATCAGGACCCGGAAACCATTGCCCGCCAAGCGATGGACCATGCCCGCCGTCACGGCGTGGAGGTGCTGATCGCGGACACCGCCGGCCGCCTGCACGTGGACCCCGAGATGATGGCGGAAATCCAGCGGCTGCACGCCGTGCTCGATCCCATCGAGACCCTGTTCGTGGTGGACAGCATGACCGGCCAGGATGCCGCCAACACCGCCCAGGCCTTCAACGCCACCTTGCCGCTGACCGGGGTGGTGCTGACCAAGACCGACGGCGACGCTCGCGGCGGCGCGGCGCTGTCGATCCGCCACCTCACTGGTAAACCGATCAAGTTCCTGGGCGTGGGCGAGAAGACCGCCGCGCTGGAGCCGTTCTTTCCCGACCGGGTGGTTTCCCGCATTCTTGGCATGGGCGACGTATTGAGCCTGGTCGAGGAGATGGAGCGCAAGGTCGACAAGGAAAAGGCGCTCAAGCTGGCGAACAAGGTTCAGAAGGGCAAGGGCTTCGATCTGGAGGATTTTCGCGAGCAGATGGAGCAGATGATGAAGATGGGCGGCATCGCCAGTCTGCTGGACAAGATGCCGGGCTTCAACGCGGCGGCGGGAGCGATCAAGGATCAGGCGGCGGACCGGGAAGTCAGGCGGCTGATCGCCATCATCAACTCGATGACCCCGCAGGAGCGCCGGTTTCCCGATATCATCAAAGGTTCGCGCAAACGCCGCATCGCCAGCGGTTCCGGCAACCAGATTCAGGACGTGAACCGGTTGCTCAAGCAGTTCGATCAGGCGCAGCGGATGATGAAGAAGATGAAGGGCGGCGGCATGATGAAGATGCTGCGCGGCTTGCAGGGCAAGCTGCCGGTGGGCGCGTTGCCGCCGTTCAAGGTGTAAGTTGCGCAACGGGTTTTAAATCCGCGGAAGTTCGGGTAGCATTGTTCGTTCCCTTGGGCCGCCCCGCGCGGGGTGGCCTTTTCTTGTCGGAATCTGCAAGAGGTACTCGCAGCGCATGGTTACCATCCGCCTGTCTCGCGGCGGCGCCAAGAAGCGCCCTTTCTACACCGTGGTTGTGACCGACAGTCGCAACCGGCGTGACGGCCGCTATATCGAGCGCATCGGGTTTTTCAACCCCATCGCCAGTGGTCAGGACGTGCGCCTGAGCCTGAATCAGGAGCGTGTGCAGTACTGGCTGGGGGTGGGCGCGCAGCCTTCCGAGCGGGTGAGCAGCCTGATCAAGGAATACGCGCGCCAACAACCGGCGCAATAAGGCCGGGATCGGCCACCCCCGATGACCGACTGGGTGGTGCTGGGCCGGGTGTCGGGTCTGTTCGGCGTGAACGGCTGGGTGCGGGTGTTTTCCTACACCGAACCGCGCGAAGGCATTACCCGCTATCATCCCGTGTTCTTGAAGCGTCAGGACGCATGGCGGGAATTCAGGATCGAAGCGGGCCGCGCCCACGGCACCGGGGTGGTGTTGAAATTGGTCGATTGCGACGACCGCGATCAAGCCGCCGCCCTGATTCAAAGCGACATCGCGGTGCGCCGCGCGCAATTGCCGCCTCCCAGGCCGGGTGAATATTACTGGGCCGATCTGGAAGGCTTGCGGGTGGTGACGCTGGAAGGCGTCGAGCTGGGGGTGGTTTCCCATTTGCTCGCCACCGGCGCCAACGACGTGCTAGTGGTGAAGGGCGAACGGGAACGCCTGTTGCCGTTCGTCCAGGGCCAGGTGGTGATCGAGGTCAATCTCGAACGGCGCTTGCTGCGAGTGGATTGGGACCCGGATTTTTAACTCCCCTCGCCCGGTGGGAGAGGGGTCGGGGTTGAGGGCGCTTCATGCGCGTGGACGTGGTGACCCTGTTTCCCGAGATGGTCGAAACCCTCCTCCGTTTCGGGGTGACGGGCCGGGCGGTGGAGCGCGGCTTGTTGGCCGTGGCGACATGGAATCCGCGCGACGCGGCCCACGACCGCCATCGCACCGTGGACGACCGGCCCTACGGCGGTGGACCGGGCATGGTGATGAAGGTACAACCGCTGCGCGACACGTTGCGGCGGGCGCGGGCGGCGGTGGAACCGTCCGGCAAAACGCTTTATCTCAGTCCGCAGGGCCGGCCGCTGACCCAGGACGGGGTGCGGAACCTGGCGGCGGCGCCGCGTCTGATCCTGCTGGCCGGCCGCTACGAAGGCATCGATGAACGGCTGATCGAAGCCGAGGTGGACGAGGAATGGTCCATCGGCGATTACGTGCTCAGCGGCGGCGAACTGGCGGCGCTGGTGGTGATCGACGCCGTGGCCCGGCTGTTGCCGGGGGCCTTGAACGACGACGAGTCCGCCGAACAGGATTCGTTCATGGACGGCTTGCTGGACTGCCCGCACTACACCCGCCCGGAGGAGCTGGATAGGCGACGGGTGCCGGCGGTGTTGTTGAGCGGCGATCACGCCGCCATCGCCCGCTGGCGGCGGCGCGAAGCGCTGGGACGAACCTGGCTGCGGCGGCCCGACCTGCTGGCGCGGCGGGCGCTGGAAGACCCGGACCGGATGCTGCTGAATGAATTTATTCGCGACTATCGAGAGAGAACGGAGATCGCCGGCACCGCTGGAGATCTCGCGGAACAACGTGGAGCATCGTGTCATGAGCAAACTGGTTGAAGCATTCGAGCGGGAGCAGATGACCCGCGAAATCCCGGACTTCGGCCCCGGCGACACTGTGGTGGTGCGCGTCAAGGTCAAGGAAGGCAGCCGCGAGCGCCTGCAGGCATTCGAGGGCATCGTGATCGCCAAGCGCAATCGCGGTCTGAACTCGGCGTTCACCGTCCGCAAGATTTCCCACGGCGAGGGCGTGGAGCGGGTATTCCAGTCCTACAGCCCGGCCATCGCCGATATCACCGTCAAGCGCCGGGGCGACGTGCGCCGCGCCAAGCTGTATTACCTGCGCGGCCTGGAAGGCAAGGCAGCCCGCATCAAGGAAAAGCTGTCCTGAGATTTGGCGACGGAATTAGAGAAATCGGGCGATTCTTTACGGGGTCGCCCTTTTTCGTTTTAAGGGCATGGAGAGAATATGGATGATGCGCGATGAATGGGTAGCGTGGCTGGAGCCGGTTCGGGCGCTGGCGGCGGAGGCCGGCGCGCGGATTCTGGAAATTTACGCGACGGCGTTCGGGGTCACCGCCAAGGAGGACAACAGTCCGCTGACCGCCGCCGATCTGGCCGCGCACCACACCATCCTGGCCGGACTGCGGCGCCTGACCCCGGACGTTCCCGTATTGTCCGAGGAATCGGCCACCCTTCCGTTCACCGAACGGTCGCGCTGGCGGCGCTACTGGCTGGTGGACCCGCTGGATGGCACCAAGGAGTTTGTCCAACGCAACGGCCAGTTTACCGTCAACATCGCCTTGATCGAGGCACACGAACCGGTGCTGGGCGTCGTCCGGGTCCCGGTAACCGGGTTGTGCTACTTCGCGACCCGTGGTTACGGTGCGTTCCGCGAAGAACCGGGCCACCCGCCGCGCTCGATTCGGGTCAAATCGTTGCAAACCGATGAACCGGTGCGGGTGGTCGGCAGCCGCTCCCACGGTGGACCAGGCTTGCAAAAATTCGCCGCCGCCCTGGGCGCGCACGAGATGGTCACCATCGGCAGTTCGCTCAAGTTTTGTCAGGTCGCGGAAGGCACGGCGGATGTGTATCCCCGGCTTGGCCCGACTTCGGAATGGGACACCGCCGCCGCTCAGGCCATCGTCGAGACGGCCGGCGGTCGGGTGGTGTCGGTGGAAACTGGTGAACCACTGCGCTACAACACCCGCGAATCGCTGCTAAATCCATATTTCGTTGTTTATGGTGATGCCAGCCGCGACTGGTTGGCCTATGTTCCGCGCGAGGGTTGACTATGACACCGAGCGCCTCTTATCAAGCCGTGATCGCCACGCCGCTGGGTCGGATCGGCATCCGCATGATGGGCGATGCGGTAAGCGCACTGGATTACCTGGCCGCTGACGCCCCCGAGCAACCGCCGGTGGATGCCGCAACCGCTGCGGTGGTTAGGCAACTGGACGCGTATTTCCGTGATGCCCGCTATCAATTTACCGTGCCGTTGGCGCCGGCCGGGACCGCGTTCCAACAACGGATGTGGACGGCGCTGCAAGCCATTCCAGTGGGAACGACGCTCACCTACGGCGAACTGGCGCGATCACTCGATACCGCCGCCCGCGCCATCGGCGGCGCCTGCCGCAACAATCCGATTCCGATTTTGATCCCCTGCCATCGGGTGGTGGGCCGGCAAGGCCTGGGCGGTTACGCCGGCGAAGTCACCGGCGATCCGCCGGAAATTAAACGCTGGCTGTTGCGACATGAAGGAGTGGACGCAGTCGGATAGCGGCCAGTTTTGACACCGTCCTTGAAATCCCGCCGCTTGCCCGCATATCGGATTCCAATTCCCGTATTCACCCATCAGGAGTCCGTCCCCCATGACCGTCGAAGCCCATAAGGAAACTCTTGGTTTTCAGGCCGAGGTACAGCAACTGCTGCGCCTGGTCGCGCATTCCCTGTATTCCCACAAGGAAGTTTTCCTCCGCGAACTGATCTCGAATGCCTCCGACGCCTGCGACAAGCTGCGCTTCGAGGCCCTGACCGACGGCGCTCTGTACGAAACCGACCCTGACCTGAAAATCCGGGTCAGCTTCGACAAGGACGCCCGCACGATCACGGTGGCCGATAACGGCATCGGCATGGACCGGCAGGAAGTCATCGACAACATCGGCACCATCGCCCGTTCCGGCACCCGCCAGTTCATGCAAAAGCTGACCGGCGATCAGGCCAAGGACGCCCACCTGATCGGTCAGTTCGGCGTCGGCTTCTATTCCAGCTTCATCGTCGCCGACAAGGTGACGCTGCTCACCCGCCGCGCCGGGATGGGCGCGGAACACGGCGTCCGCTGGGAATCCGGTGGCGAGGGCGAATACACGCTGGAAACCATCGACAAGCCGACCCGCGGCACCGAGGTCATCCTGCACTTGCGCGAGGACGAGACCGATTTGCTGACCGAATGGCAGTTGCGCTCGATCATCACCAAGTATTCCGATCACATCACCCTGCCGGTGATCATGCCGATACAGAAATACAGCGAGGACAAGGACGCGCCGCCGAAAATCGAGGACGAGCGGATCAATCAGGCGGCGGCGCTGTGGGCGCGGCCCAAGCAGGAGATCAAGGATGAGGAATACAAGGAGTTTTACAAGCACGTCGGCCATGATTTCGAAGATCCCCTGGCCTGGACCCACAACCGGGTGGAGGGCAAGCTGGAGTACACCTCGTTGCTGTTCATTCCCGCCCGCGCCCCCTTCGACCTGTGGGACCGCGAGCAGCGCCACGGCGTCAAACTGTACGTGCAGCGAGTGTTCATCATGGACGACGCCGAACACCTGATGCCGCGCTATCTGCGCTTCGCGCGCGGGGTGATCGACTCCAACGATCTGCCGTTGAACATTTCCCGCGAAATCCTGCAAGGCAGCAAGGTGGTGGACGGCATTCGCGCCGGCTCGGTCAAGAAGGTGCTCGGTCTGCTGGAGGACCTGGCCGCGAACGACGCCGAAAAGTACGGCAAGTTCTGGAAGGAATTTGGCCGGGTGCTGAAGGAGGGACCCGCGGAGGATCACGGCAACCGCGAGCAGATCGCCAAACTGCTGCGATTCGCCTCGACCCATGCCGACAGCCCTGACCAGACCGTTTCGCTGGCCGATTACCTCAAGCGGATGAAGGAGGGTCAGGACAAAATTTACTACATCGTCGCCGACAGCTTCGCCGCCGCCAAAAACAGCCCGCATCTGGAAGTCTTCCGCAAGAAGGGCCTGGAGGTGCTGCTGTTGAGTGATCGGGTGGACGAGTGGCTGATGTCGCACCTGACCGAATTCGAGGGCAAGCAGTTCCAGTCGGTGGCCAAGGGCGCGCTGGACTTGGACAAGATTGCTTCCGAGGAAGAAAAGCAGGAACAAAAGCAGGCCGAGGATCAATTCAAGGATTTGCTGACGCGGGTCAAGGAGATTTTGGGCGACAAGGTCAAGGAAGTGCGAATTTCCTCGCGGCTGACCGATTCGCCGGCCTGTCTGGTCGTGGACGAATATGCGCTCAGCGCCCATCTGGAACGGTTGTTGCGCGAAGCGGGGCAGAATGTGCCGATGAACAAGCCGTATCTGGAGTTGAATCCCACCCATTCGTTGATTACGCGCCTTAAAGAGGAGCCGGACGCTGGTCGATTCAGCGACTGGACCCATCTGCTGTTCGAGCAGGCGGTGCTGGCCGAGGGTGGGCAACTGGAAGATCCGGCCAGTTTTGTGAAGCGATTGAATGGATTGCTGCTGGCGCTGGGACGCTGATCGATGGAGTGGGTGGCGGACGCCAAGTCTTTCCCCGGAAAGGGCGAGCCGCCCGCCCGTTTGCGCCGCTGGCTAAAACCGATGGATTTGCTAAATTATTGCCCGACTTGCCCAGCTAGCCTGTTTTAACCAACTCCAGGGGGGATGCCCGAATGATGCAGTTGAAGGAAATTCTGAGGAAAAAAGGCGGCCAACCCGTCACCGTGCCAACCACCGCCACCGTCGCCGACGCCATCCGCGCCATGACCGAGCATAAGGTGGGTTCGGTGATGATCCCGAACGCCGACGGTTCGCCCGCGGGCATCTTCACGGAGCGCGATGTGCTGAACCTGTGCGCCGAAGGGCGGACCGATTTTGCCAAAATGTCCATTCGACCCTGTATGACCTGCGACATGACGACCGGCAAACCGGGCGAAACGGTCAGCGAAGTGCTGGCCATCATGACCGCCAAGCGTTTCCGCCACATGCCGGTGGTGGACGACGATGGCAAGATGATCGGCGTAGTCTCCATCGGCGACCTGGTCAAGGCCAAGCTGGAGGAAACCGCCCAGGAGGCGCAGGCCCTGCGCGAGTACATCACCACCTGAATCCTGGCGCCGACCCGCGTTCCCGCTTGCCGACTCTGGCAAATGGCATGAACGCCGACTCTCCGTTTTGGGAAACCAAGACCCTTGCCCAGCTTACCCAGACCGAATGGGAAGCATTGTGCGACAGCTGCGGCAAATGCTGCCTGCGCAAGCTGGAAGACGAGGATACCGGCGAGATGTTCCACACCAACGTCGCCTGTCGGTTGCTGGATCTGGCCACCGGCCGGTGTAGCCGCTACGCCGATCGGTTGCGGTGGGTGCCCGATTGCGTGCGCCTGACACCCGCCGAAGTGCGACGGATCCGCTGGTTGCCGCGAACCTGTGCTTACCGACTGCGGGCCGAAGGCCAGCCCCTGCCGGACTGGCATCCCCTGCGCACCGGCGATTCCCGCTCCACCCAGCGCGCCGGAATGACCGTCTGTGGCTGGGCAGTGTCGGAGCGACGGGTCCGCCGGCTGGAAGCCCATATCATCGAGAGTTTGTCATGAACGTTCGCTGTCTGACCGTGGGCGCGTTCCAGGTCAACGCCTATCTGCTGGAAGACTCGACCAGCAGCCAGTGCGCCGTTGTGGACACCGGCGACGGGCCGCAACTGGCGAACGCCCTGGCCCGAATGCAACCGCGCCCGGATTTGCGGGCGATTTTGCTGACCCACGCCCATTTCGACCATGCTGGCGGATTGGCCGACGTGCAGCGGGAATTTCCCGAAGCGTTGACGTATCTGCCGGCGCTGGAGCGACCGATGTTCGACGTACTGCCGCAACAGGGTTCGCTGCTGTTCGGCGTGGCCGATTTCGGCCGGCCCGGCGGACGGATCGATCGGGAAGTGCGCGACGGCGACACTATCGAGGTTGGCGGAATGCGCTTCCACTTCCTGTCCACGCCAGGCCACACGCCGGGCCAGGGCTGCTACTACGACGATACTTACGTCTTCGTCGGCGATACCCTGTTCGCTGGCAGCATCGGCCGTACCGACTTTCCGATGAGCGACCCGGAATTGATGCAGGTCAGTCTCGGCCGCTTGCTGGAGCTGCCGGGCCATTTGCTGGTGTGCAGCGGCCACGGCCCGGTAACCACGCTGGAGCAGGAGTTGCGCACCAATCCGTTCCTGGGTCACGTTCGCCGGGCGCGGGGCATGGCTGAATCCCACTGGTCGCCCGCGTCGGGACCACGCTGGGGCTGAACCGGGGTTCGATCATGTGCGAGCTGCTCGGGATGAGCGCCAACGTGCCCACCGATATCTGCTTCAGCTTCACCGGCTTGATGCAGCGCGGTGGCAAGACCGGCCCCCACCGCGATGGCTGGGGCATCGCCTTTTACGAGGGACGCGGCTGCCGGACCTTTCACGATCCCAATCCCAGCGCCGAGTCGGAAATCGCCCGGTTGGTGCAGCGCTATCCGATCAAGAGTCTGATCGTCGTTTGTCACATCCGCCGCGCCAATCGCGGCCGGGTCTGCCTGGAAAACACCCATCCCTTTAGCCGCGAACTGTGGGGCCGGCACTGGGTGTTCGCCCACAACGGTCAACTGCGGGGCGTCAAGCGACTGCCGCTGGCTTTTTACCGACCCATCGGCGGCACCGACAGCGAACACGCCTTTTGCTGGTTGCTGGATCGCATGCGCGCCCACTTTCCCGAACCGCCACGCCGGCCG
Organism: Candidatus Contendibacter sp.; assembly: GCA_029624765.1. Classification (GTDB taxonomy): domain Bacteria; phylum Pseudomonadota; class Gammaproteobacteria; order Competibacterales; family Competibacteraceae; genus Contendibacter. The sequence goes on along the minus strand of JARSSO010000016.1, from coordinate 63,933 downwards.
GAAGCCTTGTGGCGGCATGTTCACGCCCTGGCCCGGGAACTGAACCCGCGCGGCGTCTTCAATTTCCTGCTCAGCGACGCCCGGCATCTCTATGCCCATTGCGGCACGCAATTGTCGTGGCTGACCCGGCGGGCGCCGTTTGGACAAGCGCGCTTGATGGACGCCGACATGACGGTGGATTTTCAGCGGGAGACCACGCCCGCCGACGTGGTGACCGTGGTGGCGACCCGGCCGTTGACCGACAACGAGGCATGGACGATGATGGACCCTGGCGCGCTGACGATCTTCGGCGCCGGCGAGCGGGTCGCGACGTTCAGGGCGTGACCGTCGAACCAAACCGCTGCCCAGGCTGTCTGGTGGAAGCTGCTAGCCGTTCGGGCCGTTGTCCACCGGCCAGCGCCGGCTGATCGGCGAGGTTGCCGCGCTCAGGAAGGTCGCGCCGCCGACCATGCGTTGTCGCCAATACGGCTGGCCCAAGCTGACCTTGCGTACCTGCCCACTGCCCGAGGACGCATGGATCATCCGCCCGCCACCCGCGTAAATCCCCACATGGGAAATCCGGCCGCCGCCGTCGGTGCGAAAGAACAGCAAATCTCCCGGCAGCACTTGCCGTCGGGATTGTCCCGCCTGGAACAGCTCCATCGTGGTGCGCGGCACCTGGATGCCCGCCTGGCGGTAGACGTACCACACCAGGCCGCTGCAATCCACCCCGCCTGGCGATTCGCCGCCCGGAACGTAGGGGGTCCCGACCATCCGCTCCGCGGCGCCAAGAATATCCTGGCGGACGGCGGCGCCCGGGTCGCGCGGGGCGGAGGACGGCGTCGCGCAACCGCCCAGCCCAAGCAGACCGACGAGTAGCCATGCTGCGATGAACGGCCGACCGGCGGAAGACGGGACGATGGGCATGGTGGAAACTCCCCCTAAACTCGATGGACGATGGTTCCAGTATAGGCGGCGCGTTGGGATCAACCGCAAGGCGCGCACGTTTTTTTGCGGCGAATGCAGATGGGATGTTCTATAGTAAAGCCTGTTTTCAACCCACGGGGGCTTGTCATGAAAGCAGCTCGCGGCAGGGTCGTCTCCCTGCATTACACCCTTACCGACGATTTAGGCGTTCAACTCGATTCCAGTCGCGCGCGTGAGCCGTTTGCCTACTTGCATGGTTACGGCAACATCATCGCGGGGCTGGAAGCCGCGTTGGAAGGTCACGAGGCGGGATTCAGCTCGGCGATCCACCTCACACCGGCCGAGGGCTATGGCGAGTACGATCCCGAGGCGGTGTTCGAAGCGCCGCGCGCGCAATTCCCGCCCGGTGAGGACATTCGGGTCGGAATGCGGGTCCAGGGCGAGGGTGCGCGGGGCATTCTGAATTGCACCGTGGTCGATGTGAACGACCAAGCCGTGGTACTGGACGCCAACCATCCGATGGCTGGGAAGAACCTGCATTTCGCGGTCGAGGTACTGGCGGTACGGGACGCGACCGCGCAGGAACTGGCCCACGGCCATGTTCACGCGCATGGCCATGATCACTGAGGGACATGGATGACCGACCGCGCCAGCCGCGAACGGAGGTCGTCGCGCGGTGGGCGCGTGGAATAACGCGGACGATCCATCACCGTTCAGCTTGAGAACCCCGGTGCCGCCATGTTGCTGCGCTCCCCTCGTTTCGCTACCGAACCCGCTCCACCCTTCGAACTCAAGGGCAGCCTGTTTACCCTGACCGTTCTACATTTGTTCCAACTGGATCGAGACGCCATCGAGCGGCATTTGGCGAGGAAGGTCAAACAGGCGCCCAGCTTTTTCAACAATACCCCGGTGGTGATCGACCTGGAAGATCTGGCGGAGCCTCCGGCCAACAACCCGGACGGGATGAACTTCGACGGCCTGTACGAATTGCTCCGTGGGCACGGCATGGCACCGGTGGGCGTCCGCAATGGCAGCCCGGAGCTTCAGGCGGTCGCCCGCCGGGCCGGGTTGCCATTGCTGCCGGACAGTCGCTCCACCGGAGCGACTCGCAAGCCCGAGCGGTCCGAGCCAGCTCCGATTCGCAGCCGGATCGTCAACCATCCGGTTCGATCCGGCCAGCAAGTCTACGCGCCGGACGGCGATTTGATCGTGCTGGGCACGGTCAGCGCTGGCGCCGAGGTTATCGCCGATGGCAACATCCACATCTATGGCGCTTTGCGTGGGCGTGCCCTGGCGGGAGTCAAAGGCGATGTCGAAAGCCGGATTTTCTGTCAGAGCCTGGAAGCGGAGCTGATCTCGATCGCGGGCCGTTATCGCATCAGCGAACAGATCAATCTCGATCCAGCCGACCGGGGCAAGGCCATGCAGGTTCATTTGGCGGACGATCGGCTGATCATCGATCACCTGATGCGTTAGTTGCCGGTCGGGCTTGAGTGTAACGCGTTTAAGTGTAAAACTCTTGAAATAACTTTTCGTGTGGGATGACAACTTGGCTACCGTCATCGTTGTGACTTCCGGCAAGGGGGGCGTGGGCAAGACCACGACCAGCGCGAGTTTCGCCACGGGCTTGGCCCAGCGCGGTTACCGGACCGTGGTGATCGATTTCGACGTGGGTTTGCGCAACCTGGATCTGATCATGGGTTGCGAACGCCGGGTGGTGTACGATTTCATCAACATTATCAATGGCGAGGCTAATCTCAACCAGGCGCTGATTCGCGACAAGCGGGTGGAGAATCTTCACATCCTGCCGGCCTCGCAGACCCGCGACAAGGAGGCGCTGACCAAGGAAGGGGTGGAGCGGGTTCTGAACGAACTTCGGCAAAACTTCGAATATATCGTCTGCGATTCGCCGGCCGGCATCGAGCGGGGCGCGCTGATGGCGCTGTATTTCGCCGACGAAGCGCTGGTGGTGACCAATCCGGAGGTTTCGTCGGTGCGCGATTCCGATCGAATCCTCGGCATCCTGGCCAGCCGCTCGCGCCGCGCTGAACAGGGCGAGGCTCCCGTCAAGGAGCATCTGGTGCTGGCGCGCTACGCGCCGGAACGCGCCGACCGGGGTGACATGCTCAGTGTGGAAGATGTGCTGGAGATTTTGGGCATTCCCCTGTTGGGGGTAATTCCGGAGTCGCCAACCGTCTTGCAGTCCTCCAATGCCGGTGTTCCCGTGGTTTTGGAGGATGGCAGCGACGCGGGCGCCGCTTACGGTGATCTGGTGGACCGTTTCCTGGGCAAGAACCTGCCACATCGATTTATCACTACCCAAAAGAAGGGATTTCTGAAACGTTTGTTTGGCGGAGGGTAAGCCAATGGGTCTATTCGATAACATCTTTCGCCCATCGCCGAATAAATCGTCGGCCGCGCTGGCCAAGGAACGGTTGCAGATCATCGTCGCGCACGAGCGGGGCAGTCGCCGCGGCAGTCCCGACTATCTGCCGGCGCTCAAAAAAGAGCTGCTGGAAGTGGTGCGTAAATACGTGCCGGTGGATCAGAGCCAGATCAAGGTGCACCTGGATCGCGAGGGCGGTTACGAAGTTTTGGAGCTGAATATCACCTTGCCGGACGAGGAACCGCAGTCGAGGCGCGGCTTGGAGATCCCGCGGAACACCGGCCAAGGTTGAAAGGAATGAACATCGCGCGGGACGGCGAGCGGCCTGCCGTGGCCAACGAGCCGGTGAATCGGGTTCGGCTTGACAAATGGCTGTGGGCCGCGCGTTTTTTCAAGACGCGCGCCCTGGCGACCGAGGCGATCACGGGCGGCAAGGTTCATGCGGGTGGCCAGCGTTGCAAACCTTCCCATGCCGTCCGTCCAGGGGAAACGCTGCAAATCCAGCGCGGTCCCGATGAATACGTGATCACGGTTACGGCATTGAACGACCGGCGCGGTCCAGCCAGCGTAGCGGCGCTGCTGTATGAGGAAACCGCCGAAAGCCGCCAGCGGCGCGAAGCCTTGCGCGAGCGGCGGCGTCTGGAACGTTCCCCTGTTCCCCAATCGACTGGCCGACCCACCAAGCAGGATCGCCGCCGCATCGTGCGGTTCACCCACGGCGACGACTGAACCGCCCGCTCGAAAGCAAGGCGCCCGGCCAGTCGCGTCGTCCTGCCCCCCGACAAGACGGGCGGGTCGCCGAATCCGACCCGAACCCAACCTTTTTACTTTCCCGAGCGCCCCCGACGACCGCGATCCGCTGGAGGATTGGTGGAATCGGTTAGTATGCGTACTCTAATTTTCTTTGTTAACTTCTTAAACCAAGAGGGTTTCCGGGACGACCGCCGCCAAAGTTCCGGGAATGATCGAATCCAGCGATGGCAACCATACAACCGGACTTGCGCCATGGTCCATGAAGAGGGCTCCAGACATGAAAGCCTATTTGCTTGAAAACCAACTAACTCACAATGTGCGGGATTTCGCGCGCCAAATCTGGCTGGCGGGGCTGGGCGCGTTCGCCAGGGCTCAGGACGAGGGTGGCAAGTTCTTTGAAACATTGGTCCAGGAAGGACAGGTCGTGGACGCGCGAATGAGAGAGATCGCCGATGAGAACACCGAATCGGGCGAAACGATCGCCAAGGGTAAGGTCGAGGAAATCCGGGAACGAGCGACCGGAGCCTGGAACAAATTGGAGAAGGTCTTTCAGGCGCGAGTGGCGCGCGCCCTGCGCCGCCTGGGCGTGCCAGGTCGGGACGATATCCAGCAGTTGTTCCAGCAGATCGATTTGTTGAGCCAGAACGTTCTGGAGTTGAGCCAGGCGGCGGAGGCGGAAACCAAGGCAAGGAAAGTTCGCGCCATCCGGTCGCCCGATCCAGCCGCCGCCAAGATCGCCGAACCCCTGGTGTGATCACCTTTCCAGTCCAGCCGTGGCGAGCCGGGGCCCGGTCCGTGGTGGCTGGTCGGTTCGTTGGAGTAGAACAAGGGCCAGGGAGGGTCCGTTTTGCGTTTTTCCACCCCTGGTCCCACGCATCAAATTGACCGTTCGCCGGTCGCAAGGTAACGTAAGCACTTGCTAAAGCGGACGGGCAGGCATGATGGCCAAGAAAAATCTCCCCATTCCCTTCGAAACGGCGCTGGCGGAACTGGAAAGCCTGATCGGACAGATCGAACAGGGCGATCTGACCCTTGAGGATTCCTTGCAACGGTTCGAGCGCGGCATCACTCTGGTGCGCAGCTGTCGGGGCACCTTGCGGGAAGCCGAGCAAAAAGTGGAACAGTTGATCGAACGCAATGGTCAATTGGAAACCGCGCCGCTTGCCCTGTCGGCGGATTGACGTCGATGACGGTGGAATGGATCGGAGGTTATCAAGCCCGCGCCGAATGGGCGCTTGACCAGCGATTGCCAGCGGCCGGCCTCCATCCTGGCGCCTTGCACCGCGCCATGCGCTATGCGGTGCTGGGCGGCGGCAAACGCATCCGTCCGGTGCTGGTTTACCTGAGCGGCGCGGCGGTCGGCGCGATGATCGAGGCATTGGATGGCCCCGCCTGCGCGGTGGAATTCATCCATGCCTATTCGCTGATTCACGACGATCTGCCGGCCATGGACAACGACGACCTGCGCCACGGCCAGCCGACCTGTCATAAGGCTTTCGGCGAGGCATTGGCGATCCTGGCCGGTGACGCTCTGCAGGCGTTGGCGTTTCAGATACTCGGCCAGGATGCCGCGATGGTGGCGGACCCGGCCATCCGGTTGCGAATGCTGGCCGTGTTGACGCAAGCCGCCGGCTCGCGCGGCATGGCGGGCGGCCAGGCGATTGATCTGGCGGCGGTCGGGCAGATGCTGACCTTGGCCGAGCTGGAAGACATGCATATCCACAAGACCGGAGCCCTGATCCGCGCCAGCGTGCTGCTGGGGGCGCTCAGTCAGCCGACGGTCGAACCGGCGGTGCTGGAGCGGCTGGATCGCTATGCCAAATGTATCGGGCTTGCTTTCCAGATCCGCGACGATATCCTCGATGTGATCGGTGACGCGGCTACGCTGGGCAAGAATACGGGCGCGGACCGGGCGCTCGCCAAACCGACCTATCCGGCGCTGCTGGGATTGGAGGGCGCCCGCGAGCACGCCCGTCTGTTGCGCGAGGAAGCGCTGGCTAGCCTGCAGCCCCTGGGACCGGAAGCCGAACCGCTGCGCTGGATTGCTTCCTACATCGTGGAGCGGGTGTATTGAGCGGCGCGCCCCCCGCCCCTGCCCCTGCCTCGCCCCTGGTATCGCCAACCGGCACGAACTTCCCTACCGACGATGACCACCGGATCCACCTTTTCGCTGCTGGAACAAATTGATACCCCTCTGGACTTGCGCGCGCTGCCGGAAGCGCGACTGCCGGTTCTGGCACACGAACTGCGCGAATTCCTGATCCAGACCGTGGCCAAAACCGGTGGCCATTTCTCCGCCAACCTGGGCGCGGTGGAGCTGACCATCGCCCTGCACTATGTGTTCGAGACACCCGAGGATCGGCTGGTCTGGGACGTGGGCCATCAAACCTATCCCCACAAGATTCTGACCGGCCGCCGGGCGCGCATGGACACCCTGCGCCGCAAGGACGGCATCGCGGGTTTCCCCAGGCGATGCGAAAGTCCTTACGACACGTTTGGGGTCGGCCACTCCAGCACCTCGCTGAGCGCCGCCCTGGGCATGGTCATCGCCGCCGAGCGGGCCGGCAGCGACCGCAGGGTGGTCGCGGTGATCGGCGATGGGGCGATGACCGCCGGCATGGCTTTCGAGGCTTTGAACCACGCGGGCCATCTTAAGAGCGATTTGCTGGTGGTCCTCAACGATAACGAGATGTCCATTTCGCCGAACGTGGGCGCGTTGTCGGCGCATCTGACCCAACTGCTGTCGAGCCGGTTTTTCTCCACGGTCCGCGAAGGTGGCAAGAAAGTGCTCAGTCACGTACCGCCGATGCTGGAAGTGGCCCGCCGCGCCGAGGAGCAGGTCAAGGGTTTGATCGCGCCGGGTGGCACGCTGTTCGAGGAACTGGGGTTCACCTACTTTGGGCCGGTGGATGGTCACGACCTGGCGACCCTCGTGCCGACCCTGCGCAACCTGCGGGAACTTAAGGGGCCCCGCTTGTTGCATGTGGTGACCCGCAAGGGCAAGGGCTACAAGCTCGCCGAGGACGAGCCGGTGGGTTACCACGGAGTTGGGACGTTCGACCCGGCGCACGGGCTGAAACCCGCCAAGGCGGGCGGCGGGCTGACCTACACCCAGGTCTTCGGTCAATGGCTGTGCGAGATGGCCGAGCGGGATGGACGGCTGATCGGCATCACTCCGGCGATGCGGGAAGGTTCCGGGTTGGTCGAATTCTCCGAGCGGTTCCCGGATCGCTACTTCGATGTCGCCATCGCCGAACAGCACGCTGTCACGCTGGCCGCCGGCATGGCCTGCGACGGACTCAAGCCGGTGGTGGCGATTTATTCCACCTTCCTGCAACGCGCCTACGACCAACTGATTCACGATGTGGCGTTGCAAAATCTGCCGGTGCTGTTCGCCATCGATCGCGCCGGGTTGGTGGGGCCGGACGGCCCAACCCATGCCGGCGGGTTCGATTACAGTTATCTGCGCTGCATTCCCAACCTGGTGGTGATGGCGCCGGCCGACGAGAACGAATGCCGGCAAATGCTCTATACCGGCTTCCGGTTGAACCAGCCGGCAGCGGTGCGCTATCCGCGCGGCCAGGGACCAGGCGTGGCGCTGGAGCGGGAAATGCGGGCGCTGCCGCTGGGTCGGGCCGAAATACGCCGGCGTGGTCGGGATTTGGCGCTGCTGGCGTTCGGCGGCATGGTCGCCGTCGCCGAGGCGGTGGCGGCGCGGTTGGACGCCACGGTGGTGAACATGCGGTTCATCAAACCGCTGGACGAGGCCATGGTGGTGCAAATGGCCGCTGACCATCGTTGGCTGGTGACGCTGGAGGAAAATGCGGTGGCCGGCGGCGCGGGCAGCGCGGTGAACGAGTGTTTGGCGGCGCGGGGCCTTGGGGTGTCGGCGCGCAACCTCGGGTTGCCGGATCGTTTCATGGAGCAGGGCGAGCGCGGCGAACTGCTGGCCGAAGCGGATCTGGACAGCGTCGGTGTGCTGCGACGGCTGGTGAAATGGGGCATGGTCGCCGCGCCGACCCGGGTCGAAGTCTGAGTAAAATCATCGGGAATTTACCGCCGGGTTGACCATCCAATCGTTCGATGGGTGGCGATTGAAACCCCAGTTGATCGGGTGGGGCGGCGCCGGATGTCGAGTTTTGAACGAAGGCGCGCGCGCGCCGCTGAGAGGATTGCATGCAGCCATTGACGATAAGTTCCGCGGCCCTGTCCACGGTGGTCCATATCCCCGACGTGCAAAACAGCGCCGACACCCGTCGGCTGGCCATCAACAAGGTCGGGATCAAGGATATCCGCCATCCGGTCAAGGTGCGCGACCGGAGCGGGGGCGAGCAGCACACCATCGCCACGTTCAACATGTACGTGAACCTGCCGCATAACTTCAAGGGCACCCACATGTCGCGTTTCGTGGAGATTTTGAATGTGCCCGGGCGCGAGATTTCGGTGGATTCGTTCAAGGACATGTTGACGGAGATGACCGAGCGGCTGGAAGCCGAGTCGGGCCATATCGAGATGTCCTTCACCTATTTCGTCACCAAGGCGGCCCCGGTGTCCGGGGTCGAAAGCCTAATGGACTACGAGGTTACGTTCGTCGGCGAGATCCGCGACGGTCGGCCCGCGATGAATCTCCGGGTGGTGGTGCCGGTGACCAGCCTGTGTCCCTGCTCGAAGAAGATTTCCCGATACGGCGCCCACAACCAGCGTTCCCACGTGACGGTCAACGTCCGCACCCGAGGATTCATCTGGATCGAGGACCTCATCGACTTGGTCGAGAAGGAGGCGTCCTGCGAGTTGTACGGGTTGCTCAAGCGGCCCGACGAAAAATACGTGACCGAGCGCGCCTACGAGAATCCCAAATTCGTCGAGGACATGGTGCGCGACATCGCCGCCCGGTTGAACCGGGACGAGCGGGTGGCGGCCTATGCGGTGGAGTCGGAAAATTTCGAGTCCATTCACAACCACTCGGCCTACGCCATGATCGAGCACGACAAGGATGCTGGGTAAACCGTGACGCCATGGGTAGACGCCGGACACGAAAAAGCCGTTCCTGAGAACGGCTTTTTCGTCGGTGGAAATCGATGGTGGGCGATGCTGGGCTCGAACCAGCGACCCCTACCGTGTGAAGGTAGTGCTCTCCCGCTGAGCTAATCGCCCGTCAACCAAAGGGATTATAAAGACCTCGCGCCGGGTTTTACAAGCCTGGCCGCTGGTCAAACAGAACAATCGCGCCGATTCAGTTAAATGGGTTATGTCTTAAATCAATTTGTTATACGCCAACATGGTGCGACTGCCTCACCGTTCAAAGGTATTGCACCTCGACGATCTCGTAGGTTTTGGCGCCGCCTGGAGTTTGGACATCGACGACATCGTCGACGGATTTGCCGATCAGCGCCCGGGCGATGGGAGACTTGAGAGAAATCTTACCCTCCCTAAGATCGGCCTCGTCCTCGCCGACGATCTGATAGCGCCGTTCCTCCTCGCTCTCCACTTCGCGCAGCAGGACGGTGGCGCCGAACACCACCTTGTCCGAAGCCGGCAAGGTGGTCACATCGATGATCTGGGCGCGGGCCAGCTTGGATTCGATTTCGGCGATGCGGCCCTCGGTGAAGCTTTGCTGCTCGCGCGCGGCGTGATATTCGGCGTTTTCCTTCAAGTCGCCGTGGGCGCGGGCCTCGGCGATGGCGGCGATGATCCGCGGTCGCGCCACCGTCTTAAGTTCCTGAAGTTCGGCGCGCAGCCGGGCCGCGCCGGTGACGGTCATCGGTACTTTCTGGGTCATGGGTGCAGTTCCCGGTGCAAATCCTGAAGGCAGTTGACGGTGGCGTTGTCCAGTTCGCGCAAAGCCTGACAAGTCGCCCAGGTGGCAGCGAGCGTGGTGGTGTAGCTGACCTTGTGCATCAACGCTTCGCGGCGGATCGAGAAGGAATCCGCGATGGCCTGCTTGCCTTCGGTGGTGTTGACGATGAGCGCGATCTGGTCGTTCTTGATCAAGTCCACAATATGGGGGCGACCCTCGCCGACCTTATGGACGGTTTCACAGACAAGACCGTGGGCGCGCAAGGTCGCCGCCGTACCCTTGGTGGCCAGCAGGCTGAAGCCCAGTCGCTCCAGGTCGCGGGCGATTTCCACCACCTTCGCCTTGTCGGCGTCGCGCACGCTCAGGAAAGCCCGGCCGCCGCGCGGCAACTGATCGCCGGCGCCGAGCTGGGCCTTGGCGAAGGCTTCGCCGAAGCTGCGCCCGACCCCCATCACCTCGCCGGTGGATTTCATCTCCGGCCCCAGCAGAGGGTCCACGCCGGGAAACTTGACGAAGGGAAACACCGCTTCCTTGACCGAATAATAGGCGGGAATCACCTCGCCGGATACGCCCTGGGCAGCCAGTGACCGGTCGACCATGCAACGGGCGGCGATCTTGGCCAGCGGCCGGCCCGTGGCCTTGGAGACGTAGGGCACGGTTCGGGACGCGCGGGGATTGACCTCCAGGACGTAAATATCCTCGCCCTGAATGGCGAACTGGGTATTCATCAATCCGACCACACCCAGTTCCAACGCCATCGCCCGCACCTGTTCACGCAACCGGGCCTGAATCGCCGGACTTAGCGAGTAAGGCGGCAGCGAGCAGGCGGAATCGCCGGAATGAACGCCGGCCTCCTCGATATGTTCCATGACGCCGCCGATGATGACCTCACGACCGTCGCAGAGGGCGTCCACGTCCACCTCGACGGCATTATTGAGGAAACGATCCAGCAGCACCGGCGAATCGTTGGATACCCGCACGGCATCCCGCATGTAGCGGCGCAGGTCTTCCTCGTGATGGACGATCTCCATGGCCCGGCCGCCCAGCACGTAGGACGGACGCACCACCAGCGGATAGCCGATCTCGCGCGCCAGCCGCACCGCTTCCTCGGGTTCGCGGGCGGTTCGGTTGGGTGGCTGCAACAATCCGAGCCGGTGGATCATCCGCTGAAAGCGTTCGCGATCCTCGGCCTGGTCAATCGCATCCGGGCTGGTGCCGACGATCGGCACGCCGTTGGCTTCCAGCGGGCGGGCCAGCTTGAGCGGGGTCTGACCGCCGTACTGGACGATCACGCCCTGGGGCTGTTCCTTGCGGACGATTTCCAGCACGTCCTCCAAGGTCAGCGGCTCAAAATACAGCCGATCGGAGGTATCGAAGTCGGTGGAGACCGTTTCCGGGTTGCAATTGACCATGATGGTTTCATAGCCGTCCTCGCGCAAGGCCAGGGCGGCGTGGACACAACAATAGTCGAATTCGATGCCTTGGCCGATGCGGTTGGGGCCGCCGCCCAACACCATGATCTTGGCGCGTCCGGTCGGTTCGGCCTCGCACTCTTCCTCATAGGTCGAATACAGGTAAGCAGTGCCGGTGGCGAACTCGGCGGCGCAGGAGTCCACTCGCTTGTAGACGGGATGGATGCCCAGCTCGTAGCGCCACTGGCGGACGGTGGTTTCGTCCGAACCGGTCAGGGTCGCCAGCCGGCTGTCGGAAAAACCCTTGCGCTTGAGAAAGTACAGCCGGTCCCGATCCCGCAGCGCCAGCGGACCTCGAGCACGCAACTCGTTGGCGATCCGGGCCAGTTCCTCGATTTGCGCCAGAAACCAGGGATCGATCCGGGTCAATTCGTGCAAGGTCGCGACCGAGTAGCCCAGTCGGAACGCCTCGGCGACGAACCAGAGCCGCCGGGGGCCTGGCACGCCCAGTTCCTGTTTCAGGACCAGATGAGGATCGGAATGAGCGTGGTCAAGGAGTACTTCGTTAAAGCCATCCACGCCGATTTCCAGCCCACGCAACGCCTTCTGAATCGATTCCTGAAAGGTGCGGCCGATGGCCATCACCTCGCCAACCGATTTCATCTGAGTGGTCAGGCGGGGATCGGCCTGCGGGAATTTCTCGAAGTTGAAGCGCGGCACCTTGGTGACCACGTAGTCGATGCTCGGCTCGAACGAGGCCGGGGTGCGGCCGCCGGTGATCTCGTTCCTCAACTCGTCGAGGGTGTAACCCACCGCCAGCTTGGCCGCGACCTTGGCGATCGGGAAGCCGGTGGCCTTGGATGCCAGCGCCGAGGAACGGGACACGCGAGGATTCATCTCAATGATCACCATCTGCCCGTCGTCGGGGTTGATAGCGAACTGAACGTTGGAGCCGCCGGTATCGACGCCGATCTTGCGCAGCACCGCCAGCGAGGCGTCGCGCATGATCTGATATTCCTTGTCGGTCAGGGTCTGGGCCGGGGCGACGGTGATGGAGTCGCCGGTATGCACGCCCATCGGGTCCAGGTTTTCGATGGAGCAAACGATGATGCAGTTGTCGGCGCGGTCCCGCACCACTTCCATCTCGAATTCCTTCCACCCCAACACCGATTCCTCGATCAGCACTTCGCCGACCGGCGACAGATCGAGGCCGCGCTCGAGAATCTCCACCAGTTCCTCGCGATTGTAGGCAATGCCGCCACCGCTGCCGCCGAGGGTGAAGGAGGGCCGAATGATGGTTGGGAAGCCGATCTCGTGGTGCTGGGTCAGCGCCTCCTCCAAAGTGTGGGCGATCACCGAGCGCGGGGTTTTGAGACCGATCTCGTGCATCGCCCGGCGGAAACGCTCGCGATCCTCGGCCATGTCGATGGCGTCGGGCGAGGCACCGATCATTTCCACCCCGTATCGCGCCAGCACACCGTGCCGGACCAGGTCCAGCGCGCAGTTCAACGCGGTTTGCCCTCCCATGGTGGGCAACAGGGCCTCGGGACGTTCGCGGGCGATGATGTGGGCAACCGTTCGCCAGTGGATCGGCTCGATGTAGACGGCATCGGCCATGTTGGGATCAGTCATGATCGTGGCCGGGTTCGAGTTCACCAGGATGACCCGGTAATCCTCCTCCCGCAACGCCTTGCAGGCTTGCGCGCCCGAATAGTCGAACTCGCAGGCCTGGCCGATCACGATGGGACCGGCGCCGATGATCAGAATGCTGTGCAAATCGGTACGCTTGGGCATGGCTCGGTCGCGAAGAGATGAATGGACAGTTTAAGGCGGCCTTTTTCCGTGGTTTCCGTGTCTTCCGTGGACGAACATCATCAATCAACCCGATTGGCGCCTCTCCATCAGGGCGATGAATCGGTCGAACAGCGGCGCTACGTCATGCGGACCGGGACTGGCCTCGGGATGACCTTGAAAGCTGAAAGCGGGCCGGTCGGTGCGGGCGACGCCTTGCAACGAACCGTCGAACAGCGAACGGTGAGTTGGGCGCAGATTGGCCGGCAGGGTGGCTTCATCCACCGCGAAGCCGTGGTTTTGACTGCTGATCATCACCCGACCGCTGTCCAGGTCCAGCACCGGATGGTTGCCGCCGTGATGGCCGAACTTCATCTTGACGGTGCGCGCCCCGCTGGCCAGTCCCAGCAACTGGTGACCCAGGCAAATCCCGAACAGTGGAACGCCAGCGTCCAACAGTTCGCGGATTGCGGCGATGGCGTAGTCGCACGGCTCGGGATCGCCGGGACCGTTGGATAGGAACACGCCGTCCGGCCGCAAGGCCATAACCTCGCGGGCGGGCGTTTGCGCCGGAACCACGGTCAGCCGGCAGCGGCGCTCGGCCAGCATCCGCAGGATGTTGCGCTTGATCCCATAGTCGTAGGCGACCACATGGTAACGCGGGTCGCTCGCCGTCGGAAAGCCATTGCAGGCGAGTTGCCAGGTTCCTTCGCCCCAGGCGTAGGGCACGGGCACGCTGACTACCTGGGCGAGATCCATGCCCTTGAGGCCGGGAAATGCGCGGGCCAGCGCCAAGGCCCGCTCTGGGTCGGGATGATCGCCGGCCATCAGGCATCCATTCCGCGCGCCCTTTTCCCGCAGCAACCGGGTCAGCCGGCGGGTGTCGATGCCGGCGAGGGCGACCACGCCGCGCTCGCGCAGATAATGGTCCAACGGTTGCTGGCCGCGCCAGTTGCTGGCGATGGGGGGGCAGTCCCGCACCACCAGGCCGCTGGCGTGGATATGGGCCGCTTCCTCGTCGCCCCGGTTGACGCCGACATTGCCGATGTGCGGGTAGGTCAGGGTGATGATCTGCTGGCAATAGGACGGGTCGGTCAGGATCTCTTGATAGCCGGTGATCGAAGTGTTGAACACGACCTCGCCCTGGGCATGGCCCTCGGCGCCGATGGATTCGCCCTGGAACAGACTGCCGTCTTCCAGGGCCAGAAGCGCGGGTTTCCTCAAGCAAGCCTCCAAGATGAACGCGCGCAAGGAAAAAGCGGCGCGGCGGCCGCCTCCATGACGCAGTGCAAAACCAATGGGCCTTAGACTGGCGCGGAGTCTAGCAAATCGCGCTGCCCCGCTCTAGGTACCTAGCCGCCGACCGGCTGGTTCAGCGCAAACCCAGCACGTCCCGCATGTCGAACAGGCCCGGGGGGCGCCCGATCAGCCAGTTCGCGGCCCGAAGGGCGCCCTTGGCGAACGTCATCCGGCTGGAGGCGCGATGGGTGATTTCGACGCGCTCGCCCACGTCAGCGAACAGCGCGGTGTGTTCGCCCACGATATCGCCGGCTCGGACCGTGGCGAAACCGATGGCGGCGCGGTCGCGCTCGCCGGTAACACCCCGCCGGTCATAAACCGCGCATTGCGCCAAGTCACGACCGAGGGTCGTGGCGATCACCTGCCCCATGGCCAGCGCGGTGCCGGAGGGTGCGTCCACCTTGTGGCGGTGGTGGGCCTCGATGATTTCGATATCCACGCCATCGCCCAGAACTTGCGCCGCCAGCTCCAGCAGTTTGAAGCAGAGATTGACGCCGATGCTCATGTTTGGCGCGAACACGATGGGAATGGTCTCGGCGGCGTGGGCGACGGCGGCTTTCTGGTCAGCGGACAGGCCGGTGGTACCGATGACCATGGCCTTGCCAGCCGTCCGGCAGACAGCCAGGTGCGCGAGGGTCGCCGTCGGCCGGGTGAAATCGATGAGCACATCGAACTGGGCGACCAACGGCGCCAGATCGGCGACGATGGGCACGGCCGACCGCCCAATGCCCGCGAGTTCCCCGGCGTCGGCACCGACCGCTGGATGATCGGGATGCTCCAAGGCCACCGTGCAACGGGTCCCTTCGGCCAAACGACAAGCTTCAAGCAGATGACGGCCCATGCGGCCGGCCGCGCCGGCGATCGCGACATGAATCATGGCGGCGGTTCCTTGGGGGATATGAAAGGGGATGACCGACAGTGCCGCGGCCACAAAAAAGGGCTGCGCCACGGCGCAACCCTAGTGTTTTGGAGCGGGTGATGGGAATCGAACCCACGCCATCAGCTTGGGAAGCTGAGGTTCTACCATTGAACTACACCCGCGCGCAAAATCCCGCGCACCATTGCTTGAACCGCAGCGAACTGGCGGAGCCGGGATGTTAGCGATAAAGCGAAGCCGCTGCAAGGCTGAAGGTTACGCGCCTTGGTAACCTCGCCCAAGTGAGGACCAAGGTCACTCCGGGATCCGGCAACTCTCGGGATCCGCCATTTCTTTCAACCAGCGTGGCGGTTTACCGCGACCCGTCCAGGTTTTTTCGGGATCGTTGGGATTGCGATATTTCGGTTTACCGGGTCTCCGTTTGCGGCTGGAATAGTTGAGAACCTCTTCCGGCGCCATATCGACCCGTTTGGCCATTTCAACCATCCGCTCCCGGATAGCCTCGATTTCCCCGGATTTCTTTTGCTCGATGGAATCCTGGGCTTTTTCAATGAGCGCCTTGAGTTGCTCGATGGACAAGGATTCGATCAGGTCATCAACGTCTGTCATGGTCTATGCACCGTCATTTTGTGAGTTATGGAGAGTCTCATGCCTTGAGTCACGAGATTATTGTAGAATATTTTTTTTTATTTCCGCAATTGTTTTCACGCAGCCCATCCGATTGAATGGGATTATCTCAAAGGTCCGACTTTTCGAGTCGGTCTGGATATCGAGTCAGTACGGTAATCGTGCAATGCCATGAATGCAACCAACATGCAGAACCCTTCAAGCATTCGATTCAAATCGGATGCTTCAGAACCTGCCTTCCGGTCGAGATCTCAAGTTCGCAGCTTCGTTCGCCGCGAAGGTCGCATGACCCACGCTCAGCGCCGGGCGCTGACGACATTGTGGGGACGGTTTGGCGTCGACGCCAGCACCGCGCCACTGGATCCAGCGACCCTGTTCGAGCGCCGCGCGCCACTCGTGCTGGAGATCGGTTTTGGCGACGGTGAATCGCTGGCGGCCATGGCCAGCGCCGATCCAATGGTGAATTATCTGGGCCTGGAGGTTCATCGTCCCGGTATTGGGCATTTATTGTTACGGGCCGAGGCATTGGCGTTGACCAACCTTCGCGTCATGTGCGTGGATGCCCTGGAAGTGTTGGAACGACAAATACCGGACGAATGTCTGGACCGCGCGCAGATTTTTTTTCCCGATCCCTGGCCAAAGGCCCGGCACCAAAAACGGCGTTTGATCCAAAGTTATTTCGTCACTCTACTGGTTCATAAACTCAAGCCGGGTGGACAATTGCATATCGCCACGGATTGCGAGGACTATGCTCATTCAATTCTCAACCTTCTAAACGCGACTCCCGAACTGGTCAACCAGGCCGAAGGAAATGGCTTCGCACCGCGCCCCGTGTATCGGCTGTTGACTCGGTTCGAGCAGCGCGGCTGGCGGTTGGGGCATGCGATCCGAGATATTCTGTTCGCCCGGCGTGGCCGGACCGAATAACCGCCGGGCGGGTTGCCGGTCATCGGCCGCGAAACGCTGACTTGGCCGAGGGGAAGCGATGAATTTCTTGCGCGCCGCGCCCTAGCCGGCTGGCGTATTTTCACCCAAAATAAAAGGACACGCTTTCGGCGCGAATCCGGCAACAAGGTTGCTATCGCCGCGCACCTTGGGCAACCTAATCCGAACTGAAGATGGCGACGAGGTCAACTAGATGTTTTTAAAATTCTTTTTCAATATGCTTCCCAAAAGGAACGCCTGCCCAAGGGCGTTGGCCCTGGTTTTGGGAATCGTGGTGGGACCCGCGCTGGGACAGGAGAGGTGGGGGATTGCCTCGCAACCCGAGGTCGCGGCCCTTTCGGCGGTGTTGATGAACCCGGCCACCGGCGAGGTCTTGTTCGCCAAGGAACCCCATTTGCGCCTGCCACCCGCCAGCACCACCAAGGTGCTTACCGCGCTGGTGGCGCTGGAACGCCTGGACCTTAATGCCCGAATACTGGTCAGCCCGCAAGCGGCCACCGCGCCGCCGAGCCGCATCGGGCTGCGGGCCGGCGAAGCCGCCCTGACCCAGGACCTGTTGTACGGGTTAATGCTGAAATCGGGCAACGACGCCGCCGAGACCCTGGCCGAGGCCGCGGGCGGTTCGGTTGTCGGGTTTGCCGAACTGATGAACGCCAGGGCTTGGCAGATCGGCGCGCGCAACAGCCATTTCATGAACCCGCACGGCTTGCCGAACGACGATCATTATGCGACCGCCTACGATCTGGCGCTGATTTTTCGCCAGGCGATGAATCATCCGATGTTCGCGGATATCGTGCGCACCCGCAACGCGGCGTTGCGGATCGAGTCAAATCAGGGTCCTTACGGGGACTGGCGCATGGTTCCAGTGGTTAATCACAACCGTCTCCTGGGTTCCTACGAGGGAACCCTTGGCGGCAAGACCGGGTTTACCCTCAAGGCCCGACGCTGCTTCGTCGGTGAGGTAGATCGCGGTGGAGTCCGCCTGATCGTGGCCATTCTCAACAGCCCTACTCCTGGCGCGTTGTGGCGTGACGCCCGCACGCTACTCGATTACGGTTTTGCCCACTATGGCCTGGCGCCGCTCCCGGCGGTGGAACCGTCACCCATCCTGGTCCAGCGTGAACCGGACGGGGAAGAGAGCGAGCAGCCCGAGGTTCGACCCGCTCTGGCCGTGGCGCGCGCGGCCGTGATTCGCCCAGCGGCGCGGGAGGAACCGAAGGCGCCGGCCCCGGATCGGCAACCCAGCGCCGCCGGAGCGGCACTACCCGCCAGACCGATGGTCGCCGTTCGCACCCAAGAGATCGTCAGGCCTTCCGCAGCGGTCCGGGCAGTGGCGACTCGCCCGTTGGTGGAGACCAAGCCAATCAAACTTATCAAGCAGCCGCTGACCGCGGCCAAGCCAGCGCCCGCCAAGGTCGCCAAGCCAGTCGTCGCGGCGCCCGGCAAGCCGATGGTCAAGCCGGCTCCTCTGGTTCTGGCCATGGCCAAGCCGGTACCGGCGTCCGGCAAGGTCGCCAAGCCAGCCGCCGTGGCGTCCGGCAAGCCGGCTGTTCAACCGGTTAAGCTAGCCACCCCAGCCGTCAAGCCGGAGAAACGGGAAACCACCAAGGTCGCCGCAGTCCGCGTCGAACCCCTGCCCAAGCCGCAAAAGGCAGTCGCCAAGCGACGGAGTTGAGGCCCCGGCTGAAATACGGCTTGGACCCAACCGCCCAAGTGAAAAAGGCGATGTGAAAATCGCCTTTTTTGTTGATCGTCGACAGCGGCTGCTTGCCCGTGCAATGGTGGAATGTTACGGCGCGCCCACGGAGAGAGGCTTGCGAAAAACCGTTCAGGAGGTCACTTGCCGCAAGGTTCGCGCGGCTGGAATGGACACGAAAAAGGGTCCGTCGACTGCTGTTGGGCGACGGGACCAAGAGGATTCAGGACAGGCCGTACTTGCGGCGGAAGCGGTCGACGCGGCCGGCGGTGTCCACGATCTTTTGCTTGCCGGTGTAGAACGGATGCGAGTGGCTGGATACTTCCACCTTGACCAGGGGATAGGTCTTGCCGTCGGTCCATTGGATGGTTTCCTTGGTGGAAATCGTGGACCGGGTGAGGAACGAGAAGTCGGTGGAGATGTCCTGAAATACGACTTCGCGGTAGGCGGGATGGGTGTCTTTCTTCATCAATGCCAAAACCTTCATGGTACGGTGGGCCGATCAGCGCCGGCGTGGCGCGTGGGCATGAGCCCCTGGCGGGCTACCAGGACGTTAAACTATAGCGAGTTTCAAGGTTGAGTCGCAAGGCCGCGATCACGCCAAATTTCGATTCGCCCACTCGCCATGGCGTGGCCGCCGTTGTCCTTGCAAGCTTTTTGAGGTGAAGATTTCGATGAATCGCGAACCCAGGGTCGGTTTCGTCAGCCTTGGCTGCCCCAAGGCCTTGGTGGATTCCGAGCGGATTCTGACCCAGTTGCGGGCCGAGGGCTACCGCATCGCGCCGACCTATCCGGAAGCCGATCTGGTGGTGGTCAATACCTGCGGCTTCATCGACACGGCGGTGGCCGAGTCGCTGGACGCCATCGGCGAGGCGCTGGCGGAAAACGGCAAGGTGATCGTGACCGGCTGCCTGGGCGCGAAAGGCAACACGGTACGCGATTTGCACCCAAGCGTGCTGGCGGTGACCGGCCCGCACGCCTGCCAGGAAGTGATGGCGGCGATCCACGCCCATCTGCCCCGGCCGCACGATCCATTGCTGGATTTATTACCGCCTCAGGGCGTCAAGCTCACGCCCCGCCATTA
Source organism: Candidatus Contendibacter sp. (assembly GCA_029624765.1). Taxonomy (GTDB): domain Bacteria; phylum Pseudomonadota; class Gammaproteobacteria; order Competibacterales; family Competibacteraceae; genus Contendibacter. The sequence goes on along the minus strand of JARSSO010000016.1, from coordinate 44,360 downwards.
CGCCTATCTGAAAATCGCCGAGGGTTGCAACCACCGCTGCACGTTCTGCATCATTCCCCAGTTGCGCGGCGATCTGGTTAGCCGTCCAATCGGCGAGGTGCTGCGGGAAGCGGAAAACCTGGTTCAGGCCGGCGTGCGGGAACTGTTGATCGTATCGCAGGACACCAGCGCCTACGGGGTGGACCTGCGTTACCGCACCGGGTTTTGGAACGGCCGCCCCCTCAAGACCCACTTGACTCCGCTGGCCGCTGCCCTCGGCGAGCTTGGCGCGTGGGTGCGGCTGCATTACGTCTATCCCTATCCCCATGTCGACGAACTGATCCCGCTGATGGCGGAAGGTCGGGTGCTGCCCTATCTGGACGTGCCGTTGCAGCACGCCAGTCCACCCGTTCTGAAGGCCATGAAGCGGCCGGTCAACGCCGACGATGCCCTGGCGCGGATCCGGCGCTGGCGGGAGATCTGCCCCGATCTGACCTTGCGCAGCACGTTCATCGTCGGCTTTCCCGGCGAGACCGAGGCCGATTTCGAGCGCTTGCTGGAATTTCTGGCGGCGGCGGAACTGGACCGGGTCGGCTGTTTCACCTACTCGCCGGTGGAGGGAGCCGCCGCCAATGCCTTGCCCGATCCGGTTCCGGAGGAGGTCAAGCAGGAACGACAAGCCCGATTGATGGCGTTGCAGGCCAAGATCAGCGCCGGGCGGTTGCGGCGCCGGATTGGACGGATCGTGCAAGTACTGGTGGACGCGCGCGACGAGGAAACGGGAACCATCGCCCGGTCCAGCGCCGACGCTCCGGAGATCGATGGGGTGGTGTATATCGAGGATGGCGCGGCCTTGCCGGTCGGAGAGTTTGCCAAGGCTCGGATCGTGGACGCCGACGAACACGATCTGTACGCCAGGATCGATAGCGGCAAGGCGCCAAAACGCAAATCCAGCCGTTCCGGCGGGATGCGGGCAAAATCTTGAAGCCAAACTATTTGGCGCAAGGTACGGTTTGGCCAGCGGCGTTGGTGCAGGTGCTGGTGTGGGTAGCGCCGGAACCTTTTTGGTAACTAGTCGATCCTTGGTAGCTGGCGTCGGTCGTGCTGCTTTGAGCCGAGGTGCTGCGCGAACCACTGGCGCCGCCCGCGCCGTCGGTACTGAACGAACCGGTGGATTTGACGGCGCCGCGGGTTCCCTGAGCAGCCATGCCGCCTTGGTGCTGGACGCCACTGCCGACCTTGCCAGTGGTTTTGCCGGCACGAACACCCTGGGCCTTGACGTTGCCGCTGCTGTCCTTAACGGTGGCGGCCCCCCCATGCCCGCTGACAAAATTACCTTGGCCGTCCACGGCCGCACCACCGCCGCGTACCGCGCCGCCGCCGTGGGGACCGCGTACAGCCGCGCCACGGCCGCTGACCGCCCCCTCTTCGCTGACGGCGGTTCCGCCCGCGTGGAATCTTCCGGCGGCGTGAGCGGCGTTCAGGACCATGGTGTTTAGTCCCAGGGCAACGATGGCGGCGATGACTGTTGTTTTCATGATGATTTCCTCAGTGCGCGGGGAAGGCCGATTTTGAATTCGATTTGTTCCAACACCGAAATTTTAGGATCCAAGGGCATGTATTTCCACTGAAAGGAGACCAATATGACGTTGACGCTGACTTCACCTGCCTTCACCCACAACGGTGCGATGCCAGCCCGCCTGACCTGCGACGGTCGGGATTCGTCGCCGGAACTGCGCTGGTCGGGCCTGCCGACCGAAACCAAGAGTTTGGCCTTGATCGTGGACGATCCCGATGCGCCCGATCCGGCGGCGCCACGCATGACCTGGGTCCACTGGGTGCTGTACAACATTCCGCTCTCCGCAACGGGTCTTGCCGAGGGCATCGCTCCCACGGACTTGCCGGCTGGGACGCGGCAGGGATTGAACGATTGGGGGCGAACCGGTTATGGCGGTCCGTGCCCACCGATTGGTCGACACCGCTACTTTCACAAGCTCTACGCGCTGGATACGGTGTTGCCGGACCTGGGCAAACCCACCAAGGCCGTTTTGGAGCAGGCGATGCGGGGACATATCCTGGCCAGCGCCGAACTAGTGGGGACGTATCAGCGTTCACGCTGAGCCCCATTGAACTTTTTCGGATCATCCCCATCTTAGTTATCAAGCGTAAGCCCTTACGCCTGTCCGCTTCCCTCCCTGAGCGGGCTATATCCGGTTCGCTGAACTGGATACCATATTCGCCCCGGTTCCATTCCCCCTTGTAACCGGGGCTTCTTTTTGTCCACGGAGGACACGGAAGACACGGACTCGGTCAGTTTCTTTTTGTCCACGGAGGGCACGGAAGACACGGACTCGGTCAGTTTCTTTTTGTCCAGCGACCTTGAGAATTTCGCGATCGGCCCCATCTTCGCCAAAGTCAATTATGTACAATCCGGGTAAAACCGGGAGGCAACCGCATGGAATCATTGCATGGCACCACGGTGATCGCCGTACGCCGCAACGGTCGGGTCGTGATCGGCGGCGACGGGCAGGTGACCCTCGGCAACACCGTGATGAAGGGCAACGCCCGCAAGGTACGGCGACTTTATCAGAACAAGGTGATCGCCGGATTCGCGGGCGGCACCGCCGATGCCTTTACCTTGTTCGAGCGATTCGAGGGCAAGCTGGAAAAGCATGGCGGCAATCTGACCCGCGCCGCCGTGGAACTGGCGAAAGACTGGCGCACCGACCGAATGTTGCGACGGCTGGAAGCGTTGCTGATCGTCGCCGACCCGAACGCAACCCTGATCATTTCCGGCAACGGCGACGTGATCGAACCGGAACGCGATCTGGCGGCGATCGGCTCGGGCGGCGCCTACGCCCAGGCCGCCGCTCAGGCTTTGTTGGAGCACACTGAGCTGGAGGCCCGGACCATCGTCGAGCACGCCTTGAAAATCGCCGCCGGCATCTGCATCTATACCAACGGGAACCTGACCCTGGAAGAACTGGCGGGCGCATGATCCAAAACCCACGCCGGACCCCACCCGCCGCGCTGTTTTCGTTCCACCCCCAGACGGTAGCCGAGCCATGTCGGAGATGACCCCCCGAGAAATCGCCCAGGAGTTGGACAAGCACATCATTGGCCAGGATGCCGCCAAGCGCGCGGTGGCCATCGCCCTGCGCAACCGCTGGCGGCGGATGCGGGTAGCGCCGGAATTGCGCAACGAGATCACGCCCAAGAATATTCTGATGATCGGCCCGACCGGGGTGGGTAAGACCGAAATCGCCCGCCGGCTGGCCAAGCTGGCCAACGCGCCGTTCATCAAGGTCGAGGCCACCAAGTTCACCGAGGTCGGCTATGTCGGCCGTGACGTGGAATCCATCATCCGCGACCTGATGGACATGGCGGTGAAAATGGTGCGTGAGGAAGAAACCCAAAAGGTTCGCCATCGCGCCGAGGAAGCGGCGCAGGACCGGGTGATGGATACCCTGTTGCCGCGCCCGCGCGGCGTCGGTTTCGCCAACGAACCGCCGGCGGCGGATCACTCCAGCACGCGCCAGAAGATGCGCGAGCGCCTGCTCAAGGGCGATCTGGACGACCGGGAGATCGAAATCGAAGTGTCGGTTCGGCCGGTGGGGGTGGAGATCATGGCACCGCCCGGCATGGAAGAGATGACCAGCCAACTGCAGAACCTGTTCCAGAATTTAAGCAGTGGCCGCACCCGGACCCGCAAGCTCAAGGTCAAGGACGCCCTCAAGTTGCTACAGGAGGAAGAGGCGGCCAAGATGATCAACGAAGAGGAACTCAAGCTGCGGGCGCTGGCGGCGGTGGAGCAGAACGGCATCGTGTTCATCGACGAGATCGACAAGGTCGCCAAGCGCGGCGAGTACGGCGGTCCGGACGTGTCGCGCGAGGGCGTGCAGCGCGATTTGCTGCCGCTGGTCGAAGGCTGCACCGTTTCGACCAAATACGGCATGGTGCGGAGCGATCACATTCTGTTCATCGCCTCCGGGGCGTTCCATCTGGCCAAGCCCTCCGACCTGATCCCCGAGTTGCAGGGTCGATTGCCGATCCGGGTGGAACTGGACGCGCTGAGTGTCGAGGATTTCGTCCGGATTCTGACCGAGCCGGATGCGTCGCTGACCGAGCAATACGCCGCGCTGCTGGATACCGAGGAGGTCAAGCTGACGTTCGCGGCGGACGGAGTGCGGCGCATCGCCGAGGTCGCCTACCAGGTCAACGAGCGTACCGAGAATATCGGCGCCCGTCGGCTGCATACAGTGATGGAACGCTTGCTGGAAACCGTTTCCTTTGAGGCGCCCGACCGCTCCGGCCAGACGGTGACCGTGGATCACGCCTACGTGGACGCCCATCTGGGCGAATTGATCAGGGACGAGGATTTGACCCGTTACATTTTGTGAGACTTGGCCATGAGCATCCGCCCGACCGAGATCAAGCTGCATCAGGCGTCCCGTGTCCTGGAAGTCGCGTTCGAGGACGGCGCCCGCTTCGAGTTGCCCTGCGAGTATCTGCGGGTGTTTTCGCCCTCCGCCGAGGTGCGGGGCCACGGTCCCGGCACCGAAACGCTGGTGACCGGCAGGGAACGGGTGAACATCGCCGCCATCGAGCCGGTGGGCCATTACGCGGTGCGGCTGGTGTTCGACGACGGCCATTCGACCGGCCTGTATTCCTGGAACGTCCTGTACGACCTGGGCCGGGATCGGGAAAGCCACTGGCAAGACTACCTGCGTCGGCTGGCCGAGGCGGGTTATCAACGCCAGGTTTGAATTCGCATCCTTGGATTTTGAGGCGCCCGCGATTCATGGAACAACCCGAGACGACGCATTTTGGTTACCAAACGGTGGCCGCCGGCGAAAAGGCTCGCAAGGTGGCCGGCGTGTTTGATTCGGTCGCCGGCAAATACGACATGATGAACGACTTGATGTCACTGGGCATTCATCGCCTGTGGAAGCGCTTCGCCATCGACATTGGTGGGGTGCGCTTCGGGGAGCGAGTGCTGGATCTGGCCGGCGGCACCGGCGATTTGACCAGCCGGATGCTGCCGCGCGTGGGGCCGAAGGGCCTGGTGGTCTTGTCCGATATCAACGCCAGCATGTTGGGTCAGGGACGGCGACGACTGGTGGACGAGGGCGCCGTCGGCAATGTGGCTTACGCGCAAATCGACGCCGAGCAGTTACCCTTTCCCGACAACACCTTCGATTGCATCACCATCGCTTTCGGACTGCGCAACGTGACCCGCAAGGAACGAGCGCTGGCGGCGATGGTTCGCGCGCTTAAACCCGGCGGGCGGGTGATCATCCTAGAATTTTCGCATCCGGTCGCACCAGGCCTGAAACCGGCCTATGACCTTTATTCGTTCACCGTGCTGCCGGCCCTGGGCAAACTGGTGGTCAGCGACGCCGCCAGCTATCGCTATCTGGCTGAGTCCATCCGTATGCACCCGGACCAGGACACCCTGCTGCGCATGATGGAAGCGGCGGGTTTCGAACGCTGCCAGTATTTCAATCTGACCGGTGGCGTGGTCGCGGTGCATCGCGGCTACAAGTTTTGAACCGTGAGAATCGCCGCGTGACCTCCGCTGTCATCGCCACCCGCCTGGAAACCCTGCTCAACCTGGTGTTGCGGCTGGATCCCGATACCCAAGCCCGGCTAGCCGCGCTGGAAGGCAGCGTCATCGCCATCAAGCTGGAAGGTTTCGGGCTGACGCTCTATCTGTTGCCCGGCGCCCATGGTATTCGGGTGCTGGACCAGCACGCTGGCGAACCGACCGTCCACATCCGGGGATCACTGCTGGCCCTGGCCCGGCAATGGCGTGGTCAAAAAACCGCCGGCGACGGTATCACCATCGAGGGCGACACCGCCGTGGGGCGAGAATTTCAAACCGCGCTGGCGCGGCTGGACATCGATTGGGAAGAGCCACTTTCCCGTCTGTTCGGCGACTCCACCGCTCATCGGATCGGTCGGTTCTGGCGTGAGTTCCAGACCTGGGGCCAGCGAACCGGCGATAGACTGGGACACAATGGCGGCGAATATCTGCAACACGAACTTCGAGTCTTGCCGCCGCGCCCGGCGGTCGAGCAATTTTTGAGCGCGGTGGATACCTTGCGCGAGGATACCGACCGGCTGGCCGCGCGGATCGAGCGTCTGCGTCGCCAATCGACGACCGACGATCCAATCTGACTCCACCGCTGACCGCCGAGACGCGAAAACGGCATGTTCGGTCCCGCCCAACTGTTGCGATTGCTGCATATCAACCGAGTACTGGTACGTCACGGTCTGGACGACATCGTACTGGCCACGCACCTGTTCCGACCCATTGGCTTCGTGCGCCATTTGTTGCCGTGGAACTGGGCGCCGCGCCGGGAGCTGCGGCTGTCGCGCGGCGAGCGCATCCGGCTGGCGCTGGAGGATCTGGGACCGATCTTCGTCAAGTTCGGCCAAATGTTGTCCACCCGCCGCGATCTGCTGCCCGACGACATCGCCCTGGAGCTGGCCAGGCTTCAGGATCAGGTGCCGCCGTTCCCCGGCGAACAGGCCCGGGCCATCGTCGAGAAAGCCTATGGCCAGCCGCTGGCGATGGTGTTCGCCGAATTCGATTCGCAACCGCTGGCCTCGGCTTCCATCGCCCAGGTTCACGCCGCCCGGCTGCGGAACGGCCGCGCGGTGGTGGTCAAGGTGTTGCGGCCGGCCATCGAGAAGGTCATCCGCCGCGACGTGGAGTTGCTGTACATCGTCGCCAGTCTGGCCCAGCGCTACTGGAAGGAAGGCCGCCGACTCCGACCGCTGGAAGTGGTGGCGGAATACGAGAAGACCATCCTGGACGAACTGGACCTGGTGCGCGAGGCGGCCAACGCCAGCCACCTGCGGCGCAATTTCCACAACTCGCCGATTTTGTACGTTCCCGAGGTGTTCTGGCCGGAAACGCGCCGCGAGGTGCTGGTGATGGAGCGGATTTACGGTATTCCGGTGGGGGAGCTCGCCGAGCTGCGCCGACGTGGCGTGGATTTGAAGAAGCTGTCGGCGCGCGGCGTGGAGGTTTTTTTTACCCAAGTCTTCCGCGACAGCTTTTTCCATGCCGACATGCATCCCGGCAACATTTTCGTCAACGCCGACGATCCGGCCGATCCCCGTTACATCGCGGTGGATTTCGGCATCATCGGCACCCTCAGCCCCACCGATCAGCACTATCTGGCCGAAAACTTCCTGGCTTTCTTCCACCGCGACTACCGGCGGGTGGCCGAATTGCACATCGAATCGGGCTGGGTGCCGGCGGAAACCCGGGTCGACGAATTCGAATCCGCCATTCGCACCGTTTCGGAGCCGATCTTCGACCGGCCGCTCAAGGATATTTCCTTCGGTGGATTTCTGTTGACCCTGTTCCAGACCGCCCGCCGTTTCAACATGGAAGTGCAGCCGCAACTGGTCTTGCTGCAAAAGACCCTGCTTAACATCGAGGGGCTGGGCCGCCAGCTCGACCCCGAGCTGGATTTGTGGCAGACCGCCAAGCCGTTCCTGGAAAACTGGATGCGCAACCGGGTTGGGCCGCTCTCGTTCATCCATCGCGTCAAATACCAGTTCCCGCGCTGGGCCGACCAGACGCCGGATTTGCCCAACCTGATTCATGGCCTGTTGCGGCGGGCCAGCGACGGCGAGATCACGGTGCGCCTGCACCGGCAGGAGACGGAACAGTTGCGCCGGGAGCTGCGCCGCGCGAACCGGCGCAATTTTCATGCGCGCGCCGGCGCGGCGCTGGTGGTCAGCGCGGCGGTCCTCTTGGGTTTCGACGCCCAGAACAGCGTCAACCTGTGGCAAGCGCCACTGGCGAGCTGGTTGCTGGGCGGGATCGGGATCGGCCTGCTGCTCGGCGCCTGGCCGATGGATGGCTGAGCGTTTTACGACCGCTGCAACGCGGTTTCGACCTCGTCGCGCCTGGCCCGGCCACACAGGAGTTCGATCAGGCTCAGGGCGAAGTCCATCGCCGTGCCCGGTCCACGCGAGGTGATGAAGGTTCCGTCCCGCACCACGGCGGCGCTGCTCAGTCGAATGCCGGCTTGCCCATCGAGAATACCGGGATAGGCGGTCACTTCACGGCCGTCGATCAGACCGGCGCTCACCAGCACCTTCGGCGCGGCGCAGATGGCCGCCACGTAACGGCCCTGTTCCGTCAACCGCCGCAGCAACGCCGCGACCCGCCGGTCGGCTTCCAGCCGCTGGGCGCCGCCCAGACCACCCGGCAATACCACCAGGTTGAAATCCTGGTCCAACACCGCGTCCAGGGTGGTTTCGGGCAGCAGCACCACGCCCCGCGACGCCGTCACCGGGCCAGTCTCCAGTCCCGCCACCGTCACGGCGATGCCCGCTCGGCGGAACAGATCGATGAGAGTAACGGCTTCCAATTCCTCGCAGCCTTGGGCAAGGGGAACGAGCGCGGTGGCCATGGGCGGCGCCTCCTCCGGTGGGTGCGGCAAGAGCGGCGTTCAGCCGTTCTTGCGGGTTTGCAACAGCGTCATGCCCTTGAGCAGATTCAGGGCTTCGTACAGGGGATAGTCGCTTTGCGCCGGGTCGCCTTCGGCGCCGGCGATCCTGGCGTCGGGGGCGCTATCGGCCGGAACCTTGCCGTCGTTGCGCAGATGGCCGGTCAGATCGGCTTCCTTGACGGTATCCGAATCGGCGTCGGCGTCGGTGGCGGCCTTGAACGGTTTGAGCTTGATGTCCGGCTCGATGCCCTCGGCCTGGATGGAGCGGCCATTCGGCGTGTAGTAGCGGGCGGTGGTCAGCTTCACCGCGGTGCCGTTGCCCAGCGGCAGGATGGTCTGCACCGAACCTTTGCCAAAGGTGCGCTCGCCCAGGATGAGCGCGCGATGGTGATCTTGCAGCGCGCCGGCGACGATTTCCGAGGCCGAGGCGGAGCCGGCGTTGACCAGCACCACCAGCGGAGCGCCCTTGAGCAAGTCGCCCGGCGTCGCCTTGAAACTCTGGTCGGAGCCATTGCCACGCCCCTTGGTTTGGACGATGGCGCCTTCCTCAAGGAAATCGTCAGCGACATCCACCGCGCCGTTGAGCACCCCGCCCGGATTGTTGCGCAGATCCAGCACCACGCCGCGCAACGGTCCCTTGTTCTGCTGTTCGATGTCCCGCAGAGCCTGTCGCAGATTCTGGGCGGTCTTGGCCTGAAACTGGGTAATGCGCAGATAGCCGAATCCTGGCTCCAACAGACGACTCTTGACGCTCCTGACCTGGATGACCTCCCGGATCAGCTTGATCTTGAGGGGCTTGCGCGCGCCCTCGCGCACGATGGTCAGGGTGATGGCCGTGTTCGGCTTGCCGCGCATCCGCTGGATCGCGTCCGAAAGCGACATGCCCTTGACCGAGGCGTCGTCCAGTCGGATGATCAGATCGCCGGGGCGGATGCCCGCTTTCTGAGCGGGTGTGTCGTCGATCGGAGCGACGACCTTGAGAAAACCGTTTTCCTGGCCGACCTCGATGCCCAGGCCGCCGAATTCGCCCGAGGTGCCGATTTGCAAATCCTGAAATGCCTCGGCGTCGAGGAAGGCGGAATGCGGGTCGAGATTGCTCAACATGCCGCGAATGGCGTTTTCCAGCAGATCGCGGTCCTTGACCGGCTCGACGTAATCCTGCTTGATGGCGTCGAGCACGCCGGTGAACGTGCGCAACTCGTCCAGTGGTAGCTTATTTTCCGGCGACGTTTCCTTTTCGGCCCAGACCGTATGCACCGCCGTCAGCGAAACGCCCGCCAGAAAACTCAACGCCAGCGCCAGACCGTGTCGGGTTGCAACACTCATCATTCACTCCAAAAACCATGTTTGCTTGCGACCAAGGAATAACCGGGAGTATTTAGCCCGCTTCCCGCATAAGACAACGGAACGCGCCTGAAAGTCGCGGCGGAGGCGGGCGAAATCACTACGGGGGCGGGCGGCTTCGAAACAGCCCCGCGCGCCGGTTTTGCCAACGGGCGCCGGGGCGGCGTGAGCGTGGGAGCGAGTGGCTCCGCTTACTTGGCCTTGCCTTGATTGGCGACGGCGTCCATCAATTTCCTAAGCTCCTCGGGATCGGCTAGATACTGACCCCCTTTCTTGATCGGACGCAGGTTGGCGTCGAGTTCGTAGACCAGGGGTACGGCGGTGGGGATGTTGAGGGCGACGATTTCGTCGTCGGAAATGTCGTCGAGGTACTTGACCAGCGCCCGCAAGCTGTTGCCATGAGCGGCGATCAGCACCCGCTTGCCGGAGCGGATGGTCGGCACCAGGACGTCGTGCCAGTAGGGCAGCACCCGGTCGATGGTGGTCTTGAGGCTTTCGGTGGCCGGCAGCACCCGCGGATCGAGACCGGCGTAGCGCGGATCGAAGGCCGGGTGGCGTGAATCGCTTGGCTCCAGCGCCGGCGGCGGGATATCGAAACTGCGCCGCCAGACCTTGACCTGCTCCTCGCCGTGCTTGGCGGCGGTTTCGGACTTGTTCAGGCCCGCCAAGGCGCCGTAGTGGCGCTCGTTGAGCCGCCAGCTCCGGTGCACCGGAATCCACGCCAAGTCCATTTCATCCAGCACGGTCCACAAGGTATGAATGGCGCGCTTGAGCACCGAGGTATGGGCCACATCGAAGACATAGCCTTCCTTTTTAAGCGCCTGGCCACCTTTCCGGGCTTCTTCGCGGCCCTTGTCGGACAGATCCACATCTACCCAGCCGGTAAAACGATTTTCCATATTCCATTGGCTTTCGCCGTGGCGGATGAGCACGATTTTATACATGAGATAAAAACCTCCTCGTCGTTCAGCGGGGTTCGTTGTCGTTATCGAATCCGGCGCGGGTCAGTCCGGATCGCATGAAATTCTGACGCCGGAATCATACGCCCGGCCAGCCGATTGTGCCAGCCACGCTCCGGGGTCGAGGACCTGGCGACGTTCGCAACTTCTCAATGGCGCCATATTCCGCTATGCTGATGGACAAGATTCCCGGACGAGGCCTGGTCGAAACATGATGCGCGGCGAACGCGCCGGCGTGGCGAGACAAGGCGTCGATTCCAGTGTCCCGCCGGATTTTCTGATAACCCGCGATGAAGATATCGAACGAGCCTCGCGCGCGCTCAAGGCGATGTCGCACCCGTTGCGGCTCAAGATTCTCTGCACCCTGGGCGACCAGGAAGCCAGCGTGCAGGATATCGTCGAGCGGGTTGGCACCTCGCAAAGCAATATTTCCCAGCATCTGGCCATCCTCCGCGACAAGGACATCCTGACCTGCCGCAAGGATGCCAACCGGGTTTATTATCGAGTGGGTGACGCTCGCACCTTGCGCCTGATCGGCATGATGCGGGACGTGTTCTGCGCCCAGAATTGATCCTCGACTTGGCGGAGTTTTCCGGCCTTGTCCGCCGAGATTAGCCTCGACCAGCTTTGGGATGATGAGGTTTGTACATGAATAGTGAACGGATCATCCGGATCATGGCCGGTTCCTTCATCTTATTGTCGCTGCTGTTGGGCGCGCGGGCCAGTCCGCTCCATCACAGCGACTACTGGCTGTGGTTCACTGCCTTCGTCGGTTTCAATCTGTTTCAAAGCGGCTTCACTCGTTTTTGCCCGGCGGAGATGCTTCTGGGGAAGCTGGGTGTCAAAAAGGCCGGCGAATAGACCGGCCGCCTGATCTAGGAATCCACGATGAGCGACTTTACCGAATTCGCCCTGCGCAACTGGTTGTTGTTCGTGGCGCTGTTCGCGATCCTGGGCATGTTGGTTGGCGGCGAGATCCTGCGCAAGATGCGCGGGGTGAGCACGCTCGACGCCGCCAGCGCCTTGCGGTTGATCAATGATCGGGACGCCGTGATCGTGGACCTGCGCGACGCGGGCGATTACAAGGAAGGTCATATCCCGCAGGCCCGCCATATCCCGCTCAGCGCCCTGCAAGAACGTCTGGGCGAGCTGGCCAAGGTCAAGGACAAGCCGGTGATCGTCTATTGCCGTACCGGCGCCACATCCCAGTCGGCTTGCGCCCTGCTCAAGAAAAACGGTTTCGCCGAGGTGCACAGTCTGAATGGCGGCCTGCCGAGCTGGCTGGACGCCCGCTTGCCGATCAGCCGCAAGAAATCCTGAATGTCGAGCTTTTCGACCGCCTCTAAATTTCCCGTGAACCCGCTGTTTCCGGCGGATCTTTATCAGCCCTCAAACCCAAACTTCAGAGCATTCGCATGAGCGAGCAACCCCAGGTTCCCCAGCACTTCGAAATCCAGAAGGTCTATCTGAAGGACGTATCGCTGGAGACGCCCAATTCCCCGCTGATTTTTACCGAGCAATGGCAACCGCAAACCGAAGTGCGGCTGGAAACCGGCGCCACGCCGCTGACCGAGGATTTGTTCGAGGTGGTGCTGACCCTGACCATCACCACCAAGGTCGGCGAGCGCACCGCCTATTTGGCCGAGGTTCAGCAGGGTGGGCTGTTTACCCTGCGCGGCTTCGGCGAGCCGCAAATGGGGCATATGCTGCACGCCTTCTGTCCGAACATTCTGTTCCCCTTCGCCCGCGAGGAGCTGGCTTCCCTGATTGGCAAGGGAGGCTTCCCGGCGTTGCTGCTCAATCCGATCAACTTCGACGGCATGTACCTTCAGCGCCTGCAACAACAACAGGCACAGGCGGCGGGGGCCACGCCGCCGGCAACGCACTGACGCGCGATCGTCGTGGCCACGGTCGCGGTGCTCGGTCCCGGCTCCTGGGGCACCGCGCTGGCGCTGCTGCTGGCGCGCAACGGCCACGCGGTCCGGCTGTGGGGCCACGACCTTGAAGAAATCGCGCCGCTGCGCCGGGACCGGGAAAACCGTCGCTATCTCCCCGGCATTCCCTTTCCTTCGACCCTGACTGTCGGTTTCGACCTGGCGGAAGCGGTGGCTGGCGTCGATCTGGCGCTGGCGGCGGTGCCCAGTCACGCCTATGGAGTGACCCTGACGCGATTGCGGCCGCATTTGCCAGCGGACGCCGGTTTCGCCTGGGCCACCAAGGGTCTGGAACACGGTGGAGGACGGTTTCTGCACGAGGTCACGGCGGAGATACTGGGGGCGGCCTGGCCGGCGGCGGTGATTTCGGGACCCAGTTTCGCCGGGGAAGTGGCGCGCGGTTTGCCCACCGCCGTCACCGTCGCCTCCACTGACGCGATTCACGCGCGGCGGGTGGCGGCCTTGTTGCATGGGTCCAATCTGCGCGCCTATACCAGCCTGGATGTGATCGGTGTCGAACTGGGCGGAGCGGTCAAGAACGTGCTGGCCATCGCCGCCGGTATCGCCGACGGTCTGGGATTCGGCGCCAACGCCCGGGCGGCGCTGATTACCCGCGGGCTGGCGGAGATGGCGCGACTGGGGCTGGTGGTGGGCGGCCAGCGCGAAACGTTCATGGGGTTGGCCGGTATCGGCGATCTGGTGTTGACCTGTACCGACGACCAGTCGCGCAATCGCCGGTTCGGTTTGGCCATTGGCCGGGGCGAAACCACCCAGTCAGCCGTCGCGGCCATCGGTCAGGTGGTGGAAGGAGTGGCCACGGCGCGGGAAGTACTGCGGCTGGCCCGGCGGCGCGAGGTGGAAATGCCGATCACCGAACAGGTCAACGAGGTGCTGTATCATGGCCAGGAGCCACGCCGGGCGGTCGAGGTGCTGTTAGCGCGCGACCCCAAACCCGAGGGGGTCTGAAGCCGGCATCGCCCACGTCACCCTGGCTCGCGGCTCATTCAGGTAATAGCGTCCAACAGCGGCTGGAGACGCCCCTCCCCTTCCCGATCCGGTCCGCTGTACCCCCGCGGCCAGCGTTTTTTCACCACCGGACTGTCGCTGGCCAGAGCGTGACAGGTGTTCAAGACCGGTGGCGGCGCCCGGTCGGCGGCGGGTTTGGCGTCTTCCTCGTCGTAGCGCTGGCCGTAGACCGTCTGGAACAGGGTGGTGGCGACTGGGCCAAGCAATTCCGTCATGTGGGTGCAACCCTGCACGCCGGTGAACAATTCCTTGAGTTTGAGCGACCAGCCTGGCCCGACCCGCGCGCCGATCAGTTGTCGGTAGCGGGAGGTGATGGCGGGGCAAAGCCCGAACGGCGCGGCGTCGGTGCGGGCCTCCACGTCGCGGATCTGGAACTGGTCGTCCACCGTCAGGCGAATCCACATCTCGTGCAACGGCTCGCCAGCCTGGATGGCGCCGCCCCGGTCCTCGTTGGGAAACGAATAGGCCTTGGTGTCCACAAGTTGGCCCTCAATATCCCATAATCCATCCTCGCGGCGATAACCCGCGCAATGCACGATGCGCCGGTGCAACAACTGGCGCGAAACGGGAGCGGAGAGCGGCATGAAATCCTCCAAATAGCCTGTTGAGGCTAACCGGTAGTCAAGGAATCAGTCGAAAAATGTACCACTCATAATGCGCTTCAGCCGCTCATCGACTTTGGCCAATACCCTGTGCTTTTGGTCGGGGGAGTAGTCCCACCAGGCGGCGATTTCGTCCAAGGCGCGGAAACAGCCGTCGCAGACTTGGGTTTGCGGGTTGATGACGCACACGCCGATGCAAGGAGAGGGCGGATCGCTGGGTGGAAAAACGGGGTCGGCGGACATGGCGGAGGGGTGGGAAGGTCGCGGTATCGATTGAAAAATAGTATCGCACCACGGCGGGGTGAATCCATAGAACGAAACGGCTTATGCTGAAGAGTGCGCCGACGGAGATGAAATTGGCTGCCGAGGTTTGGAAGCAACAGGGTTACGGGCCACGGCCCCTTGATTCAAGGCGCGTGCCCCGGTGCTTTGGTTGGGTAGTGGCGACCCGATCCGCTCAAATCTTCACCGGTCAGAATAAGAGGCAGTCGAAAATCTTGACATTGATTCTTAAGAAAAATTTTTCGTGGGCTAGACCACAACCGACTAGATAGGCCAAAAAACCGGCTGGGAGGCCAACTCGTTGTTATATAAATCAAATAGTTAGTTATTGCACAGTCTCTAAATCTTTTGTCCATTCCATATTACCCAATGAGATGGATGGGAAAGGTGCGCGATACGGACAAAAGCGATGGGGTTTGCGCTTGTATGGACGCAGGGTCGGGTTTAACCTTTACTTAAAATGTAGCGGAGCGGGCTGGCCCGTTCTAGCGGTGTGTCGTAGTGGGCCTTAAACCATCAAACGATCCCAGAGGGAATTCCATCATGTTGACCTACCTAGATTGCGTGGAGTTGAGCGACCTGACCGAAGAAGAGATCGAGGCTATCGCCGAACACGAACATCTGCCGGAGATGGCGGCGCTAGAACTGGGCAGCTATCTGGTGCACAACCCGGAAGGCGTCCCCATGATCAAGCGTATCATTCTGGAAGATATCGAGGAGGAGCGTCGGCGTGGTCACACCGATAAGGTGCTGAAACTGAAGCTGGCGCTCAAGCATTTTGTGGACACCCATCCCGACAATCCAGCCAAGGCGTGAACGAAACCGACGTTTCGAAGCATGACCAGGCGGGATCAGGGACGTTCAAGATCAAGATTCGGCCAGCAGGGCCTCGACCTCGGCCAAGCCCGCTCGCCGCATGGGGCGGCCATTGACCGGGCTGAGCGGAGCTTCCCGCTCGGCCAGCGGCCCAAAGACCGTAAGATCGATGCAAGCCTCGCCGGCGGTGAAGCGAAAGACCGGCAGGCAGACCCGGGCACCGCTAGCCATGTTCAGCCGATGCTCATCCGTTTCGAAGGGAATATGGCATTCCAGCAGGAACAGCGTGATTTCCTCGGGCGAATCGGCGAACAGGTGCAGTTGTATGCTGGCGTGGGGGCCAGCGGCGCCACTCAGCACCGAACCGATCAGGCGTGGGCGAAAGCGCGCCAGAAACCGCATGGCCTTCAGCGCGGTTTCTCGCAAGCCCCGCAGATGGACCGCTTGACGGTCGGCATGGAACAGCCGCTGGCGGTCGAGCAGGGCTTGCTCGATGGCGACGTTGTCCGGCAGGATGGTCCGATCGTTGATGGCCAGCCGCGAGGCGGCCTTGCGCCGGGCGGCGCCGAAGTTCTGAACGCCTTCCTCGACGATGAGCCGGGCGCATTCCTGGGCAATCAGGGTCTTGAGACGACGGTCGTCGCGAAGGCGGCGGGACATGGGCGAACTCCGGGCGCGGGCGAGCGGTTCAGGACGAGGACAACCACCATCCGCGGATAAGCCAGGCCGCTGCCCGACGACACCGTGGATACGATCATTTGCTATATTCTCTGATATTTCATGGAGCGAGCGTTCGAGCGATCACTCGTTCCACTCAAGCGAGGAAGCGTAACTTGGCTCTGTTCACGCGTAAAGAACCCTTTTTGGGCATCG
The DNA here is from genome assembly GCA_029624765.1 of Candidatus Contendibacter sp. GTDB lineage: Bacteria > Pseudomonadota > Gammaproteobacteria > Competibacterales > Competibacteraceae > Contendibacter. The sequence continues at coordinate 28,068 of JARSSO010000016.1, read as the reverse complement.
ACATCGGTCCCTCGGCGGTCAAGCTGGTCGAACTGAGCCGTTCCGGACCACGGTTTCGGGTCGAAAGTTTCGCCATCGAGCCCTTGGGCGAAGGCATGGTGGAGGATCGCAACCCCGCCGACACCGATGGGGTGGCGGAAGCGATCAAGCGAGCCTGTCGCAAGGCTGGCGCCCGAACACGCCGCGCGGCCGTCGCCGTGCCAACCTCCAGCGTGATTACCCGCACCGTGCCAATGCCGGCGGACTTCAAGGAAAGCGATATCGAAACCAATATCGCGATTGAAGCAACCCAGTACATTCCCTATCCCATCGAGGAGGTCTATCTGGATTTCGAGGCGAAAGGCTTGTCTCCGGCCAGCACCGACATCCAGGATGTCATGCTGGTGGCCACGCGCAAGGAGAACGTCGACACCCGGGAGGTAACCCTCAAGGATGCGGGCCTGACGCCGGTGATCGTGGACGTGGAAGCCTACGCCCTCGAAAATGCCTTTCGAGTGTTGATGGAAAGTCTGCCCAAAACGGGCGGCGAGGGCGGACTGAGCCTGACCAAGGCGCGGGACAGCCTGACGGCGCTCGTGGACATTGGCGCCACCCTTACCACCCTTTATATCCTTCAGCAGGATCGCGTGATCTTCACCCGCGAGCAGCGCTTCGGATGTGATCAACTGACTGTTCGGATCGCCGAGGCCTACGGCCTGCCCCGTGACCAGGCTGAACAGGCCAAGCGTTCCGGCATGGTGAGCGAGGATTACCCAACCACAATTCTAGAGCCGTTCAAGCAACTGCTGGCTGAACAGATCGGCCATGGTTTGCAGTTCTTTTTTTCCTCTGACCAGTATGTTTCTGGCCGCTATAATGTAGATACCGTCGTCTTAGGGGGTGGGGGCGCCACGGTCGTGGGTTTGGACCGGGTCGTGGCGGATGTGCTGGGCATGACCACGGTGGTGGCCAATCCCTTCAAAAACATGGGGAGCGCCGCGCGGGTCAACAGCAACGCCCTGCTGCGCGACGCGCCATCGTTGCTGATTGCCTGTGGACTGGCCCTAAGGAGCTTCGACTGACATGACGCGCATCAATTTGCTGCCCTGGCGCGAAGCGCGCCGCGTCCAGCGGCAACGTCAACTGATCGGAATACTGGTGGCGACAGCGCTGCTAGGGGCCGGCATCGTGTTTCTGGTGTACACCGAGATCGCCCTTCGCATCCAATACCAGCAGGAGCGCAACAATTATCTGCGCGACGAGATCGCCCAGCTCAAAAAAGCGGCCGAGGAGATGAAGGAGCTGCAAAAAGTCAAAACCCGGCTGGTGGACCGCCTGAACGTCGTCCAGAAATTACAGACGGTTCGGCCCGGCATGGTGAAGATGCTGGACGAGCTGGCGCGGTTGGTACCCCAGGATATCTATGTGACTGGTTTCAAGACTGCCCCCAACCAGGTGACGCTCAACGGCATCGCCCGTTCCGACAACGTCATTTCCGAGTTCATGCGCGAACTTAAGAGCAGCCCCACCCATCTGTTCGGCGAACCGGTGTTGCAGGTGATCGAAACCCGCAGCGTGAACAACGTCCAGGCCCGGGTGTTCGAACTGATCGTGCCGCTCAAGCTGGGGGGAGGGGTGGAAGGCGATCAGGCCAGCGCGGGGGGTAAGAAAACATGAATCTATCCGAAATCAATCTCAGCAACTTCGATTTGCGCGAGGCGGGCGACTGGCCACTGGCGGGCAAGGCGGTGCTGGCGGTGCTGGTGCTTGCCGCGGTGCTGGGCGCCGGGTATTACTTCTTGACCAACGATCAGCTTCAGGAGTTGGAAAAAGCAACTCGGGAAGAGCAAACGCTGCGCAACGAATTCGTCGAAAAATGGCGAGTGACCGCCAACCTGGAGGCGTTCCGACAACAGATCAAGCAGATGGAAGCGGATTTGGATGTGTTGTTGCGCCAGTTGCCAACCAGTACCGAGATGCCGGACTTGCTGGAGGACGTGTCCAATACTGGTAAGAAGAACGGCTTGGAATTTGAGTTGTTCAAACCCGAGGCCGATAAACCGAAGGATTTTTACGCCGCCAAGCCGATCACCATCAAGGCCAAGGGTAACTACCACCAGTTTGGCGCTTTTGTGAGCGGCGTGGCGGCGCTGTCACGGATCGTGACTCTGGAAAGCGCGACGCTGGCCAGTGCCGCCACCAAGGATTTGGCGAAGAAAAAGGCGGATGTCAAGCTAACCAGCGAGCCGCTGACCATTCAGGCGACACTGCAGACCTACCGTTACATGGACGAGGCGCCGAGCGCGCCAGCGGCGCCAGCGGGTGGTCCAAAGCAGCAGCAGCGGCAGCCGCCGCAGAAGAAAACGGGGGCCGAATGAACGCGCGTATCGCTGTGAGATCGGCGGGTGCGGCGTGGCTGAGCATGGCGCTGGCGACGCTGGTGGGGTGCGCCCAGCCAGATAAGAGCGGAGTCCAGGAGTTTGTGAAGACTACCCAGAAGACCACGCCGCTCAAAAAGCTTGATCCGCCGCCGACGATCAAGCCGTATGAGCCGTTTACCTATACGGCCCAGGGCATCAAGGATCCGTTCGTGCTGGCACCGTTCGCTCAGGAGGAAGAACTGGGGGTGACGGGGGAGGTTGTGGCGCAAAGTCCCAATTACAAGGGTCCCCAACCCGATCCGAACCGGGTGCGGGAAGAGCTGGAGAAGTACTCTCTCGGTTCGCTCAAGATGATGGGCACCTTCCGCATGGGCGGCGGGGGCGAGTTGTGGGCGCTGGTTCTGGCTCCCGATAAGGTCGTGCATCGGGTGCAGAAAAACAATTATCTGGGCACCAACCACGGCAAGATTGTCGGCATCACGGAGCAGCGAGTCGAGCTGAAGGAAATCGTTCCGGATGGGCCCGGGCGCTGGCAGGAGCGTGAGGCGTTCCTGTCGCTTACCCAATGAGTGAGGGGGAAGTGTCATGACGAACAGGTCCGCGAGCGAAGGCCAACATGACCGTCGGTCGGCTAGAGAGTGGTTACCGCCGTGGTTGGTGGTGCTGGGTCTGATGTGGGGAATCGTACTGGTTGGGATGTGGGGGGCGGTGGCGATGGCGGCCACCGATGCCGGGCCGGTAGTGCTGCAAGGGGTGGATATCAGTCCGCTGGCCGGCAATCGCCTGCAGCTACGGTTTCGATTGTCGGCGCCACCCAAGGCGCCGCCGAGCAGTTTCACCATCAACGAGCCGGCGCGAATCGTGCTGGATTTCCTGGATACCACGAATGGTCTGAGCGCGCGGCAACAATCGATCAATGTCGGGGTGGCCGACAAGATCAGCGTGCTGGAGGGGGCCGACCGGACCCGCGCCTCGCTGAATCTGGCCCGGCTGGTGCCCTACAATGTGCAAGTCCAGGGCAACCTGGTGGTTCTGACCTTGGAGAACGCCGGTGCGACGCCGACGCGAACCCCGGCGCCGACGCCGGCGGCGGCGGTAAAGGCGGCGGCCGCGAGTGTGCGGCAGACCGACGCCGAGGGACCGGTGACGACGCCCCGCATGGTCAGCGACGTGGGCTTTAAGCGAGGGCCGGCTGGGCAGGGGGTAGTCACGATCAAGCTGTCCAATCCTAACATCCCGGTGGATGTGCGGCAGGAAGGCAATCAAATCGTCGCCGATTTTCAGAAAGCGACCCTGGCGCGCGGGCAAGAGCGGCGTCTGGACGTGACCGACTTTGCCACGCCCGTGACGACATTGGAAGCGTTGAACCGGGGCGGCAGCGCCCGCCTGAGCATCCGACCCAATCCACCGTTTGAGTACATGGCCTATCAGGCCAACGACTTGTACGTGATCGAGGTGCGTCCGCCGCAAAAATCCAAGGAGGAAGAGGACAAGGAAGCGCAGTTCGATCCGTCCAAGAAAAAATACACGGGCGATTTGTTGTCGCTGAATTTTCAGGACATCGAGGTCCGGGCGATTCTGCAAATCCTGGCGGATTTCACCGGCTTGAACATCGTGGTCAGCGACAGCGTGAAGGGTAACCTGACCCTGCGCCTGCAGAACGTACCCTGGGATCAGGCGCTGGATATCATCCTGCGCACCAAGGGTTTGGCCATGCGGCAGAACGGTAACGTGATCTTCATCGCGCCGACCGAGGAAGTGGCGGCGCGCGAGAAGCTGGATCTGGAATCGCGCAAGACGGTGCAGGAACTGATTCCGCTGCGTACCGAGATCATCCAGGTCAATTACGCCAAGGCGAAGGATCTGGCGGAGTTGCTGAAGCGGAGGAACACTGCGGATAAGGGTTCCTCCGAGCAGAGCGTATTGTCGCCGCGCGGCGATGTGGTGGCGGACGAGCGGACCAATAGCCTGATTATCAAGGACGTGCCCGACAAGGTGGTGGAAGTGCGCGATATGGTGACAAAGCTGGACGTCCCGGCCAAGCAGGTCATGGTCGATTCCCGTATCGTGATCGCCAGCGACGACTTCGCCCGCGACATCGGCGTGCGGTTTGGGGTGTCGGGCGTCGGGACCAATGGCAATACAGTGAGCACCGTGAGCGGCGGCCTGAATGGCACAAACACCATGCTGACCGGTAAAAAACCCGACGAATCGGGCAGCAACATCACCGGCGTACCAGGCGACGACGTCGGCGTGGTGGGTAATTTGATCAACACTGGCCAGCCCTATCCGGCAATCATCCCGGCGCTCAACGACCGGCTGGGGGTGAATTTGCCCGTGGCCGGCCCCAGTATCGCCCTGGCCATCCTGGGTTCCAACTATCTGGTCGATTTGGAACTGTCGGCTCTGCAAACCGAAGGCAAAGGCGAGGTTCTCTCCAATCCGCGGGTGGTTACCGCCGATTTGAAGAAGGCGACCATCATCCAGGGCCGGCAAATTCCGTATTCGGTGGTGAGTGATGAAGGCGTCACCACACTCTTCAGGGATGCCCTCCTGAAGCTGGAGGTCACGCCGCAGATCACGCCGGACGACCGGGTGCGGATGGACCTGATGGTGTCGAAGGACGAACCAGGTCCCCCTGTCCCGCAGGCGACGGGAGGATTCGCGCTGTCCATCGAGAAGCGTGAAGTGACGACCCAGGTGCTGGTCAACAACGGCGAAACGGTGGTATTGGGTGGCGTATTCGAACACACCAAGACCAACTCTCAAGACAAGGTGCCGTTGCTGGGCGATATTCCGTTGCTGGGTTACCTGTTCCAAAGAAACGGCAAAGCGACCGCCAAGCGCGAACTGTTGATCTTCGTGACGCCGCAAATCCTGAAGAACGGCGCGGTGACCGAGCGCTGAGCGTTCGAGAAAACATATTCCTGTCATGGGGGGTAGAATCATGCGATCACGGGTAGACGGTTTGCGAGGGTGGCTTGAGTTGCTGTTGCTGGCCACCGTACTGGTCGGCTGGAGCGGCGTGAGCCAAGGGGGTGGATTCAACGGACCGCAGTCGACGGTCTCGGTCGAGATCACGGCGGACAAGACGACACTGCCGGTCAATATTTTTGGTGTGGGGCCAAGTACGAGCAATGCCTATACCGCTACGGTTTACGTCACGGTCAGGCGAAATGGCGGAATCTCTGCATCGCCTAGCGTCTCCATTGCCGTGGTCCAGGGACTGTCCAGTGGCGCGCTGTACTATTTGGATGGCGACCCGGAGCACGAAACTTGTACGACGGATTCCGCGGGGGTAGAGACATGCGTTCCCAATGCGTATCGCACGGTGGTGTTCGAGGATACGCCGGGGGATGTGTCGGCCCACTTTCTCTCCAGCGGTACGCCGGGGACCGTGGTGTTGAGAGCCACGGCCCAAGACCCGAGTACTGGAAGAACCATCAGCGACGATCTGACCATCAATGTGAGCGCCGTGGGCAGCGCGCCTTCGTCGGTCAAGTTCGTGATGGATCCGTCGCCGGTTTATATCCGCGACAATCCCTTGGGCACGACCCCGGTAACCCAGAACACGGTTAAGTCATTCGATGTCCTTGTGCTGGACGATGGCGGTTTTGCGGTTGGCGCGGGCGCCGGGAACAACAACCTGCGGGTCGAAATGTTGCAGAACCGGCCGAATGGAGGTGAGTGGTTGAGCACCGTCGATGTCCAGGGCAATCCGCAGGAGGGGATCCGCGTCTTGACGGGCACGGTCGGCGGTGTGGCTTCCCTGACCTTGCACAGCGGTACGTTGCCCGGCACGGTCCTCATCTCGGCCACGGCCGACCGCGCCGATAACAACGTCGACAACGGTATCCAGAGGGGCATCACCAATTACGCCATGGTGTCGATCGGGACCGGCGAGATCAAGTCGTTGACCTTCACTGGACCCTTCGCGGATGCGGTGTTTGTGGGTGCAAATAATCTGATCGCCATTCCTGGCGCCACCTGTGGCGGTACCGCACTTTGCGATACTGTTTGGAATGGTCTCTATAACCGTACCATTTCGGTCATTGCCAGCGATCCGTATGGCAATCCGCCGCCCGCAGGAACACCTATTACGTTCCGACTGATCGATTCACCGCTGGACATGCTGCAAAACCGCTATCCCGATCAGGGCCATGGTCAGTTCGCCATCACCGGCACCACCGGCGATCCTCAGGAAGGCGGCTCTGAATTCTTCGCGCCCAACCGCAAGACCAAGCGAACCGCTTCGGATACCCTGAGTCCGTTTGTGGTGCCGAATGGCGTATCGTTGGCGGTTGCCAATCCGCTGTGCTTGCTGATGTTGCAGGACCCGGAGGTCATCAACCCCAATCCCAGCACCATCAACGCGCTGCCGTCGGAAGGCCGACTGGAATACCATGTCGGTAGCCGGATCATCATCGGCCGGCCGGGTAACAACACGCTGACCGTCAATACGCCGTTCAACCAGGTCAGCCAGAACGTCGGCGCCAACGTCTGGTACACGGTCGGATGTCCGCCCCACAAGGGCACGATCATGAATTTCGACACGACCGAAACTGTCGTGCTGACCGACCAATTCGGTGCAGCCAGTACGATAATGAGCTACCCGGCCAACCAGGTTGGCCGACGGTTCATGGTGGCGGCGGAGTCGGATGGTGGCAAGGCGGGGGCGGTCATGACCCACTGGTATTTGGGGATGCCGAACGGCATTCTGACCATCACGCAGCCGGCCAGTTTGGTTGCGGCGCTTGGGGAATTCTTCTTTGCGATCAATCCCGATTTGCTTCCTATTAATATTCCAAATTGGCCGGCACGGGTGCAGGTAACCCAGACTGTAAATCCGGGCACGGCGGTCAGCCTGCCGGTGACCTTGCAAGTACTGGACGGTGGCGTGTGCAAGGCACAGTTGGAAGGAGAATGTGTGCAACTGTCCCGTACCCCAGTTCCTGGAGTGCCGATTGCGGTGGATATCGTGATCAATGACCCGGCCGAAGCGGCGGCGGTCGCGGCGGAAGAGGCGCTAGCGCAGGCGCAAGCGGCCTATGATGCATTCGTTGGCGCCAATCCGGGTGTTTGCGATCTGGTGCTGAAGGATCCGGAGGGAGAACCGGAAGAGCGGGATCCGGAAAAGTGCACCAAGCAGAAAGAACTGGCGACCGCTTTGGACGAGGCTAAAATTGCCGCCGCCGAGACGCGCGCGCTCGCCAACCTGCATGCGCCCACGGCGTCGATCGCGCCAGAAACGCTGGCCAGTGTCGGGGGTGGTTATGCAAGAGCGATTTTGAATGTCAATGACTTGCCCACGGATGGCAGCGTGGACTTCTTCTTCTCCACGGTCGGGCCTGACGTGAGCAGCCAGGCGCTCCAGATCTCGATTTGCGGTCCACAGTCGAGCACTCTTCCTTGCGTTCCGGTGGAAACACCGTAATCGAGCGGTAGACCTCCTAAACCGGCGGTGACCCCGCCGGTTTTTTTATCCCAGAAATAACGCGCGACCGTCCTTCTCGCACCGGCCAATCCGCCGCCGTGATCGCCAATACGCGCCGTGGGACGAAACTACAACACGCCACGCTCCGCCAGCGACACGATCTGGTTGTCGCCGACCACGATGTGATCGAGCAAGCGGACATCCACCAGCGCCAGGGCTTCCTTCAGCCGCAGGGTGATCGTCTCGTCGGCGCGGCTGGGTTCGGCGATGCCGGAGGGATGATTGTGCGCCACGATGGCGGCGGCGGCGTTGTGATACAGCGCCCGCTTCACAACTTGGCGCGGATGCACCGAGGAACTGTCGATGGTGCCGTAAAACAGTTCCTCGTAGTGAATCACCCGATGCTTGTTGTCCAGGAACAGGCAGGCGAACACCTCGTGGGAGTGATGGCGCATCCGGGCCATGAAGTAGCGGCGGGTGTCGGCCACGCTTTGAATGGCGTCGCCGCGTTGCAAGGTATCCTCCAAATGACGCCGGGCCAGCTCCAACACCGCCTGCAACTGCGCGTACTTGGCCAACCCCAGTCCCGGCGTCGCGCAGAATTCCTTTTGATCGAGTTCCAGCAGGCGGCGCAAGCCGCCGTGTTGCTTGAGCATGTCGCGAGCGAGGTCCACCGCGCTGCGGCCCCGGGTCCCGACCCGCAGGAAAATCGCCAGCAGTTCGGCGTCGGACAGGGCGGAAACCCCGCGTTGCAACAGCTTCTCGCGGGGACGCTCGTCGTCGGGCCAGTCGCGAATGGACATCGGGCCTTCCTCCTTGGTTGATATGGCGGCTGGAATCATACCGGATTCGACGGACGTTCCCCACGGCGCGCGATCCTCGCTTCCATGCTTCATGATGAGGCAACCGGCCCCGATCAAGCACCCGATTGAGGCGGACCACCCCGCGCCTCTCGGCCCATGCACGACTGTAATCTGAAAAAATTAACTTAAAAACAATTATATGAATAAGTTGGCAATCGGATTGCTTTCCCTATCCTCAAGAATTCGCGTCCACCAGCCCATCGGGTTCGGAAGCGATGCGGATTCGGGCGGCTAACGGGGGCCGCCGTCGCGGACCATGGCGTCCAATCGTGTCATTATCGATGCGCGGTTGGACGCCCTTTTTATATCCGCGCCTTCAAGACATCCGCTGGGTTTCGCCGTAAGCTAGCCGCGAATCCCATGATCCCGCGCGGAGCTCCGCCATGTCGCAACCTCTCGCCCAAAAACGCATTCTGCTTGGCGTCACCGGTGGCATCGCCGCCTACAAAAGCGCCGACTTGATTCGCCGCCTGCGCGAAGCCGGTGCCGAGACGCAGGTGGTAATGACCCCGGCGGCGACCGCGTTCATCGGTCCGCTGACCTTTCAGGCGGTATCCGGCCGGCCGGTGCGCACCGAACTGCTGGACGTCGACGCCGAAGCCGGTATGGGGCATATCGAACTGGCGCGCTGGGCCGATCTGATCCTGATCGCCCCCACCAGTGCCGATTGCATCGCCCGGCTGGCCCACGGCTTGGCCAACGACCTGCTCAGCACGCTCTGCCTGGCGACCGACCGACCCATCGCCATCGCCCCGGCGATGAACCGGTTGATGTGGCAAAACCCCGCCACTCAAGACAACTGCCGGCTGCTGGCGCGGCGCGGCGTCAGGATTTGGGGGCCGGGCGTTGGCGAGCAGGCCTGCGGCGAAATCGGCGCGGGGCGGATGCTGGAGCCGCTGGAACTGTGCAATCTGGTCGTCGAAATGCTCGGCGCGCGGAAGGAGCCGCCAGAAACGCCAGCCCCGCTCCCGCCGCAGCCCGCGCCCAACGACCTGCAAGGTTTAACCGTGTTGCTCACCGCCGGTCCCACTCGCGAGGCGCTCGACCCGGTGCGTTTCATCAGCAACCGCAGCACCGGGAAAATGGGTTTCGCCGTCGCGGACGCGGCGGCGGCGACGGGCGCGCGAGTGGTGCTGGTCAGCGGTCCGGTCAGCCTGAAAACCCCGCCCGGCGTCGAACGGATCGACGTGGAAAGCGCGTTGGAGATGCATGAAGCGGTGATGCGGCGGGTTCGGCAGGCGAATATTTTCATCGCCACCGCCGCCGTCGCCGATTATCGCCCTACCAATCCCACCGAACAGAAAATCAAGAAAACCCGCGACGCGCTGACTTTGGAACTGGTGCGCAATCCCGACATTTTGGCGGACGTGGCCACGTTGCGTTCGCACCGGCCTTTTACAGTGGGCTTCGCCGCCGAAACCCACGATGTTTTGCAGTACGCCGAAGACAAGCGCCGCCGCAAGAATCTCGACATGATCGCCGCCAACCGGGTCGGCGTGGCCGGTAGCGGTTTCGAGAGCGAGCAGAACGAACTGCACGTCCTCTGGGAAGGCGGGGATCGGGTGTTGCCGCTGGCGGATAAAACGCTGCTGGGGCAACAGCTCATCGCGCTGATCGCGGAGCGGTATCGGTTGTGGAGGGGATAGCTTCTCAAAATCCTTAAACTTGTAAGCAATGGGGCAATCCACAGCCTGTTCGGTCAACGCCGGAACGACGCGCGGCCAGAGCAGGCAACCGGAAGGAGAGAAACCCTGATGTCCGCGCAACTTCAACCCCGCTGGCTGTCCGTGGAGGACTACCTTGCTTTCGAGGAACGCAGCGAGATCAAGCACGAGTATATCAACGGCGAAATTTACGCCATGGCCGGGGCCAGCACCCGGCATAATCGAATTACCCTCAATCTAGCCAGTCGATTGATGGGTCACTTGCGCGGCTCGCCGTGTGAGGTATTCGTCGCCGACGTCAAGCTGCACCTCAAGGAACTGGGAGTGCAGATTTTCTACTACCCCGACCTGATGGTTTGTTGCGACCCCGACGACCGTGACCCGTACTACCGGACCCGGCCCTGCCTGCTTGTCGAAGTGCTGTCCAGCGGAACCGCCCGAACCGATCAGCGGGAAAAACTCTTCGCCTACGCCCGGCTGGACAGCCTGCACGCCTATCTGCTGCTGGAGCAGGACCGGATCGGCGCCGCCCTGCATTGGCGGGAAGACAGCGACTGGCGGCGGGCGGAATTCAGCGATCCACAAGCGGAATTAACTCTGCCCTGCGCCGGTCTGACGATTCGATTGGCGGAACTGTACGAAGGAACAGGCTTGCCGGAAGCGTCACCAAACACCGAAAGTTCATCCTGACCGTGCCTCGCTCAAAGCTGGCAAAGATTTGAAAGCAGGCGACCATGAATCAGATGTGGCTCAAAAAAATCCGGGTCGTGGTTTCGCTGATCTTCCTGGTGCTGACCACGCTGCTGTTCGTGGATTTCGACCGGTTCAGCCCGCCGCTCGCGCAAGCCGCGCGGTATCCACAGTTCGTGCCGTCGCTGCTGAACTTCACCCAGACCTTCGCTCTGGTCGCCACCGGATTCGTGCTGGTGCTGGGGCTGACCCTGCTGTTTGGCCGGGTGTACTGCTCGATGATCTGTCCGCTGGGCACGTTGCAGGACATCATCATTCGCGTCGCGGACAAGCTGCGCAAACCGCGCAAGATCAAGTTCAGACCTCAAAAACCGCATGATGCGTTGCGCTACGGCGTGCTGGCGCTGACGGTCGGCTTGTTCCTGAGCGGCAGCACCCTGGCGCTGAGCCTGCTGGATCCGTTCAGCAACTTCGGCCGAATCGCCAGCGATCTGCTGCGGCCGCTCTACATCATCGCTCATAACGGCGTCGGATCGTTGCTCGAAACCCTGGGGCTGTACGGGCCATTCCCCTTGACGTGGAAAGCGCCGCCGCTGGCCACGCTGGCGTTTCCAATCCTGTTCCTGGCCGGGCTGATCTGGCTGAGCGCCCGGCATGGCCGGTTGTTCTGCAACACACTCTGTCCAGTGGGCGCGTTGCTGGGGCTGGTCTCGCGCTTCGCGCTCTTCAAGATTCGGATTCCCAAAGACGCTTGCCTCGTCTGCGCCCAATGTTCGATTCATTGCAAGGCGGGCTGCATCCGGCTGAAAACCAAGGAGATCGATTTCAGCCGCTGCGTGGCCTGCTTCAATTGCATCACGGTTTGCGAGGCGCACGGCATCGGCTACGCGCGGTCGGCGCCGGTGAAGCTTCACCCCTCACCCTTGGCCTCCCTCTCCACCGGAGAGAAGGGAGTTTCGCGGCGGGCATTGCTGCGGAGCGCGACAACGGCGCTGGTTGGCTGGGCGGCGCTGCCCGAGTTAAAACCGGTAGAAGCCAAGCCTCACAATCGCGTTCCGACGGCGCTGGTCAACCGCAAAACCTGGCCGACAGCGCCCCCCGGTGTCGGCGATATTGCCCGCTTCAACGATCTCTGCACCGCCTGTCATCTATGCGTCGGCGCCTGCCCCTACGGCGTGTTGCAACCGGCGTTGCTGGATTACGGCCTGTCCGGCCTGCTGCAACCGCGCATGGACTACGCCAGCGGTTATTGCAGCTACGAATGCAATCTTTGCGGCCAGGTTTGTCCGACCGGCGCGATCCGGCCGCTGGCCTTGGCCGCCAAGCAAACCGTCCAGATCGGCGTGGCCCACTTCGTTCGCGACAATTGCATCGTGTACACCGATCACACCGCCTGCGGCGCCTGCGACGAATATTGTCCCACCAAGGCGGTGCATATGATCCCCTACCGGGATGGCCTGACGATCCCGGAAGTACGGGAAACGCTGTGCGTCGGTTGCGGCGCCTGCGAGAATGCCTGTCCGGCCCGGCCACACCGAGCCATTTACGTGGACGGCCACCCAGTCCAGCAACAGGCCACGCGCCCCACTTCCAAACCCCTTGAGCGAGAGAAGACGCAAGGTGAATTTCCATTTTGACCGGCACCGATTCACCACGGACGCACGGCGGCGATGAGCGTCCTGTACTACGACTGCTTCGCCGGCATCAGTGGCGACATGCACCTGGCGGCGCTGCTCGACTTGGGCGTGGACTACGACGAACTGGTCCTCGAACTGACCGGACTCGGCATGGAGGGTTACGGCGTGCAGGCCACGCGGGCCAGCCGCAAGGGCGTGTTCGGTACCCAGGTGCGGGTGGTGACGGACCCGAACCAGCCCGCGCACCGCGATCTGCGCCAGATCGAGGCGATCATCGGCGCCAGCCTGCTTCGGGAGTCGGTGCAAAGCCGGGCCATTGCGGTATTCCGCCGGCTGGCCGAGGCCGAGGCGCATATTCACGATACCTCGCCGGATCGCATCCACTTTCACGAAGTGGGCGCGCTGGACGCCATCGTGGACATCGTCGGCGGCGTCATCGCCCTGGACCGGCTGAACGTGGATCGCGTGCTGTGTTCGCCGGTGGAATTGGGCGGTGGCATGGCGCACTGCGAGCACGGCGTGCTGCCAGCCCCCGCCCCGGCGACCCTGGAATTGCTCAAGGGCGTTCCGGTCAAGCTGGGCGGTGCGCCGTTCGAGGCGACCACCCCGACCGGCGCGGCGCTGCTGGCCACCTTGGTCGATGAATTCGTGACGCGCCCCGAACTGATCATCCACCGGGTCGGCCATGGCATCGGCCATCACGACGGCCCCATCCCCAACGTGCTGCGGGTTTGCCTGGGCGAGTGGCTGGCGGATCGCGAGGATCGGCGGGAATTGTGCGTGTTGGAATGCAACATCGACGACATGAACCCGGAGTGCTACGACCATGTGTTGGAGCGGCTGTTCGCGGCGGGGGCGAACGATGCGTGGCTCGCGCCGGCGCTGATGAAGAAGAACCGACCGGCGACCGTGTTATGCGTGTTATGCGCGCCGGATCTGGGGCCGACCCTGACCGAATTGTTGCTGATTGAAACCACCACTCTGGGCGTGCGTCAGTACCCGGTGACCCGCACCGCGCTGGCGCGGGAACTTCTGCAAGTGACGACCCGCTACGGTGAAGTGACCGTCAAGCTTGCCCACCACCAAGGCCGGCCACTGCGCGGTAAACCGGAATACGAAGACTGCAAGCGACTGGCGCTGGAACGGCGCGTGCCGATTCACGCGGTCTACGCGGCGGTGCGGGAAGCTTTGTCGAGTTACGAACTGGGGCCGGAACCGGCGCGGTCGTCTCCATGAGCGCCGACATTGCATTGGCCGAGACTGGCTTTCAACGTCTGCTGGAGTTGCTGCGCGAGCTGGGTTCGGTTGCCGTGGCCTGCTCCGGCGGACTCGACAGCAGCCTGTTGCTGGCGGCGGCCCGGCTGGCGCTGGGAGACCGGGTGCTGGCACTGACCGTGGCGACGCCCTACATGGCGACCTACGAAATCGTCCAGGTCGAGGAATTGACCCGGATGTTGGATGTACGCCACCGGGTGCTGAACCTGCCGATACCGCCAGAGATCGTCCGTAACCCGCCTGATCGCTGCTACCGCTGTAAACAAGCCCTGTTCGCCGAACTGAAGGCCGCCGCCGCCGAGGAAGGATTTCCCTGGCTCGCGGACGGCACCAACCGGGACGACCTTTCGGACTACCGGCCGGGAATGCGGGCCTTGCGCGAGCTGGAGGTTCGCAGCCCGCTACTGGAAGCCGAATTGGGCAAGACCGAGATTCGCCGTTACGCCCGCGCCCTGAACCTGCCGGTCTGGGACAAACCCGCCTCGGCCTGCCTGCTGACGCGATTGCCGCACGACACCCAGGTCGATCTCCATTTATTGCGGCGGGTGGAGGCGTCCGAGGAAGCGTTGCGGGCGCTGGGTTTCCGTGCGGTTCGCGTGCGCTGTCACGGCGATCTGGCGCGCATCGAGGTGGATCCAGCCGAGCATCCCCGCTTGCTGGACCAAGCCGTCGCCGACCAGGTGACGGCGGCGCTGACCGGCTGCGGCTTTCAGTACGTGACCCTGGATTTGCGGGGTTATCGGATGGGCAGCTTCAACGTGCGCCCGCTGGCGGAGTGAGTGGCGTGCGCGAGGAAACCTTGCGGGCGTTGCTGGAGCAGGTCCGCGCCGGCGAACTGATGGTGGACCAAGCGGTGGACCGATTGCGGGAACTGCCGTTTCGCGATCTGGGCGAGGCGGTGCTCGACAGCCACCGCGAATTGCGGCGTGGTCATCCCGAGGTGATTTATTGCGCTGGAAAGACCGTCGCCCAAGTCAAGACCATCGTCGCCGCCCTGCTGGAAGGCGATGGCGACATTCTCGCCACCCGCGCCACGGTGGAGATGTACGAGGCCGTGGCGGAACTCTGGCCGGCGGCCCGCTACAACCCGCTGGGGCGCGTCATCGTTATTCAGCGTTGCATCCGCCCCCTGACTGAAGCCTACATCGCCATCGTGACCGCCGGCACGTCCGATCAGCCGGTGGCCGAGGAGGCGGCGGAAACCGCGCTGCTGTTCGGCAACCGGATCGAGCGGATCAACGACGTGGGCGTGGCCGGGCTGCATCGCCTGCTGGCTCGGCTGGACGTGATCCGCGCGGCGCGGGTTTGCATCGTGATCGCCGGCATGGAAGGAGCGCTGGCCAGCGTGGTGGCCGGCCTGGTGGCCCGCCCCGTGATCGCCGTGCCGACTAGCGTCGGTTACGGGGCCAATTTCAACGGGCTGTCGGCGCTGCTGGGGATGCTGACGTCCTGCGTCGGCGGGGTGGGCGTGGTGAACATCGACAACGGTTTTGGCGCGGCCTGTCTGGCCAGCATGATCAACCAGCCTTAACGAGAGCGAGCGATGACCGCACCCAAACCGCTGTTGCTGGTGGATGGTTCCTCCTGGCTGCACCGGGCCTTCAACGCGCTGCCGGCGCTGAGCACGAAGTCTGGCGAACCAACCGGCGCGCTGTATGGCGTGTTGAACATGTTGCGCAAGCTGCTGGCCGACTACCGGCCGGATTATCTGGCGGTGGTGTTCGATGCGCCCGGCAAGACCTTTCGCCACGCGATGTTCGCTGACTACAAGGCGCATCGGCCGCCGCTGGACCCGCAACTGATTCAACAGATCGAACCGCTGCGCGCCTGCGTCCGGGCCATGGGCCTGCCGTTGCTGCAAGTGACGGGCGTCGAAGCCGACGATGTCATCGGCACGCTGACCCGGCAGGCGACGGCCAAGGGTCTGCCGGTGCTGATCGCCAGTGGCGACAAGGACTTGGCGCAACTGGTGGACGAGCGGGTGCGGATGCTGGACACCATGAAGAACATGGTGACTGACGTCGCTGGGGTCGAACAGAAGTTCGGGGTGCCACCGGCGTTGATCGTGGATTACTTGGCGCTGGTCGGCGACAGTTCCGACAACATTCCCGGCGTGCCCGGTGTGGGTGCGGTAACTGCAGCCAAATGGTTGCGCCAGTACGGTTCGCTCGACAATCTGGTGGCCAACGCCGCCTCGATCTCCGGCAAGATCGGCGACAAGCTCCGGGCCGGGTTGGATCAACTGCCGCTATCCCGACAGCTCGCCACCCTGGATTGCAACGTTCCGCTGTCCATCGCGTTCCAGGAGTTGCGGCCCGCACCCCCTGATACCGACGCATTGCGAGCGTTGTACGAACGCTATGAATTCCGCTCCTGGCTGCGGGAGTTGTCCTCCCCTCTCCCGCAAGCGGGAGAGGGGCCGGGGGTGAGGGCAGTTCTTGCGGCAGGCGCCCCCCTCAACTTGACCGAAAGCGAGGAGCTTACAAGCCCGCCGCCCGCCTACGAACTGATCCTCGATGAAGCCGCTTTCGACGCCTGGCTGGAGCGGCTGCGGACAGCGGAACTGCTCGCTTTCGACACCGAAACCACCAGCCTCAATTATCTGGATGCCCGCGTCGTCGGCGTGTCCTTCGCAGCGAACCCACGCGAGGCGGCTTACGTACCCTTGGCGCACGACTACCCCGGCGCCCCGGACCAGTTGAACCGGGAGCACGTGCTGGAACAACTGCGCCCGCTGCTGGAAGACCCGACGCGGCCCAAACTGGGCCAGCATCTCAAATACGATCTGCACGTACTCGCCAATCATGGCATTGCCCTGCGCGGCATCCGGCACGATACCCTCCTGGAATCCTACGTGCTGGATTCGACCGCCCGGCACGACATGGATTCGCTGGCGGAGCGGCACCTGAAGCTGCGCACCATTCGCTTCGAGGACGTGGCGGGCAAGGGCGCGAAGCAGTTGACCTTCAACCAGGTAGCGCTGGAGCAGGCCGGACCCTACGCCGCCGAGGACGCCGACGTGACCTTGCGCCTGCATCGCTACCTGTGGCCGCGCCTGGAGCGGGAACCGGGGCTGAAGCGGTTGTATGAAGAGCTGGAAATTCCGCTGATCCCGATCCTGGCGCGGATGGAACGAACCGGGGTGCGGGTGAACGCGGCGGTGTTGCGCCAGCACAGCGGTGAACTGGCCAAACGGCTATGGGAACTGGAGCAGCAGGCTTACGACCTGGCCGGGGAGCGGTTCAACCTGGGATCGCCCAAGCAGTTGCAGGCGATTCTATTTGAGCGAATGGGTTTGCCGGCGGGGAAGAAAACCGCCACCGGCCAGTCCTCTACCGCCGAGGATGTGTTGCAGGAGCTGGCGCTGAATTATCCGTTGCCCAAGGTCATCTTGGAGTACCGGACCCTGAGCAAGCTGAAATCCACCTACACCGACCGGTTGCCCGAGCAAATCCATCCACGCACCGGCCGGGTCCACACCTCCTATCATCAGGCGGTGGCCAGCACCGGCCGGCTATCGTCCTCCGATCCCAACTTGCAGAACATCCCGATCCGCACCCTGGAAGGGCGGCGCATCCGCCAGGCGTTTGTGCCGGAACCGGGCTGGGTGATGCTGGCGGCGGACTATTCGCAGATCGAGCTGCGGATCATGGCCCATCTGTCCGGCGACGAGGGCTTGCTACGCGCCTTCGCCACCGGCGCCGACGTGCATCGCGCCACCGCCGCCGAGGTGTTCGGCGTGGCCCTGGATGAAGTCACCGCCGACCAGCGGCGCGGCGCCAAGGCCATCAATTTCGGGCTGATCTACGGCATGTCGGCGTTCGGGCTGGCGCAACAACTGGGCATCGAGCGCGGTGCGGCGAAGGATTACGTGGAGCGCTATTTCGCCCGCTATCCGGGCGTCAAGGCGTACATGGACGACACCCGCCGCCGGGCCGCCGAGCAGGGCTATGTGGAGACGGTGTTCGGCCGCCGGCTGCATCTGCCAGACCTTCGCGCCCGCAATTCGCAGCTTCGGCAAGCGGCGGAACGGGCGGCCATCAACGCACCGATGCAGGGCACCGCCGCCGACATCATCAAGCGGGCGATGCTGGCGGTGGACCGCTGGTTGCGAGACTCCGCCTTCCCGGCGCGGATGCTGATGCAGGTTCACGACGAACTGGTGTTTGAAGTGGCCGAGGATGCCGTTACCGAAGCCGGAGAGCGCATCCGGGCGGCGATGGTCGCGGCGGCGGAGTTGCGCGTGCTGTTGGAGGTGGATGTCGGCGTGGGCGCAAATTGGGACGAGGCGCATTGAACGGACGAGCGGCATATGTATAGCGGAAGTGGCTACGCCGGGCTGGCGTTGCGGGACCGTCAGGAAGAAGCAACCGGCGACTTGCGAAAATACTCGGGGCGCATAGCGCGAATCGGCTAAAAACCTTATTATAATTGGCGAACCTGACGCCAGCGGTTCGCGCCCCGTCGCCATAATCAAAAGTCCAATCCAAAAAATTGAAAAGACTAATGAAATTGGAACCGCACCCCCAGTTTGCCGCTCGTTCGCCCTGCGGCTCGCGTCTTTCGCCATTCAAGGTTTCGTTGACCCATCGGGCGGAGCGGATTGACGCCCGCCGCGTTCAACCTGACTCCCCCTCGATCTGGCTCGCCCGCTTTCGAGGGTCTGTCCCCAAGTTTCCGGCGCCGCTGGCCCGCCACCGGCGCCCGCATCAGTGAGGAGAGAGCGTCTATGCATGACATTATCAATCAACTAGAACAAAAACGTGCCGCCGCCCGTCTCGGCGGCGGTCAGCGCCGTATCGACGCGCAACACAAACGCGGCAAACTCAGTGCCCGCGAGCGCATCGAGGTTTTGCTCGATCCGGGCAGTTTCGAGGAATGGGACATGTTCGTTGAACATCGCTGCACCGACTTCGGCATGGCCGACACGTCGATTCCCGGCGATGGCGTGGTCACCGGCTACGGGACGGTCAACGGTCGGCTGGTCTTCGTGTTCAGCCAGGATTTCACCGTGTTCGGCGGTTCGCTTTCCGAGGCGCACGCCGAAAAAATGTGCAAGATCATGGATCACGCCATCAAGGTCGGCGCGCCGGTCATCGGCCTGAACGACTCCGGCGGCGCCCGTATCCAGGAGGGCGTCGCCTCGCTGGCCGGTTACGCCAACGTGTTCCAGCGCAACGTGATGGCCTCCGGCGTCATTCCGCAGATTTCCGTGATCATGGGGCCGTGCGCCGGCGGCGCGGTCTATTCGCCGGCGATGACCGACTTCATCTTCATGGTCAAGGACACCTCCTACATGTTCGTGACGGGCCCCGACGTGGTCAAGACCGTTACCCACGAGGAGGTCACCGCCGAGGAACTGGGCGGAGCCATCACCCATTCGACCAAGTCGGGCGTCTGCGACCGCGCCTTCGAAAACGACATCGAAGCCCTGCTGATGCTGCGGCGATTCATCAACTTCCTGCCCGCCAACAACCGCGAGAAGCCACCATTCCGGCCCACCCCCGACCCGGCCGACCGGCAGGATTATTCGCTGGATACCCTGATTCCCGACAATCCGAACAAACCCTACGACATGAAGGAACTGATCCTGAAGGTCGTGGACGACGTGGACTTCTTTGAGGTTCAGCCCGAGAACGCCAAGAACATCATCACCGGCTTCGCCCGGATGGACGGCTGGCCGGTCGGCATCGTCGCCAACCAGCCGATGGTGCTGGCGGGCTGCCTGGACATCAAGTCCTCGATCAAGGCCGCCCGTTTCGTGCGATTCTGCGACGCCTTCAACATTCCGATCATCACCTTCGTGGACGTGCCCGGCTTCATGCCCGGCACCGCCCAGGAATACGGCGGCATCATCAAGCACGGCGCCAAGCTGCTCTACGCCTATGCCGAATGCACCGTTCCCAAGGTCACCATCATCACCCGCAAGGCCTACGGTGGCGCCTACGACGTGATGAGTTCCAAGCACCTGCGCGGCGACGTCAACTTCGCCTGGCCGTCGGCCGAAATCGCGGTGATGGGCCCCAAGGGCGCGGTGGAAATCATCTTCCGCCAGGACCTTGGCGACCTGGCCAAGATCGCCGAGCGCACCGAGGAGTACCGCAAGAAATTCGCCAATCCGTTCATCGCCGGCCATCGCGGGTTCATCGACGATGTGATCATGCCCCACGGCACCCGTCAGCGCATCTGCCGCTCCCTGGCGATGCTGCGGGACAAGGAACTCGAAAATCCGTGGCGCAAGCACGGCAACATTCCGCTGTAAGGGGTGGGACGCATGTTCAAGAAAATTCTCATCGCCAATCGCGGCGAAATCGCTTGCCGCGTGATCAAGACCGCCCGCAAGATGGGCATCAAGACCGTCGCCGTCTACTCCGAGGCCGACAAGGACGCGCTGCACGTCGAGATGGCCGACGAGGCCGTGTTCATCGGCCCGCCCCCCACCGCCCAGAGCTATCTGGTCATCGACCGCATCGTCCAAGCCTGCAAGGACACCGGCGCCGAGGCGGTCCATCCGGGCTACGGCTTCCTGTCCGAGCGGCCCGCGTTCTGCGAGGCATTGGAGAAGGAAGGAATCGTGTTCATCGGCCCGAAGGTGAAAGCCATCGACGCCATGGGCGACAAAATCACCTCCAAGAAGCTGGCCAAGGAAGCCGGGGTCAGCACCGTGCCCGGCTATACCGAAGTCATCAAGGACATCCGGGAGGCCGTGGAGATCGCCTCGGGCATCGGCTATCCGGTGATGATCAAGGCCAGCGCCGGCGGCGGCGGCAAGGGCATGCGCATCGCCTGGAACGACGCCGAATGCGCCGACGGCTTCGAACGCGCCACCAACGAAGCCCGCTCCTCCTTCGGCGATGATCGCGTGTTCATCGAGAAGTACATCGAGGAGCCGCGCCACATCGAAATCCAGGTGCTGGGCGACAGCCACGGCAACATCCTCTACCTGGGCGAGCGTGAATGCTCCTTGCAGCGCCGTCACCAGAAGGTGATCGAGGAAGCGCCCTCCCCCTTCCTGGACGAGAAGACCCGCAAGGCGATGGGCGAACAGGCGGTGGCGCTGGCCCGAGCCGTGGACTATCAATCCGCCGGCACGGTCGAGTTCATCGTCGACGCCAAGCGCAATTTTTATTTTCTGGAGATGAACACCCGCTTGCAGGTCGAGCACCCAGTCACCGAGTACATCACCGGACTGGACCTGGTGGAGCAGATGATCCGGGTCGCCGCCGGCGAGAAACTGAGCTTCACCCAGGACGACGTCAAGCTCAAGGGCTGGGCCATCGAGGCGCGCGTCTACGCCGAGGACCCGTTCCGCAACTTCCTGCCCTCCATCGGCCGGCTGGTCAAGTACATGCCGCCCAAGGAAAACGATGTCGTGCGAGTGGACACCGGCATCTACGAAGGCAGCGAGGTGTCGATGTACTACGACCCGATGATCGCCAAGCTCATCACCTACGGGTCAACCCGCGACCGCGCCATCGCCCATATGCGCGACGCGCTCAACGAGTTCTTCATTCGCGGCGTTCAGCACAACATCAGCTTCCTGGCGGCGCTGATGGTGCATACCCGGTTCATGACCGGGCGGATCAGCACCAACATGATCGCCGAGGAATACCCGCAGGGCTTCCACGCCTCCGACGTGCCGCACGACGATCCGGCGTTGCTGATCTCGGTGGCCGCCTTCATTCACCGCCGCTACATGGACCGCGCCGCCCAGACCAGCGGCCAGTTGCTCGGCCACGAGCGCAAGGTCGGCAACGACTGGGTGGTGCTCATGGGCGGCCAGCAACACCCGGTGCACGTCGATCCCGCCGACGGCGGCTACGATGTCGTGTACATGGGCGAAACCTACCAGGTCCGCAGCGACTGGCAGTTCGGTTATCCGCTGTTCAAGGGCACGCTGAACGGTACCGAAATCTGCATCCAAATCGAACGCCGCGACATGATCTATCGGCTGTTCCACTGGGGCTCGCAGGCGGATGTCATGGTCTTGTCGCCACGGGTGGCCAACCTGCAGGCGCTGATGCCGGTGAAGGCGCCACCGGATCTGTCCAAGTTCCTGCTGTCGCCGATGCCGGGCCTGCTCACCAAGATCGCGGTGACGGCCGGGCAGGAGGTCAAGGCCGGCGAGGAACTGGCCGTGATCGAGGCCATGAAGATGGAGAACGTGCTGCGCGCCGAGCAGGACGCCAAAGTCGCCAAGGTCATGGCGGCGCCCGGCGACAGCCTGGCGGTGGATCAGGCGATCCTCGAATTCGAGTGAGCCGAAACCAATGGGGGCGGTTGCCCGCCCCCGGTTTTACCGAAACCGGCCGCGTCGCGCGGCCGGTTTCATTTCGCTCCACCAGCCATTTGGCCGGTCGCTCACCACTCCCGGCTCATCGTCCCCCACAGTTTCTTTACCCAGGATTTCCTGGCCAGCACCGGATCGATGCCACGCGCCAGAAAGTGTGGGACATAGCGTTTGTCCACTTCCATGATGTGCTTGGTCAACCAGGTCTTGAGGAACAGGGTCAGTTCAAAGGTGATGGCCTTGCCGGCGTCCAGCTTGGCGTGAAGCTCGGCCAGTTGTTCGATCAACTCGTCGTGTTTCCGCTTGTGTCCTTCGTAACCAGGGTAATGCAGGATACGCATCAAGCTCTCTTCGACCGCGAAATGAACTCGCGTGTACTCTCCCAGCCGGGTCACGATGCCCCGGGCGACTTCCATCCCCTGGCGCTGCTGGATCGCTTCGTGAACCTGGTTCAACAAGTCGACGAGCACCTGATGCTGGGCGTCGATTTCCTCGATGCCCACGCTCAGTTCCGTGGACCATTCGACGAACTTACCCATATGCTTCGCTTCGCCCTCGCCGCGAGATGGCGGCCACGGACATGAAAAAACGGCTACCGTTCACACGGTAGCCGTTCGCGATCTCCAACCAACCCGTCGGGCTGGCGCGGTTATTTGACCAGCCGCATCTTGACGTAAGAACCCGGCGCGTCCTCGATGATGGGCAGCTTGCCGGTCCCCGGCACACGGGCCGGGACTTTCTCGCCGGAATTCTTGACCAGCCATTTACCCCAATCCGGCCACCACGATCCAGCGGTCTGCTTGGCTTCCTTCAACCACTCGTTCGGATCGGTCGGATGCTTGGGATTGGTCCAGTAGAAGTATTTATTCGCCGACGGCGGATTCATCGGACCGGCGATGTGGCCGGAACCGGCGAGCACGAACTTGACCGGCCCGCTGAACAGCAGGCTGCCCATGTAGTTGGACATCCACGGCGAGATGTGATCCTCGATCCCGGACAGGAAATAGGCCGGTACCTTGACCTGCCGCATGTCGATCGGCGTTCCGAGGAGCGAGATGCCACCTGGATCCTTCAGACGGTTCTGCTGGTAGAAGTTGCGCAGATAGAAACTGTGCATCCGCGCCGGCATCCGGGTGGAATCCGAGTTCCAGTACAACAGGTCGAAGGGGAACGGATCCTTGCCGAGCAGGTAGTTGTTGATGAAGAACGACCACATGAGGTCATTGGCGCGCAACATGCTGAAGGTATTCGCCATCTCGCTGCCGTCGAGATAACCCTTGGCCGCCATGCGCTTCTCCAGCGAGGCGATCTGCTCCTCCTCGATGAACACTTCCAACTCGCCGGGCTGGGAGAAATCGATCATCGTGGTCAGATGGGTTCCCGAGCTGATGCGCGGGGTGCCCTTGGCCGCCAAATAGGCGTTGGTGATGGCCAGCAGCGTACCACCCAGGCAATACCCCAGCGCATTGACCTCCGTCTCGCCGGTGGCCTGTTCGATGGCGTCCAGCGCGGCCAGCGGTCCATCCCGGAGATAGTTTTCGAACTCCCACTCGGCCATCCGCTCGTCGGGATTGACCCAGGACATCAAGAACACGGTGAAGCCCTGATCCACCAGCCATTTGACCAGCGAATTCTTGGGCCGCAGGTCCATGATGTAATACTTGTTGATCCAGGGCGGGAAAATCAGGAACGGCTTCTTGTAGACCTCCGGGGTGGTCGGGTCGTATTGGAGCAACTGGATCATCTCGTTCTGGAAGACGACCTTGCCCGGCGTGATGGCGACGTTCTTGCCCAGTTCGAAGGCGTTGAGGTCGGTCATCTTGATGTTCAGCTTGCCCTTGCCGCGCTCGAGATCGTCGAGCATGTTCTTCAAGCCGTTGATCAGGTTCTGGCCGCCCGACTCGATGGTGGCCCGCACCACTTCGGGGTTGGTCAGCACGAAATTGCTCGGCGACATCGCATCCACGAATTGACGGGTGTAAAATTGCAGTTTTTTCTTGGTCCTGTCGTCGTAACCCTCGACGTTGGCGACGACATCCTGAATCCAGCCGGCAGTCAGCAGGTAGGACTGCTTGATATAGGAAAACAGCGCGTTGTCCTGCCAGTCGTCGTGCTTGAAGCGTTTGTCGCTCTTCGGCTCGCGCACCACCGTTTCCATCGGCTGACCGAACAGCGCCGGCACGGCCTTTTGCCACAGTTCCATATAGTTTTTCCACAGATCCATCTGGGCTTGCGCCAGCTTGGCCGGGTCGCTCATGATCCTTTGAGTCAGATCCAGGAAGGACTTGCCCAGCGTCATTTGATCCTGCAGATCGTGCATGCCATCGCTCGTCTGGCGCGTCAGAAATTCCTTGACGATAAGCTGGCTCTTTTCGGCGACATGGGAGAAAAGCTGCGCCATCTGCGCTGGATCGGGCATCTTGAGTTCTGGTAACTTGATTTCGGGGCTTTTTTGCTCGGCCATGCGTTATTCCTCTCGTTCGCTCATGGTGGTTCGCCGGATCGCTTCTTATTCTAGCTTGTCCCCCGTTGCGCGTCAGCGGGCCATCCTCCAAAAACAACTCGGACAGGCCGCCACGGCATTTCCGTGGCGGCCTGTCCGTTGAATGGCAGTGCGAATCGTGCCTTATTTGGGGGTAACCAGGGACTTCAGTTCCTGCAAGCTCTCGGTGACCCGCTTGTTGATGATGGCGAACGCCTCGGTGTTGGACTTGCTGACCATTTCGGCCAGTTCGCGCATGTTGGCCAGCGCTTGCTCGAACGCCTTGCGAGCCAGCTCGGTCTGCTTGGTGGTCATTTCCTGCGGATTGCCCACAGCGGACAATTGCTGGGCGATGGCCGACACTTCGCTCATGGCTTGGCTCAAAATCTCGGCCTGCCGTTGCGCGACCGCCTGCATGCCCTCCACGGCGGCCCGATTGGCGGCGGTCAGCGCTTCGATGTTCTTGCGCTGGGCGGTCATGATGGCGTCCATGTCGAAACCGGGAATCTTGACATCGCCCAGCAGCTTCGTCATGTCGAACTTGCTCAGGTCGAACTT
The DNA here is from genome assembly GCA_029624765.1 of Candidatus Contendibacter sp. Classification (GTDB taxonomy): domain Bacteria; phylum Pseudomonadota; class Gammaproteobacteria; order Competibacterales; family Competibacteraceae; genus Contendibacter. The sequence goes on along the minus strand of JARSSO010000016.1, from coordinate 2,815 downwards.
GCTGAAATCCAGGTTGGCGAACGGGTTGAAGGGATTGTTAGCCATTACTTACTCTCCTGACACATGGGGTTAAGGACTTATGGTGCAACGCAACATCATTTTGCGCATTTTGCATCCCGCAACGACGGGAGTCAACCGAAATTTTGCAATGCAGCAGTGCCGCTGGGGCTCTCACTTCTCCCACCCCAGACTTTTGATGGCAATCTCGTAGACATCCGGCGACAGCGCCGGCGCGGCGAGGATGCGCTCCAGTTGTTCACGCATTCTCTCCTGGCGCATCGGATCGTATTTGCGCCAGCGGGTGAAGGCGGCCATCAACCGCGCGGCGATCTGGGGATTGAAGGCATCCAACTCCAGGATTCGGTCGGCCAGAAAAGTATAGCCACTGCCGTCGGCGGCGTGGAAATGCCAGGGGTTGGCCTGGGAAAACGCGCCGATCAACGCCCGAACCTTGTTGGGATTGCGAAGGCTGAAAGCTTCGTGCGCCATCAGGTTCCGGACAACGGCCAGCGTTCCGGGCAGGCTCGATGTTGCTTGCAGGCTCAGCCACTTGTCCACCACCAGCGCCTCGCGCCGCCAGCGCTGGTAAAAGATCGCCAGCGCCTCGGCCCGCTCCGGGCTGTCGTCGTTGACCAGCGCCGCCAGCGCCCCAAGCTGGTCGGTCATGTTGTCGGCGGCGTGGAACTGCTCCAGGCAGGACGCCCGCGATTCGGCGGCGTCGAGTTGCATCAGGTATTCCAGGCAGACGTTCTTGAGCGCGCGCCGGCCCATGGCGGCGGCGTCGATGCGATAACCGTCGCGCCCCCGGTCACGCAGAGTCTGGTAAGTCGTCCACAGCGGCTCCCGCAACCGTTCCGCCAGAGTCCGCTGGACGAAGCGCCGCGCGGCGTGAATCCCATCCATATCCACCACCTCCATCTGTTCGGCGAGATAGCCTTCGCCGGGCAGGGTCAGTACCTGCGCCAGCAGGGCCGGATCGGCGCCCGAGGTCAGCGCCCGCCCCAGCGCGGCATTAAGCGATTCCGGCGGCGTCCACGCCATACCCCGCCGACGCTCTTCGACCAAGGCAAGGATGGTGCGGATCGCCAGGGTCTGGCCGGCGTCCCAGCGGTTGAAGTCGTCGCTATCGTGGGCCAGCCGGAAGCGCAGGTCGGCGTCGCTTTCGGCGCCGTTCAGCTTGACCGGCGCCGAAAAACCGCGCAGCAGAGAAGGAACCGGTCGGACCGGCACGTTGATGAAATGGAACGTGTGTTCCGGCTCGCGCAGTTCCAGCACCCGCTTGGTTCCTCTCGACGCGCTTTCCCCTTCCAGTTGCAACGGCAGGTCGTGACCCTCGGCATCCAGCAGACCCAGCGCCAGCGGGATGTGGAACGGCTCCTTCTGGGGTTGGCCCGGCGTCGGCGGGCAGGCTTGCCGGATCGTGAGGGCATAGCGGCGGGCGGCGGGATCGTAGTCATCGCTGACGGTCAGTTCCGGGGTGCCGGCCTGGTGGTACCAGCGTTTGAACTGGGTGAAATCCACGCCGTTGGCGTCGGCCATCGCCGCCACGAAATCGTCACAGGTCACCGCCTGGCCGTCGTGGCGCTGGAAATACAAATCCATGCCCCGTCGAAAACCGTCCCGGCCCAGCAGGGTTTGCATCATGCGGATCACCTCCGCGCCCTTGTTGTAGACGGTGACTGTGTAGAAGTTATTGATTTCGATGTAGGAATCTGGCCGCACCGGATGCGCCAGCGGCCCGGCGTCCTGCGGGAACTGGCTGGCGCGGAGCACGCGCGCGTCCTCGATGCGCTTGACCCCGCGCGAGCCCAAATCCGAGGAAAATTCCTGGTCGCGGAACACGGTCAGTCCTTCCTTGAGGCTGAGTTGGAACCAGTCGCGGCAGGTGACCCGGTTGCCGGTCCAGTTGTGGAAGTATTCGTGGCCGATGACGCCGAGGATGCCCTGATAGTCGGCGTCGGTGGCGGTTTCCGGCTTGGCCAGCACGTACTTGGTGTTGAAGACGTTGAGGCCCTTGTTCTCCATCGCGCCCATGTTGAAATCGCCGACCGCCACGATTTGATAAAGATCGAGATCGTATTCCAGCCCGAACCGTTCCTCGTCCCAGGCCATCGCCTGTTTGAGCGAGTACATCGCATGGTCGCACTGGTCGATGTTGTCCGGTTCGACGTAAATGCGCAGCGCGACCTTTCGGCCGGAACGGGTGATGAAGTGGTCCTCAACGTGTTTCAGATGACCGGCCACCACGGCGAACAGGTAAGCGGGCTTGGGGAATGGATCGTGCCAGGTTGCCCAGTGGCGGCCGTCGTCCAGTTCGCCACTGGCGACCGGATTACCGTTGGACAGCAGCACCGGATAGCGGGCCTTGTCCGCGACCAGGGTGGTGGTGAACACCGCCATCACGTCCGGGCGGTCGAGGAAGTAAGTGATGCGGCGAAAGCCTTCTGCCTCGCACTGGGTGCAGAAGTTGCCGCTGGACTGGTAGAGTCCCTGAAGCGCGGCATTGTCCTGGGGCCGAATACGGGTGACTGTCGCCAATTCAAACTCGGCGGGTGGATCGAGCAGGGTCAGGTGGTCGGCGTCGACTTGGTAACGGTCGGCGGCAATCGGGGCGCCGTCCAGTTCCAGCGCGACCAGTTCCAGATGCTGGCCATCCAGCGCCAGCGCCGTCCCGGCGGGGGTGGCGTCGGCGCGGACGATGCGCAACCGGGAATGGACCAAGGTGAAATCCTCGCCCAGATCGAAGCGCAGGTCGACCGCCGGAATCCGGTAAGCGGGCGGCGTGTAGTCCGCAAGGCGGGTGGTCTTGGGAATC
>JARSSO010000015.1 GCA_029624765.1 Candidatus Contendibacter sp. | reverse complement strand
CCTCACCAGATGGCGGCGGCGGCCCTGCCGTTCAAGATGTGTGTAATGGACAGGGCCGGAAGGAGGGACGCCGGGCGACGCCCCTCGGTTCGCGATTTTACATATTGGGATAATTCGGCCCACCGCCGCCCTGCGGCGTCACCCAGTTGATGTTTTGGGTCGGGTCCTTGATGTCGCAGGTCTTGCAATGGACGCAGTTCTGGGCGTTGATTTGCAGGCGCGGGTTATTGCCATCGCCGTCCCGGACGATTTCGTAGACCCCCGCCGGGCAATACCGCTGCTCGGGCGCGTCGTACAACGCCAGATTGATCTGGATCGGAACGGTTGAGTCCTTCAATGTCAGATGGCAAGGCTGATCCTCCTCGTGATTGGTGTTGGAGATGAACACCGAGGACAGCCGGTCGAAGCTGATCACCCCATCGGGCTTGGGATATTCGATCTTCGGACATTCGCTGGCTTTCTTAAGCTTGACGTGGTCCGGTTTGTGGTGGAAGGTCCACGGCGCCTTGCCCCGGAAGATGTAGGTGTCCAGCGCCGAATAGGCGATGGCCGCCCACAACCCCCAACTGAACGACGGCTTCACGTTGCGAACCAGATAAAGTTCCTCCCACAGCCAGCTTTGCCGCAATTTTTCGGGATAATCCGTCACCTCGTCCGCGCCGCGCCCGGCCGCGACCGCCGCGAACACCGCCTCCGCCGCCACCATTCCCGATTTCATCGCGGTATGGGTGCCCTTGATCTTGGGCATGTTGAGAAAGCCGGCGGTATCGCCGATCAGCGCGCCACCGGGGAAGGTCAGCTTGGGAATCGACTGGAACCCGCCCGCCGAAATGGCGCGCGCGCCGTAGGCGATGCGGCGGCCGCCCTCGAAGGTGGGGCGAATGTCGGGGTGGGTCTTGAAGCGCTGAAATTCCTCGAACGGCGACAGGTGGGGGTTCTCGTAGCCCAGGCCGATCACGAACCCCACCGCGACCTGATTATTTTCCAGATGGTACAGGAAGGAACCGCCATAGGTGCCGGCGTCCAGCGGCCAGCCGACCGTGTGGATGATCTTGCCCGGCTGATGCCTGGCCGGGTCGATTTCCCACAGCTCCTTCATCCCGATGCCGTAGGTCTGCGGGTCCACCCCCTCGCGCAGTTTGAAACGCTCAAGCAAGGTCTTGGTCAGCGAGCCGCGACAGCCCTCGGCGAACAGCGTGTAACGGGCGCGCAGATCCATCCCCGGCGTGAACTGGTCGGTCGGTTGGCCGTCGCGACCCACGCCCATGTCGCCGGTGGCCACCCCGACCACCGCCCCATCGTCGTCGTAGAGTACCTCGGCGGCGGCGAAGCCGGGGTAAATCTCCACGCCCAGCTCCTCGGCCTGGGTCGCCAACCAGCGGCACAGGTTGCCCAGGCTGACGATGTAGTTGCCGTGATTGTCCATCTGCGGCGGGGTGAGCAGCTTGTAAGAGGTCTCGCGGGTCAGGAACAGAAAGCGGTCTTCCGTGGCCGGGGTGTTCAGCGGCGCGCTCCGTTCCTTCCAGTCCGGGATCAGTTCGTTCAGGGCGCGCGGTTCGATGACCGCGCCGGACAGGATGTGCGCGCCGACCTCGGAACCTTTCTCGATGACGCAGACGGTTACCTCCTGGTCGTTCTCCGCCGCCAGTTGCTTCAGACGGATGGCCGCCGACAGGCCCGATGGGCCAGCGCCGACGATGACTACGTCATATTCCATACTTTCGCGTTCCACCGGGCACTCCTTAACGATTTGTCGATTTGTCTTTGGGTTGGAGGAGACGGGGCGACACCGTCGTGTCCCCGCGATGGTTAGGAATTTTAGGGAAGGCCACCGGAACCGGGCTAGCCCGTATCAGCTACGGCTCCGGGCGTGACCGCGCCAAGTTAATAACCATTTCAGCAAGTTAATAACCATTTCAGCAAGATGCATCCTGCTTCACCCCATGCCAACCGTGCCCGGTGACCTTAGCGAAATAGATTGCGCAACCAGGCGAACGTCCGGGCCAGCCGCCAACTGCGAGAGTGCTGAATCAAGTCCAGTTGACGGCGGGCGTCGTTCAGTTGAGCGCGTAACGTCGCCTCGGTTGCCAACGCTTCGTCGCTGATATCAGCGCCCTTGGCATTGATCTGGTGCCAATGGTAATAGGAATGGCCCTCGGCGCGGAAGGGATGGGGAAAAGCCCGCCGTAAATCCAGGCGGGAGCGGTAGAGAATCCGCTGCGCCCGCGTAATACGTTCGCCATTGTCAAAAGTGTCATAGCGACACCGGCGACTGCCCAGTTCCTCCTGGCCCAAGCGCTGACATTCGGCGATGTACCAGCGGCGCAGATCGAACAACACCGAATCGGCATCGGCGTACTTCTTCAGCATGACTTCCTGGGCGCCGCTGTCGAAACCGGAGAAATGGTAGAAGCTGAGCGGCTCGCCGTTGATGGTGAAGCCCCGCTCCAGCGAGCCCGCGACCGGACGGTGGGTGAGATTCCAGGTGGCGACGTTGTAGATTGGCTCGCGCAGGATGGCGATATCCTCGAAAAAGACGGGAGCCAGATCCAGCCAGCGCTGGTCGGTGAACAACCCGCCGGCGATGTCGTCGTGGCAGAAATGACGCAGCCGCTCGGCCCACCAGTTCAGGAAACGCAAGCCCTCGGCGCTGGTTCGCACGCCAAGAAAACCCAGATTGAACACCCCGTGCTTGAGACTGGCGATTTCGTTGTCCGCGATCGCATCCAGCGCCTGCTCCGGCTCGCTCAGGTGAGGCGTCAACAGGATGCTGCGCCGGTCCAATCGCCCGATCAGGTCGTCGAGGCCAGACAGGATTACGATGTCCGGATCGAAGTAGAAGATTTTCTCCGCGGCGAACCTCCGGGCGATTTCCAGAAAGCCGAGCGCCTTGACGGCGGTGCACATCTCGACCACCGTGTGACCGAACAGCCAGGCATCCAAACCGGAAACCGGCAATTCCGTCACGTTGATGATCGAATCGAACGGTTCGCTGGCGGGATCGGCGTCGGTCGGATAGTCGTCGCACAGCAACAGATGAAAACGGACATCGGCCGCCTGGCGTCTGGCCGATTGGGCCAGCACCCGCGCCTTGGGCAGATAATTGGCGGTGATGCTGGTGAACAGGTGCGCGGTTGGATTCATGATTTTCTGAGGAACTTGGTATAGCGCCAGGTTTTGGAAGAATGAATCTTGTCGAGTTGCGCCGTCAGCTCAAGATCGCGCGCGCGCAACGTCTCCAATTCCACCGTCAGTTCGCGATTTTGTTCGTGAACACTTTCAAGCCGCCGCATGGCTTCCATCAGCTCGTCCCGCGTTGCCTGCGCCTGGGTCGTCAACAACGCCACATCGGCTTCCCGTTCCCGGACATAGCGCTGCGCCTCGGCGAGTACCTGTTCCCGTTGGCGCAGTTCATCCCGGGTCCGGAACAAGAGCGCCTCGGCGGCCCGAAACGCATGTTCCAGCGTGGCGGCGGTTCGTTGCTCGCGCGCGCGCGCCGCGTCGCGATCCCGCCGCAGCTGCGCGAGGGCTTCTTCACGCTCGCGCAGAACGTGCAAGGTCTGTTCGGACGTCAGCAACGCGCGTTCCCAGTCCACGGCCACCCGCAGGGGTCTGGCGGGATCCTGCCGGGTGAAAGCCTCGATCCGGTCGTCGTAATCGGGATGCAACGCGGTCAGGGCCGCCCGGGCCTGGGTTCGCAATTGGTCCTGCCGCTCGCCGAAACTGACGCCGCCGATGTGATAAACGTAGGTATCCGCGCAGAGCGCGTGACGCCAGCCGGCCTTGGCAGCTCTCATGCAGAAATCGTTTTCCTCGCCGTATCCCGAGCCGAAGGTGTCCTCGTCGAAGCCGCCGACCGCCCGCAGGCAATCGCGGCGGATGTACATGCAGAAACCCACCGCCGTGGGAATTTCCAGCCAGCGGCCGGCGTTGACGCGCTGGAACAAGGCATCGGTCGCCGCCAGCGACAGTCCAGGCGGCAGTTCGTTGGTCTCGCAAAAACGGGGATAACTACAGATGGTGGCGTTGTTGGAAAACGGCGTGACCGTCCCGATCGTCGCGGCGGCATAAGCGCAGCGCGCCAGCCGATCCAGCCAGTCGCCGTTCACCTCGGTATCGCTGTTGAGCAACACCACGTCGCGCTCCGGGTGCAGGGCTAGACCGCGATTGGCGGTAACCACGAAACCCTGGTTGGTGGGATTGCGCAGCAAGGTGAGGCGTCCGGCTTCGGCCAGACCACCCAGATAGTCCGCCAATTCGGGCTCCGGACTGGCGTCGTCGATGACGATGATTTCATGGGGGCGCCGCTGCCGGTGACCGAACACGCTCTCCAGGCAGCGACGGGTAATCGTCAGACCCTGATAGACCGGAACCACGATATCGATGGGCGCTCCGGGGTCGGGTTCCATCATCATCTCACTGTTTCGCTTAGGGTTGATGCCGGATAAGTTCCTGACTCAGCGAGCGCCCCCCGTAGGCCAGCGTGACGGAGAGCTGATTTTTTGCGATTATACTTCACTCGCATAAGTTAAAGAGTTTTCAGGAGTCCACGGAGGGCGTCGGGATCAGGTCGTCATTTTCTCAATTCCATCTTAAAGCAGGAGAGAAACCATGGCTTACAGAAATTTCGGCGCATCGGCAAAGCTATTCATCACTCCATTGATGATCCTCGCCACGACGACGCCCGTGCTGGCGCAACAGGCCGGCGCCACCGTGGAATCCGTGACGGCGCTGGGCGGCGGTCTCTATCGGATCACCGGCACGGCGCTCAACGCGCAAGGCAACGCGACCTGCGCCCTGGCCCTGGCCAGCGGCCGCTGCATGTTCACCTGCGGGCCGGGTTCCCTGCGTTGCGAGGGCGGCACGGCCAGCCTGCCGTTCGGCAAATTCGATTTGACCAATTTGCCCACCGAGGCCAACGGCACCATCGTCTTGCAAGTCTTCGTCGGGGGTAACATCAGCTTCGCGGGGGCCATCACTCCCAGCGGCGGGGGTGGCGGTGGAACCGCCCGCTGGAACTCGTACAACAATACCTGCTGCAGTAATAGCAGTGGTCAAGTATTCACCAGCACCTATTCGGTGACGGTCGACGGAGTCACCAGGCAATCCGTCTCCAACTCCTGCACCAGTTCTTCCTCTATCGAAAGCTTCGCCAGCACGACCGCCGGCACCAAGAATTTCACTTCCCAAGTCTCCTCGGCGTGCGGCACTGCCTCGGGGTCGGGGACGGTCACCATGGCCGCCAATGGCTGTTACCGGTTCCAGCTTGACTTCGAAAGCAATACGCTGGTCAATAAGTTCGGAACGGTCTCTTGCCCGTCTTCCGCCGAGGCGACGCCCCTTCAGGCGGATGCCGAAGCAACGCCGATGGCCATCTTCCCCATGCTCCCCGCGGCTACCATCGAAAACGCGGAGTCGCCCGCCGCAACTTATCAACCGCTGCAACTCCAGCGCTAACTGGCGAGGCACGACCGCGATTCGGGGCGTTGCTGGCGCGGCCAGGGAAGGCCGGCTAAAATCCAACCCGATTGGAGAGGTGGCAGAGCGGTCGATTGCGGCGGTCTTGAAAACCGTTGACCCGCAAGGGTCCGTGGGTTCGAATCCCACCCTCTCCGCCAACCCCATATTTCGCTTTCCCGCCGCCCTCTAAGCCGGTAAGGCCCGCGGGGGTGGCTCGCTGGCCGGATCCTCGTGGATCAGCACGTCCGCGTTGGGAAAAGCCGCCACGATCGCCGCCTCCACCTCGTCGGCCACCCGGTGCGCCTCCACCAGCGGCATCTGGTCATCCAGCATCAGATGCAACTGAATGAAATAAGTCTGTCCCGAACGGCGGGTGCGCACGTCATGCGTGCCCCGCACCCGGGCATGGCCGTCGGCGATGGCCCTGATGCGCTCGTGCACCTCGGGCGGCAACTCGTGATCCATCAGCAATTGCACCGCCTCGTGGCCGATCCGGCCGGCGCTGTGGAGAATGTACAGGGCGATGCCGATGGCGAAGACCGGATCGGCGAGCGGCCAACCCAGCATTGCCAGGCCCAGCGCCAAAATGGTGGCGGCGTTGGTCAGCAGGTCAGTGGCGTAATGCAGCGCGTCGGCCCGAATCGCCGTGGACTGGGTGCGGCGGATCACATGGTGCTGGAACGCCAGCAGCAACACGGTGGCGGCGATGGAGAACAGCAACATGCCAACACCGATCAAAGCGTCGTTCAGCGGCTGTGGGTGCAACAACCGGTCCACCGCGTGCAGGATCAGGAAGACCGCCGAGCCGGCGATGAACGCCGCCTGGACCAGACCCGCCAGCGGCTCGGCCTTGCCGTGGCCGAAGCGGTGGTCGCGGTCGGGCGGTTGCAAGGAATAGTGCACCGCCAGCAGATTGATCAGGGACGCCGCCACGTCCATCATCGAATCCACCAGCGAGGCCAGCACGCTGACCGACGCCGTCAGCAGCGCCGCCGCCAGTTTGCCGGCGATCAACACCGCCGCGGTGGTCACCGAGGCGTAGGTCGCCAACCGCAACAAGCGGCCGACCCGCGCCGGATCGCCAGTCAATTCCGTTGGATCGCTCATGCCTTGCTTCTTCTGGGGGTAACCTGGAGTCGGTATATTCTACTTGGCTTCCATCCGTCATGCCGGACGAACCATTGGGCGAAGGGCCGCCCTAACCTGTATCCACTGATCGAGGCCGCCCAAGTAGCCACCATGCAACCCTTGCCGATCGTGCGTTATTCGGCGCTATTACCCTTCATCGGGATGATGGCTTATCTTGCGCTTCAAAAAATTTCCAGATGGAAGGAATCTCGCTTCATGCTCAAAACCTTGCGCCGTATCGTCCAAGAGGTCAACGCCGCGCCGGACCTGCCCAGCGCGCTGGCGATCACGGTCAATCGGATTCGGGATACGATGCGGGTGGCGGCCTGCACCGTCTATCTGGCCGACGAGGACAACCGGAACCATGTGCTGATGGCCACCGTCGGCCTCAATCCCGAGGCGGTCGGCCAGGTCCGGCTCAACCACGGGGAAGGACTGGTCGGCCTGGTCGCCGAACGCCAGGAACCGATCAATCTGGAGGATGCGCCGCGCCATCCCCGCTTCCGTCCGGTGTGCGCGCTGTGCGAGGAAGGCTATCACGCTTTTCTGGGTGTGCCGCTGATCCAGTATCGCCGGGTGCTGGGCGTGCTGGTGACGCAGGACCGCGCCGTGCGCCAGTTCCAGCCGGACGAAGTGGATTTTCTGGTCACCATCGCCGCCCAATTGGCCAGCATCCTCAATCACGCCATCCTCAGCGGCGCCACCCAGGAGCTGCTTAACCCGTTGACCACCGGCGCTCGCGCCTTGTGCGGCGTGCCCGGTGCTCCGGGCGTGGCGATGGGAACCGTCGCCGTGCCCCATCTGCTGGCCGACCTCGACGACGTGCCGGATCGTCCGGCCGGCGACCTCGCCGCCGAGGAAACGGCCCTCCACGCCGCCATTGCCGCCGTCGAGGAGGAGTTGCGCGTGGCCAGCGACCGGCTGGCGCCGCTGTTGCCACCCACCGAGCAGGCGCTGTTCACGGTCCACCGGATGCTTCTCGGCAGCGACAGCCTGATTGGAGACGCGCGCGCCGGCATTCGGGCCGGACAGTGGGCGCCGGCTGCCTGGCGCGATGCCGTGCTGGCCCGGGTCCGGCTGCTGGAGCAGGCCGAGGACCCGTATCTCAGCGCCCGGGCCGAGGACCTCCACGATCTGGGCCGACGCGTGCTGCATCGCCTGCGCGCCGCGCCCCACCCTTCCCTCCAGCCGGCGACCGACCGTTGCGTGCTGGTGGCCGAGGAGATGAGCGTGGCTCATCTGGCGGCGGTGCCGCCGGAACAACTGGCCGGCATCGTCTGCCTGCGTGGCTCGGCCCTGTCCCATGTCGCCCTGCTGGCGCGGGCCATGGGCATTCCGGCGGTGATGGGTCTGGGCGACCGGCCGCTGGGCCGGTTCGAGGGCAGCGAGATCATCGTGGACGGGTATCGGGGCCGCGTCTATCTCAACCCGGACCCGATCACCCGCGCCGACTATCAGCGGCTGATGACCGCCGACGCCGAACTGTCCGCCGAACTGGGCGCGCTGCGCGACCTGCCCGCCGAAACCCGGGACGGCCACCCGATGCCGCTCTACGCCAAGGCTGGATTGCCCACCGACATCGCCGCCGCCCGCGCGGTCGGCGCCGAAGGCATCGGCCTGTACCGCACCGAGTTCGCCTTCATGGTGCGCGAATCGTTTCCCAGCGAGGAGGAGCAGCTTCAACTTTACCGGCCCATGCTGGCCGCCTTCGCGCCGCGCCCGGTGGTGATGCGCACGCTGGACATCGGCGGCGACAAGACCCTGCCGTACTTCGCCATCGAGGAAAACAATCCGTTCCTGGGCTGGCGCGGGATGCGCTTCACCCTGGATCACCCGGACATTTTCCTGACCCAGTTGCGCGCCATGCTACGGGCCAACGCCGGGCTGGACAATCTGCGGATCCTGTTCCCGATGATTACCACCGTGGAGGAAGTGGACGAGGCATTGCGGCTGCTGGCGCGCGCCGAGCGGGAATTGCGCGAGGACGGTCATGCCACGGCCCCTCCACAAGTCGGCGTGATGATCGAGGTGCCATCCGCCGCCTGGCAGGCCGAGCAACTCGCCCGGCGGGTGGATTATCTCTCGGTGGGCACCAACGACCTGACCCAATACCTGCTGGCGGTGGACCGCGACAACGCCCGGGTCGCCGGTCTGTACGATAGTTTGCATCCGGCGATGCTCAAAACCATCGCCTACATCATCGAGAGCGGGCGCCGCGCCAGCCGGCCGGTGAATCTGTGCGGGGAACTGGCGGCCGATCCCGGCGCCGCCGTGCTGTTGCTGGGGATGGGCGTGGACAGCCTGAGCGCCAGCACCGTCAGCGTGCCGCGGGTCAAATGGGCCATCCGCAGCTTCAGCCGGGACGAGGCACGCGAATTGTCCCAGCAAGCGCTGACGCTGGACACCGTCCGCCAGGTCCGCCAGTTGCTCGACGACGCCCTGCGGCGCGCGGGCCTGGGCGAGATCGTGCGCGAACCGGCCTGAACCGGCGCGCGGCGATTAGCGCCGATCCAGCAACGACTCCATCGTGATCAACTCGGCGATGGGTTGCGCGCTGACCACGAACACCTGAAACGGACTGCGTTGCAAATAAGCCGCTGCGAAGCTAACCGAGATCGCGGCGGAATAGATCAACAGCGCCGCCAACTGCGTTCGCCAGTTGTCAAGATGCACCAGCGCCACCGTCAGCAGGGTGAACGCCCCCAGACAGGCCACGGCGAACCATTTCAGCGGATCGCCGTGGCGCTGGCTCTGGGCAATGCGCTGATGACGCGCGACGTGCACCCGCTCCACCGCTTGCACCATGGCGGTATGAACGCTGGTGGGCAAGCCTTTCGCCGCGGGGTCCGCCAGCACCGCCCGCAACAAGTCCCGCCACCGCTCCAGGGTTTGCCCACCGGGCGGCTCCCCCCGCGCCAACAGCGGCCATTCGTCCTGGATCGTCGCCCGCGCGTACTCGCGCAGCGCGGCGATGATCGGCGCGCCAATGGCTGGTGGTTGTTGCTCGGCCAGCCGGAACAATCCGCGCATCGCTTCCGCTTCCTGTTGGATCGCGGTCTGCGCGCGGTCACGGATGTTCCAGATATCGCTGGCAAAAAACGTGGTGTACAGCGCGAACAGAATGCCGACGATGGCGACCACCTGCGGCGATAGATTGGTCAGCGACCGAAATCGTGGAGCGAACCGGGAAAAGCTGCACAGCCAAAGCAACAGGCCGGCGGTGGCGAAGGTAGCCAGAATACCGAGAACCAGCAGACCGATGTAGACGAATTCCTGGATGAAAGTCATGGATAAAGTAAATCCAATTGTGCATTACTAAGGGATATAATTGAAACAAAAATGAGATGGTTAGCGAAACCCATCGAAGCGTCGGGGGAAGGAGTTTGAACGGTTACGCCCTACGCTCCGATCCAGCCGGTGAGCATCCACGACAGGAAGGTATAACCGAGCGCGCCCAGCGCGCCGGCCCAGACCGGGATATCGAGCGCCTGGCGCAGGATGTGGGCCATGACCGTGATGCTCCACGCCATCAATCCCAACAGGAGTAGCGCCGGCAGTTGCGTATCGCCGTTCGGCCCCTGGCGGACGATCCAGACCATCATCGGGAGCGCCAGCAAGCCCATCAACGTGCCGGTCCCGGTCAGGGCGCTCAGGGTCTGTTCGAAACGCCGGGGATGCCGCCGCGCCAGCAGCGCCAGGTGCAGCAGCCCGGCCAGCAACACCAAATCCAGCAGGATTTGCAGAATCGCCACCGGAGCCGGCGTACTCAACAGCAGCACCGCCAGCCCGGACAAGCCATAGCCCAACAGGCACAGCTTCAGCAGCGCCATCCCGGCCGGGACATCTTGTGGGCCCTTGCGAAACAGGCAGATATCGAGGAACAGCTCGAACAGGGCGCGCATGGGGTCAGTGCGGCTTCCGGTCGAGGCGCTCGGTCAGCTCCCGCAGCTCGGGCGCGACCTCCACCGGATAGGGTGGCGCGGTTTGACCGGCGCGCAAGGCGGCGGGCAACGCCGCCAGTTGCGCCCGAATCCGTTCGCGGATCGCGCTCGCCGGCTCCGGCGCTTGCAGGCGCCGGCCCTGTTCCATCACCGGAGCCAGCAGCGGCTCGCCCGGCTGGGGACAATGCTCCAGCCCCAGGCAATCGCCGGCGAAGGTTCCGTCCGCCGCCGTCCGCCGGTACACCTGCTTGCGGCCCGGCCAGGTGGCCTTGCCCTCGGAACGCTTGCGCCGGGGCTGGCCGGCGTATTCCTGAAGCTTGTAGACCATGTCCAGGGTCGGGGCGTCGGTGGAGGCGTCCAGCCGGGTGCCGACGCCGAAGCCGTCGAACGGCGCTCCGCTGGCCAGCAACTCCCGGATGCGGTCTTCGTCGAGATCGCCGCTGCCGAGGATGGTGACCTGGGGCAGACCGCCGTCGTCGAGGATGCGCCGCACCCGCCGGGCGTGTTCGGCCAGATCGCCGCTGTCGATTCGCACGCCCCGGATGGCGATGCCGCGTTCGCGCAGGCGGGGCGCGAGTTTCACCAGGGTGTGGGCGGCGGCCTCGGTGTCGTAGGTGTCGAGCAACAGGGTGACGTTGCCGGGCTGAGCGGCGGCGAAATGGGCGAAAGCGTCCTCCTCGCGGTCGTGGGCCTGAATCAGCGAATGAGCCATGGTGCCGAAGAGCGGAATGCCGAACCGCATCCCGGCCAGGACGGTGGCGGTGCCGGCGAAGCCGGTCAGATAGGCGGCCCGCGCCGCCAGCAGCGCCGCCTCGCCGCCGTGGGCGCGACGCAGGCCGAAATCCACCAGCAGCTTGTCGGACGCGGCCAGCACGCAGCGGGCGGCCTTGGACGCGATCAGGGTCTGGTAATGGAGCAGGTTGATCAGCCGGCTTTCCACCAACTGCGCCTGCGGCAACGGCGCGGTGACCCGCAGGATCGGTTCGTTGGCGAAAAATACCGTCCCTTCGGGCAAGGCGTGGACCGCGCCGGCGAACCGGAAGTGGGCCAGCGCCTCGACGAAGTCCGGGCTGAAGCGGCCGGTGCCGGCCAGCCAGTCCCGCTCCTCGGCGGTGAAACGCAGGTTCTCCAGGTAATCCAGCGCCTGTTCCAGGCCGGCGGCGAGCAGGAATCCCCGTTGCGGCGGCAGGCGGCGCGCGAACAGTTCGAAGACGGCCGTTTCGTTCATGCGTTCGGCGTGGTAAGTCTGGAGCATGGTGAGCTGATACAGATCAGTCAGCAACGCGCTGTGGGCAATGGTCATGGCGGCGCCTGCGCTTTCGTGGGGCCGAGGCCGCGCGACCCGCCAGCGAGCCGGCGGCGCGAGGCTATCGGGAATTTACCGTCGATATCCAGAGAGGAAACCGGAATGAGTACGCCGGAGATTTTAACCGAACGGGAAGAAGGGGTCTTGCGGGTTCGCATCCACCGTCTCGACAAGAAAAACGCCTTGACGTTGGCGATGTACGCGGCGTTGACCGCCGCCCTGACCGAAGCGGCGGAAGACGCCGCCGTTCGGGCGGTGGTGCTCACCGGCGGCGGCGACAGTTTCAGCAGCGGCAACGATATCGCCGACTTCCTGGCGGCGCCGCCGGCCGGCGAGGACAGCCCGGTCTTTCGATTCCTGACCGCGCTGCGCCAGTTCGAAAAGCCGTTGCTCGCGGCGGTGAACGGCCCGGCGGTCGGCATCGGGGTGACGATGCTGCTGCACTGCGACCTGATCTACGCCCGGTCCGGAGCGACCCTGGCAATGCCGTTCGTCAATCTGGGACTATGCCCCGAAGGGGGGTCCAGTCTGTTGTTGCCACGCCTGATCGGTTACCCGCGCGCGGCGGAGCTGTTGTTGCTGGGCGAACCGTTCAGCGCCGAACAGGCGCTGGAATGGGGCCTGATCAACGGTATCGGCGCCGACGCGGACGCGACTTTGGAACTGGCGCTGGGCCGGGCGCGGCGGCTGGCCCGGCAACCGGCGGCGGCGGTGCGCCTGGCCAAGATGCTGCTCAAACGCAACGAGGCCGAGGCCCTGCGGGACACCATGGCGCTGGAAGGCCGCCATTTCATCGAACTGCTGAACGCGCCGGAAGCGGCGGCGGCGTTGCGGGCCTTCGTGGAACGCCGCCGGGGGTGAGGTCGGCCCGGCGTTATTCCCCGTCGTTCGCCAGCGCCAGCGTTCGAATCAGGTCCGACAGCGAGTCGGCCTGAAGCTTTTCCATCACCCGCTTGCGGTGGATCTCGACCGTGGACAGGCTGATTCCGAGTTCGGCGGCGATCACCTTGTTGTATTGCCCGGCCGCGACCCGTTCCAGCACCTCCCACTCGCGCGGCGACAGCAGGGCCAGGCGCGCGGCGGCTTCGGTCCGTCGAGTCTGGCGCGCGCGCTGGCGCGCGTCGAGAGCGAGCGCCTCCCGCACCCGTTCCAGCAACAGCGCGCCCTGAAACGGCTTTTCCAGAAAATCGAAGGCCCCCGCCTTCATCGCCCGAATCGCCATGGGCACGTCGCCGTGGCCGGTCACGAACAGGATCGGGATGCGGAAGCCGCGCGCCCAAAGCTGTTTTTGCAGATCCAGACCGCTCATGCCCGGCATCCGCACGTCCAGCACCAGACAACCCGGCTGCTGGACGGCGGTGGATTCCAAAAACGCGGCGGCGCTGGCGAACGTGGCCACCGCCAGGCCATCGGCGCGCAACAGCAGGCTGATGGCGTCGCGCACCGCCTGATCGTCGTCGACGACGAAAACCGTGGGCATGGCGTTCATGGGGCGAAAGACGCGCCCTGAACCGAGTGGATGGGCAGGGTGAAATGAAAGGAAAGGCCGCGATCGGGATTGGCCGTCGCCCAGAGTCGCCCGCCCTGGGACTCGATGATCGAGCGGCTGACCGACAGGCTCATGCCCATGCCATCGGGCTTGGTGGTGAAGAAGGGCTGAAACAGCCGGACGGTCGCTTCCTCGCCGAGCCCCCGCCCGGTATCGCGCACCGTGGTCAACACGGTGGATGAACCGTCAACGGTGGTGCGCAGGGTCAGCTCGCGCGGTTCCTCGTCGGTTTCGCTCATCGCCTCGATGGCGTTGCGAACCAGATAGAGCACCACCAGTTGCACCTGAATGTCGTCGGCCAGAACCATCGGCAAGGGATCCGCCAGTTCCAGGCGCAGCGCCACCCCCGCCTGGCGCAGTTCCAGTTGCATGTAATGGATCACGGCATGAATCAGGGCGTTCAGGCTGATCGCGGTCTGAACGGCTGGATGCCTGCGCACCAGGTCGCGCAGGTGGCGGATGATGCCGCCGGCCCGCAACCCCTGATTGACGATTTCCTCAAGCGCGCCGGTCAGCGCCCGGGGGTCGATCTGATCCTTGTGCAACAGACCCAGGCACGCCTGGGCGTAGGCGACGATCGCCGCCAGGGGCTGATTGATTTCGTGGGCCAGGGTGGACGCCATTTCCACCGCCAGGCTAAGCCGCGAGGTCTTGGCCAATTCCACCTGCTGGCGGCGCAACTGGTCCTCGGCCAGTTTGCGCGCGGTGATGTCCTCGGCCAGCCCGGCGATGCGGTAAACATGACCGGAAAGGTCGCGGATGGGAAACCCACGGTCCCAGATCCAGCGCACCGCGCCGTCCGGCCGGATGATCCGGTATTCCTGGTCGAACGCGCCCGACTCGAGCTTTTCGAAATGGGCCGCGCGGACTCGCGGCCGGTCGTCGGGGTGGACGGCCTCCATCCATTCCAGCGACCGGTCCAGCAGGCTTTGCACCGGATGTCCCCAGATCTCCTCGTAAGTGGGACTGACGTAAAGCAACCGCTCTTCCGCAACCCCGTACACCCAGAACACTTCCCGGATATGTTCGGCCAGTTGGCGAAACCGTTCCTCGCTGTCGCGCAAGGCGTACTCCACCTGGACGCGGGCGGCGATTTGCGCCTCCAACGCCTGGTTGGCGGCGATCAGCTCCGCGGTGCGGGTCTGGACCCGTTCTTCCAGTTCGTCGCTGGCGAGGGGCGGCCGTGCTTCGTCCCGGTTCGGGGCGACGCCGGCGATATCGGCGATGCGAGCGAGAACGAACCGGAAACGACTCATGGCAGCGCTGTCCCGCTAATCCGCGTCCAGGGACAAAGGTTCGGCCGCGTGCGTGGAGACGGCGGCGGCGGGCAGGGTGAAGTGGAAGGTGACACCGGGACCGGCGTTGGGCGTCGCCCACAACCGGCCGCCGTGCGCTTCGACGATGGATTGGCTGATGGACAGCCCCAGACCCAATCCATCGGGCTTGGTGGTGAAAAACAGTTGCGGCAAGCAGGCAAGCGCGTCCGGCGCCAGACCCGGTCCCGAATCCTGGACCGCGATTTTCACCTCCCTCGAATCGGCGCGGGCGGAGATCGCCACCACGGCGCCGGCTTCGGGTTCGGTGGCGGCGCTCATGGCGTCCATGGCGTTGCGAACCAGGTTCAGAATCACTTGCTGCACTTGCAGGGCATCGGCCAGCACTCGCGGCAAATCCGGCGCGATGTCGTAACGCAGGTCGATCCGGTGACGCCGGGCTTCCAGATTCAGGAAGTCGGCGATGTCCTCGAATACGTCGTTCAGCCGAACGACGGTGTATTGAGGTTTGGTCTGGCGGGCAAAATGACGGATCCGGTGAATGATGGCCTGGGCGCGAGCGCCTTGGGCGGCGATCTTTTCCAGGGCGTCCCGCGCCTCGGCGACGCCCAGCGCCTCGTTGCGGGCGCGGGTCAAACCCGCTTCGGCGTACAGGGCGATGGCGGTGACGGGCTGGTTGATCTCGTGAACCAGGCTGGACGCCATTTCGCCCAGGGTATTGAGGCGCGAGGCGTGGGCCAGCAGGGCCTGCTGGCGTCGCGCGGCCTCGGCCATGCGTTCCTGCTCCAGAACGCCGCCGACCCACTGGGCCATGATCTGGATCAGTTCGCGATCGGCTGCGGTGAACGGAGTTGTCCGCGGCTTGAAGTCGGAAAAGTTCAACGTTCCATACAATTGGTCGCTGACCCGGACCGGAACGCCCAGATAAGCTTCCAGCCCGAATTTCCGGTAGCACGGATGTTGGCGCCAGGGGCCGGACGAGGCGTGCTCGAAACCCACGGCCGTCTGGGCGCGCACGGTATCCTGGCAGTACGTGTCGCCGAGGGCGAGCGTGTCGCCCTCGGCGACTTCGCCGCCGGGCGCCAGGACATGGACGACTTGGTAGCGTTCGCCGTCGATGTGGCACAGGATGCCGATCGTCAGGCCGAAACGCTGGCACCCCATCGCCAGCATGGCCTGGATCCGATCCCTGGCATGGCGGCGCGGAACGGAGATGACCTCGTACAACTGGCGCATGGCGGCCACGCTGTCGCGCAGCGCCGCCTGCTGGTCGGCCAGTCGCTGGTTGGTGGCCTCGGCCTGTTCCTTGGCCCTGGCGCGGGACTGGGCCAAATTCAGGTTTTCCGTCGCCAACCGCAACGAATGGGCGAGTGTCCGGTGAAATCGCTGGGCGGTCGCCAGTGCAAGCAGGAGGTAAAGCACGCCGGCGACGCCCATGGCGACGCGGATCGGATCGTCGCGCAGCAGCAGCCAGAGCACCGGTGGCAGCCCGAGGGGCAGAGCATAAGCGACATAGGCGCGCAGGACTGAACTCATGGTGAACACGCCACCCATGAGTACGCCCCCCAGAATCAGGGCGATGAAGGCATCGTGGACCAGCGAGGGCGAAAAGGCCAGCAAGACGACGCAACCACCCCAACAGACGCCGCTGGCGGCGCAGGCCCAGGTGTAGCGGGTGATCCAGCGTCCGGCGGCGGTGTCCGGAACGGCGCGGCGCCGGAACGCCGCGATCAGGGCCAGCCGAATCAGCACGGTGGCCTCCAGCGCCAGCAGCCATCCGATCAGGATCGTCCGCGGCAGGGCGTTCCACAGCGTCAGCACCAGCAGCGGCGCGATCAGCAGACTGGCCACGACCCCCAACGGAGCCTGCGCGTACAGCAATTCGACCTGCTCGTCGCAAAGGTCGCGCGGGCGCCGATCAGCGGCGAGATCGAGACACACGGCGATTTCCGCGAGTGGAGGAAGGGGGCGGGACCGGACGGGACGCGCTCCGAGCCTCCAAGGCGGGATAGTCGGGCATGACCGTGTATTCTCCTTCAAGGATGGTGGGGGCGGCGCGTTGCGCCTGTCGGGCCAACCGGCGCAACCGCCACCACAGCCAGCCACCGAACGCCAGGCCCGTCACCACCAGGACGGCGAACAGCAGCGAAGCGACGGCGAAGCCGGCCACCACCGCCACGGTGGCCACCAAGGCCAGCCCCAGACGGCCCAGCAGGGAAGTTTTGGGAAGGGGCGGCGGCTTCATGCGCGGGCGATCCAGAACCACCAGACGATCAGGCCGATCAGGCCCAGTCCGGCAAGGTTGACGAGTAGAACGGTCATTCGGAATTTCCTCGTCGTTTACTCCCTACTCTTTCCTCGAAAGGGAGCGGTTGGGGTGAGGGGGCCGAAAACCGCGCAGCCGGTTGGCGTTGCTGACGACGGTGAACGACGACAGGGCCATGGCGGCGCCAGCCAGCATGGGGTCGAGCAACAACCCGGTCATCGGGTAGAGCGCGCCCGCCGCCAGCGGAATTCCCAGAGTATTGTAAAGGAAAGCGCCAACCAAATTCTGCCGAATGTTGCTCAGCGTGGCGCGGGAAATGGCGATGGCGTCGGCGACGCCGCGCAGGGAGCCGCGCGCCAGGGTGATGCCGGCGCTTTCGATGGCAACGTCGGTTCCGCCGCCCATGGCCAGACCGACATCGGCCCGCGCCAGGGCCGGCGCGTCGTTGATCCCGTCTCCGACCATGCCGACCACCGCGCCCTCGGCTTGCAGCCTGGCGATGATGTCGGCCTTGGCGGTGGGCGGCGCCTCGGCGAACACCGTCTCGATGCCGACTTGAGCGGCAATCGCCTGGGCGGTGGCAATGTGGTCGCCCGTCAGCAGCGCCACGCGCAGGCCCAGCTCCCGCAGTCGGGCGATGGCGGCGGCCGAATCCGGCTTGGGCGGATCGGCGATGGCCAGAATACCGGCGGACCGACCATCGACCGCCACGAACACCGGCGTCTGGCCCTGAGCGGCCCATCGTTCCGCCTCGGCGCGCAGTGGTGCGGCGTCGACGTCGTGTTCCTCCAGCAGGCGACGATTGCCGACCAGCAGAGCCTGGTCGGCCACCGCGCCGCGCGCGCCCCGGCCGGCGACGGCCTCGAAGCGCTCCGCCGGAGGAACGGCCAAGCCCCGCTCGCGGGTAGCGTTCACGATGGCCTGGGCCAGCGGATGCTCGGAACCGGCTTCCAGTCCGGCCGCCAGCCGGAATACCTCCGCCTCCTCGAATCCCGGTGCGGTCGCCACGGCGGTCACGGTGGGTCGGCCGGTAGTGACGGTGCCGGTCTTGTCCAGGACGATGGTCGTCAACTGGCCGGCCCGTTGCAACGCCGCGCCGTCGCGGATCAGGATGCCGTGTTCGGCGGCCTTGCCGACCCCGACCATGATCGAGATCGGGGTGGCCAGCCCCAGCGCGCAGGGACAGGCGATGATCAGCACGGTCAGGGTCGTGACCAGCATGTAGCTCGCCCGCGGTTCGGGGCCGAGGTTGAACCAGGCCAGCGCAGTCAGCACCGCCACGATCAGCACCGAGGGCACGAACACGGCGGCGACCCGGTCGGCCAGTCGGCCAATCGGCGGCTTGCTGTTTTGGGCCTGGCGCACGCTGGCGACGATGTGGGCCAGCACCGTATCGGCCCCGATCCGGGTGGCGCGAAATACGAAGCCGCCTCCCTGATTCACCGTGCCGCCGGTGACCGGATCGCCGACGCGCTTGGTCACCGGCAGCGGTTCGCCGGTGAGCATGGCCTCGTCGACGGTGGACTGGCCGGCGACCAGTTCGCCGTCCACCGGGATCTTCTCGCCGGGCCGCACCCGAATCAGGGCGCCGACGCCGAGGGTGGCGATGGGAACGTCGCGCTCCCGGTCGCCCTCGACGAGCCGGGCGGTTTTCGGTTGCAGGCCAAGCAGGCGCCGGATGGCGGCGGAGGTCTTGCCGCGCGCCCGGCTTTCCAGGGCGGAACCGAGATTGACCAGGGCGACGATGGTGACCGCCGCCTCGAAATAGGCGTGGCGGGCCAGGCTCGGCACGCTGGCGGGGAACAAGGCCACCAACATGGAATAGAACCAGGCCGAACCCGTGCCCAGCGCGATCAGGGTGTCCATGTTGGCGTTGTGATGGCGGAACTGGCGCCAGGCACCGGCGAAAAAGTGGCCGCCGCTGTAGACCATCGCCGCCAGGGTCAGCAGGCCGGCGGCGATCCAGAAGGATTGGCCGGCGGGCGTCGCCAGCGCCGGCAGCCAGCCGGCCATTTCCCCCGCCATCAGCGGCGCCGCCAGCACGCCGGCGACACCGGTGTTGCGAATCAGCCGTCGGTAATGCGCCTGCTCGGCGGCTTCGCGCTCGGCTTCGGCGCTGGCATCGTCGCGCAGCTCGACGGCGTCGTAGCCGGCCGCCTGGACCGCATGAACCAGCGTCGCCACCGGGACGCTTCCCATGACTTCGGCGGTGCGATCGGCGAAATTGACGCGAGCCTCGGCCACGCCGGGCGCGGCGCGCAGGGCGGTTTCCACGGCGGCGACGCAACCGGCGCAACTCATCCCGGTGATCGCCAGCAGATGGTGAGAGGGAGACGGAGTAGTCATCGGCAAATTCAGGGCAGCGGGGCAAGAGGTTTGGGAGGAGGATTATAGGATCGACATCGGGTCGGTGGATGGGTTGCGGCGAATCCCGATTGAGATCTACACGGTTGGACAAGGTGCGCGGACCCCTCGCCAAGCCGACTCACCCGGTTGGTTTTGCCGCCTCGCGCTTGAGAGTTGCTACAATTCGTCAACCACCTTACCGCCGCTTGAGGAAGATTCCATGTCCCCACCCAATCCCCTGCGCCTTCTGAACGCCGCCGGCCAGAGCGTCTGGTACGACAACATCCAGCGTTCCATGCTGAGCTCCGGGATGCTGGCGCGGCTGATCGCCGAGGACGATCTGCGCGGCATCACTTCCAATCCCACCATCTTCGAAAAGGCCATCGCCGGCAGCGGCGACTACGACGAGGCGCTGCGGCGCGAACTGCGGCGCGATCCCCGGCAACCCAGCCGCGACCTGTTTTTCACCCTGGCCATCGAGGACATCCGCGCCGCCGCCGAGGCCCTGCGCCCAACCCACGAGGCGACGGGCGGCGTGGACGGCATGGTCAGTCTGGAAGTGTCGCCCGATCTGGCCCACGACGTGGACGGCACGGTGCGGGAAGCGCGCCAACTGTTCGCCCGGCTGGCGTTGCCCAACATCATGATCAAGGTGCCGGGCACGGCGCCGGGCCTGCGCGCGGTCGAGCGGCTGATCGCCGAGGGCATCAACGTCAACGTCACCCTGCTGTTTTCGGTGGAGCGCTACGTCGCGGTGGCCGAAGCGTACCTGCGCGGCCTGGAACACCGTCAAGCCCAGAGTCTGCCGCTGGACCACATCGCCTCGGTGGCCAGCTTCTTCGTCAGCCGGATCGACACGGCGCTCGATCCCATCCTGGCCCAGCGGCGGCCCGAGCTGCAAGGCAAGATCGCCAACGCCAACGCCAAGCGGGCCTATCGGGAATATCTGAACATTTTCGCCGGCCCGCGTTTCGCCGCCTTGCGCGCCGCCGGGGCGCGACCGCAGCGGCTGCTGTGGGCCAGCACCAGCACCAAGAATCCCGCCTATCCCGATCTGCTGTACGTGGACAACCTGATCGGCCCCGACACCGTCAACACGATGCCGCCGGCGACCTACGCCGCCTTCCGCGACCACGGCGCGGTCGCCCAGACCCTGGAGCGGGACGTGGACGAAGCGCTGGCGCAACTGGCGGCGCTGCCCGGGCTGGGCATCGATTTACGCGCGGTCACCGATCAGTTGGAAAGCGACGGGGTAAACGCCTTCGTTCAGTCCTTCGAGAATCTACTGGCCGCCATCGAAGCCAAAACCCAAACCCTGTCCGCCTGAATCCATCAATCATCCCCCGAAAACACGTCCACCTTTTCCGTGCCTTCCGCGTTTTCCGTGGATACCAGCCCCACTACCCCGCCCCGGAACCAACCGCCCATGGCGAAAAAAGCCCACTACCTCATCACCGTCACCGCGCAGGCGTTTTTTTTGGAGGAGCAATCCAATCCCGAGCGGAATCGTTACGTGTTCGCCTACACGGTCCAGGTTCTGAACCAGGGCAACATCGCCGCCAAACTGCTCAGTCGCCACTGGATCATCACCGACGCCAACGGCAAGATCGAGGAAGTACGCGGCGATGGCGTGGTCGGAGAACAGCCCTATTTGCGGCCCGGCGAGGGCTTCCAGTACACCAGTGGCACGATTCTGGAAACGGCGGTCGGCAGCATGAAGGGCAGCTATCAGATGCTGGCCGACGACGGGGTGACCTTCGACGCCGACATCCCGCCCTTCGTGCTGTCCATTCCCCGCACCCTGCACTGAGAGTGCTGTACAAAAACTGCTCCGTCAAAATCAAAGCCTTCTTCATGTAGGAGTCCACTTGCGGGCGATTGGGCGGATCATCGCCGGCAAGCGGGCTCCCGGTCTACAGCGGCTTCCCGCGCCGTAACTCGCGGATTTTCTCCGGGTACCAGGAAGGGGTGAGCAGCCGTTTCGGCAGGCGTTTCAGCCGCATCAGCCAGTAGAACCCACGGCTTGCCCGTGGATGCCGGCGGCAGTATTCAAATTTCCAGTTCAGCCAGACCGTAGCCATGGAGGATGGAACCCCGGCGGGCAGCGGCTGACCGAACCCGTCGCCGGCTACTCGCAGACAGGCGTTCAGCGCCGCGCTTTGACCCAGCGCCGTACAGCGCGCTTGAATCAGCGGCCAGTCGATTCCGGCGTCATCGTGGATGCGAAATTGCACGAGGTCGAGGATTTGCCGCAATTCCAGCATCCCCAGTTCGGCGCGGTGATCCTGCGCCAGGGTGTGCAGCAGATTGTGCAGAACCCGGTGCGTGGATGAAGGCGTGCGCACGACCGCCTGCTCGAAACCGATCCGTTGACTGTCCCGCCAGACTTCTTCCGCCGGCAAGGCGGCGGCCAGCGCTCCGCCCAATACGGCGCGGTGCAATTCAAACTTGGCGCCGTGGTCGGGATGAACGAGTGGCGGGGCGTGATGATGGCTGGCGTATTGCTCCTCGTGGTGCGTGGCGTAGTAGCCCAACGCCTTGAGCGCATTCCGGCCGTCGGCTATCCGGTCGGCGGGCAGCAGCAGATCGAGGTCGCCCAGCAGACGGGCGGCCATTTCCGGCGGCTGGCCGGGCGACAGCGCCAGAGCGCCCTTGAGTAGCACCGGTTCGACGCCGAAAGCGTTCCAGGCGTACGCGACGCGAATCAGTTCGCGGCGCAATAACCGATTACGCTCGATGCTCAGGTCGTGCAGGGCGGCCAGATGCTCGCCGATTTCGACCGGCGCCCGTTCCAGCAAACCGCGTCTGCGCAGCGTGACATACCAGGGTGCGGCCACCAGATGACGATGCGCCAGCGCCAGCAGCGGTTCCCAGGCGAAATCGGGCTGATCCAGGGCGGGCGCCAGTTCGGCAGTGGCGCACAGGGCGTCGGGCGCGAGGCAGCGGCACAGCCAGCGGTGGGGGGAAAAATTCATAGCAGATCTCGAAGTGCGTCCACCGCTGCCGCCAAATCGTCGTATTCCAGCCGCCAAGCTGGCATCGCTTCCAACCAGGCCAGTAACCGGACGATGTGTTCGGGAATCAGGGGCCGCCGCAACAGCGCCTCGGCGGCAATCAGTCGTTGCAGGGCTTCGAGGGGCGACATCGGCTGCATCGTCGCGGCGGCGCCCGGTCGATACTCGGGAAAGACCAGTCCGGCAACCGGATAACGGCGTATGGCGGCCACCGGATCGAAGCGCGGCGGTGGCAGCAGTCGTACCGCCTGACCGGCGGGACCGTAAGCCGGCAGGCGGTCCAGTTCTGGATAGCGCGCCCGCAGCAGTGCCACGCTGCCCGACTTGATCCGCAATGGCAGCGGCAGCGGCCAAACCTCCAGGGTTTCGGCGTCGAGCGGGGCCACATCGTCGCTGAGGTAGCCGAAGCCGGCGGCCAGTAATGCAGCAGTCAAGGTGGTCTTGCCCGCACCGCCCAGCGCCGGGAATACCAGCGCATATTGGCCGTTATGGATGGCGGCGGCGTGCAGCGCGGTCAACCAGTTCCGTTCCCGATAGCCGAACTCGGCGATTTCACCAAACAGGGTCAGCAGGGCATCGGTCGGTTGCAATGCTGTCGCCAGCCGCCAGCCGCCGCGCCACAGACTCACGCCAGCCGGTTCCGCCAGTACGCTGAAGGTCGCGGCCGGTTCCGGGGGCGCGGCGGGTGCAACGGCGAGATGAGCGAACGGCGGGGTGAAGATCGCCGACCAGGCGGGATCGGCGCAGCGTACCCGCAACCGTTGATCGAACAGCCGGTAATCCTGAATGCAGGCGTGGCGCAACGGTGGCGGCGGATCGTGCATCGCGGGCGGTGGGGGTGGTGGAAAGGGCGCAACCGGGGTATCGGGAGCATCCAGCAACCCCGTCCGCCGCCAGTCCGCCAGGGTTTGAGTCATGGTGGCGCGGGCCTGATCCGAGGCCAGACCGTAGTGTGTGATCCATTGCCTGGCCAGGGCCAATTCGTCCAGGCCGGCCATCCAGCCTTCCCACAGTTGCGCGGCGCTGGGGTTGAGCAGATGCAGCCGGTCGGCGGCGATAATCACTTGGTGACCGGCGAAGGGATACGACACGGCAGGAAATTTTAAGGCGTGGATAAAGGGATCAAGGCCCGCCCCGGCTGACGGGAGGGGCCGACTTGAGAAAGGTGGTGTAATCTTGGTTGAGACCGGTCCCTTTGCCAGCCGCCATCAGCGAATTTCCCTAAACTCAAAGATCAAATTCACTGTCCGCCGCGCACCAACCGCACGGCGACGACACCGCTCTTGCCGTAGTCGCGGTCGTAGCCAATGTCGAAATACACGACCCACGCGCCGATGGCGATGAGGGCATACGGAGACGCCGACCAATAACGCCAAGCAACCGTCCGGGGGAAATAGCCGGTGGCGGTGGTGTCGATGGCCGGGTTGAAGCGCGAATAATCGACGATGCTGCGCAGTTCCTCGCGAGTGGGCATGCGCCAGTCGCCAAAGCCGCAGAGCTTGGGATTCAAGGCGTTGACTGCTGCTGCATAAGCTTGGGTGTTGCACTGGTTACCGAGGAAACCGCCGCAAGTGGCGCCGCCCGTGAAACCCGCACTGCCCCCATTGGTGTTCGGGTCGGGGTTGTACCAGGTATAGGTCCAGTCCTTATCGCGCAGGCCGTTGTCGTCGGTCTTGATCTCCCAGATCAACCCGGTCACGTTGTCGCGCACGCAGTCCCAACTGGGGGCGCTGGCGTCCAGCGGATTGCCGTTGCTGTCCAATTTGGTGAAGTCGAATCCGGCCGAGCCGCCGCCGGCTTTCTGCAGGCCGGGCTGCGCATCGCGGCCCGTTTCGGCGTCCTGACTGGGAAAACCCGCTTGCGGGCAGGTTTGGCCGTTCTGGGTGAGATTGGCGCATTGCGTAATGCCCGTATCATTCAAGCCGGCGGCGGTGGCCCAGCCGGGCAACCACAGCGCCGCCAACAGGCCAGCGCGAAGGGTGAAGAGGCGCGTCATAAAAAATCTCCGTCAGTGAGGCGAGTGGTGAGAGGCTGTCGGTTGGGGGTGGCGGGGAAGTCGCTACGACTTACAGTTTGATTTGTAGTGTAACGGGGGGGGGGGGGTACGTAAAGCAATGTTGAGACACTTGGACAAATCGAACTGAATTACTGGAACAATTATGTTGCTTGAAAGCCTATTTCAGACACCGTAAACCGCTAAAATGTAACTTGAATTTTTCATATGTTCTATTGATGTCTGCTCCTTGGAGAATTCTAAAATGCGCTTTTTCAACACCGCCGGGCCGGTCAATCCGGCGCTCCACTACTGCCTCGACCCGTTGCGCCGGCTGGAGCTGGATGCCCTCCTGCTACTGATCGAGCAGCAGAAATATTTCATCCTCCACGCCCCCCGCCAGACCGGCAAGACCAGTTGCCTGCTGGCGCTGGTGGAAT
This sequence comes from Candidatus Contendibacter sp., assembly GCA_029624765.1. Taxonomy (GTDB): domain Bacteria; phylum Pseudomonadota; class Gammaproteobacteria; order Competibacterales; family Competibacteraceae; genus Contendibacter. Next base: position 103,597 of record JARSSO010000015.1, on the reverse strand, counting down.
TTCTGAACGGCACTGGGCGCTATCGCTGCGTCTACGCCAACTGGGAGATCGGTCAGGCGGCGCGGGAAGACGTGGCGGCCGCCATGCCGACGCTGTTGAACGAACTCGCCGAGCGGGCGCGGCTGATTCTGGACGATCCCTGGCCGGCCGGTCGCTGGCCGACCTTACTGCGCGAGGTGGGGCCGTTCGGAGCGCTGAACGGCCTGCTGACCGAGTGGAGCCAGCAAGATTCCCGCCCGCTGGTGGTGCTGCTGGATGAGGTGGACGCCCTGGTGGGCGATACGCTGATCGCGGTGCTGCGGCAACTGCGGGGGGGCTACGACAAACGCCCCCGGGCCTTTCCCCAGACCGTGATCCTGTGCGGGGTGCGCGATGTACGCGACTACCGGATTCATTCGGCAGCGACCCAGGAGATCATCACCGGCGGTAGCGCCTTCAATGTCAAGGCCGAATCGCTGCGGCTGGGCAACTTCACGGCGGACGACATGGCCGCGCTGTACGCCGAGCACACCGCCGCGACCGGCCAGCGGTTCACCAAGGACGCGCTGGAACGAGCCTGGACGCTGAGTCGGGGCCAGCCGTGGCTGGTCAACGCCCTGGGCTACGAGACTTGCTTTCGGACGCCGGGCGGGCGGGACCGCGCCCAGCCGATCACCGCCGAATGGCTGGACGAGGCCAAGGAGGCGCTGATCCTGCGGCGGGAAACCCATCTCGACCAGTTGGCCGACAAGCTGAGCGAGCTGCGGGTGCGGCGGGTGATCGAGCCGATCCTGGCCGGCGAAACCACGCCCGAACTGCTGCCACCGGAAGACGTGGATTATGTGCTCGATCTGGGCCTGGTGGACCGCATCGACGGGCAACTGGCCATCGCCAACGCCATGTACCGGGAAATCATCCCCCGGCAACTGACCTACAGCACCACCCTGACCATCAGCCAGGAACCGGTTTGGTATCTGCGTCCCGACGGCCGGTTGAACGACGATAAGCTGCTGGCCGGGTTCCAGGAATTCTTCCGGGAGCACTCGAAACACTGGCTGCAACGGTTCGACTACGCCGAAGCCGGCCCGCAACTGCTGCTGCAAGCCTTCCTGCAACGGTTGGTCAACGGCGGCGGGCGGGTGGAACGAGAATACGGCCTGGGGCGGGGGCGCACCGATCTCCTGGTGCTCTGGCGCCATTCCGGCGGGGTGCAGAAGATCGTGATCGAACTGAAGATTCTGCGTAAAACTTTGGAGCGCACCTTCACCGAGGGGCTGGAGCAGACCGGGCAATACCTCGACCGGGTGGGGGAAGGGGCCGGCCATCTGGTGATCTTCGACCGCAGCGACCGACACTGGGATGAAAAAATCTACCGCCGCACGGAAACCTATCAGGGCCGGCGCATCACCGTCTGGGGGTGCTAAACGCCCCCCTCAGTTCCGTGCTGGAACGCCTAAGAGGCGTTCTCAGACCGCTTTTAACAGAGGTACTTGCTATGCCGCCTGAGCGGGAAAGTCGAGCTACGCTGCGCTACAGCTATACCCTGTTAGCGCCCGTCTACGATGCGTTGGTGGCTCCGTTCACCGAGAGGGCGCGGCGGGATAGCCTGCGGCGCCTGCACGAGGAGCCGCCCGCCGAAGTGTTGCTGGTCGGCATCGGTAGCGGGCTGGATCTGCCGCTGCTGCCGCAAGGGCCGCGCTACACGGGCCTGGACCTGACTCCAGCGATGCTGGCGCGCGCCCGGCGCAAGGCGTCCAACCTGGGCCTGGACATCCGGCTTGAGGCGGGTGACGCCCGCCGCCTGCCGTATGGCGACGCCACCTTCGATACCGTGGTGCTGCATCTGATCCTGGCGATCACGCCCCATCCCGAACGGATCCTGGCGGAGACGGCGCGGGTGCTGCGACGCGGCGGCCGGGCATTGATCCTCGACAAGTTCCTGCGACCGGGCCAGAAAGCGCCGCTGCGGCGGCTGGTCAGCCCATTGCTGGGACTGCTGGCCACCCGCACCGACGTCGTGTTCGAGGAGACGCTGGCCCAGGTGTCGGGATTGGAGGCCGTGTCCGACCGGCCGGCGTTGGCGGGCGGCTGGTTCCGACATATCGAGTTGCGCAAGAGCGGATTGTGAAACGGAAGCGGAGCCATTCCGGTTAGCGACCTCGCCCTTGATAATTGCCCCCGCGCCCGCATTTAAAGCGCAAGCCCCTCAAGTCGCGGAACCCCCATGACCGATCACGAACCCGAAACCCTTGAAGTGGAAGTCGTGCGCGAGGACGACGAGCGCGACGAGCCCGCCAACAACACCATCGTCGCCGCCGCCGACATTCTGCCGACGACCCTGTATCTGCTGCCCCTATCCGAACGGCCCTTCTTCCCGGCCCAGGCGCTCCCGCTGCTGCTTAACGAGGAGCCGTGGCTACCGACCATCGAGGCCGCCGCCAGTCGTGAACAGCGGGTCATCGGCCTGATCCTGGTCAAGCCCGACAGCGCGGAAAAAGCCGGTCCCGGCGATTTTTACGAGGTCGGCACCGCCGCTCGAATGCACCAGTTGGCCCGCAACGAAGGCCGCCTGCAATTCATCGCCCAGGGCTTGAAGCGGTTCCGCATCGTCAACTGGCTGTCCAACGAACCGCCCTATCACGTCCAGGTCGAATACCTGAGCGAGGCGGACGACGCCGACGTCGAGGAACTGCGCGCCTATTCGCTGGCGGTGATCAACACGTTGAAGGAGCTGATCCCGCTCAATCCCCTGTATTCCGAGGAGCTGAAGTTTTTCCTCAACCGCTTCAACACCCACGACCCTTCGCCGCTGGCCGATTTCGCCGCCAGCCTGACCACGGCGACCAAGGAGGAATTGCAGGAAATCCTGGCCACCGCGCCGATCCTGGAACGGCTGAAGAAAGTCATCGTCCTGATCAAGAAGGAACTGGAAGTCGCCAAGCTCCAAACCCACATTCGCAAGCAGGTCGAGGAGAAGATGAGCGAGCATCAGCGCAAGTTCTTCTTGCGCGAGCAGCTCAAGGCCATCCAGCAGGAACTCGGCATCGCCAAGGACGACCGCACCGCCGACGTCGACCGTTTTCGCGAGCGGCTGACCAGCCGGCAGGTACCCGAGGCGGCGCTGAAGCGGATCAACGACGAACTGGACAAGCTGGCGATCCTGGAAACCGGCTCGCCGGAATACGCCGTCACCCGCAACTATCTGGACACGATGACCGAACTGCCGTGGGGCATTTATTCGACCGATAATCTCAACCTCAAGCACGCGCGGGAAATCCTGGATCGCGACCACGACGGGCTGGACGACGTCAAGGATCGCATCATCGAATTCCTGGCGGTGGGAGCATTGAAAGGTCAGGTCGGCGGCTCGATCATCCTGCTGGTCGGTCCGCCGGGCGTCGGCAAAACGTCCATCGGCCGCTCGGTGGCCGCCGCGCTGGACCGCAAGTTCTACCGGCTGAGCCTGGGCGGAATGCGCGACGAGGCCGAGATCAAGGGCCACCGCCGCACCTACATCGGCGCCCTGCCCGGCAAGTTCATCCAGGCCATCCGCGACGCCAAAACCGCCAACCCGGTAATCATGCTCGACGAGATCGACAAGATCGGCGCATCGTATCACGGCGATCCGGCCTCGGCGTTGCTGGAAGTGCTCGATCCCGAGCAGAACACCGAATTCCTGGATCACTATCTGGACGCGCGTTTCGACCTGTCCAAGGTGCTGTTCATGTGCACCGCCAACCAGCTCGACACCATTCCGGCGCCGCTGCTCGACCGGATGGAGATCATCCGGCTGTCCGGCTACATCACCGCCGAGAAGCTGCAAATCGCCCGCAATCACCTGTGGCCGAAGCTGCTGGAGCGCAGCGGGATGGCGCGCGACCGAATCACCCTTGGCGAGGAAGCGCTGCGTCAGATCATCGAAGGCTACGCGCGGGAAGCGGGGGTGCGCAACCTGGAAAAGCAACTGGGCCGGATCGTGCGCAAGAGCGCGGTGCGGATCGTCGAGGGCCGCGAGGGACCGATCGCGGTGGAACCTCCGGACCTGGACGGCTATCTGGGCAAGCCGCCGTTCAAGACCGAGACGCCGATGACCGGCGTCGGCGTGGTGACCGGCCTGGCCTGGACCGCCATGGGCGGCGCGACGCTCAACGTCGAGGCCAGCCTGGTCCATACCAAGAATCGTGGTTTCAAGCTGACCGGCCGGCTGGGCGAGGTGATGCAGGAATCGGCCAACATCGCCTACAGTTATCTCAGCGCCCATCTGGAAGAATACCAGGCCGATCCCAAATTTTTCGATGAAGCCTTCGTCCACCTGCACGTCCCGGAAGGCGCCACGCCCAAGGACGGTCCCAGCGCCGGCATCACCATGGCCACCGCCCTGCTGTCCCTGGCGCGCGGCCAGCAGTCGGCCCGGCCGCTGGCGATGACCGGCGAGTTGACCTTGACCGGGCAAGTGCTGCCGGTGGGGGGAATTCGCGAGAAGCTCATCGCCGCCCGCCGGGTCGGCATTTACGAAATCATCCTGCCGGAAGGCTGTCGCGGCGACGCCGAGGAGTTGCCGGACCACATTCGGGAAGGGTTGACCCTGCATTTCGTCGAGCGATTCCGGCAGGTGGTGGATCGGGTGTTCACGTCGGAGCGAGCGCCATGAGAGGATTGAAATGAGGATCTATGAATCCTAGCGACCTCCCTCACCCCCGATCCCTCTCCCGCCAGCGGGCGAGGGGAGTTTTTTTGCTGCTAGCGGCGCTCCAGTGGCCCGCCGCCGGCTGGGCCGCCTGCGACGACCCGCCCGCCCGGCGGGTCAACTGGCTGCACTGCGACAAGCAGGGGGCGGATTTGGCCGGCGCGGACTTGCGCGAGGCGGTGCTGACCCAGGCCAATCTGACCGCCGCCAAACTGACCGCCGCGCGGCTGAGCGGCGCCGATTTGGGCGGCGCGACCCTCAGCCGGGCCGATTTCGCCGGCGCGGCGCTGGCCGGGGCGCGGCTGGTTTCGGCCCGGCTCGACCAGGCCGGATTCGTCGGCGCGGGCATGGCCGGAGCGCGGCTGGATCGGGCAGTGCTGGCCCAGGCCGATTTGAGCAACGCCGATCTGAGCGGGGCACGGCTGTATCAGGCCGACCTCACCAGCGCGAACCTGAGCGGCGCGAACCTGAGCCAGGCCACGCTGGCGCAGGCCGACCTGACCGACGCCAGGCTGCCGGGTGTCAACCTGAGCGGCGCGACGCTCAGTCGGGCCGTGCTGGAGAACGCGGTGCTGAGCGGCGCCCATCTCCATGGAGCCAAGCTGGACGGCGCGAACCTGCTGAACGTGGACTTCACCGGCGCCGACCTGGGCGAGGCCACGCTGGCTGATGCGCGCATCGACGGCGCGCGCTTTGCCGACGCCAAGCTCGATAGCACCATCTGGACCAATCGTCGCCGCTGCCCGCCGGGATCGGTGGGGGAATGCCGGTAAAAGGCGGCGAGTTCAAGCGCCACGCGGGACTGTCCCACAGGCCGGGAACCGGCTGAGGAAGGCCGTCTTTCAAACCGCGCCGTCGGCCGATCCGCGTGGCCGGAAAACCGGTTCCCAGCCCGGTTTCCCCAGAGCGGTCTCGGCTTCGGCGGCTACGCCCAGACCCACGACCGCGACCAACTCCTCTCCAGCTTTCCCTTCCTCCTGGACAGTCCGGTACAGCAACGGCAATCGATCCCGTTCCCACGGCGGAACGCCGGCTTCCTGCCACAACTTTTTCAACTCCTGCCGGTGACGACGACCGGCTGGCCGGAAGCGCTCGCCACCCTGGCGGAAGCGAACGATGAGCACGCCACCCGCCAGCACCGTGGCCCGCAAGCCGGCGCCGATGGTTTCCCGCAATGCCAGTTCGCCGATGCCGGGCAATTCCAGCGGTGGATAGCCATTCACGCCGGAGCGCCAGACGAAGCGGCGGCATGCATCGCGCGGTGTTAACGGCGGCATGGCGTACAGTGTATCCCGGTAGCGCCGAACTTCGCCGCCGGGCCAGTGGATGCGGGGTTGCCGGTCGCGCCGGGCGGTCAGTCCATCGCACAAAATATGGTTCAGTTGCCGGTGGCCGGGAATCGGCAAACCCAATTGTCCGAGCCAGTGGCGCAGCAGATTACGCTGGCGGATTTCGCCCAGTTCCCGCAACACCGGGAGACGCAGGCCATCGGGACGGTCGGCGCCGATCCGGGCCAGGTCGGCGGCGGCTTCGGCGTCCAGCCAGGCGGCGGCTTCGGCGCACCACCGGGCGGAACGGGCCAGGGTGCGGTTCGTGGCCGGCCAGCGCTCCCGAAGCAAGGGCAAAATGCGGTGGCGGAGATAGTTGCGGTCGAAATCGGCGTCGGCGTTGCTGGCATCCTCAATCCAGTGCAATCGATGCGCCTGGGCGTAGGCCAGCAAGTCAGCGCGATCCACGGCCAACAAGGGCCGCAGCAGCCAGCCCCGGCCCAGCCGCGCCGCCGTCGGCATCGCCGCCAGACCGTGCGGACCCGCGCCGCGCAGCAGCTGCAGCAACAGGGTTTCGGTCTGATCGTCGCGGTGGTGGGCAGTCAGCAGCGCGGCGTCCGGCTCCAGTTCCGCCGCGAGCGCGGCGTAGCGGGCGCGACGCGCGGCGGCTTCGGGACTTTCGCCGGCGGTGGGCCGGGCGTCGACCCGCAGCACGCGAAACGGGACGTCGAGCGCGCGGCAGATCCCGCCGCAGTGTTCACCCCAGGAAATGGAGGCGGCTTGCAGCCCATGATCCACGTAAATCGCCGCCAGCCTTCGCTCCGGCCAGCGGTCGCGGTGGATCGCGAGGCCGTGCAGCAGGACATGGGAGTCCATGCCGCCGCTGTAACCGACCAGCAGACGGCGCGCTTCGGGGTACGCGGCCAGCAGCGCGTCCAGGCTTTCGAGGAACGAGAGGAGCATGAAACGATGACGAGGTCGAAGGAGGCTTGGGAAATCTTAATCCTTGCTCAGCAAGCTGTCCTTCCCCAGCAGGGCCGCCACGCTGCTCTGCCAGGACGACTGGGTCGAGGTGACCGGTTCGGTTTCCCTGAATACGCCATACGCCATCAGCCGCCGATAACGCTGTTCCAGCAATTCGTCCACGGTCAGCGCATCCAGTTGTCCCAGTTGTTCGCGCAAGGTGGCGCGCAGCGTTCCCGCCATCCACTCCAGGTCGCGATGGGCGCCGCCCGCCGGTTCGGGCACGATGCCGTCGATCAAATTCAGTTTCAGCAGCCGTTCCGCCGTCAACCCCATCGCCTCGGCGGCGTCCGGCGCCTTGTCGGCGCTCTTCCACAAAATCGCCGCGCAGCCTTCGGGCGAGATCACCGAATAGGTGCTGTATTGCAGCATCAGCACCCGGTCGCCCACGCCGACCGCCAGCGCGCCGCCAGAACCGCCCTCGCCGATCACCGTGCAGATCACCGGAACGCGCAGCCGGCTCATTTCAAACAGATTGCGGGCGATGGCCTCGCTCTGGCCGCGCTCCTCGGCGCCGATGCCCGGATAGGCGCCCGGCGTGTCGATGAAGGTGAGCACCGGCAGCCGGAACCGCTCGGCCAGCTTCATCAACCGCAATGCCTTGCGATAACCCTCGGGGCGCGGCATCCCGAAATTGCGATGGATCTTCTCCTTGGTGTCGCGGCCCTTCTGATGGCCGATCACCATCACCGGCCGGCCGTCCAGTCGCGCCGGTCCGCCGACGACGGCGTGGTCGTCGGCGAAGGCGCGGTCGCCGTGCAATTCCATGAATTCGGTGAACAGCCGCTCCACGTAGTCCAGCGTATAAGGCCGCAGGGGGTGGCGGGCGATCTGGGAAATCTGCCACGGCGTCAGGCTGGCGAAGATCGAATCGGTCAGCGCCTTGCTCTTGGCCTCCAGCCGGGCAATTTCGTCGCCGATGTTCAAATCCTGCTCGGCGCCGAGATGGCGCAATTCTTTCAGCATCGCCTCCAGTTCGGCGACGGGCTTTTCGAAATCCAGGCAATTGTTCGGATTCATCGGTCGCGCTCAATCCTTCTCGGGCAGACGCACCGCCAGATACAACGATTCGTTCTCGCGCCGCACCAGCACCGGGACCACCTTGCCCTTGGGCAGTTCCCGGGCCAACTCGACGAACTGGTTGGCGCTTTTCACCGGCAGGTGATTGAGTTGCAGGATGATGTCGTCGGGATACAGGCCCGCGTTGGCGGCCGGACCTTCGTCCAGCGTGGCGACCAGCACGCCCTGCTCTTCCGGACCCAGATTGCGGCGCTGCTCGTTGCTAAGGTCGGCGACGGTGAGGCCCAGGCGTGGATCGCTGTGCTCGTCCATGGTGGCGACCGGCTCGACGACGGTTTCCAGCCGGGCAATGGTGGCCTTGATTTCCAGCGGCTCGCCGTTGCGCAGGATGGACATGGCCACCGTTTTGCCCACCGGGGTTACCCCGATCATCCGCGGCAGCCGCGAGGAATCCTCGACCGGCTCGCCACCATAGCGCAGGATGATGTCGCCCGGCTTGAAACCGGCGCTGGCGGCTGGACTGTCCGGCAGGATCTGCGCCACCAGCGCGCCGCGCGGCCGGTCGAGCTTGAAGGCTTCGGCCAGGTCGTTGTTGACCGCCTGCAACAGGATACCCAGCCAGCCGCGCGTCACTTCGCCGGTCGCTTTCAACTGCTCGGCCACCTGGGTCGCCAGCTTGATGGGAATGGCGAACGACAGCCCCATGTAACCGCCGGTGCTGCTGTAAATCTGCGAGTTGATGCCGACCACCTCGCCGCGTAGATTGAACAGCGGACCGCCGGAACTGCCGGGATTGACCGCGACGTCGCTCTGGATGAACGGTACGTAGGCGCCGGTGGGCAGGTTGCGACCCACCGCGCTGACGATGCCCTGGGTGGCGGTGTGCTCCAGCCCGAACGGTGAACCGATGGCCAGCACCCACTCGCCCACCTCCAGCGCGTCGGAATCGCCGATCTTGACCGCCGGCAGGTTCTCGCCCTCGATCTTGAGCAACGCCACGTCGGTCAGTTCGTCCACGCCGATCACCTTGGCGGGACGCTCCCGCTGGTCGCTGAGCCGGACGATGATCTTGTCGGCGTCCCGGGCGACGTGGGCGTTGGTCAGGATATAGCCGTCCGGCGAGAGGATGAAGCCCGATCCCAGGGAATTGGCCTGGCGTTCGCCGGGCAGTTCCGGGCGTTCCTGGAAAAAGCGCTTGAAAAATTCCAAATAGGGGTTTTCGGCGCCGGGCAGTTCCGGCAGAGCGGGAGTACGGGTCGCGCTCTTGCGGCCGGGCGCCTGGGTGGTGCTGATATTGACGACCGCCGGCTCGTTTTGCCTGACCAGTTTGCGGAAATCGGGCAACGGCTGCGGGGGATCGGCCGGGCGTGCCGGCGCGGCGGCCATCCAGCATAGCGTCGACAACAGCATGACCAGTTGACCTGGGAAGCGACGAGAGAAGCTCATGAAGACAATGATCTCCTGCAATGGGGGTCGGGATGTCGACGCGTTCGGCCCGCGGACGGAGCGGTAATCGCCAGCGAGGACCGGGAAGGAGAGACGGGGCCGAGCGACCGAAAATCCGATTCGGATAGCCGGCACCGACGCGATGCGCTCAGTATAAAATAATCGTCGAAACTCGGATCAAACGAACGAGCGGCCACACCCGGCGATCCAGCCGCCAATCAGCGGGGCCGGATCGGACAGCGCCATCGAACGGGAATGGATACGGCGCGCAAAACCATGACAAAGAGGCAAGGCAATGGAACAGATTTCGCAACCCGTTATGACCGATCACGACAAGGCTACCCAATACCTTCGAGAGTTGGCGAGCAAGCTGGTGGAATTGGACGGATCGGACCTGTTCATCACCGCCGGCAGTCCGCCGGCGTTCAAGGTCAACCAGGAAATCCATCGGGTCGGCGACCAGAAGCTGCTACCGCAGCAAACGGAACTTCTGGTGCGTTCGATCATGAACGACCATCAGACACGTGAGTTCGACCGGTCTCGTGAATTCAACTTTTCCCTGCATTTCCCCAACCTTGCCCGGTTTCGGGTCAGCGCCTTCACCCAGCGTGGCAGCGCCGGCATGGTCCTGCGGCTGATCAAACAGCGGATTCCAACCATCGAGGAACTCAACCTGCCGCTGAGCCTCAAGGACATCGTCATGCACAAGCGCGGCCTGGTGATCTTCCTGGGCGGCACCGGCTGCGGCAAGACGACCTCCCTGGCGGCGATGCTGGATTATCGCAACAGCCAGTGTCGGGAACACATCATCACCATCGAGGATCCCATCGAATTCTTTCACGCCCACAAGGAATCGCTGGTGGATCAGCGCGAAGTTGGCGTGGATACCGAATCCTACGAGCTGGCGCTGAAAAACACGCTGCGGCAGGCGCCCAACGTGATCATGATCGGCGAGGTTCGGGATCGGGAAACCATGCAATACGCGATCAACTTCGCCGAAACCGGCCATCTCTGCCTGACCACCCTGCACGCCAACAATACCGATCAGGCGTTCGACCGCATCGTCAATTTCTTTCCGGAGGAAAAACGAATGCAGATATTGATGGACCTGTCGTTCAACATGCGGGCATTCATCTCGCAACGGTTGCTGCCGCGCGAGGATGGGCCGGGGTTGATTCCGGCGGTGGAAATCCTGCTCAACACCCCGCTGATGGCGGAGTTGATCTTTCGTGGTCGAGTCAAGGAACTCAAGCCGATCATGGCCCGCTCCGGTGACGTGGGCATCGTCACCTTCGACGACGCGCTGTTCCAGTTGTACGAGGCCGGCCGGATCAGCTACGAAACCGCGATCCGCCACTCCGATTCCGCGCACAACCTGCGGTTGCGCATCAAGCTGGAAAGCCGTCGGGCGCCCCCGCCCCTGGCTGGCGACGGATCGCTGCAAATCGAGAAGGAGGCGGTGGAAGACAAGGGCAGACCACTCTAACCTTAATGGCGCAAGAAACAACGTCGGAAATCGCCGCAAGACCGCCTGACGCGCCGGCGCGTCGCAAGATGGCCTTAAACCCGCCTTTCTCCCGCCAGCGGGAGAAAGGTTCTCACACCAGCTTCCAAAATCAGGTTTTTCCACCTTTGAAAATCAGGGTTTCCCTGATGTCGGCAGCACTCCCGGATGACATATTCTGGCACTAATCAAAAGCTATTTGAGAGTGCCCGGGTTCTGGAAGCCGGCGATGCCGACGAACACCTCCCCCTCTCTCGCCACCTTTGCCCCAAAGAGCCGCCATGTTGCCCAAGCTTAGTATTCAAATCAAATACTCCTTCGTTTTCCTGTTGACCGTGTTGCTGATCGCCGCCGGGCTCCTGATCGGCACCTACAACCTGAAGGCACGCCAATTGCGCAACGAGGCCATGGCGGTCGCCGAGCAGGTCGTCGCTTTCCGCGCCTGGGTGGCGGGGACCGGCGTGGTCTGGGTGGATCACCTGGCGCCGGAATTCCCCGATTTTCTCAGCAAGAAGGTCGTCACTGGCGCCAACGCCAGCGCCATCGAGTTTTACGCCAAGAATCCGGCCCTGGCGACCCGTGAATTGTCGGCGCTGGCCAACAAGACCGCGACCCGCGCCACCTTCCGCGTCACCAGCGACGAATACCGCAATCCAGCCAACGCCCCGGACGGCTTCGAGCAAGCCTCGCTTCAAGTTTTCAAGGGCGACAAGGAACGCAAGTACAACGATACGCTCGAAAGCGGCTTTTACCGTTACAGCCAACCGATCTTCGTGCAGCAATCTTGCCTGAAGTGTCATGGCGACCCCAAGGATGCTCCACCAGAAGTCATTGAGAAATATGGTGATAAAGTGGCATTCGGCTATAAGGTCGGCGATGTCCGCGGCATCATCAGCGTCAAGCTGCCCGACGTAACCTTAACCGACATGTTGCGGAACGTGCTCAACCCCTACACGCTGGGCCTGATCGCGCTGGCCTTCCTGCTGAACTTCTTCTATGCCCAGCGGGCGATCATCGCGCGCCTCAAGACGCTGGCGAAGACGACCGAACGCCTTGCCCACGGCGAGCTTGACCTGCCGCTCGAGACCAAGCCGGACAGCCGCGATGAAGTGGATTACGTGACGCGCGCCATCGACCTGTTGCGCAACAGCCTGGTGGTCGCCATGCGGCGGCTCCAAAAAACCTGACCGTGAGAAACCAATCGTGATTTAGCGCAGGGGCGCGTGAACCGAGCATTCCACTCCTCCACCCCTGCTCACTCCAACGAGGTGTTGCCATGTCGTCCCAAGAGTTTCTGCCGCTCCCAGCCATCGTTGCCCAAGTGCGGACACTGTGCCGGGAAAAGCGTACCGGCACGCTGCTGATCAAGAACAATAGTCAATTATTGGGACAAATCAGCTTTCGGGATGGCGAGATCGTCTCCCTGTTTTCCCAGGGCAAACACGGCGTCGACGCACTGCCGTCGCTGCCGAACATCGAGAGCGGAACCATCGCCTTCTTCGAAAGCAAAGTGTCGGTCAACACCTCGCTGCCCTCCACCTCGGATATCTTGGAGTATCTGAGCCATGCCACCCCCGCCGCCACGCGAACGAATAACGGTAAATCGCGATCGCATGCAAGCCGTCCCCTGTCGAACGACGCCAAGAACGTTCTGGAGCAGACCCTCAAAGGCTTTCTCGGCCCCATCGCCAGCATCGTTTGCGCCGATCACTTTCACGTCGTCGCTACCGTGGACGCCGCCATCGCGGCCCTGGCCGACGAGATTCCAAGCCCGACGGCGGCGGCCCGATTCTGCGAACTGGCCCGCAAGCAGTTGGGTTGATCGTTCGACTCTCTCCCGCTTGACCGACAGTGGTGCGTTCGCGCCGCTATCCAAAGGATCGAGGGTGGGGTAAAGTTTTTCGGAACAGCCGGCGTGTTGACCGGAGACACCCTTGAGGCCAGGCATGCGGGATTACTGGATCGCGCCTTCGATTCTCTCCGCCGATTTCGCCCGACTCGGCGCGGAGGTGGATGCCGTGCTGGCGGCGGGCGCGGATCTCGTCCATTTTGACGTGATGGACAACCACTACGTCCCCAACCTGACGGTTGGACCCATCGTGTGCGAGGCTCTGCGCAAGCACGGGATCACCGCCCCCATCGACGCTCACCTGATGGTCAAGCCGGTGGACCGGATCATCCCCGATTTCGCCGCCGCCGGCGCCAGCTACATCACCTTCCACCCCGAAGCCAGCGAACATATCGACCGCAGCCTGCAAATCATCCGCGATTGTGGTTGCAAATCCGGGCTGGTGTTCAATCCCGCCACCCCGCTAGAATATCTGAAGTACGTGATGGACAAGGTGGACATGGTGTTGCTGATGGCGGTCAATCCCGGTTTCGGGGGCCAAAGCTTCATCAACGGCACCCTGAACAAGCTGCGCGAGGTTCGCCGGATGATCGACGCCAGCGACCATCCCATTCGACTGGAAGTCGACGGCGGGGTCAAGATCGACAACATCCGCCGGATCGCCGAGGCCGGCGCCGATACCTTCGTGGCCGGTTCCGCCATCTTCAACACCCCCGACTACCGTGCCACGCTAAGGGCGATGCGCGCCGAACTGACCCTAGCGAAGGATCCGCCGCCCCATGCTTGAAAACGTCGCCGCGCTGTTCTTCGACCTGGACGGCACCCTGGTGGACAGCGTCCCTGACCTGACCGCGGCGGTGAACGTCATGCTGCGGCAACTGGGCCTGCCAGCGCGGGAGGAAGCCCAAGTACGGACCTGGGTCGGCAACGGCATGAACAACCTGATTCACCGCGCCCTGACCAACGACATGGCCGGACGAGCCGAACCGGAGCTGTTCGCCCGCGCCCGCCTGCTGTACAAGACCGCCTACGCCGCCCACATCAGCGTCCATAGCAGCCTCTATCCCGGCGTGGTCGCGGGCCTGGCCGAATTGCATGCCGCTGGCTGGCCGATGGCTTGCGTGACCAACAAACCGGCCGAATTCGCCTTGCCGCTCTTGGACCGGCTGGGCATCGGTCGCTTTTTCGCCACCGTGGTCGGCGGCGAATGCGCGCCCAATCCCAAGCCCGCCCCGGACGCGCTGTTGTTGTGCGCCGAACGGCTGGGCATGCCGATCCACCAGGGGCTGATGGTCGGCGATTCGCTCAACGACGTGGGCGCGGCCCGCAACGCGGGTTGTCCTGTCGTCTGCGTGCCCTACGGCTACAATCACGGCTACGATATCCACGACGCCCAGCCGGACGCCGTGATCGCTTCGATCGCGGATTTGCCTGCCCTGCTGCGTCAACCCGCCTGAATGAACAGCATCTCGCTTTCCTTCCTTTTCGCGCGCCCCAAGCCGGCCATGGACGACTTTCGATGGCGCCGTCCCACCTGACGCCATCCCGCGCCGCGCCATTTTCCGTTTTCGCTGTTCAAGGCTGCCCCTCATCATGAATCAGAACGAATTTCAGCGCCTGGTCGAACAAGGCTTCAACCGTATTCCGGTCGCCCGCGAAGTCCTCGCGGACCTTGATACTCCCCTCAGCACCTATCTCAAGCTGGCCGCCGCGCCGTACAGCTATCTGCTGGAATCGGTGCAGGGCGGCGAAAAGTGGGGCCGCTATTCCATCATCGGCCTGCCCTGTCGCAAGATCGTCCGGGTGCGTGGCCAGCGGGTGACCGTCGAACACGCCGGCGAGATCGTCGAGGCCCTGGACTGTCCCGACCCGCTGGCCTGGCTTCAGGAGTTTCAAAGCCGTTATCGGGTGCCGGCGACCGGCGAAGGGTTGCCGCGTTTTATCGGCGGCCTGGTCGGCTACTTCGGCTACGACACCATCCGCTACGTTGAACCCAAATTGACCCGCTGCCCCAACCCCGACCCGCTGGATAACCCGGACATCCTGCTGCTGGTCTCCGAGGATGTGGTGGTGTTCGACAATCTAGCGGGGCGGCTGTACCTGATCACCCTGGTCGACCCGGCGGTGGAGCGCGCCTACTCGCGCGCCCAGCAGCGCCTGGACGAATGGAGCGAGCTGCTGCGCGCCCCGCGCTCGCTCTACGCGCCGTATCGCTCCCACCCGGCCGCGCGGGAAATCCAATTCGTCTCCGGCTTCACCCAGGAAGGGTTCGAGAACGCGGTGCGGCGGATCAAGGAGTACATTCTGGCCGGCGATTGCATGCAGGTGGTGCTGTCGCAGCGGCTGACCGCGCCGTTCCAGGCCGCGCCGCTGGATCTGTACCGGGCGCTGCGCGGGCTGAATCCCTCGCCCTACATGTACTTTCTCAATCTGGGCGATTGCCACATCGTCGGCTCCTCGCCGGAAATCCTGACCCGGCTGGAAGACGGATCGTTGACGGTGCGCCCCATCGCCGGCACCCGTCCGCGCGGCGCCGACGAGGACCAGGATCGGGCGCTGGAGGCCGAATTGCTGGCCGATCCCAAGGAGCTGGCGGAACATTTGATGTTGATCGACCTGGGCCGCAACGACGTGGGCCGAGTCAGCGTCACCGGCAGCGTCCGCCTGACCGAGAAGATGGTGGTCGAGCATTATTCGCATGTCATGCACATCGTTTCCAACGTCGTTGGGCGGTTGCGGCCCGAACTGAGCGTCCTGGACGCCCTGCGCGCCACCTTCCCGGCGGGCACGGTCAGCGGCGCCCCCAAGATTCGCGCCATGGAAATCATCGACGAACTGGAACCGGTCAAGCGCGGCGTCTATGCTGGCGCGATCGGCTATCTGTCCTGGTCCGGCAACATGGACACCGCCATCGCCATTCGCACCGCCGTGCTCAAGGACGGACTGCTGCACGTGCAAGCCGGGGCCGGCATCGTCGCCGACTCCGTGCCGGAGAAGGAATGGGAGGAGACCATGAACAAGGGCCGGGCGCTGTTCCGGGCAGCGGCCCTGGCGGAACGGGGGCTGGACGAACCGAGGACGGTGGGCGAGCGGTAGCGGGCCGGTTCAGGCGAGCAAGATCAGCAGCCACACCACGGCTGCGTTGAGCAGCGCCACGAACACCGCCGCCGAGCCGATGTCCTTGGCCCGGCCCGACAGTTCGTGACGTTCCGGACCGATGCGGTCGATGGCCGCCTCGATGCCGGTGTTGAGCAGTTCGACGATCACGATCAGCAGCAGACTGCCGAGCAGCAGCGCCCGCTCCACCGCATTGTCGCCCAGCCACAGCGCCAGTAGGGCGAGCGCGGCGCACAGCAGCGCCTCCTGCCGAAATGCTTCCTCGTTGCGCCACGCCGCCTTCAGCCCCGCCCAGGAATAGCCGGTGGCGTTGATCAGTCGACGCCAACCGGTATGGTTTTGGAAAGCCATCGTGGATCAGGATTCAGCCGGCCGCCAAGCCAGATCCATGTCACGAGCGGCTCGCACCTCGTCCAGGCGCCGCACCGGTCGATGGTGAGGCGCGCCTTTGACCCAGTCGGGGTTGGTTTCGGCTTCCCGCTGAATTTGCACCATGGCCGCCGCGAACGCATCCAGCTCTTCCTTGCACTCGGTTTCGGTCGGCTCGATCAGCAGGCATTCCGGGATCAACAGCGGAAAATACGTGGTCGGGGCGTGAAAGCCGAGATCGAGCAACCGCTTGGCGAAATCCATTGCGGTGACGCCGAGCGTCCTGGCCTGGCGCTTGAGGGTAACGATGAATTCGTGGCTGGCCCGCCGCTGGGGGAAAGCGGGATCGAAACCCGCCTTCGCCAGTTCCGCCATCAGATAATTGGCGTTCAGGGTGGAGTATTCGGCGACCCGGCTCATCCCGGTCCGGCCCAGCATCCGGGCGTAGACGTAGGCGCGCAACAGCACCCCGGCGTTGCCCATGAACGCCGAGAGCCGACCGATGCTCCGGGGCCGGTCGGCCTCGCTCAGCCAGCGGTAACGCTCGCCCTCCTGGCCGACCATGGGAACCGGCAGGAACGGCTCCAGCCGGGCGTTGGCCGCCACCGGTCCCGCGCCGGGACCTCCGCCGCCGTGCGGAGTGGCGAAGGTCTTGTGCAGGTTCATGTGCATCACGTCGAAGCCCATGTCGCCAGGCCGGGCCTTGCCGAGAATGGCGTTCAGGTTGGCGCCGTCGTAGTAAAGCAAACCGCCGGCCTGGTGGACGATTTCGGCGATTTCGGCGATATTGCGTTCGAACACGCCCAGGGTCGAGGGATTGGTCAGCATCAGGCCGGCGGTTTGCGGCCCCACCGCCTGGCGCAGGGCGGCGAGATCGACGTCGCCGTGGGCGTCGGTGGGGATTTCCCGGACGGTGAACCCGCACATGATGGCGGTGGCGGGATTGGTGCCGTGGGCGGCGTCGGGCACCAACACCTCGCGGCGGGCATGGTCACCCTGACCGACATGATAGGCCCGGATCATCGCCATCCCGGCGAATTCGCCCTGCGCGCCGGCCATCGGCGTCAGCGAGACCGCCCGCATCCCGGTGACTTCGCGCAACATCTCCTGCAATTCGTACAGGCAGGCAAGAAAGCCCTGACTGACGGATTCCGGAGCCATGGGGTGGCGGCCGAGAAAGTTGGGCAACGAAGCCAGCCGATGGCAGACCCGCGGGTTGTACTTCATCGTGCAGGAACCCAGCGGGTAGAAATGGGTGTCGATGGAAAAGTTCTTCTGCGACAGCCGGGTGTAGTGACGCACCGCCTGCAGCTCGGACACTTCCGGCAGCGGCGCGGATCGGGCGCGACGCAACGACACGGGGATATCGGACAGCGCATCCTCGGGCGCGCCGGCGGGAGCGACCCCCCGGCGACCGGGACGGGATTGGTCGAAGATCAGCATGAGCAGCACCAGGGGTTCGAGGAATCGTTCAGGCGATCAGTCGAGTTTTACCCGACCGGGAAATTTTGGAGCGATGGCGGACCGTTCCCGCTTTCCGGCCGCATCGTAAAACTCCAGGTCTCCCTGCTCGCTGCAAATCCAGACCTCTCGGGCGCCCGCGTCGAAATAAAGCATTTTTTTGTGCAACTGTTGCGCTTTGGTATTGCCGGGCGACATCACTTCGACGCAGAGTTCCGGGGCGATGGGGCTCGCCGTCTTGTCCCAAACTTGAGCGAGGATTTCATCGGAAACCCAGACCACGTCGGGCGCCTTGACGTTTTCCGAAGTCATGACGGGAAACTCCTGTAAAACCCGGCCGTGGCCCAGCAAGGATTTGAGAATGCTGGCGATGCGTTCTTGAAACAGAACGTGCCGGATGCTGGCGGGACTCATGACGATTTGGCCCCATTCATTGAGTTCGATCTTATAGGGCAAATCCTTGAGCGCGGGATCATCGCAGACCTGGTTCCAGTCCATCGCCACGGTCCCCCCAGAACTGGATTATCCCAGCGCCGCCAGCGCCGCCTCGTAGTCCGGTTCCTGGCCGATTTCCGGGACCAGTTCGACGTGACGCACACCGTTGGTTTCGTCCAGTACGATCACGGCGCGGGCGGTGAGGCCGGCCAGCGGCCCGTCTTCCAGCAAGACGCCGTAATCCTTGGCGAATTTGCGCGAGCGCATCATCGACAGGGTGACGACGTTATCCAGCCCCTCGTTGCCGCAAAAGCGCTTCTGGGCGAACGGCAGGTCGGCCGAGATCACCAGGATCACGGTGTCGGGGTGAACCTTGGCGTGGTCGTTGAACTTGCGGGTGGACAGCGCGCACACCGGGGTGTCGAGGCTGGGTACGATGTTCAGCAATTTCTTCTTGCCGGCGAAATCGGCCAGACCGACGTCCTTCAGGCTGGCGGTGACCAGTTTGAAGTCGGGAGCGGTTGCGCCGACGGCGGGCAGATCGCCGTTGGTGTGGATCGGGTTGCCTTTGAAGGTCAGGGTCGCCATGGGTTGGGTCCTTTGGGGGCAGGTTGGGGCCAGGGATCGGCGGAAACCATTTGCGGCTCTAGCTTACCCGGTTTTCCAGGCTTTTGCTTGGAGGCCGTCATCGCTACGGCAGGATCCCGGCGTTCGCCGGCGGTCGGCTCCAAAACAGCGCGTGCAACCGCGTCAGCGTCTCCGGGTCCGAGAGCAGATCGCGTTTTTGCGGCGCGCTCAGACTGTCCGGTCCTTCCTCCTCCAACTGGTGGATCAATCCTTCGAGGTAATGCCGGCGGCGCTTGCCCGGCGGTTCGCGCGGCGGCAGCAGCGATAGATGCAGCGCGTTGACGTAGGGGTCGGTCAACGCCTGAACGAAACGGCTGGCGGGCCTCTCCCGCAATACCGGCAGGACCGGCTCGTCCTCTTCCAGATTTTCCGCCAGATAATCCAGCACCACCGGCGGTTCGGTTTCCTCCGGGGTCAGGAACAGGCCCAGTTGCCGCGCCCGGTGACCCAGGGCGATGCTGCTCGACAGCATGGAGACCGGGATGGCCAGCACCAGCCCCAGCAGCACGGGAATGAACCACCAGAAGAACGCCGGTACGTACCGATAGCTCAGCGCGCCGGCGACGATGCCGATCAGGGTTTGCACGCCGTGGGTCAGCGCCGCCTCCCGAAAACTGGTCATGTGATCGCCGCGCTGCTGCGGCGGCCAGCCGACGGCGCGGCGCAGCAGGATCGCCAGCACGAACTTGGTCTGGAACAGCATCAGCACCGGCGCGGTCAGCACCGAAAACAGCGTTTCCAGCGCCACGCTCAGGGTGGCCTTGAGCATCCCGCCGTGGGCGCGGCGCAGTCGGCCGTCCTTGAGCAGCAGCAACAGCGCCAGGACCTTGGGCAGAAACAGCATGGTCAGCGTAACCAGCAGGACGGTGGTCATCTCCACGGCGAACGACACCGGCCACACCGGCGCCCAGTTCTCGCCGAAGAAATACACCGGTTCGTGCCGGGTCTGAAAATAGGCGTCGATTCCGGTCGCGAGCAGGAACAGCAGCCACAGCGGCGAGGCGGCGTAGGACATGACCCCCATCAGGAAATGCAGTCGGCTCAGGGCGTTGAACCCGCCCGACAGCGCCAGCCGCAGATGCTGGAGGTTGCCCTGGCACCAGCGGCGATCACGCTTGGCGTAGTCGATCAGGGTCGGCGGGATTTCCTCGTAACTGCCTTCCAGATCGTAGGCCAGCCACACCTCCCAGCCCGCCCGCCGCAACAGCGCCGCCTCGACGAAGTCGTGACTGAGGATGTCGCCGCCGAACGGCTCGCGCCCCGGCAGCTTGGGCAGACCGCAGTGATCGAGGAACGGCTGAATCCGGATGATGGCGTTGTGGCCCCAGTAGTTGCTCTCGCCCAACTGCCAGTAGTTCAGCCCGGCGGTGAACATCCGCCCGTACAGGCTGCCGGCGAATTGCAGGATGCGGGCGAACAGCGATTCGCGGTTGATCGGCACCGGCGGGGTCTGCAACAGCGCCACCCGCGGGTGGCGCTCCATGATCCGCACCATCTCGACCAGAGTTTCGCCCTTCATGATGCTGTCGGCGTCCAGCACGATCATGTAGCGGTAGTGGCCGCCCCAGCGGGTGCAGAAATCCTCCAGGTTGCCGCTCTTGCGGCTGACGTTCTCCGGCCGGTTGCGATAGAAGATCCGTCCCTTGCCGTCCAGCGCCCGCACCATGTCCTGCCAGCGCAATTCCTCCTCGACCCAAACGTCCGGGTCGCGGGTGTCGCTGAGCACGAAAAAATCGAAGCCGCCGAGTTGGCCGGTATCCGCCAGGGACTGGTGAATGGCGCGCAGACCGGCGAACACCCGTTCCGAATCCTCGTTGTAGATCGGCATCAGGATCGCGGTGCGCGGCTTCGGCGCGACGGGATCGAGCGCCGGTCCCGATTGGCGCGAGATCGCCCAGCGGTCGCGGCCGGTCAGAACCACGAAAAAGCCCATGAACGCCGTCCAGAACGAGATGCAGATCCAGGAAAACAGGATTGCGTACAGCACCAGCAGGATGAGCTCCATCGGGCTGATGCCGTCGGTCTGGAACACGCTGACCATCAGGCCCATCGCGCCCAGGGTCGTCAGCAGCGCCAACAGGAAGAACACAACTCGCCGCAGGGTATGTCCCATGATCGGGGGTTGAACGGTTTGGGTCATGACACGTCCAGGAGGAAGGGGGTTGCCGCGGTTCAGGCGCGAGGTTGGGGACGCCACAGTCGGCGCAGTGAATTCAGCGACCCGAACAACTCGATGCGTTGCGCCGGCATGGCGCCGGGGCTGGGCGCCGGCACGGGTTCGGCGCGGGCCGCGCGCAGGGCGTCCAGCACGGTGTCGGCCTCGCCGGGCGCGGCGAACAGCGCCGCCGGCCAGTTCGGCGCCGCGCCGCTCAGCAGCGCGGCGCGCGCCGCCGCCAGTTCCGGCGGCGACCGGGGCAGGTCGAGCGCCCGCGCCAGCCACTCGTCCAGCAGTTCGCCGGCGGCGACGAGCGCCCGCGCCACCGCATCCAGTCCCGGCGATTCCGGCGACTCGGCGGCGCGGCGCAGCGCCTGCTCGCTGAGAGCCGCGATCTGATCCGGGTCGCTCACCCCCAGCGCCCGCCAGTAGCCGCCAAGCCGGGCCAGCGCGAATTCGCTGGAGGGCAGCGGCGGCGGCGGCAGATACGGTTCCGCGACGCCTACCTTGTTGCGGTCCACTGATAGCTCCAGGTTTCGGTCAACACGTCGTTGCCCAGCTTGAGGAAAGCGCGCAGTTCCGACGGAGTGTCGCCTTGCGGCAGCAGTTCAAACGACAGGCGCCAGCCCTGGGTTTGCGGGTTCTTGTGCACCACCACGCTTTGAATCTGACCGGACGAGCCGCTGACCACGGCTTCCACCGGCGCGTCGCCCGCCAGCCTGGCCAGGTTCTCGCCGCCGAAATCGATGACGAACCGCCGCCGTTCGGATTGCAGATCGCCCGCGCCGCCCGCGCCGACCCGGCTGGCCAGGGTTCGGCCGCCCGACGACAGATTCGGCAGATCGAGGAAGAAAGACAGCCGGTAGTTGAATTCCAGTTTTTGACCCGCTTCGACCGGCTTCTCGGGAGTCCAGAAGGCGGCGATGTTGTCGTACCGCTCCGCCGTGCTGGGAATTTCGATCAACTGTACCGAACCCTTGCCCCAGTCGCCCTGCGGCTCGACCCAAATGCTGGGCCGGATGTGATAGTGCGCCTCCAGGTCCTGGTAGTTGTCGAAATCGCGGTCGCGCTGCAACAGGCCGAAGCCGCGCGGGTTGTTGTCCTGGTAGGCGCTGATGCGCAGCCGGGCGGGATTGTTCAGCGGCCGCCAGATCCATTCGCCGCTGCCGGTGAGTATCAACAGGCCGTCGGAATCGTGCACCTGAGGGCGGAAGTCGTCGAAGAACCGCTCGTTCATCGCCCCGTGATAGAACATGCTGGTCAGCGGAGCCACGCCGAGTTTTTGGACCTGCGCCTTGTCGCGGATGAACAGGCTGGCCTTGACCTCGGTCTGGGTAACGACGCCCGGCTTGATGACGAAGCGATAGGCGCCGGTCAGGCTCCGGCTGTCCATCAGAGCGTAGACGGTCAGCTCGGTGGCGTCCTTGGTAGGTTTTTCCAGCCAAAACTCGCGGAAACGGGGAAATTCCTCCGGCTTGGGCAGGCCGGTGTCCACGGCCAGGCCGCGGGCCGAAAGGCCGTAGTTCTGCTTCTGGCCAACCGCGCGGAAGTAGCTCGCGCCCAGGAACACCGCGACTTCGTCGTAATGGCTGTCGGTGTGCAGCGGGTACAGCACCTTGAAACCGGCGAAGCCAAGGTCCTTGGGCAAGTTGTCGGGCACCGGGTTCTTGCCGTAATCGAACAGGTCGCTGGCGTATTCCACCGGCTTGCCTGCGCCTTCGACGACGACGTTGATGATCACCGGTTCGGAAAAAAAGAATCCGAGCGGCGCGAACTGGATTTCAAATGGTAACCCCTCCGCGCGCCACAAGCTCTTTTCGGCCCGAAAGCGGATGTCGCGATACTGGTCGTAATCCAGATTCCTGAGAAAATCTGGCAGGTTGTTACCGGCCGTCTGGAACGGTTGCGCGGCCAGCACCTCGGCGCGGCGGCGGACGTCGGCGAAGTTGAAGCGCTTGGGCGGCGGGGTTGCGGCTTCGGTGGCTTCGGGCGCGTTGGGTCCGCCAAAGCTCGCCACCGGACCTGTCCAAAGGACTACCAGCAACGCAAGACTCAGCAGCATTCGGAAGTTCACGGCGTTACGGCTCCATCGTTGGGGTGATCCGATCAGATTTGGGAGAATGTCTTCAAACGAGATATTGTATTGCTGTCCGGTCTTTCCGACCATCCAGATTCGCGGCTCCGACTGGGCGCGCGCCGTCGGCGGTCCTGAGCATCCCGTCCATCCCGCTCACTTCCCGGAGGTGTCATGCAACTTCGTGAAACCGCGCTGTTTCGCCAGCAATGCTACATCGGCGGTTGCTGGATCGACGCCGACCGTGGCGCCGTCTCGGCCATCGTCAATCCCGCCACCGGCGAGACCCTGGGCCATGTTCCCGAACTGGGCGCGGTCGAGACCCGCCGCGCCATCGAGGCGGCCCACGCCGCCTTGCCCGGTTGGCGGGCGCTGACCGCGTCGGCGCGGGCCGCGATCCTGCGGCGCTGGTTCGGCCTGTTGCTGGAACAGCAGGAGGGTTTGGCGATCCTGATGACTCTGGAACAGGGCAAACCGCTGGCCGAGGCGCGTGGCGAGATCGCTTACGCCGCCAGCTTTCTGGAATGGTTCGCCGAGGAAGGCAAGCGGGTTTACGGCGACGTCATTCCGACGCCGTGGCCGGAGCGGCGGATTTTGACGCTGAAAGAGCCGGTCGGGGTGTGCGCGGCGATCACGCCCTGGAATTTTCCGGCGGCCATGATCGCGCGCAAGGCCGGCGCGGCGCTGGCGGCCGGCTGCACGATGGTGATCAAGCCAGCCCCGCAGACCCCGTTTTCCGCGTTGGCGCTGGCGGCGCTGGCGGAACAGGCGGGCTTGCCGGCCGGCGTGCTGAACGTGGTCACCGGTCCGGCCCAGGTCATCGGCGACGAGATTCTCGACAACCCCCTGGTCCGCAAGCTCAGCTTTACGGGTTCGACTCGCACTGGCAAGCATCTGATGCAGCGCTGCGCCGGCACGCTCAAGCGGCTGTCGCTGGAACTGGGCGGCAACGCGCCGTTCATCGTGTTCGCCGACGCCGATCTCGACGCGGCGGTGACCGGGGCGTTGACGTCCAAGTATCGCAACAGCGGCCAGACCTGCGTGTGCGCCAACCGGTTCCTGATTCAGGACGAAATTTACGACGCCTTCGCCGCCAGGCTGACCGAGGCGGCGCAAGCACAACTGAAGGTAGGCAACGGCCTGGAGCCCGGTGTCACGCAGGGACCGCTGATCGACGCGGCGGCGCTGGCGAAAGTCGAACGGCACGTCGCCGACGCCGTGGCCCAGGGCGCAAAGGTGCTGACCGGCGGCCAGCGGCACGCTCTGGGCGGCACGTTCTACGAGCCGACGGTGTTGAGCGAAGCCACGCGGGAGATGCTGGTCGCCCGCGAGGAAACCTTCGGGCCGGTGGCGCCGCTGTTCCGATTTCACACTGATAAGGAAGCGATCCAGTTGGCCAACGCCACCGAGTTTGGATTGGCGGCCTATTTTTACAGCCGCGACCTGGGTCGGGTATTCCGGGTGGCCGAAGCGCTGCAATACGGCATGATCGGCGTCAACACCGGCCTGATTTCGACCGAGGTCGCGCCGTTCGGTGGCGTCAAGGCATCCGGCTTCGGCCGGGAAGGCTCCAAGTACGGCATCGAGGAGTATCTGGACCTCAAGTATCTGTGCGTCGGCTTCGACTCTTCCGTCGCTCCATGAAGTTTACATTCTTCCCAACTCCATCCAGATCATGCACATTCACATTCTCGGCATTTGCGGCACCTTCATGGCCGGCGTCGCCCTGCTGGCTCGCGCGGCGGGACATACCGTGTCCGGCTGCGACGCCGGCGTTTATCCACCGATGAGCACGCAACTGGCCGAGGCCGGCATCGCCCTGCGGGAAGGCTACGCGCCCGAACAACTCGCCGAATTCCGGCCGGACATGGTCGTGGTCGGCAACGTGATGAGTCGGGGCCGCCCCATCGTCGAGGAGCTGCTGAACCGGGACCTGCCCTACGCCTCCGGGCCGGCCTGGCTGGCCGAGCATGTCTTGCGCGACCGCCATGTGCTGGCGGTGGCCGGCACGCATGGCAAGACCAGCACCAGCAGCCTGCTGGCGTGGATTTTGGAGCGGGCCGGGCTGGCGCCGGGCTTTCTGATCGGCGGCATTCCCGCCAATTTCGGCCAGTCGGCGCGGCTGGGCCAGGGCCGCTGTTTCGTGGTGGAAGCCGACGAGTACGACACGGCGTTCTTCGACAAGCGCTCCAAGTTCGTCCATTACCGCCCGCGCACCTTGATTCTGAACAACCTGGAATTCGATCACGCCGACATCTTCCCCGATCTGGCCGCCATTCAGCGCCAGTTCCATCACCTGCTGCGCACCGTGCCCGGCGCGGGCCTGATCGTCGCCAACGGCCAGGACGCCCATCTGGCCGAGGTATTGGCGATGGGCTGCTGGACGCCGGTGGAACGGTTCGGAACGAGCGACTGGGAGGCGCGGAACGTTGCGCCGGATGGCGGCGACTTCGACGTCCATTGTCGGGGCGAACGGCAGGGTCGGGCGGCGTGGAGCCAGTTGGGAACGCACAACGTCCACAACGCGCTGGCCGCCATCGCCGCCGCCCGTCATGCGGGCGTGTCGCCCGCGACCGCCATCGAAGCGCTGCGGGATTTTCAGGGCGTGAAGCGGCGGCTGGAAGCGCGCGGCGCGGTCAACGGCGTGACGGTCTACGACGATTTCGCCCACCATCCCACGGCGATCGCGACGACGCTGGCCGGGTTGCGGGCCAAGGTCGGCGCGCAACCGATCGTCGCGGTGCTGGAGCCGCGCTCCAACACCATGAAGCTGGGCGTGTTCAAGGACAGCCTGGCCCCGGCACTGGCGCTGGCTGACGCGGTGGTGCTGTATCAGGCGCCCGATCTGGGCTGGGACCTTGGCGCGGTCGCGACAGCGCTCGGCCCGCGCGGGCAGGTCCGCCACAGTCTCGACGACACGCTGACCGCGATTCAGGCGTTAGCCGCGCCGGGAACCCAGGTGTTGATCATGAGCAACGGCGGTTTCGGTGGCATTCACGAGCGGTTGCTTCGAGCCTTGCAAGCCTCGGCCCCCGTTTAAAATCCGCGCGCTTCCCGGATGCGTTCGTAAGCAGCGGTCAGTTCGCGGGTCTTTTCGGTCGCGCGCGCCAGTTCCGCCGCTGAAACGCCCTTGGCCGCCAGTTTGTCGGGATGGTGGCGCTTGAGCAGGCGGCGATAGGCCAGCTTGATGTCGTCCGGGCCGGCATCCTTGTTCAGGCCCAGCACCGCGTAAGCCTGGGCGAGGGAGTTGACGGCGGTGGCCGGCCGCTGGCTGTGGGTCCGCTGGTCATGCGACTGATTCGAGCCGGTTTGGTGGCTCTGCTGTTGCGCCCAGCGCTGGGCGCGGAACAGCGTATGCAAGGCTTCGAACTGCAAGCGGACGATGCCCAGCCGCTCCGCCACGGCCGCGAGCCGGGTTTGCGTCGCCGGTGACGGGCCGCCGTCGGCGTAGGCGATATTGAACAACAGGTTCAGCAACCGCTGCGCCAGGATTGGGCGGCCCCGACAGGCATTGCGGAAGGCGTCGATGGTGGCGTCGGCGGCGAAGCCTGGCTGCTTGCCCTCGGTGAAGCAGTCGATGGCGGCGCGGCGTTGAGCGGCGGTCAGTTGCAAATGGTCCATCATGGCGCGAGCGGCGGCGATTTCCAGTTCCGAAACCCGACCGTCCGCCTTGGCGATATGGCCCATCAATTGAAAGGCGGTGGCGAGAAAGGCTCCACGCGCCCGTTCGTCGCCGACGGGATCGGGCTCCTCGGTGGCCTTCTGGCCCCCTCGGTCGAGATTATGGCCAAACGCCGCGCCCAGCAACGCGCCGAGCGGGCCGCCAACCACGAAGCCAAAGGCTCCACCCAACATTTTTCCCCACACGATCGCGTATCAACCTCTTGCATTCGACCCCAGGCCACGACCAGCGCCGGGCCCCGCCGTTCCGGACGCGCGCGCTCAACCGCTCAGATAGGTTTCGTCGTCATAGGTTTTCAGCCAGCCAGGCTTGAGACCGATCAGAGCGGTGATCATCATGCCGTTAAGCAGGCCCTCCGGGAACAGGTACAGCGGCAGGAAAGGCAGGTATTCGGCGCTGACGCGGGCGAAGGTGTAGGTCTCGGTGGCCACCAGCAAAATCACCAGGGCCAGCACCGCCGCGCCCGCCGCCAGCATGGCGTTGAAGAAGGCGCATAGAAAAATATAAATAAACAGATGATGAGGCAGATGGCGATGGACCAGGAGGTAGATGCCGTAGCTGGTCGAGACCGGCAGCACCCCCAGCAGCAAGGCGTTCATGGCCAGCGCCGCCCAGTCGCCGCTGGTGACAGCGACCGCCAGCGCCGCCAGGCTGGCCCCGATCACGCCCAGCGACCAGCCGAACATCAGGGTGTACACGGTCACACCCAAAAAGTGGAATCCCAGCGCTGGACGAACCCCGACCTCAAAGATCCACATTAGGAACAACGTCACCGACGCGCCCAGAAAAACCTGCTGGAGGTGGGAGCTGGCCAGGAACGGCCGCCACGGCGCGGCGCGCAGGGCCTGCAACAACGCCAGCAGCCAAGGGAGGTAGGCGAACCACAGCAGATCGCCAGGGAGCAAGGCATCGGTGAGATTCATCGGGCAAGCATATCGTATCGGCAAATTGGCGACATAACGAAAAATCAGGGCTGGCCAAGGGGATTCGCGCGTTCCGAACCCACGCCGGACGGGTAGAATGCCGGCACGATTGCTTGGAACCCCGTTCAGGAGCGGTTTACCCATGTCCACAGCCACCCTTGGCCCGCCCGAGATTACCAGTCTGCCGCTTGTTTATCGCGGCAAGGTCCGCGATTTGTACGCGGTGGACGACCGCCATCTGTTGATGGTGGCGAGCGACCGGCTTTCCGCGTTTGACGTCATTTTGCCCACGATGATTCCCGGCAAGGGCGCGGTGTTGACGGCGGTTTCCAATTTCTGGTTCGCCCGCACCCGCCACATCGTTCCCAATCACCTGCAACGGGCGGAAAAAACTCTGGAACAGGCATTGCCCGATTCATCCGAACGCGCCTGCGTCGTGGATCGGGCGGTGGTGGCGCGACGGTTGAAGGGCCTGCCGGTGGAAGCCATCGTGCGCGGTTATCTGATCGGCTCGGGCTGGAAGGATTACCAGCGCGACGGCCAGGTGTGCGGCATTGCCCTGCCGGCCGGGTTGCGGCTGGCGGACCGGTTGCCGGAACCGATTTTCACGCCCTCCACCAAGGCGGCGCTGGGCAGTCACGACGAGAACGTGAGCTTTGAGCACGTCATCCAGACCCTCGGGCGAGCATTGGCCGAGCAAGTGCGGGAAACCAGCCTGCGGCTGTACCGGGAAGCGGCGGACCATGCCCTGGCGCGGGGCATCATCATCGCCGATACCAAGTTCGAGTTTGGATTGGACGCGGCCGGTGAACTGGTGCTGATGGACGAGGCGCTGACGCCGGATTCCTCGCGGTTCTGGCCAGCGGACCAGTACCAGCCCGGCGCCAATCCGCCCAGCTTCGACAAGCAGTTCGTGCGCGATTATCTGGAAACGCTGGACTGGGACAAGCAGCCGCCGGGACCGGAACTGCCGCCGGACATTGTCGCCCGCACCGTCGCCAAGTACCGCGAGGCGCTGGCGCGGTTGACCGCAACCACCCTGCCCTAACTTCGTTTCTGACGACGCCTACTCCATGCTTCCCGTAATCGCCCTGGTCGGCCGACCCAACGTCGGCAAATCCACCCTGTTCAATTCCCTGACCCGCACCCGCGACGCGCTGGTGGCGGACCTGCCCGGCCTGACCCGCGACCGCCAGTACGGCATTGGCCGGCGCGGCCCAAGCCCCTGCGTCGTGGTCGATACCGGCGGCCTGACCGGCGAGGCCGAGGGGCTGAGCGGACTGGTGGCGCGGCAGGCGTGGCGGGCCATCGAAGAGGCAGACGCCGTGCTGTTGCTGGTGGACGGCCGCGCCGGGCTGACGGTGGCGGACGAAGAGATCGCTGGCCAGTTGCGCCGCGCCGGGAAGCCGGTGCATCTGGTGATCAACAAGGCCGAGCATCGCGATCCGCATCTGCTCAGCGCCGACTTTCACGCCCTCGGCTTGGAGCATCTGCACATCATCGCCGCCGTTCACAACCAGGGCGTCGAGACGCTGATGGAGGAAGTGTTCGCCGCCCTGCCGACCACGGTCGAAGCGGACGAAGCGGCGCCGGAGGAACCCGAGGGCGTGATCCGGCTAGCGGTGGTGGGTCGGCCCAACGTCGGCAAATCGACCCTGGTCAACCGCCTGCTGGGCGAGGAGCGGATGCTGGCCTGCGACCTGCCCGGCACCACCCGCGACAGCGTGGCCGCGCCGTTCGAGCGCGACGGGCAACGTTATATTCTGGTGGACACCGCCGGAGTGCGCCGCCGGTCACGGGTCAGCGAGACGGTGGAGAAATTCAGCGTCATCAAGGCGCTGCAAGCCATCGAGCAATCCCATGTGGTCGTGCTGGTGCTGGATGCCCGCCAGGGCGTCAGCGATCAGGACGCCAGCCTGTTGGGCCTGGTGCTGGACAGCGGCCGGGCGCTGGCGCTGGCGGTGAACAAGTGGGATCGTCTCGATCCCGACATCCGCGCCCAGGTCAAGCGCGATCTGGACTGGCGGCTGGGCTTTCTCGACTTCGCCAAAACCCACTTCATTTCCGCCCTGCACGGCACTGGCGTCGGCGAACTGCTCGGCTCGGTGCGGGAAGCCTACGCCGCCGCGACTCGTAAACTGTCCACGCCGGAACTGACCCGAATTCTGGAAGCCGCCCTGGCCGCCCATCAGCCGCCGCTGGTTCACGGCCACAGCATCAAGCTGCGCTATGCCCATCAGGGCGGCCAGAATCCGCCGTTGATCGTGATTCACGGCAACCGGACCGAGCATGTGCCCGAGGCGTATCGGCGCTATCTGGTCGGGGTTTACCGTAAGCGGCTGAACCTGTGGGGCACGCCGATTCGGGTCGAATTTCGCGGCGGCGAGAATCCTTACCAACCCGCGGTATCGGGACGCCCCCGACCCAAACCGGATGGACGGCGAAAAACCGGTCGGCGGTGAAAACCACGGTCTATTACAGGACTGTGGTCCGACAGGCTGCTAGCGGCCGACGTAAGCCGGCGGCTGCTTATCGAGAAAGGCCTGCGTCCCGATCCGAAAATCCTCGCTGGCGGCGGCCAGCCCGAAATAATCCGCGCCCAGCCGCGCCGATTCTTCAAGCGACAGATTCAGGCCGCGATGCAGCATTTCCCAGGTCAGACGAACGGCGGTGAGTGATTGCGCCAGTAGATCGCGCGCCAGGGTTTCGGTGGCGACCCGCAAGTCACCCGGCTCCACCACCTCATGCACCAGGCCGATACGCAACGCCTCATCGGCATCGATGATCCGACCGCGAACTAACAATTCGGCGGCTCGCCCGCGCCCGACCAGTCGCGGCAAGCGCGTCGTGCCGCCAAACCCGGCGACCGCGCCGATGCTGACCTCGGGATGGCCGAGCCGGGCGGCCCTGACCGCTACCCGCAACCAGCACGCCTCCGCCAGTTCCAGACCCCCGCCGAGGGCATAACCGTTGATAGCGGCGATCACCGGTTTGCCCAGCGTTTCAATCTGCTCGTTGACCGCGATCCCTCGCTGGGCGAATTCGCGCACGGCGAGCGGTGAAGCCTGCTGTAGATAGGTGATGTCGGCTCCGGCGCAAAAGGCTTTGCCGTTGCTGCCGGTGATGATGACGGCTTTAACCGTCTCATCCGCTCGAACCTGGTCCAGTAACGTCGCCAAACGCTGCAATGTTGCCAGATTCAACGCATTCAGCGCCTCCGGGCGATTGAGGGTTAGCCAGGCGATGTCGGCGGTTTGTTCATACAGCACGATGTCAATCGAGGACATTAAAGACTCCAGGTATGGATAAGGCGGAAAGCGAGTCAAGCCGGAGTCAGCATGGCACCTTTCCAAGCGCCAAAAGATGAGAAATCGGCCAACCCGCCATGCGCAGCGCGCATGTCAGACCTCCACCATCGTCGCGCGCGCTTCCGCCAGAATCCACTCGCTGACCTGGCGGACTTCAGCGCGCGGTTCGGCGTCGGCCTGGAGCAGCCAATATGCGAATCCGGTGTCCGCCAGCCGGCGCGGCGCGGCGAGCACCCGCAAGCGCCCCTCCGCCAGCAGCGGTTGAATCAACTCCAGGCGGCCGATGGCGATGCCCTGGCCGCTGGCCGTCGCCTGCATCAATTGATCGTATTGATTGAAGCGCTGCATGCCGCGCGGCCTGGAGTTCTCCCAACCCATCGCCCGTAGCCATTCGCCCCATTGCAAGCCGGGCAGGCGCGGTTCATCGTATTCCAACAAATATTCACCCGTCAGATCGGCGGCCGAACGCAGGTGCTGCTTGCCGAGCGCGGGATGCGCCACGGGAACCACGGTTTCCCCAAACAACCAAATCGCCCCTTTCGGCGCGGCGGTGCGTTCGCAGTAACGAATCGCCAGATCGATATTTTCGGCGTTGAGATCCAGTATGCGGTTGTCGGCGGCGAGGCGAATTTCGATGCCGGAATGCGTCTGCTGAAACGCGGTCAGACGCGGCAACAGCCACAACCCGGCCACGCCAACGCTAGCGGTAATAGTCACCGGCTGCCGCCGTCCACGTCCGGTACCGATGGCCCCCAGGACGTTTTGCAAGTCCTGGACGACGTCATCGGCGCAACGGAAAAGCCGTTCCCCGGCGGGCGTGAAGGCGATGGCGCGATGACCGCGCTCCAGCAGCTTGACGGCGAGCGCGTCCTCCAGCGACCGAATCTGGCGGCTGACCGCCGATTGGGTCAAACAAAGATCCTCGGCGGCTTGGGTGATGCTCATGCGCCGGCCGACCGCGACGAAACCGCGAATCAAATCCAGCGAGGGCAGACGCGCCAGCGGCAACGGCATCTCACCGGCTCCGGCCCGACCGCTTGCGGTCATGGAACCACGATGCGCGAATCATCACGCTTCGCCTTCCCAGTAATCGACGGCATCGGAACAACGACCGATATGGGAAAAAATCCGCTGCGTTTTATCGCCCCCCGGCGCGGCTCCCGCCATGACGAAGAACTTACCGGAATCGGGATACAGACCGATATCCGGTTCTTCCATCGTCGAAACGCACCAGTATTTCAACGGCCACGTAGAACGGTTGATGATTTCGTGCGCCGCTTCCATCCCACCCGACGGCAGGGCGACGACATCGCCCGCCCGCAGCGGTTGCTCGCCGCTGGCCAGCCGCAGCACGCCTTCGCCCTCGATCACGAAAACCATTTCTTCGTTGACCACATGGGCATGAAACGGCCAGGCACTCTTGCCGGGCGGCACCACGGTCAGCCGACAACCGAGCTTGCGCGCCCCGGTACGTGGCCCGACCTGCGCCATATCGGCCGCGAACCGCTCGCCATGACGCTGTGGCTGTAACTCCCGCTCCAGTTCGTCGATATTGATAACTCGCTTCATCGGCATTCCTCAGGTTCGATCAAGGCATCAGCGCCCGCCTTTACAGTACCCTGATTTAAATCCAGACATTCCCGATTCTCAAGCGAGCAATGCGCCGATTTCACATGCGTGCGGCGCATGCGAACCGTGCAAACATTGCGATTGATCTCATGGAGCATCGATTGTTCAATCGTTCGGTCAGCGCTCTGTTCCCAACCTCTGGGCAAAATCGAACCACGGAGACTGTGCCATGCCCCAGTCCGCAAGCCCTTTCAAGCTGTACGCCGACCCGCGTTCAGGCAATTGCTTCAAGGTCTGGTTGCTGCTGGGCCTGCTCGACCTGCCCTTTCAATGGATATCGGTCGATATTCTCAAGCAGGAAACGGGTACCGCTGAATTTTTAAGCATGAACCCACAAGGCATGGTGCCGGTCTTGCAGTTGCGCTCCGGCGAGAATCTGTATGAATCGAACGCCATCCTCTGCTATCTGGCGCAAGGGCATTTTGACCTGTGGCCAGTGGAGCCTTTGAGCCAGGCGCGGGTACTGCAATGGCTGTTTTTCGAGCAGAACAACCACGAGCCGAATCTGGCGGGCGCGCACTTCATGACCCGCTATCTGGGTCACGCACCCGACGAACCGGATATCGTGAATCGCATCAAGCGCGGCTATCGGGCGCTGAAGGTGATGGAAAAACGGCTGGCAAAGCACGCTTTCATGGCGGGCGAAACGCTGACGATCGCCGATATTTCACTCTACCCTTACACCTACACCGCCCCCGATGCTAGCTTCGATCTAAGCCGATTTCCGGGCGTCCGCGCCTGGTTGAAACGGCTGGAAGCGCAGCCGCGCTGGCTGACCCCGGCGGCGCTGGCGGCCTCGCACGGCTCTTTGCTGAGCTGGAGCAAGCGGGTCGTGCATGGCGTATGACCCATCCCCCATGCAGTCAGAATCACAAGCACAAGCATCGATTTTTGAGGAAACCTCCATGAAGCCATCGTCGATTCACATTGTCGCCCGCATCACCGCCAGGCCGGACAAGGTTGTCGAATTACGGGCCGTCCTTGAAACACTCTTAGGGCCAACCCGTCAGGAAGCAGGCTGCCTCCGCTATTACCTGCTCCGGAATCAGCAAAACCCAACCGATTTTACCTTTGTTGAAGAGTGGGCCGACGCTGCCGCCATCGATCAGCACATGCAATCCACCCACATCCAAAAGGCTTTTGCCCAAGCGTCGGGATTGCTGGCCGCCAGGCCGGATGTTCAGCGTTATGAGTGGATCGGGTAATCTTGAACGCCTGATCCTTCGCTCCCCAAAGCGAATGGCTCCACAATCCGAACCGGCAAAAACTGCTTTAGCTCTCACCCATCCCGACCACCAGGTACAACGCCAAGGTCAGATCCAGTCGTTCCAGGATGCTAAGCCGCAAGACTTCCACTCGGCAAGCGGTTTCGAAGGCTCGAAAAACATCTATTATTCAGGTGGTTAAATAGTTCTCTCAATCAATCAAGATGTGGGATCGACAGCCTGGAAGGCAGTGGCTTGAACCTTGGTTAGATATGGAAATCAGTACACCCCCCGGAAAATACCTTTAGAATCGCGCTTTCGATCCCGACCCTACAAATTCGCAACGCATACCCATGGCTTACAAGGGCATCATTCTCGCCGGCGGCTCCGGCACCCGGCTGCACCCGCTGACGCTCACGGTCAGCAAACAACTCATGCCGGTCTACGACAAACCGATGATCTATTACCCGATCGCCACCCTGCTGCTGGCAGCGGTCCGGGACATTCTCGTCATCACCACCCCGCGCGACCAGGAGGCGTACCAAACCCTGCTGGGCGATGGGAGCCAGTGGGGCGTGAACTTCCAGTACGCGGTCCAGCCCAGTCCCGACGGGCTGGCGCAAGCCTTCCTGATCGGCGAGACGTTCATCGGGCGCGATCCGGCCTGCCTGATCCTCGGCGACAACATTTATTATGGACAAGGACTGTCGGCGGTGTTGCGCCGGGCCGCCGGCCGCGAGCGGGGAGCCACGGTGTTCGGTTATTACGTGCGCGACCCGGAACGCTACGGCGTGGTCAGTTTCGACGCCAACGGCCGGGCGATGGATATCGAGGAAAAACCGAAAAATCCCAAGTCCAATTACGCGGTGACCGGCCTGTATTTTTACGACAACGACGTGGTGAACGTGGCCAGGAACATTCGCCCCTCGCCGCGCGGCGAACTGGAAATCACCGATGTCAACAAGGTTTACCTGGAACGCGGCGCGTTGAACGTCGAATTGCTGGGGCGCGGCTACGCCTGGCTGGACACCGGCACCCACGAATCGTTGTTGGCGGCGGCTCATTTCGTGCAAGTGGTGGAACAACGGCAAGGCTTGAAGGTCGCTTGTCCCGAGGAAGTGGCCTGGCGGATGGGCTTCATCGACGACGCGCAATTGACCCGCCTGGCCGAGCCGCTGGCCAAGAGTGGCTACGGTCAATACCTGTTGGAACTGCTGGATCGGAGAATTGCATCGTGAAGGTGATCGAAACCGGCCTGCCCGGCGTGCTGCTGCTGGAACCGAAGGTATTCGGCGACGCGCGGGGTTTCTTCATGGAAACCTGGCAGGCGGCGCGCTACCGCGAAGCCGGCCTGCCCGAACGCTTCGTTCAGGACAACCATTCGCGCTCCCGCCGGGGCGTGCTGCGCGGTCTGCACTATCAATTGATCCAGCCCCAGGGCAAGCTGGTTTGGGTGACGCGCGGGGCGGTGTTCGACGTGGCGGTGGACATTCGTCCGGGTTCGCCGAGCTTCGGCCGCTGGTACGGCTGCATCCTGGACGACGTCGCTCATCGGCAATTGTATGTCCCGCCGGGTTTCGCGCACGGGTTTTGCGTGGTGTCGGACGAGGCGGACTTCTTCTACAAATGCACCGACTACTACCATCCCCCGTCGGAGCGCGGCATCGCCTGGGACGATCCGGCGATCGGCATCGAATGGCCGCTGCGGGAGGTGTCGCTGTCGGCCAAGGACCAGCAAAATCCCCGGTTGCACGCGCAGGCGCCCGAAAACCTACCGGTTTACGAGGACTGAGTCATGCGAATTCTCGTCATCGGGGCTAAGGGTCAGGTGGGCTGGGAACTAACCCGGCGCGCGTCCCGCCTCGGTCACGACATGCTGGGCTGGGACGTGGCCGAACTGGACATCACCGATGCAGCCGCCGTGGATCGGGAACTGACCGCCAGCGGCGCGGAGGTCGTGATCAACGCGGCGGCCTACACCGCCGTGGACAGGGCGGAACAGGAACCGGCGCTGGCGTTCGCCGTCAACCGCGACGGTCCCGCCCATCTGGCCGCCGCCTGCGCCCGTCTGAAAATCCCGTTGCTGCATATTTCCACCGACTACGTGTACGACGGCGCCAAGCCCGGTCCCTACGTCGAGGACGATCCGACCGGACCGCTGGGCGTGTACGGCACCAGCAAGCTGGCGGGCGACGAGGCCGTGCGTCAATTGCTGCCCCGCCACCTGATCCTGCGGGTGAGCTGGGTGTTCGGGGTACACGGTCACAACTTCGTCAAGACCATCCTGCGGCTGGCGCGGGAACGCGAGGAACTGCGAGTGGTCGCCGATC
This sequence comes from Candidatus Contendibacter sp., assembly GCA_029624765.1. Lineage (GTDB taxonomy): Bacteria > Pseudomonadota > Gammaproteobacteria > Competibacterales > Competibacteraceae > Contendibacter. Next base: position 67,506 of record JARSSO010000015.1, on the reverse strand, counting down.
AATACGGCTGTCCGACCTTCGCCGGCGACATCGCCGACGTCCTGCTGGAACTGGCGGGCCGGGTCGCCGAAATCGATGCCCGCGATGCCTGGGGTGTCTATCATTACCGCGGCGAACCGGCCACCACCTGGCACGGCTTCGCCAGCGCGATCGTCGCAATGGCCCGCGAGCGCGAGCCGCTTTCCGTCCACACCGTCACCGCCATCGCCACCACCGACTACCCCCTGCCATCGGCCCGCCCCGTCAATTCGGTGCTGGACTGCGCCAGGCTGGCCGCCCGGTTCGGTATCCAGCCGCGCCCATGGCAAGCGGGGCTGGCGGCGTTGTTGGCGTCCGGCGCCTGACCCCAACATTGACCTTGCCCATGTCCATCGATCTTGGCGAATTACTGGTCGAGCGCCAGAAACTGGCCGATGCCGATTTGCAGCGCGCCCGGCGGGTGCGGGAAGGTACCGGCGAGGGACTGGATACCCTGCTGATCAAGCTGGGGCTGGTGTCCGAGCGCGACCTGGCCGAGGCGCTGGCCGCGCACTTGAACCTGCCGCTGGTTCGGCCCGGCGACTACCCCGAAACCTCGGCGACCAACGGCGGCGTCTCGCCGCGCTTTCTCAAGGAGTCGCGGGTCATCCCCCTGTTCGAGGACGACCGGGGGTTGACGGTGGCGATGTCCAACCCGACCGACGATTACGTACTGACGGCGCTGCGACTGGCCACCGGCAAGACCATCACGCCGCGCGTGGGCATTCCCTCGGAACTGGAGGCGGCATTCGAACGGTTGTACGGTAGCGGTCGCTCGGCGATGGGCCAGATCGTGGATGCCATCGGTCTGGCCGACAATCTGACCGACGAGGAGCAAATTCAGCATCTCAAGGACTTGGCCAGCGAAGCGCCGGTCATTCGCCTGGTCAACCTGATGATCGCCCGCGCGGTGGAATCGCGGGCTTCGGATATCCACATCGAACCGTTCGAGAACCGGCTCAAGGTCCGCTACCGGGTGGACGGCGTGTTGCGCGAGGTGGAGTCGCCCCCTTCGCGGCTGTCGGCGGCGGTCATCTCCCGCATCAAGATCATGGCCAAGCTGAACATCGCCGAGCGGCGGTTGCCGCAGGACGGACGGATTCAGTTGCGGGCGCAGGGCAAGGAAATCGATTTGCGCGTGTCCACCGTGCCGACGTTGTGGGGCGAAAGCGTGGTCATGCGCATCCTCGACAAGGCGAGCGTGGTGCTGGATTTCGAGGTCCTGGGTTTCAGCCCGCGCACTCTCAAGCGATTCCTGGACGTGTTGCACTTGCCCCATGGCATCATCCTGGTCACCGGCCCGACCGGCAGCGGCAAGACCACCACGCTGTACACCGCCCTGCAAACGCTCAACACCCCGGAGCGGAAAATCCTCACCGTCGAAGACCCGGTGGAATACCAGTTGGAAGGCATCAATCAGATTCAGATCAAGCCGCAGATCAATCTGAATTTCGCCAATGCCCTGCGGGCCATCGTCCGTCAGGACCCAGACGTGATCATGATCGGCGAGATGCGCGACCTGGAAACCGCCGGTATTGCCGTGCAGTCGGCGCTGACCGGCCATCTGGTGCTATCCACCCTGCATACCAACGACGCCGCCGGCAGCATCACCCGCCTGCTTGACATGGGGGTGGAAGATTATCTGCTGACCTCGACCATCAACGGCATCCTGGCGCAGCGGCTGGTGCGCCTGCTCTGCGCGCAGTGTCGTCAACCTTACGTTGCGCTGCCGGAACTGGTCGAGGAAATGCGCCTGGATCGATTTATCGAAACCGGCGAGCGGTCTTTCCCCGCCTCTAGCGGAAGAGGAACCGGGGGTGACGACAGCGGGATTACCTTATATAAAGCGGTCGGCTGCGAGCAGTGCGGCGGAACCGGTTACCGGGGCCGGGCGGCGATCATGGAATTCCTGGCGATGAGCGATCCGTTGCGGCGCATGGTGCTCAAGCACGCCGACGCCACCGAACTGCAAGCCGAGGCCCAGAAGGAGGGGATGGACACCATGTACGAGGACGGTTTGCGCAAGGCGGTCGCCGGGCTGACCACCATCGAGGAAGTGCTGCGGGTGACCACCCAGCAGGAACAGGAGACGTAAGGTGCCGCGCTATCGCTACGAGGCGGTGGACGCCGTCGGCGAAACGCTGCGCGAGGAGCTGGACGCCGCGTCGCCGGAAGCCGCCGTCGAGCACCTGCGCGATCAGGGCTTGCTGCCCTTGTCGGTCGCCGAGGTCAAGAGGGGCTGGTTGCGCGGCGGTCTCGGTCAGCCTCTGTTCAGCCAGCGTCGGTCAATCTCGCAAAAATCGATCATGCTCCTGACCCAGCAATTGTCCAGCCTGCTGAACGCCGGCTTGCCGCTGGACCGGGCGCTGACCATCCTCATCGGCGTGGCCGGGGACGAGCGAACCAAGGCGCTGCTGGAGCGGGTGCAGGAAAAGGTGCGGGGCGGGTCGTCGCTGGCCGACGCCCTGGAAGCGCAGGGCGCTTTCTCGCGCTTTTATCTGAACATGATCCGCGCCGGGGAGGCGGGCGGCGCGCTGGAAGCGGTGCTCAAGCGGCTGACCGAGTTTCTGGAGCGGTCGCGGGCGTTGCGGGAGACGGTGACCTCGGCCCTGATCTATCCCACCATCCTGCTGACGGTAGCGGCATTGTCGGTCATCATCCTGCTGACCTTCGTGGTGCCCCAGTTCCAGCGCCTGTTCGCCGACGCGGGCAAGGCGCTGCCGCTGGCCACGCAGATCGTCATCGCCGTCGGCGATGGGTTCCGCCATTACTGGTGGGTCGGCGTGATCGTGATCGGCCTGATCGTGGCGGCCGTCCGTCGACAGTTGAGCCGACCGGAAAGCCGCCTGCGCTGGGATCGCGGATTTCTGCGCCTGCCGCTGTTCGGCGACCTGATCGCCCGGGTGGAGACCGCCCGGCTGTCGCGCACCCTGGGAACCCTGCTCGGCAATGGGGTGTCCCTGTTGAATGCCCTGACCATCGTCCGGGAAACCCTGAGCAATCAGGTTCTGGTGGCGGCGCTGGGCGAGGTGGCCGAACACGTCAAGACCGGGCGCGGCCTGGCCGATCCGTTGTTGGAGTCCGAGGTTTTTCCCAAGCTCGCGGTCCAGATGATCCGGGTGGGCGAGGAGACCGGCCAGTTGCAGGAAATGTTGTTGCAGGTCGCCGACACCTACGACGGCGAGGTGCAAACCGCCGTCAAGCGGATGTTGACGCTGCTGGAGCCCGCCTTGATTCTGGGACTGGGCGTGATCATTGCCAGCATCATCATGTCGATCCTGGTGGCGATCCTCAGCCTGAACGAACTGGCGTTTTGAATACTGGCATGACTGGCGAATTTGAATTTATCAGAGTAGGCGACCGATGAAACTGCAAACCCACAAGCGCCGCCCCCGCGGCTTTACCTTGATCGAGCTGTTGGTGGTGCTGGTCATCCTTGGCCTGCTGGCTGGGCTGGTCGGGCCACAGGTCATCAGGTACCTGGGCGGCGCGAACACCAAGGCCGCCAAGCTGCAAATCGAGGATTTCAGCACCGCGCTGGACGCCTTTCGGCTGGACATGGGCCGCTATCCCAACAGCGCCGAGGGTCTGGCGGCGCTGGTCGTGCAACCCTCGGGCGCCGCCCGCTGGAACGGTCCCTACCTGCGGAAGAATACTATTCCCAAGGATCCCTGGGGCAACGATTACCAATACCGTGCTCCGGGTCAGCACGGGGGCGCATTCGATCTCTATTCGCTGGGCGCCGACAACGCCGAGGGCGGCGAGGGCGAGAATCAGGACGTGGTGAGCTGGTTGTAAGCACCCGGTGGACGTGGCGACGACCGCGCGGCGGCAGCGAGGGTTCACCCTGCTGGAAATTCTGGTCGCGCTGGTGATCGGCGTATTGCTGGTGGCGCTGGTGCCGCCGCTGCTATCGGGCATGAGCGGCGCCACCGAACTGCGCGGCGCGGCCCGGCAACTGGCCGCCGGCTTGCGCGGCGCCCGCAACGAGGCGATCACTCGCCAGCATGAGGCGGTACTGACGCTTGACCTGGCGGGACATCGTTTCGGCGTGACTGGCGATCCGCGCGTCGTCGCGCTGCCGGAGAGCGTGGCGCTCAAGCTCTACACCGCCCAGTCCGAATTGATCGACGGCGCGACCGGCAATATCCGCTTCTTTCCCGACGGCAGTTCCACCGGCGGCCATATCACCGTCAGCGGCCCGAAACTGGCCTACCAGGTGAACGTGGACTGGCTGACCGGCGCTATCGCCATCGTCGAACGGGAAGTTCAGCCATGAGCGGTCGAAGCGGTCAGCGGGGCTTTTCCCTGCTGGAAGTGCTGGTGGCGTTCGCCATCCTCAGCATCTCGCTCGGCGTGCTGTTGCAAGTCTTCGCCACCGGGTTGCGCAATGCCGGCGTGGCGGACGATTACACCCAGGCGACCCTGTACGCCGAATCGATCCTGGCCGCCTACGGCCGCGAAGCGCCGCTGAGCGAAGGCGTGCGCGCAGGCCCGATCAACGACCGGTTTTCCTGGCGCGGCGCGGTGAGCACCTACGCCGAAAACATCCCGGACCCCGAAAAAACCCGGATGCGGGCTTGGCGCGTCAGCGTCGAGGTGTTCTGGGGCGGTCCGACGCCAACTCGCTCGGTGGTGCTGGAAACCGTGCGCCTGACGCCGCTGGAAGCGCCGGGGGCGCGCGGATGACCGCCGCGCGCTGGCGCCGCGCGCAGCGCGGTTTCACCTTGCTGGAGCTGGTGGTCGCCATCACTCTGACCGGACTGGTGCTGGTGTTGCTGTACAGCGGCCTGCGGCTGGGGCTGAACGGCTGGGACAGCGGCGAGGCCCGCGCCGAGGCCACCAACCGGCTGCGCCTGGCGGAAGAGTTTCTCCGCCGCCAGTTGGCGCAGTCCCTGACCGTTTACTGGACCAACGACCGGCAGGAAAAAATCGTGGTGTTCGCCGGTGAAGCGAACCATATCGAGTTCGTCGCTCCGATGCTGGCGCAATTGGGACAGGGCGGATTGTATCGGGTGCGAATCGAGGGCGGCGATGGCCGGTTGTGGATCCGCTGGCGGCCGTATCTGCCCGCGGATCCGAATGCCGGCCAGGAGCGGGAAACCGTGCTGTTGGAAGGCGTCGCCGGTGTCGAATGGGCCTATTTCGGTTCCGAGCGCGACGACGATCCCCGTCCGCAATGGCGCTCCCAATGGACCAGTCTGGAGCGGCGGCCGTTGCTGGTGCGTCTGAATTTGGCTCTGCAAGACCAGCCCTGGCCCGATCTGGTGGTGGCGCTGAGCGAGGGATTACCGCGATGAACGGCGTCAACCTTCCCGAACGCCCGGCTGGCCAGCGCGGCATGGTGCTGGTCATCGTGCTGTGGATCGTGACGCTGCTGGCGGTGATGGCCGGCGGCTTCGCCTATTCGATGCGGGTCGAAACCCGGCTGGCGACCAGCGCGGTCGAGCGGGCGCAAGCCCGGGCCCTGGCCGAGGCGGGGGTGGCCTATGGGTTGGCGTGGCAACTGGACCCGGAGGCGCAAAAGCAGTGGCCGCCGAACGGCGATCCGCGCGAATGGACGTTTGGCGGCGGGCGGGTGCGGATCGAGGTGACCAACGCCAGCGGTCTGATCAACCTGAACAATGCCGGGTTCGAATTGCTCAAGGCCCTGCTGGCGGGGGTGGGTGTCGCGCCAAGAGAGCAGGACAGATTGGCGAACGCCATTCAGGACTGGCGCGATCCCGACGACGACCGGTCGTTGCCTTACGGGGCGGAAAGCGCCGACTACCGCGCCGCCGGCTGGCCCAAGCCCAAGAACGCCAATTTCGAAAGCGTCGAGGAACTGGGACAGGTTCTGGGCATGACCGGGGAACTGCAACAACGCTTGACCAGCGTGACGACCGTATTCTCCTACGAATCCACCGTGAATCCGGAATTGGCCCCCGCCCGGGTCTTGAACGCCCTGGGACTGGACGAACGAACGGCGACCGATTACGTTGCGGCCCGCACCCGCGCCGCCGCCGATGGCTTGCCCGCGCCCCCCTTGTCGTCGAACGAGGGATCATCCTTTTTCTTCGGGGGGCGTTCCAGCGTTTATCATATAAGGGCCGAGGCGGAGACCGACGCGGGAACGGCGGTGCGCGTGGAAGCGGTGTTCGACACCCAGGGCGGGATGGCGGCCGGGCCGGGCGCGTTCGGGGCGAGCGTGTTCGGGGGACGCGGCCCGCGGTTGCTGGCCTGGCGCGAGGGGTGGTAAAGCGCGGCCGTTTTCCCTGACTCATCAAGATGGCAAGGTTTTTCAACCGGAGTGTCTGTCACTGGTGTTATCGCTTTCGCGGGTCTTGAAAATCAATCCGCGCCTGGACTGGGGCGCGGCTTGGCGGTGGTGGCGAGAAGGCCTGCTGGCGTGGTTGCCCGTTGGCGCTCGCCGTTGGCTGGCCGGATCGGCGCGGCGGCTGGTGCTTGCGGTGGAGGACGGCGCCTGTGTGCTGGCCCGCGAGGAAGTCGGTCGCGTTCAGGAACTGGAACGACTGGATCGGGTGGCGCCCGACTGGACGGCGATAGCGGATCGGTTGCGGACGGAACGTCCCCGGCAATGGGTGTTGCACGTTCCCGCCAGCCAAGCGCTCGTTCGGACACTCACCCTCCCCCTAGCAGCCGAGAAAAATCCGCGCCAGGTGGCGGGGTTCGAGATGGACCGACTGACGCCGTTTACCGCTGCTCAGGTTTATTACGATGCGGCCGTGCTGGAGCGCCAGCCCGAATCGCGGCGCCTGCGGATCGAACTCACCGTCCTGCCGCGCGCCGCCGTGGAACCGCTGCTGACCCAGCTACGGCAACAGGGCTTGCCGCCAGACGCGCTGGAGGTGGCGGGCGGTCGTCCCGGCCTCAATCTACTGCCGCCGGAACAAATCCCCACCCGTGAACTTTGGAGCCAGCGCCGCCGCATGGCCGTGATGCTCGCCAGCCTTTTGCTGGTCGCGGCGGCCGTGGCGCTGCCGATCTGGCAGCAGCGCACGCTGGTGCTCGAAGCGATCACCAGGGTCAACCAGGCGAAGAAGACGGCGCATCAGGCATTGGCCTTGCGCGATCAACTCGACAAGACCTTGGAATCTTCCCGCATGTTGGCGCGAAAAAAACAATCGGTTCCCGCCCGGGTGGATCTGCTGCGGGAGTTGACTATGATTCTGCCCGACGATACCTGGCTGGAACGATTGCAGATCAAAGGAGATAACGTGCAGCTCATCGGTCAGTCGAGCAAGGCGTCGGCGCTGGTCGGAATCGTGGAAGCTTCGAAATGGCTCAATGGCGCGGGTTTTACCTCGCCAGTGACCACCGATCCCCGCACCGGCAAGGAACGTTTCATGTTGAACGCCCGCATCGCGCGAGAGCCGTGATGGACGCCACGACCGAACCCAGCCGGGGCCATCGCTTGGCGGCCCTGGCCTTATTACTGCTTGCGGGCGGCGTCCTGGTTCTGGTGGTGGATCAGGCGCTGGTCGGTCGCTATCGCTATTATCGAAACGCGTTGGAACAGTATCAGGGACAGTTGGCGCAACTGGAGCGGATCGCCACCACCGAGGAACCGGCGCGGCAGTTGATCGCCAAGGTTCAGCAGGATCGCAACGTGACCGCCCAGTACTTGCCGCAATCCGTCCCGGCGCTGGCGGCCGCCGAATTGCAACAGCGGCTCAAGGCCCTGATCGAGGCCGCCGGAGGAACCTTGCAAAGCATTCAAGCCCTGCCGCCGGTCGAGGAGGCCGGCGCGACCAAGGTCACGATCAGCGCGGTGATGAACGGTGACGTCGGCGGTTTGCAAAAGGTGCTGTACGATCTTGAATCACAGACCCCGCTGTTGTTCGTGGACAACCTGGAGGTGACGGCGCGGGTGAATCGTCCGCGCCTGCCCAGCGGCCGATACGCCACCTACACCCGGATTCAGTTGAACGCGCAGTTCGAGGTTTCGGGTTATTTGCGCAAGGAAGGCGGCTAATGCCCGCCCGGACGGTCGGTTTGCTGTTTTGGCTGGCGCTGGGCGGGCTGGCGGCCCTGGTCCTGCTGTGGCGGATCGGGCATCCGCCGCAACCACCGGTCGTCCGCCCCGCCCCGCCCCCGGAACTGCCGGCGGTGGCGCCGCTGGAACCCTTCGGCTTGTCGCCGCCGGCTCAGTACAGTGAGGTGGCGATTCGCCCGTTGTTCATCGCCGAGCGCCGGCCCGAACCGCCACCGCCGCCCGATGAGACGCCACCGGAGAAGCCGGCGACGGGACCGGAGCAGAAATTCATCTTGTTTGGCGTCATGATCATGCCTGGAACCCAGGCCGCCCTGCTGCGGCCGGAAGCGCCGAACGCCAGGACGATGCGGGTCGGCGTGGGGGAAATGATCGGGGAATGGCGACTGGACACGGTCTTGCCGGACCGGGTCATATTGCGCAAGGGTGAAACGACCCAGGATTTGCCGCTGACCCGACCCCGCAAGCCCGGCAAGCCGCGCGCGAAGCGAGCGGACGCCCCCCAGCCGGGGCAGGACGCGACTCCCCCAGCCCAGGTTCCCGCCCCTCCCACCAGCGTGCTGATCGGACCGGGGGGTATGCCGGCCGGATCACAACTCAATGCGCCGCCGCCGGTTGCCGCGCCGCCGCAATGAATGAGGTAAAAGGCTGATCCATTCATGAGCAAAATTTGCTTTCCTCGCCCGGCCGGCTCATTGCTGGCCTTATTGCTGTTGGGCGCGTGCGCGACCGCGCCGTCCGACTCGAGCGCCCCGGAGGCTCCATTGTTTGGGGGAGCGCCGCGGTTGACCGCGAAACCGCAGCCGTCGCCGGAATCGGCCAAGGCCGGCATGGATCTGGCGCCGGCCCCCAAGGCTCCGCTGATTTTTCCCAGCACTGGGGATTTGATCGACAAGAAGGCCGCGACCAAACCGACGCCCGCGCCTCGAACCGCGCCCGGCGAGGTGACCCTCAACTTCGACGGCGCCGACATTCGCGACGTGGCCAAGGTCATTTTCGACACCCTCAAGGAAAATTACACGGTCGACCCCCAGGTACAGGGCGAAGTCACGGTGCAGACCAGCCGGCCGCTGGCGCGGGATCAATTGCTGCCCACCCTGGAGACCCTGCTGCGGGCGAACCAGGCGGTGCTGGTGCGCGAAGGCGGTCTTTACAAGATCCTGCCGGCGGCCGGCGCGGTGCGACGGGCTCATCTGGCCCCGCGACTGGGCGGCGGCGGGGTGGGATACGGGGTGCGGATCATCCCCCTGAACTACATCAGCGCCGTCGAGATGCAGGCGATCATCGCGCCCTTCGTGCCCGAGGGCGGCGTGCTCCGGGCGGATGTCGCCCGCAACCTGCTGATCGTGGCCGGCACCCCCCAGGAGCTGGCCAGCGCCCAGAGTACGATCGATACCTTCGACGTGAACTGGCTCAAGGGAATGTCCATCGGCATGTTCCGGCTGCGCAACGTGGACAGCCAGACCGTGGCCGGTGAATTGAACCAGTTGCTGGGCGAAGGTTCCGGCACGCCGATCTCCGGCTTGCTCCGATTCGTGCCCCTCGGCAAGCTCAACGCCGTGCTGGTGATCACCCCGCAGGTGGAATACCTCAAGCAGGTGGCGACCTGGATCGAACGGCTGGACGGCTTCGGCGGCGAGCGACTGTACGTGTACGCGGTGCAGCATAGTCGCGCCGACTACATGGCCGAGTTGCTCAACAGCCTGTTCAACCTGGGCGGTGGTGGCGGAACCCGCGGCGGCGAGGTGGCGCCGGGTCTGAGGGCCGGGCAGGCATCCGGCGGCGCATCGACCGGCGGATTATCTAGTGGCTCAAGCCTAGGCGGCGGTAGTTCGGGGCTGGGCAGCAGCAGCTCGGGGCTGGGCGGCGGCAGTTCGGGGCTGGGCAGCGGCAGTTCGGGACTGGGCAGCAGCAGTTCGGGACTGGGCAGCAGCAGCTCGGGGCTGGGAACTTCTTCCCGCGGAACGCTTGCCGGCGGATCCACGTCATCCCTGGGCGGCCGTGCCGGCGGTCGTTCCAGCGGCGCGGGCGGTGGTGGGGTCGGCGCCCTGGGTTCCGGCGGACCCAGCGCGGGCATGGAAGAAGTCCGTATCGTGGCCGACCCCGATAACAATTCGCTGTTGATCTGGGCCACCAGCCAGAATTACGAACGAATCCTTAGCACCCTGGAAAAAATGGATATCCCGCCCCGGCAGGTGCTGATCGAAGCGACCATCGCCGAGGTGTCCCTGACTGGCAATCTGAAATATGGGGTGCAGTGGTTTTTCAACAACCGGGTTGGCAACGGCTACACCGGCAACGGCTCGTTGGGTCTTCCGAACGACTTGACGTTGACGGACGTGCTCTCCGACATCCCGGCCGGTCAGTTCTCTTACGCCATCACCGACAGCGCCGGGATGGTCAAGGCGCTCCTCAACGCGCTGGCCACCGATTCCAAGGTCAAGGTGCTCTCCTCGCCGCAGGTGATGGTGCTGGACAACCAGCAGGCGTCGATCCGGGTCGGCACCCAGACGCCGGTTCCCGCCCCGCAAACCATCTATGGCGGCACCACCATCACCACCGGCGGCGCCGATTACAAGGATACCGGCGTGTTGCTGGAGGTGTTGCCGCGGGTCAATTCCGGCGGCATGGTGAACATGGAGATCAAGCAAGAGGTCGTCGAGCCAGGCCCGTTGGTCGAAGTCAGCCAGACGGGATCGGTGGCCAACAAGCAACGGGCGTTCCTGCAACGCAACGTCACCAGCAAGGTGGTGGTCAAGAGTGGCCAAACCCTGGTGCTGGGCGGCCTGATCCGCGACAACCGCACCGATGGGCAGAGCGGCTTCCCGATCCTTTACAAGATTCCAGTGCTGGGCGCGTTGTTTGGCAACACCGAGGAACAGGTGGACCGCACCGAACTGATCGTGTTGCTGACCCCGCGCGTGGTCCAGGGCAGCGAGGAGGCCGGCCAAGTGACCGAGGAGATCAAACGCAAGATGCAACAACTCGCGCCCTTGGTGACGCCCGCCGGTTGACCGGGCCGTTCTTGGGTAAGATGGCGAACGACGAAGAGTTTTGTTGTTTTTTTGGTATCGGTTGTTGCATGGTTGACAAGATGATTTGCTACACTTATAGTCTATGCTCAATAGGGGTTTGTGGTGGCAAAGACTACGGAGTTGTTGTATTTTTGTCATCGTCTGTTGTTTGGTTGACTTGCAGAGGTTTTCAACGTACAGTTGATGCTGTTGTTGAGACTTCTCTTGGATAATGCTACTCCCTTGCTACTTGTTAAGGAGCCTCAAGATGGTGCGTGAATTCAAAAAGATTGGCGCCGCCGCCGCAGTGGCGGGTGCCCTGCTGGCTTCGGGCAGCAGCTATGCGACCGTGCAGTTGTCCGAGCCTGGCGACGCGATTTTGGTACCGTATGTGATTTGCAACCCCGCAAGCAACAACCAGAATACCTTGGTCGGCCTGATCACTTTCGACAAGGTTCGGCTGGGTTTGTTTGCGAACAATACTTATTATCCCGCTCCCTGGAGCTTGGCGACGTTCACGGTGGGTGGTTTGGTTCCTCCGACTCCCGGCACCCCCACCCTGCCGGCTCGAAAGACGTCGGCTGGCCCTTACACCCGGTCGATCCACTGGTACTTCTATGACACCAGGAGCGTTCACCGGCTGGACGGCGTAATCCCGGCCACCGACAACGACTTCGTTCGGTTCGACTGGTGCAATACCATCCAGCAGACTGGGCAAACCGTGCTGAATGGCGTGAACGGATACATGATCTTTACCGCCGATGAGGTGGATCGGGCGCTGGATTTGACCTCTGCCGCCGCCGTCCCAACTTTCGCGCTGTATGGCCATGCTTATCAGATCCAGGGTAATTGGGCATCGCAGGCGTTCATCCCGATCCTGCCGAATCCAATCTGGTCGCTCAACCCCGATCTGACCGTCAACACCAACAACATGGCCAAGCGCGCCGGATACCCTGCGTTTACCCGGTTGTTGAGCGGCAGCGATTTCACCCATCTGCGGGATACCAACGCCCTGCGGCGCGATATTTACATGCGCTACTTCCTGGATCCGGCATTGGCCACCGAAAACCGGATGGTGTTCTGGTTCAACTTCAACGCGGGTTCCTACAACGCGGCGCAGGCGCTGGCCTTGGGCTATGGTAACACCGCCAGCCTGACCCAAAGCCGTTTCAGCGCCGGCGAGACCTACAACAGCGAGCAGGTTTACATGAACTCGTTCTCGTGGGACTTCCCCGACGAGTTGAACATCGTGACCAGCACGCCGACGTCGCCCGCGTTCCCAGGCATGCTTCACAGCGAGACGGAGGCCTATTCTGGAAAGACGGTGGTCAACACCGGTATCGTCCGCTTCGGCATCCCCGAGGCGTTGGCGATTTCGGCTAGCCCGGCGGGCGTGAACTCCAACATTCCGTTCGTTTCTTCCGGCGTGTCCTTCAACATGCTGGGCTTAGGCGCCAGCGGGGCCAACAGCGTCCAGCTGCAGACCGAGATGTCCACCCAGGGTCCGGCCTATTAAGATTCGCCGCTAACCATGGTTAGCCGTTGATCTGGGCAGTTGCCTGAAAAACGGCGCCTTATACAAGGCGCCGTTTCTTTTTGTTTCCGATAGAAAAATTTGTCGTGGGCTTGACTTGCCGACAACCTGATAAGGTCGCTGTCGGCTGGAGAAAGTAAGATGACTAGCGATTTGGGCTACCGCGGGGTTGGCGCGGTACTCGGTTCCGCAGTGTTGGGGTGGACAATGCTGCTGGCATCGCCAGTGCTAGCCGAGGGTACAGTTACCGCCGCGCCACAACCGTTACCGGTGGAGGGAGATATCTTTGCGGTGGTGCCTGACGATGTGGATCACGATGGCCATATCGATCTGGTGACGACCAATCGGGGCCGGTCGACCGCGCAAATCCTGTATCAGAAGGCGCCGCGCCAATTCAAGGCGGGACCCGCCGTCAAGGTGCTGGGATTTCATGCCAACGAATTCAGTCGCTTGCCCGGAGTGGAATCTCGCTATGTCCTAAGCGCCGAAGGCGAGGGCGTGCTAAAAGTGTTGCTGCTGGATGGCAAGGGTAGCTTAAAGGAAGGCGCGACCTACCCCCTCGACGGACCCTATGCGGTGACCACGTTCTCTTGGCCGGGTTGGGGGTTATCGCTAGCCGTCGCACCCTATCAGGGCGATACGCTGACCGTGCTACGAAATTTCCAGCCAGATACCGCCCAAGTGGATAAAGCCTACGAGCTGACGGTGCCAAGGCAGAGTATTCCCGGTGTGGTAACCTTCGCCGACGTTGACAATGACGGTATCGCCGAATTGCTGTACACCACCCGGCGTTCACGCGCGATCTGGCAAGTCAATTACCCGAAGGATGGCAAGCCACCCGAGCCGGCCCTTATCTGGACCGCGCCGGTGGGCGCGCCCCGTCATTTGGCGGTGGCCGACCTGAATGGTGACGGCGCCGTGGATATTCTGTTGCCGTTGGAATCGGAACGCCGCATCGCAACCTTGCTGAACGATGGCAAGGGCCATTTTACCCCGGGTCCGGAATTGACCGTTCCCAGTTCCGCATGGGGACCGGCCCGACTGGCCATCGCCGAGGATCGAGACAGCGCTTTGCTGCTGGTTGCCGATACCGAACAGTCGTTGATGTTCTATCGGATCAGAAAAGGAAATCCCTTTCGGTACGACACGGTCGAATTACCCATTGACGCCAGCCTGCGTCAGTTGATGCTGCGGGATATCGACGGCGATGGCGAACTCGATGTGGTGATGGTCATGAATGTCGTCGAGGATTCCCTGCGCATTGTTTACGGCCCCCTTTGGACAGATCTGGCGAACAAATTCCATGCCGTCGCGGATTCGGCGCTGGCGACCAAGGCGTTGAAAGGTGAAATCAAAATCCAGGATGATCCTTCCCGAGTAGTCGCCAAGGTCGGCGATCAGGCCATCACGGTCAGCCAGGTGCGCCAGTTCGTGATGGAGTCCGGTACCGGTCACTCCTTGGAAAGTTCGAGTGGTCAGATTGAGATCCTGCGGAAAATCATCGAGGAGGCCCTGCTGAAAAAAGCGGTGGCACGTGAGCTTGGAGCCACCGAGCCCTTGACGTTTGAGCAGTTTTCATCCGGCATGAAAAGTCTGGAAGAAAAATATTTCCCCTTGCCGGAAGCGCCCGATGAGGCGGTGCTGCGTGCGTACTACGAAACCAATAAAGAGGAATACGGCATTCCAGAGATGGTCCAGTTGGTTCAGATCCAATTCCGCAACGATCAGGATCGACCGGGTGGTCCCCCCGCCCGGCAGCGCGCCGAACAGGCGCTGCGACGGTTGGAGGCAGGCGAGAAGTTCGACCAGGTTGCCGCTGCATTATCCGAAAACCCCCGCGCGCGCGGCACGGGGCCGGAACGGGGGTTCGTGGCGCGCAATGTCGAACCCTGGTTGCGGGATGCCCTGCGCGGCTTGCAAACCGGCCAGCGCACCGGCATCGTGGAATCGCCCGTGGGTTACGAGATTTTGCTGATACGCGACTGGCGAGCGCCGGTATTTGTGGAGTTCAACGTGGTGCGGACCAAGGCGTCGAATCGGTGGCGGGCGGACCAACAGCAGCAAGCCCGTGGCCGCTACCTGAAAACGCTCGCCGAGCGATTTGGCGTGACGGTGATGGAAAAGGAGATGGAAAATGCGAATCCAGCCAAGCAGTAAGGAGATTGTCCGGTTCGGAAAACGGGCGTTGATGGCATCGATCGTGGCGCTGGCCGTGTCGGGCGCCGCCACAGTCGCTGGAGAATCGCTTGAACAGCGGGTTCAGCGTTACTGGACCGCGCGATCCATCAATGACGTGCATACGGTTTACGGTTTGGAATCCGCGGCGCAACCTGGCGGTTGGTTGACCCCCGACAAATATCAACAGTTGGGGGGATTACCGGTACGGGAAGTCAAGATCGTGGAAACCAAGATTGAGGGCGACAATGCCACGGTCACGCTTCAGGGCCAGGTGGCCGTGGGTACGCTCGGTTGGATGCCGCAAACCCTTACCGAGGACTGGGTACTGATCGAGGGTGAGTGGTATCACCAGACTCCCCAGCGTTGAACGGTTGACGAACCGTCATGGCCGATAGCGATTCCCTCAAACCGCAATCCCCGCTGGAGCGGGCTGATGGACTGATCGAAACGGGCCATCATGGCGAGGCCGCCGAACTGTATTTGGAGCTTTGCCGGAACCATCCGGAAAACGTCACGGCCTGGACCGGGCTGGCAATCGCTCTGTTGCGTCAACAACGCTTTTTGGAATGTGTCGAGGCGGCCGCGAGCGCATTGGCCCTGGATTCATCCCAACCGCGCCCCTATCTGATCGCGGCGGCGGCCTTGACCCACATGGGTCGATACGACAATGCCCTGCGGGCGGCTGATGCCGCTCTGGCGCTAATGCCGGACGATCTCAAGGCGCTCAACAGCAAGGCGAGCGCATTGTTGAATTTGGGACGTTTCGCCGAGGCGCTGCCGTTGTTGGAACAGGCGTTGCGGATCGAGCCAACCGATCCGCCCGCTCGTCTGAACCGAGGAATTGCTTTGTATCGCATGGGTCAACCTCGGGCGGCGTTGGAAGCCTTCGATCAATTGCTGGCGAGCGAACCTCGGCACCACGATGCGTTGATCAATCGATGTTCGGTGTTGGTTGCCCTCGGCCGCCCCGAGGAAGCCTTGCAAGCCGCCGATGCCGCCTTGGAGATTCGACCGGATTCGATGGTGGCCCTGCTGAATCGAACAGCGGCGTTGCTGGGCTTGCGGCGGCCACGTGAAGCGCTGGCCACCGCGGATCGGCTGTTGCAACTCGATTCCGGTCATCTCAAGGGGCTGATCAACAGAGCACTAGCCTTGTTGAGGTTGGGAGATTTTCAGGAGGCGCTCGCGACTGCGCGGAACGCGTTGGCGCGAGATACTTCCAGCCCCGACGCCTTGGAGTTGAAGATGCAAGCCATGCTGGGTTTGCGGCGCTACACCGATGTGGTGGCTGAAGGACAGGCCGGATTGCTTCGATATCCTGGCCGCCCGGCGTTACAACTCGGCGTGGCCCGAGCCTTGATGGAACTGAAACGCCTTACCGAAGCGGAATCACGCGTGGACGCGGTGCTGGCGTCCAGCACCAACTCTTCCGAGGCGGTCGTGCTCAAGGCCGAGATTCTATGGAGTCGCCGGCAGTGGGAAGTCGCATGGGCCTGGATCGAGCAAGCGATTGCCGCAGATCCCAACCAGGCGCAATTATGGACAGCGAAAACAGCGCTGCTCTTGGCGAAGGAACGTTACACCGACGCCTGGGTGGCCGCCGAACGCGCCCTGACGCTGGAACCGGACCATGTCCAAGCCACCATCAATGGCATCGCGGCCCTCAATGGTTTGCATCGCTTTGCCGAGGCTTTGGCGAGAACCGATAAACTGCTGGAGCGTGGCCCGCGGAATTGGCAGGCATACGCCAACAGGGGTGGGGCGTTGGCGGGACTGGAACGGTTTGAAGAAGCACGACAGGCGTTTGCAACCGCCCGCGCGCTGGATGAAGAAGCCTTTCTGGCGTTCAGACAGCGTTATCAGGTGGATGGAACACCACCTGATGCCCTGATGCCGGAGCTGGATCCTCGAGCGGAATACCTTGCGTTCACGTTGGGCCGGCTGCTGGAGCATTGCGAGTGGGAACAATACGATGCGGTCATCGAACATGCGAAAACGTTGATCCGGCAATGCCTGGCCGAGGGAAAGCCGGCGCCGATACCTCCTTTCAAAACGACCTTTCTACCGTTCGCGCCTGAATTGACGGCGGCTATCGCGCACAGCCATGGTCAGTTTCTGGCGTCCGGCATCGCGGCGATGCGGCAAAAACTGAAATGGACGAATCCGGAGCCGGTGGTGGCGCGGCTCCGGATCGGATACCTGTCGGCGGATTTTCGCAATCATCCAACCGGGCATTTGATCGGCGGCTTGTTCGACCTGCATGATCGCAATCGTTTCGAAATCTGCATTTACGCCTTGGGCAAGGATGACGGTAGCGCCTACTCCCAGCGAATCAAAGCTGGCGCGGATCGGTTCGTGGACCTGACCGGCATGAGCAATGCCGAGGCCGCTACCCGGATCAACGCCGATGGCGTTCATATTTTGATCGATTTGATGGGATATACCGCTGGCGCCCGCCCGGAAATCCTGGCCCTGCGGCCTGCCCCCCTGCAAGCCAGCTATCTGGGCTATCCAGGCAGTCTGGGAGCGCCGTTCATTCCCTACATCATCGCGGATTCGGTGGTTTTACCGGAAGAGCTTCGGCCCTGTTTTACCGAGCAGCCGGTTTATCTGCCGGAATGCTATCAGGTCAATGATCGGAAACAGGCAATCGCCGAAACTGGCGTCCGGCGGGTCGATCAAGGCTTGCCGGAACACGGTTTCGTCTTCTGCGGTTTCAATCAAATCCAGAAACTTGAACCGGTCATGTTCGCGGTCTGGATGCGCATTCTGGACCGAACGCCAGGCTCGGTGCTTTGGCTGTACGCCAATGATCACGAAGCGCGGGAGCGACTGCGCGTGACCGCCGCCGCGCACGGCGTGAGGGGTGAACGGCTGCTTTTCGCCGAATACTTGCCCAAGCCCCGGCATCTGGAACGCCACCGGCTGGCCGACATGTTTCTCGACACCCGCCTCTGCAACGCCCACACCACCGCCAGCGACGCCTTGTGGACCGGTCTGCCGGTGCTGACCTGCATCGGCGAGACGTTCCCGGCGCGCGTGGCCGCCAGTCTGCTGCACGCGGTCGGAATGCCGGATCTCATCACGAACTCGCTGGAAGACTACGAGGAATTGGCGGTGCGGCTGGCCACCCGACCGGACGAACTGGCGACGCTCCGGGAAAAACTGGCCTACAATCGTCTCCGCGCGCCGCTATTCGATACCGAGCGTTTCGCCCGGCATCTCGAACGGGCGTATGAGATGATGTGGGAGCGCCATGTTCAGGGGTTGCCACCCGCGCCGTTGTGGGTCGCGCCGCTGCCAAGTACGACCTGATTCGATGTTTTTCGTGGATGTTAAAGCGGATGCTGGACGAGGCGGATTGTTGCGCCAGGTTCTGCGTCAATCCTGGCTACAACGCCCGCTGTTCCTCAAGTTGCTGCTGCGCGATTTTGCCGAGCGCTATCGCGGTTCCTACCTGGGCGTGTTGTGGTCCTTTATGCTTCCACTGTTGTCGCTGCTGGTGTTCACCTTCTTCTTCGGCGTGATCTTCAAGCTGCGCTGGGCGGGTCTCGATAGCCATTCGCTCAGCGCCCTGGGGCTGGTCCTGTTCATCGGCCTGGCGCTCTACAACTTTTTCGCTGAATGCCTCGGTCGCGCCCCTGGACTTATCTTGGCGCACCAGAACTACGTCAAGAACGTCGTTTTTCCCCTGGAAATGCTGCCGGCGGTGATGGTGGCGTCCGCCCTGCTGACGTTGATCGCCACGCTGGTGGTGATTTTGTCGTTGCAAGCGGTTTGGGGGTCGGGTCTGGCGTGGACGGCCTTGCTGCTACCGGTCGTGGTGCTGCCGTTGATGCTGTTCGTGCTGGGATTGAGCTGGTTCCTGGCGGCATTGGGCGTATACATCCGCGATATCCAGCAGATGATCGTACCGCTGGTGCAACTGATGATGTTCCTCAGTCCGGTGTTCTATCCCATCGAGGCGCTGCCGGAATCGATGCGGCCCTGGCTGCAACTCAATCCATTGGCGGTGGTCATTGAGCAGACTCGGGCAATCATTTTGTTCGGGCAACCACCAGGCTGGATTTCCTATTCGCTGTGTCTTGCCTTGGGATTGGCGATGGCGTTGCTGGGCGCCTGGTGGTTTGCCCGCACCCGCAAGGGGTTCGCCGATGTCCTTTGAGGCCGTTGCCGCTCCACCCTCCCCAGCGAACGCGGTTATCGAGGCGAAGGGGGTTGGCAAGTGCTATCACATTTACGAGCGGCCGCAGGATCGCCTGAAACAAATGCTGTGGCGTGGCCGCCGCCGCTTTTACCGCGAATTCTGGGCCCTGCGCGATGTGTCCTTCACCGTCCAGCGCGGCGAAACCATCGGAGTGATCGGCCGCAACGGCTCCGGCAAGTCCACGCTGCTGAAAATCCTGTGCGGCACGCTGGCGCCGACCACGGGAACGCTGGCGGTTCAGGGCCGGGTGGCGGCCCTGCTGGAACTGGGCACCGGTTTTAACCCGGAGTTTACCGGCCGCGAAAACGTCCATCTCAACGCCGCGATCCTCGGTCTCGACGACGCGGAAATCGAATATTATTTGCCGGAGATCCTGGCGTTCGCCGACATCGGTGAATTCATCGATCAGCCGGTCAAAACGTATTCCAGCGGCATGGCGGTGCGGTTGGCCTTCGCCGTCGCTGCCCATGTCCGCGCCGACATTTTGGTGATCGACGAGGCGCTGGCGGTTGGAGATGCTTTCTTCGTGCAAAAGTGCATGCGGTTCCTGCGCGGATTCCAGGAACGGGGCACACTGTTCTTCGTGAGCCACGATACCGGCGCGGTGATCAATTTATGTGATCGGGTATTGTGGCTGGATCATGGTCAATTGCACGAGATCGGACCCGCCAAGGAGGTTTGCGAGCATTATCTGACGGCCTTGCTCGCGGCTCGGGCCACCGCTGCCCCATCGTCGCGGACCGTTACCGATCCGGCCTTGTCAGCCCCCAGCCGGCGGGCCGCCGCTGGACCGGTGGATCAGCGGTTGGCGGTTCTCAACCAAACCCGGTTCCGCAACGATCTGGAATTGTTCGAATTTCATTTCAAGCTTGACGGCTATGTGACCGGGGCGGTCCGCATCGAGGACGTTTATTTCGAAGATGAACAAGGGCGACGCCTGCACTGGATGGTCGGTGGCGAATTGGTCACCCTGGTCGTCGATGCCTTGGCGCTGGAGCGCATCGAAGATCCAATTATCGGATTTTTCGTCAAGGACAGACTGGGCCAGAATTTGTTCGGCGACAACACCTATTTGACTTACGCCGCCGATCGTCGGTCAGTGGCCGCCGGCCAGCGCCTGATTGCGCAATTCAGCTTTTGTATGCCGGTGCTTCCGGTCGGCGATTATGCCTTGGACATCGCGGTAGCCTCGGGTACCCAGCAGGAACATCTTCACCATTGCTGGTGCAGCGACGTGTTGATTTTCAAATCCCACGCCAGCAGCACTCACCAGGGGCTGGTGGGTATGCCGATGCTGAATATCGAACTGAACATCGCGCCTGACAACGCTCCGAAACCGGTTCGGGAATCGGCTTGATGATTTCCGGCATCGATCTCTGGTGATGCGAATGAGCAACCTCGTATCGGTCGTCATTCCTCTTTACAATCACGAAAAATTCATCGAAGCAGCCATTAAAAGCGCCATTAATCAAACTATCTCTCCCGGCGAGATTATAGTGATCAATGATGGCTCAACCGATGGCTCGCATACCGTAATGCAGCGTTTATGTCAAGAACATCCTCAAATAAAATATATCGCTCAGGCCAACCAGGGCGCTCATGCGGCGATTAATACAGCGATCCAGGAAGCGGCATATGATTATATCGCGATTTTAAACAGCGATGATCTGTACCATCCGAAAAGATTGGAAACATGCCTCAAATACGCCTTGGCCGACCCAAGCGTGGATATGATTGCAACCGCCATCCAGGGTATCGATCAGGAAGGAAAACCAATCGAACTGGTCTGGTGTAATTATTACAAATCCAAATACAAGGAAACGAACGATTTGTTCCTGGCGCTGGTCGATGGGAATTTCCTGTTCACGACATCGAATGTGTTTATTAAGAGAAGCGTATTCGACCGGATAGGAACCTTTGCCCGCTTCCGCTATGCGCACGATCTGGACTTTTTTTTACGCTTGATTACCCATGGCAAAAAGATAGTCGTCATCGATGAACCTTTATTGAGGTATAGAATCCATGACGCCAATACGATCAGTGAGAATTATCACAAGGTTTTCCTGGAACGCGACGCCATTGTCGCGTTCCACATTTATTCGAGAGTCATGGACCATGAGTTGGTCGATCTTGAGCGAGAAAGTCTGGTCAGTCTAATTAGCTGTCTGACCAAGGCCGGAAGGCTCGAAACCGTTCTGTATTACTTTTTCCATTGCTTGCGGAATCGATACCAAACCGCCGACGCCTATCTTTCCGATGAAAATCTCCTGGCGCCCGATTTTTACTCAATCAAAACAGACCCACCCGATTCCTTCATCAGATCCCAGAAGAATCCCTTGATTCAGAAAACTACGGAATCCCCGGAACCAGTGACGGCGATCGAGAAAGTCCCCGAAACCGAATTTCAGCGAATTGGGCGGATTGCGGTAACGAGAATCGGGGATAAGCTGAAACACCATCCACTTCTATCCACTCTTTGCGTCAAGGCGATGCGAGGCGCCTGGATGCTATATCGCTACTTCAAATCTAGAGGAACGAAACGCTTTTTTTCGAATCCGGTCCCCATGTCCGAACAATATGACGCGCCGGTGGTATTCATTGGCCACGATGCGGGCCGAACCGGCGCGCCGATCGTGCTGCTTAACCTTCTTCGCTGGATAAAAAAAAATACCTCGTTGAATTTCAAGATAGTCTTAAGAGGAGGAGGCGAACTTTCCCGAGAGTTCATGGCGTTGGGACCTACCTTGATTCGCTCGGAGTTTGGCCCCGATATATGGATTGACGAACTGCGAAATTTTATTCATGACTCCAAAGTAAAACTGATTTACTCCAATACGGCGGTCAATGGCGATGTAATCGACGATTTGAAGTCGGTTATCGATGCGCCTGATATGGTGGTCATATCCACCATACACGAACTGGAGCATAGCATTCAGCGTTTTGCACCAGGAAGACTATTCGAATTGGTAAAAAAGCATACAACTCTATTCATTGCGGTTTCCAATGCGGTCAAGGCCAATCTTGAGACCAATCACGCCATCCCCAGCCAAAAAATCAAAATTATCCACTCTTTCGTGCCCGTTGCAGAGATCACCGAAAAATTATCCAAAGTCAATTCCGCCTCCATTCGTCAACAACTCGACATCGACACGGATGCTTTTGTCGTCGGCGGGTGCGGTACGACGGACTGGCGCAAAGGAATTGATCTCTTTATTCAAATCGCGAAGACATTACTAAAGATGCTGGCCCCGGAAGACCGGCGCCGAATAAGATTCATATGGGTAGGTGGTGATCTGGATTCGCACGATACCTTGCAACTCAGTCATGAGATCAATGGATCAGAGTTGCTGAGAAAATGCGTGATTTTCACGGGAGTCAAGGAGCAGGTGGTTCCTTATTTTTCCCAATTCGATGTATTTTTGCTGTCCTCCCGGGAAGACCCCTTTCCACTGGTCTGTCTTGAAGCCGGAGCGCTGGAAAAGCCAGTTATCTGTTTTGAAAAGGCGGGTGGCGCTCCCGATCTGGTCGAGGACGACGGTGGGTTTGTCGTACCGTATCTCGATGTCGACGGGGCGGCGCGCGCTCTTTATCGATTATTCCATGAACCTGATTTAACTAAAAATATGGGCAAGCGCATTTCAGAAAAGGTTCGCGGTCAATATGACGTTGAAGTCAGCGCAAGACAAATTTTTTCCGTCATCAAAGACCATGTTTCGTTAGGCAATCACGCCAGTGGCTGATTTTTTGGTGATCGTCTTGCTACCAATCGCTCCAGTTTGGCGTGGCTAAGGAATAATCTTCGGAGTCTTTCATGTCTTCGATTGACAGGATTCCCAATAGCGACGCTTCGCGCGTCGTGTGTATTCCGGTTTGCGAAGGTGAACAGTCTCTTTTAAGCCGTACTTTGGAATCCGTCGCCGCTAATACCCTTGTGGAAATGGAAATCCTGGTAATCCCGCTCGGTATCGACTGGCAATCGATTCCATCGCATAATGAGTCAAAGTCAGATTTTGGCGGCCGGATTCGGTGGATCAAAGTCGAAGAACCCGTGGATCCCTGCCTGCCTTACCAGGCGCTTTCTCACCTACCCACGCAGTACGATGACCATGACGTGATCCTGATCTTGCCTGGCGTGGAGGTCCCTCACGGTTGGGAGGCTCGACTTGCCCTAGCGGCGTTTCAGGATGAGAATATTGCCTCCGTATCGCCACTCTGCGATATATCCCCTCTGTTCGCACTATTGGACAAGGAGCATTCGGGGAGATCAAACCTTTCAATCGTGGACCGGCTGTCTTATGCCTTTGGGCAAAAGCGTAATATTGAAGTACCCGCGCTGCTATGCAGTTGCGTGTATTTAAGACGACCGGCTTTGAAATCGATATGGCCGACGCTGGTTAGTGATAAGACCAGGGAACTTGGCGCATTCTGCTGGGCCTTGGCAAGAACCTTTCGCCTTAACGGGTTTCATAACGTTTGCTGCGATCATCTCTACGTGATGGATTCCAATGCGGCTCATTCAAGGCATATGGACGAAATCGCCGCGCAAGAAGAGGTCCGGCTCGTCAACCAGATGAACCCTCTCGCCGATATTCGCCAGGCGGTCCAGGAAGTCTTGGCCGGAGATGCCAATAAACCGATCGACAGTAACGACATCCAGCCCGTGCAAATGCATGTCGTTCATAGCTGGGGCGGTGGACAGGAGCGTTGGCTAAGGGATTATTGTCAAAGCGATACGAATCGAACCAACCTGGTACTGAGGTCAAGCGGCATTTGGGGCGTTTTTGGAAAACGCATTGCTCTGTACCGTTCCTGCGATATGGAGGCTCCACTTCGCTCGTGGGAACTTTATTATCCAATTCGTTCGACAGTCGTCACGAATCTTCAATACAAAGCCATTCTGCAAGAGATTATCGACGATTTTGGAATCGAGGTCATCCTGGTTTCGTCGCTGATCGGGCATTCGCTGGATACGCTTAATACCGATATAAAGACAATTTTCATCACTCATGATTACTACCCGTTTTGTCCAGCCATCAATATCTATTTTGAGGGGATATGCGAGACATGTACCGAGACGCGCTTGGAGGAGTGTTTCGCTTCGAACGAGAAGAACTGTTATTTCAATAATGTGAGCTTGCTGGAATGGTTGGGAATTCGTAATCATTTCGTGAAGCGATTGTCGAGATCGAACATCTGTCTGGTCTCACCCTCGGAATCGGTTCCCCGCCACATGAAAGTCCTGATTCCCGAACTCCGAAATAAAGAATTCAATATCGTTCACCACGGCGTCAACTTTACACCTTCCCCGACAAGAAAGGGAATACGTCCTTCCGAAAAACTGAGAACCATAGTGCTTGGAAGCTTGGTCCCACACAAGGGCAAGAAATTATTGGAAGAAATTTACCCGGAACTATGCGATTCCGTGGAATTCCATTTGGTGGGCTGTGGAGAGGATGGACGGGCTTTCGAGGGAAAGCCTGGAATTTACGTGACGTCGTGGTACGAATACGATCAACTTCCAGAAATCGTGGCCAAAATTGATCCCCATATTGGCCTACTGCTTTCGATTGTACCGGAAACCTACAGTTATACCCTGAGCGAACTTTGGATTCTTGGAATTCCGCCCGTTACTACCAATCTTGGCAGCTTCATCGATAGAATCACGGACGGGGTCGATGGATTCGTTTGTCGACCCGAAAAATCCAGCATTGTGGAGAAGATCAATTGGCTGTCCCGGAATACGGTGGTTCTTGATCAAGTCAGACAAAGGCTGACTAGTCGAACGCATCGCACGGCAAAAGAGATGGTCGAGGAATATCACACGTTGACACCATTGCCGGAGTTTTCACATCCGCGTTATTTCTTGAGGAGAGACGTGCCAAAGCAGGTCGATATTGCCGATGCTGTCGCTGTGAAGGATGAAAAAACTCCCGTGCTTCTAATCGACCCCAAGGCACGATTTTTCGACGTGGCGCGGCAATTTGGACGTTATGCGTTGCAAAAGCTGGCGGCCAGTCCGCGCTTCGGCGAAAGACAAAAGAAGTGGCTTGTTCTGATCCTCGGATCAAGCTTCAAGCTGGTTGGCGTCCTGGCAAGAAAAACTCTGGCGCGCTAGCCTGTCCGGGCGACTACCGATCCCTGATGGAGCGGTATTGACTTTTTCCTTGTCAACCACGAGAGGATGGTCGGCGATTGACGAAGGGGGCACGGGTGACGGCCGAAGTCGCGGTGATCATCGTGAATTTCAATAGCGGAACTTTGCTGAGCCAGTGCCTGCGCTGTCTGCGCGCTCAAACCCGGCGCCCGGAGCGGTTGATCGTGGTCGACAACGCCAGTCACGACGGTTCGGCCGACCGGCTGGAGCATGACTATCCGGAAGTGGAACTCGTTCGGCTGGACCACAACCTCGGATTTGCCGCCGCCAACAATCTGGCGGCGCGGCGGGCGGGTCAGGTGGAATGGCTGGCGCTGCTCAATCCCGATGCGTTTCCGGAGCCGCAATGGCTGGAACGTCTGTTGGCCGCGGCGGTGACGTGTCCCGATTGCGCCAGCTTCGGCGCGCGGCTGCTGGATGCCGGTGACCCTGGCCGCCTGGATGGAACCGGCGATGTCTATCACGTCAGCGGCTTGGCCTGGCGGCGCGACCATGGCCGGCCAGTCGCGGCGGGCGCGAGCGAGGCCGGGGAAATTTTCGCCCCCTGCGCGGCGGCGGCGCTATACCGCCGCAAGGCGTTTTTCGAAGCGGGCGGGTTCGACGAGGATTATTTTTGTTATTTCGAGGACGTCGATCTGGGATTTCGGCTGCGGTTGCTGGGCCATGGCTGCCGGTATGTCCCGGATGCGGTGGTCCGGCATGTCGGTTCGGCGGTGACCGGCCGACGCAGCCCGTTTTCGCTCTACCACGGTCATCGCAATCTGGTCTGGACCTGGTGCAAGAACATGCCCGGTCCGCTGTTCTGGCTGTACCTGCCGCAGCATCTGCTGCTCAATCTGGGCGCTCTGTTGTGGTTCGCCTGGCGCGGCCAGGGTCTTACGCTGCTGCGCGCCAAGTGGGACGCCTGGCGCGGCCTGCCGCGTTGCTGGCGGCGGCGCAAGGCGATTCAGTCGCGGCGCCGCGTTTCCTGCTGGATGCTGCGGCGCGCGATGAATCGTGGTTCGCTGGTGCTTTGGAGAAGGTAAAGGGTTATCCGTGTCCCACGTTTATCGCCGTCCCCTGGCCCCGGACAGCCAGGATTCCCTGGCCAAACTCGCCCGTCTGGTTCGGCCGGCCAGTCGGGTACTCGATTTGGGCGCCGGACCCGGCGTGCTGGGCCGCTATCTGGCGGAGCGACTCGGCTGCACGCTGGATGGGGTCGAAGGCAATCCCCACGCCGCCGCCGAGGCCGCCCCCTGGTATCGACGGTTGGAATGCGCCGATCTCGAGCGCATCGACCTGGCCGAGCGTTTCACGGGTTGTCGTTACGATTTCATCGTTTGCGCCGACATTCTGGAGCATCTGCGCCAACCCGGCGATTTACTCGCCCAATTGACCAGCCTGCTCGCCCCGAACGGCCGGGTGCTGGCGTCCGTTCCCAACATCGCCTACGCCGGATTGATCGCCGATTTGCTGGC
This sequence comes from Candidatus Contendibacter sp., assembly GCA_029624765.1. Lineage (GTDB taxonomy): Bacteria > Pseudomonadota > Gammaproteobacteria > Competibacterales > Competibacteraceae > Contendibacter. The sequence goes on along the minus strand of JARSSO010000015.1, from coordinate 40,951 downwards.
CGGGGAATTTCGCTACCGACCGGAGGGTCTGCTCGACGAAACCCACCTGCGCTTTTTCACCCTGACATCGTTGAGTCGACTGTTGGAGCAGCATGGTCTGGAAGTGGTCGCGGTGGATGCCGCGCTTCGGGACGTGCGCGAATCCGAATTCACCGACCGGCATTGGAGCGCGCTCCCGCCGGCTTTGACGCGCGCGCTGTTGGGGCGGCCCGAAGCGCTGGTCTATCAATTCATCGTCGCGGCCGCCGTTGGGTCCGAAACCCTCGACTCTATCCCACCGATCCCAACCTGTCCCTCACCCGAGTTGCGGTTCGCTTGCCAACTGTTCTGGCGGTTGCCGGGAGAGCCTTACCGGGAGCACGCAAGCAGCGCCGCCTGGGGCCGGCTGGGCGAAGCGCGACAGCGGGTGGCGTTGCCGCTCCCCCCCTCTCCGATTCCACCCGAAGCCTTGCGACTCGATTTCGCCGACCGACCGGGCCTGATCCGGCTGTATGCGCTGGGGCTGCACGACAACGCCGACCGGTTGCTGTGGGAATGGGACGGCCGACGCGACAGCCTGGCGATGCAACCCGGCCAGCAGTTGGCGTTCGCGGAACCGGTTTTGTCGCCCGGGGCAACGGTGTTGCTGGCCGGCGAAGATCCAAGTCTGGAACTGCCGATTCCCGCCATGGCGCTGGCCGAACTACGGGAAGGCGGCGAGTTGCGCCTGGAACTGTCCTGGCCGATGTCGCTGGACTATCTGGCCTTGGTCCAGGATTGCATCCCGCGCCGGGATGCCGAAGCGATGCGGGCCGATCTGGCGCGGCGAGAGGAGGAACTGAAGGCCAGCGTGACAGCGTTGATGGAACGGAATGTCGGATTGGAATCCGCGCTGGCGGCGCGAAACGCGCGCGAGGTCGATCTGGAAAAGGCGTTGGCCGCGCTGACGACGCGCGAGGCGGAATTGGAGCGACAAGCGGATGCCTTGCGGGCGCTGTTGAATGAACAGAGTGCCGAGCTGGCCGGCTTGCGCGCTGTGTTGCGGCGCTCGTGGCGGGAGCGACTGTGGGCCAGATTACAACGCTGGCGTGGTCGCGCGTGACTTCGCTGGCGATTTCCATCGTTACCCACGCTCCGGACTTGGCGTTGCTGGCGCAAGTGCTGGAACATCTCGGTCGAGCCTTGCGCCACGCCTGCCAGCAGGGCGACGTGACCGAGGCCAGCGTGGTGGTGGTGGACAACGGCCCTGGAACCGGCTGGCGCGAGCCGTTGCGACAGGTGCTGGATGTCGCCGCGTTGCCCGCCGCCACCGAGTTACTGAGCGGCCACGGCAACGTCGGCTATGGCGCCGGCCACAATCTGGCGCTTCGGGTCAGCGACGGTGAAGTTCACCTGATTCTCAATCCCGACGTACTGCTGGAAGAGGAAGCGCTCGGCGCGGGACTGGCGTTTCTGGCCGCGCATCCCGAGGCTGGCCTGGTCACCCCGGCGGCCTGGGGTGGGGATAGCCAGCGACAATATCTGTGCAAGCGATTCCCGACCGTGCTGGATCTGGCGCTACGCGGCTTCGCCCCGGCCGGGTTGCGGCGGCGCTGCCAGGCCCGGCTGGATCGGTACGAACTGCGCGACCAAACCGGCGACGGGGTATTCTGGGATCCGCCCATCGCGAGCGGTTGCTTCATGCTCTGTCGGCGGGCGGCGCTGGACCGGGTGGATGGATTCCGGCCGGAGTATTTCCTGTATTTCGAGGACTTCGATTTAAGTCTGCGACTGGGGAAAGTGACGCGCTTGGCCTACGTTCCACAGGTTCGTATCGTTCATCGGGGGGGGCACGCCGCCCGCAAGGGCTTGCGCCACATCGGGCTGTTCCTGCGCGCGGCGATCCTGTTCTTCAACCGGTACGGTTGGCGGTGGTGGTAACGACGGATTTTTTCCAGGACCGGCCCGTGCTGGTGACCGGCGCAACCGGTTTCATCGGTCGCCGGCTAACGACGGCGTTGCGGGAATGCAAGGCGCGGGTACGGGTGCTGGTTCGCCCGCATCGCGCGCCTCCGCCCGACTGGGAGGGTATGGAAATCGCCATCGGCGATTTGACGGACGCCGCCAGTCTGGCTCGTGCCTGCACCGGAATCGACACCGTGATCCATGCCGCCGGTTTCGCCCATGCCGACGCGGCGGCCACGCCGGAATTCGCGGCCCGGCACTGGGAGGTCAACGCCAAGGGAACCTTTCGCCTGCTTGACGCGGCCGCGACGGCCCGGGTCGAACGGTTCATTCATCTCAGCAGCGTCAAGGCCGTGGGCGAACCGGGGCCGCGTTGCGTGGACGAAGGTTGGGACGCGCCGCCGGAAACGCCCTATGGCCGGGCCAAGCGTGCCGCCGAGGCCCAAGTTCTGCTGGTGGGCCGCCAAGCGGGATTGCACGCGGTCAATCTGCGTCCGGCGCTGGTTTACGGAGCGGGGATGAAGGCCAATCTGGCGCGCCTGGTGGAAGCGGCGCGTCGTGGCTGGTTGCCACCGCTGCCGGAAACCGGCAATCGCCGCTCGCTGGTTCATGTGGATGATGTGGCGCAGGCGGCGGTGCTAGCCGCCGCGCATCCCGCCGCGCGAGGTCAAACCTATCTGGTGACTGATGGCCAGCCGTATTCGGGGCGGGAACTGTATCTGACGATCCGCCGGGCGCTGGGATACGCCGCGCCACGCTGGGCGGTTCCGGCCAGCGTGCTTTACGGCGCGGCGATGTTGGCCGATAACGTATTGTGGCTGACGGGTCGCCGGAATCGGCGGGTTGGGTCGGCGCTGGACAAGTTGCTGGGTTGGGCCTGTTACGATTCCACGCGGATCGAGCGGGAACTGGGCTACCGGCCGGACTGGACGTTTCAGCGCTATTGCGAAACCGGATTACGGCAATGACGCGAACGATGAGGGCGCGAATCTTCTTTCGCTGGACACAACCGTTTTGGCTTTGGTTGCTGGCGGCGTTGGGTGGAGCTTTGCTGGCGATGCTGGCGCTCGTACTGTTTTATCGGATGGGCGGCTTGGCCATGGTGGCGCCACCGGTGGTCTTGCCGGGCGCCAAGCTGCAACTGGTCAGCGGCCAGGGTGGGCAAACGCCCGTCGGGCTGGAAATTCGCCAGGTCGGTCCGCAGGGGTGGGCGGCGGCACGGGGGGGGGCTCGAATGGCGCCAGCGGCGTTGTACCGTCAGTTCGCGTGGCGTATCGACGGCCTGCAACCCGGTAGCGAGGTACGGCTGGTCTGGGCAACAGCCGCCGATCCCAAAACCTCGCGCGAGCGGGTGTTGCCCCCGGCGAGTTCCGACGAAGGCGTGCTGGATTTGGGGATGGAACCGGGCTGGCAAGGTCGCATCGCCGGTATCGGCCTGGCGGTGCGCGGGCCGCTGTCGCAACCGCTGGTGGTCCGCCACTTGGAACTGCGACCGGTGGTTCCCACCGTGGGGGCGTTGCTGCGCGGGATGGTCGAGGATTGGACGACATTTGAGGACTGGAGCCAGCGGTCGATCAACTACCACTCGGGCGCACCGCTGAACGCGCTGTTTCCGCCGGTGGTGATGGTGGCGTTGTGGGTGGGGTTCGGCATGGCGCTGTATGCGCTGCTCTATCTGCCGCGCCGCGCGCCGGGCGCGCTGTTGCCCTACGCGGCCTTGTTCCTGCTGGGCTGGCTGGCGCTGGACGTGCGCTGGCAATGGGATCTAGGCCAGCGCTTGGTGCAAACCGCGAAGGATTTCGCCGGCAAGAGCGAGGAAGATCGGCGGTTGGCGGCGCTGGACGGCGAGTTTTACCGCTTTCTGCGGGAGGTGCGCCAGCGGCTCCCGGAGCGACCAGCGCGGCTGTTCATCGTCAGCGCCGATCCCGCCGGTTTCTGGGCCGGGCGCGCGCGTTACCATCTATTGCCGCATAACGGTTATGCCGGACTCGCGCGGCTGCCGCTTACCGACCGGGCCCGCCCCGGCGACTACATCCTGATTCTGTCGCCGCTCGCCGACGCGCGCTACGATCCCGAACGACGGATGCTGGAAGAGGGGGATACGCGGTTGCCAGTGGAAATGTTGCATTTCGCCGCGCGGGGCGCGCTGTTTCGAATACGGGAAGGAGCGTAACCATGGAGTGGTGGCGGGTGGGATTGGCGCTGGCGATACCGTGGTTCGCCGGCGTGTTCTGGGTACGGGCTTTGTGGCGTGATGCGTCACCCTCCGGCGTATGGCCGCTGGCGCTGGGCTACGGCGGGCTGCTGGGTTTGCTGGCGGCGACCCTGCTGCTGCGCGCCCAGGCCGTGCTCGGACTGTCGCTGGACTGGCTCGGTCCCACTATCGTTCTGGCGCTGCTGGCGCTGGCGGGCGGCTGGCGGGCTTGGCGGCGAACCGCGCTCGATTTCCCAGTCCTGGGTCAGGGAGGGAAAGCCCCGCCGGATCGATCCGTGGACTCTCAGGTCCAGGAAACGGCGCCGGAGACCGGGGCGGAATGGCAACGGGTGCTGTTCGTGCTGCTACTGGTCTGGCTGGGAGCGCGATTCGTCAATTTGGCGTTGGAGTTGTGGTGGCGACCGCTGTATCCCTGGGATGCCTGGACCACCTGGGCGGTTCGGCCGCGGGTCTGGTCGGAGCTGGGGCAACTGACGCCCTTTGTCGATCCCCAGCGCTGGCTGAGCGACGCCACGGGATCGGTCTATACCATCGAGGCTTGGACCTATCCCTATACCGTACCGCTGCTGGCGCTGTGGCCGACTCTGGCTTACGGCGGGTGGAACGAGACCGCCGCCAATCTGCCCTGGCTGGGCTGCGCGCTGGGGTTGGGGCTGGGGTTTTACGGCCAGGCGCGGTTGTGGGGCGCTTCGGCTCTGACCGCGCTGGTCTTTACCTGGCTGCTGCTTTCGCTGCCGCTGCTGGATACCCACGTCGCCTTGGCCGGGTATGCCGACCTGTGGCTGACGGCGGTGTTCGGGTTGGCCGCCATCGCGTTTTTCCAGTGGGCGCGGAACGGCGACCGCCGGCAAGGGCTGTTGGCGGCGCTACTGGCCCTGGCCTGTCCGCTGGTCAAACTGGAGGGCGCGGTTTGGCTGCTCCTCTTCATTCCGGCATGGCTGGCCGCCCGCCTGGGCGGATGGCGGTTGCTGGCGGTCGCGGTCGCAGTCGCGGTCACGGCGCTGGGGTGGTGGCGGGCGGGCGGCGTGGCGTTCAATCTGCCTGGACTGGGCGAGTGGGTGTTGAAGCCGGATTTGATCCAGGTTCCGTATCTGGGCCGGTTCAACCTGGGTTATCGCGGCGGCTGGGATCCGGTGGTGAAGAATTTCCTGGTTCTGGCCAACTGGCATCTGTTGGGGTACCTGGCGCTGATTGCCGCCGGGGTGGCCGCGATCAGCGTGGTCCGGGGTCGGGCGAAGCGCTGGCTGCGGGCGGAACTGAGCTTTGTCGCCGCCAGTCTGGCCGCTCTGTTCGTGCTGTTTTTCCTGACCGACGCCCAACGCTGGGCGGAGCAGTACACCAGCATCAATCGCGTGGCTTTGGATTTCGTCCCGGCGTTCCTGTTCTGGATCTTGACGGTGTTCGAGCAGGCGTCCCGCACTCTCGATCCTGCTCGGTCAGGAAAGCCGAGTGGCGGTTAGCATCCGTCGATAGAGTTCCGCCACCGCCGCTGCCACCGGTTCGATGCCAAACCGTTCCCGCAATGCCGTCGCGCCCGCCTGACCCAGGGATTGCCGCCGGACGGCATCCTGTCGCAGTTCCCGCAGCGCCGCCGCCAATTGCACGGGATCGCCCGGCGGAACCAGGAGTCCGTGACCGGCCTGTCGCACCACCCAACCGGCCCCGGAGCCGGGAATGTCGCCGACCACCACCGGCCTGCCGAACCGCATCGCCTCCAGCAGCACCAGACCGAACGCTTCGGTCCGTTCCAGCGACGGCAGGCACAGAACGTCGCAAACGGCCAGCAGGGCGTTGAGATCGGCTTCCGGCTGGAAACCCGGCAGGCGCACCCGCTCGCCCAGCCCCAACGCTTGGATGAGCGCTTCCAATCGCGCCCGCCGCTCGCCGGTCCCCACGATCAACACCCGGCTGTCCGGCAGATCGGCGGCGGCTTGAATCAGCACCTCATGGCCCTTGTAATAGGTCAGCCGACCGATGGCGAGCACCCGGAAACGCCTATCGCCCCACAGCGCCCTGGCGTGGGCCAGCGCCGCCGCGTCAGGAGCGGGAATGCGGTTCGGGTCCAGACCGAGCGGAACGATGTGGCAACGCTCCCGCCACGGCGCCAGGGCGACGCTGGCGTCCAAATAGGGCGGCGAGGTGGCGATCACCGCCCGGCTGGCGGCGATCAGGCGTTGCTCGAACGGCCGGTAGAACCGGTAGGCCAGCGCCAGCCGGCGATCGAGCAGGGACGCCACTACATCGGCGTGCCAGTGCACGACCCATGGCAGCCGGCGCGCGGCGGGAACCGCCAAGGCCCAGAACGCCGAGGTGTTGGGCAGGTGCAGGTGCAACAGGTCGGGGCGAAACTCGCGGATCGTCCGGGCCAGCCAGAACGGGAACCGGGGGCTGATTGGCGCGTAGAGCAATCGGCCATGACAGGGCGCGCGGTAAATGGGGATGGCGGCGTTGGGAGCGGGCCATTGGCCACGGCGGCGCGGCTGTTCGTCATGCACCAGCGCCGCCGCCGCGATACCCCGCGTTCGCAGGGCGGGTAGCAGGTCAGCCAGGAAGTGTTCCATGCCGCCGGCGAAGGGCGGGTAATACTTGCCGACATGGAGAACGCGCATGGTTTACTCGGCAACCCCGGAAGAGGGCGAAGGATCGTGTTCCGCGGCATCCACTCCATTCGGCTCCGGCAGTTGCGCTTCCAGCATCGCCAACCGCTGGGCCAGCCGGCGAATCAGCCGCTCCTGCCGGGAGCGCTCCAGGTCCATGGTCAGAATCTTGACCAGCAGCATGCTGAAACCCAGCACGATGGCCAGGATCGGTGGATAGCTGATCCCCAGCTTGCTGGCCAGTACGTCGAACAGGCGGGGAAAGAAGCCGAGCAGGGCGACGGTCGCGGCGACGCCGATCCACCACAGCGAATAGGGTCCATGGAGATGGTCGCGTCGAACCAGGAACAGGATGACGGCGGCGAGGAGAACGCCAATCGCCATTGAGGTGAGTTGGTGGGTGATCATTGAGGGGTTCTAGTCGTCGGCGGGGGGTGGCAAGGGATGGAAGCCGACCCGGGCGATGCACAGCACGCTGGTTTGCAACATATATTTTCCCACAACCCACCACGAGCGGAATATCCGGGAAGCGCCGGCGGTCCGGGGTCGCATCGCCACCGGCGCCTCGGCGATGCGCAGGCCCTTGCGCCGCAGGATCAGCAGGACGCCCACGTCCTGATAGTCCAGCAAGCTGGCCTCGCGCGAGGCCAGCGCATTCATCGCCGCGAGGTTATAGGCGCGAAAGCCCGAGGTGATGTCCTCCAGCTTAAGGCCGGTGAGCCAGCGAAAATAGGACCAGGCGAGACGCCGGGCGCGACTGGCGCGCTCGGGAAAGGCGCCGATGGCCACGTCGGCGGCGGCGGTGGCAAGCGGTCGCAGCAGGGCGCCGATGTCCTCGGGGTCGTGTTGACCGTCGGCATCGAGGGTCACGGCGGTTCGATAACCCTGGCGCAGGGCGTAGCGCAGACCGGTCTGAATGGCGCCCCAGGCGCCGAGCTGGATGGTCAACGGCAACACCGTGGCGCCGGCGGCGCCAGCGATTCGCACCGTTGCGTCCGTGCTGCAATCGTCGATGACCACAACGGAACAGTTCCACAAGCGCCGGACCCGGGCGACGATGTCGCCGACCGTGGCTTCCTCGTTGTGAGCGGGAATGAGGACGACGACAGTAGCGAAGTGGGCCATCGGTCGGCGCGCTTCAGCCCGTCCATGTTCGGTGGAATGGGCATTGGCCTCGCTCTTTCGTTCGACGCGTCGTTCTCAACTGTGGGGTGTCCATGAAGCTTTTCCTGGTGTGAGCCGGAACCGTAGTGTAATCGATCCATGGCGTCGATTTCCGGTGTGGGGCGATTTGACCGTCGAGAGCGGCTATCACTATTTTACTTCTTGGCAAACCCGGGAATTTGACCCATGCTGGGGCGCCTCGAATCCAGTCCTCCAATCAGCCAGCACCGAGGACGCGCCGCGCCGGCGATCATGAGGACACTTGGGCCAAAGACATTGCCAGGACCACCATGCTCTCTTCCACCGACAGCGACCCGGAAAACCTCCTAGGGCACGCGATCACCCATCATCAAGCCGGCCGACTGCCAGGCGCGGAAAGGCTTTACCGACTTTTTCTCACCCACCAGCCCAACCAACCGGACGCCCACCACAATCTGGGGGTGCTGGCCATGCAGACCGGCAGGGTGGAGGAAGGGTTGCCCCATCTCAAGGAAGCGTTGGACATCGACCCCGCCAATGGCCAGTACTGGCTTTCGTATGCGCGGGGACTGTTGTCCGCCGGGTGCATCGAAGAGGCTCACGCCACGCTGCAAACGGCCATCGACCGTGGGTTGGGGGGCGAAAGCGCGCGGGTGCTCCAGAAACAGATTGCGGCCGCGCGGGCCGGCGCCTCGGCGAGTCCCTCGGTCCCTCCCCCGGACAGAAGAGCCGATCCGGTGACGCCCCTGTTCGTTCTGCTCAAGGCGGGCCGTCATGCCGAGATGGAAGCCGCCGCGCGAACGTTGTCAAGGCAATACCCCGACCACGGCAAGATCTGGCGCCTGCTCGGCGTGGCGCTGTCGATGCAAGGTCGCGATCCTGAAGCGGTGGCGGCGCTGGAGGAAGCCAGCGCGTCGTGCCCAAACGACATCGAAATATGGTACGACCTGGCGGCGCTGTTTGCCCGACTGGGGCAACCGGATAAAGCGCTGCCGTGTTACGCGCGCGGCGTCGAAATTGACCCGGCGCGCGCGGAGATTTGGCTCGATTATTCCGCCTGCGCCCACGCGCTGGGCCATTTCGAGGAGGCTTGCCGCCACGCCAGGCGCGCGCTGGCGCTAAAGCCCGACTACGCCGAAGCCTACAATAACCTGGGGTTTTCCCTCAGCGAACTGGGACACCTGCAAGAGGCGGTCACCAGCTACCGCCGCGCGCTTGAACTTAAATCCGATCATGCCCTGATTCACAACAACCTGGGTAACGCTCTCAAGGGTTTGGGGCAACTTCAAGCAGCCGTCGCCAGCTACCGCCAGGCGCTCGAACTTAAACCCGATCACGCCCAGATTCATGGCAACCTGGGCAATGCGCTGCACGACCTGGGGCAGACCGGCGAGGCGATGGCCAGCTATCGCCGCGCGCTCGAACTCGAACCCGACGATGCGATGGCCTTCAGCGGTGTATTGTTCTGCTTGTCGCATACGGAAAATGTCGATCCCGCGGTGGTCTTCGCCGAACATCTGGCCTTTGGCGAGCGGTTCGAGACCCCCTTGCGCGCGCAATGGCGGCCCCATGGCAACGACCGAACGCTGGACCGAACGTTGCGGCTGGGATTCGTTTCCGCCGATTTGTACAACCACTCGGTGGCGTATTTCATCGAGCCGGTGTGGCGAGTGCTGGATCAAACCAAACTTGAGCTGCATGTCTACAACAATCGCTTTCAAGAAGACGCGGTGACGACCCGCCTCAAGAATCTGGTACGCCACTGGCGGCAGGTCGAGCGACTGTCCGACCAGGAACTGGCCGAGTGCATCCGCGCCGATGGCATTGACATCCTGTTCGATCTTTCCGGCCACACCTCGCACCATCGTTTGTTAACCTTCGCCCGCAAACCGGCTCCGGTGCAAGTCACCTGGATCGGCTATCCGGGAACGACGGGGCTGCGCGCCATGGATTACAAGTTGACCGATCTCAGCGCGCCACCGAGAACGTTCGATCATCTGTACACCGAAAAATTTGCCTGTCTACCGGCGGCCACCTTGTTCGAGCCCGCGGCGAGCGCTCCGGAGATCAATGCGCTGCCGGCTCTCGCCCGGGGATTCGTGACCTTTGGCAGTTTCAATCGCACCAACAAACTGGGTCACCAGGTTATCGCCTTGTGGAGCAGGGTGCTGCGCGCGCTGCCCACCGCACGGATGCTGATCGGTTCCGTCACCGACGACGGCCTCAAGGCAAGTTTCACCGAAACTTTCGCTCGTCACGGGATCGATCCCGACCGGCTGGAATTTCACCCCCGGGTCGGGCTGCGGGACTATCTGCAATTGCACCACGAAGTGGATATCATGCTGGACACCTTCCCCTACACGGGAGGCACCACCACCAACCACGCGCTCTGGATGGGCGTGCCGGTGTTGACCCTGACGGGACCGAGTCGGGTGCATTATCAAAGCGCCCGTGTCCTTTGGCGTCTCGGATTGCCCGAATGGGTTACATCCACCGAAGACGAATTCGTTTCTCGCGCTGCCCATTGGACAACCCATCTATCCGAACTGGCGATGCTGCGAGCCGGGTTGCGCGAGCGCTTCAACAACAACGCGCTGTACCGCCCGGAAACCATGGCGCGCAACTTCGAGAAAGCGATGCGGATCATGTGGGAGCGCTGGTGCGCGGGTCTGCCGCCCGAACGTTTCGAGGTAACCCCGTGAGTAACCGGCTCATCACGGTTACCCAACCTTTCCTGCCGCCCCTGGAAGAGTTCATTCCCTATCTTGAGGAAATCTGGAAAACCCGGAGGCTGACCAACGCCGGACCTTTCCACTGGCGGCTGGAAATGGCCCTGGCCGAGTATCTGGGCGTCGAACACATTGCCCTGTTCGCCAGTGGCACCCTGGCGCTCATGACGGCGTTGAAAGCGCTGGGGTTGTCCGGCGAGATCATTACGACCCCATTTTCGTTCGTGGCCACCACCCATGCCTTGTGGTGGGGTGGAATCACACCGGTTTTCGCCGACATCGATCCCAACTCGCTCAACCTCGACCCTAAAGCGGTCGAGGCGGCGATCACGCCCCGTACCACGGCGATTCTTCCGGTGCACGTTTACGGGCGGCCTTGCGATGTGAATGCCATTCAGCGCGTCGCCGACGTCCACGACCTCAAGGTGATCTACGACGCGGCCCATGCCTTCGCCGTGCGCGACTCCGGCGGCGACATAACCCGGCATGGCGACCTTTCGGTGCTGAGCTTTCACGCGACCAAGGTGTTCACCACCTGCGAAGGTGGAGCCATCGTCTGCCCCGACGCCGAAACCAAACGACGGATCGACTTGCTCAAGAATTTTGGCGTCGCCGATGAGGTGACGGTGCTGACAACGGGTATCAATGGTAAAATGAGCGAGTTGCAAGCGGCCTTCGGCCTTTTGCAATTGCGTCATGTCGACGCCGCCATTCGCCGGCGTCGAGAAATCGACACATTCTATCGCCGGAGGCTTGAGCACATCCCCGGTATCGAATGCCCCCCGTTGCCGGCCGACATCGTTTGGAACCATGCCTACTTTCCAATCCTTGTCCAATCCGATTATCCTCTCTCCCGCGACGGGCTTTACCATCGACTGCGGGAGCGCGGCATTCATGCGCGACGTTACTTTTATCCGCTGATCAGTGAATTTCCCATGTATCGAAATCTGCCCAGCGCCGCGCCCACCCACCTGCCGATCGCGCGCGACGTGGCAAAAAAAGTATTGTGTCTACCGATTTATCCGGCCTTGAAGGATGAGGAGATGGATGCGATCATCGGCATGATTGCCGAAACCGATTGACTTCTGGACCGCAGCGGACAAGCAGACGTTATCCGACAATTAATACGCAGGCTAAAATTGAAGACGACATCGCCAAAAAATACACTCGAATTCAATCCATTCTCTCCCGACTTCTTGGCCGAACCCTATTCGTTTTACCGACATCTTCGCGAAAAAGACCCTGTCCACCGTAGCCCCTACGGCATGTGGGTTATCTCTCGCTACGCGGATGTAGCGACGGCATTGCGGGATTCTCGACTGAGTTCCCGTCCGTCGCGTTATTCCGTGCATTCGTCATCCAATCGTCAACGATTTCCAGCAGCGAAAGTAGCGGACCATCTGCTGCCTTTTCTCGACCCTCCCGATCATACCCGCTTGCGCCGCCTGTTGGCAAAAGTGATCACCGAAACGCTGGTGGCCGATTTTCGTGGAAGAATTCGGCAAATTGTCAATCAAGTGCTGAATCCATTGCTCGATCGGGGAGAGATGGATATTGTCAAGGATTTCGCCAGCTTTTTGCCGGTTTTCGTCATCGCCGAAATTTTGGGTATCCCTAATCAGGACCGTCGTTTGCTCAAGGAATGGTCCAGCTGGTTTTTCTACATCTTTTCGCCAATGCCCTCCGCCGAAGTTTACCAGCGCCTCAATCAGGCGATTTTGGACTTCAGCGACTATCTCCGTGAACTTGTCGTTCACCGTCGTCGTCGACCGCAACATGATGTCATTAGTAGCCTGATTCACGTTCGCGATGAACTTGATCAACTTGGCGACGATGAGCTGATCGCCACCTGCATCCTGCTATTTGCCAATGGAGAAGAAACATTGGTCCATCTGATCGGTAACGGGATGCTCGCATTGCTCAAAAATCCGGCGCAACTGCGTATGCTAAAAAACCAGCCCACGCTGATCAAGAGCGCGGTGGAGGAACTGTTGCGCTACGACACCCCGGCGCAAGTAGTAGGTCGTACCGCGCTGGAGACCATGCAGTGGCACGATCGCCTCATCGCCGCTGGTGATCCTGTTTTCCTGCTGCTCGGTTCCGCGAACCGTGACCCTGGTCGTTTTGTCGAACCGGATATTTTAGATATCACCCGCGAGGATAATGACCATCTTGGTTTTGGCGGAGGCCGCCATTCCTGTCTGGGAGCTGGTATCGCTCGCGCTGAAGCACAAATTGCCATCGGCGCCTTGCTCGCCCTAACCCAGGATATCGCCCTGGTCGACGATACGCTGAAGTGGCGCGACAGCATTTTCTTGCGCGGCGTCGATTCCCTGCCAGTGCGGTTCAAAAAAGCAATCTAGTTCAAAAGACATGTTTACCATCAAGAAAAAATTTTATTTCAGTGCCAGTCATATCATAGAAGGATTACCGGACAGTCATCCTTGCAGCCGCTTGCATGGGCATAATTATATCGTCGAGCTAATTCTTGCGGCCGAACTATTGGATCAGACGGGTTTTGTGGTCGATTACGGCGACCTTCGGTCATTCAAGGCTATTATCGACAATGAATTGGATCACCGTCATTTAAATGAAATCATTCCTGGACCCACCAGCGCCGAGAACCTGGCTTACTACCTTTTCCAAAGAGCAAAAGCCATCTGGCCCCAGACGGTGGCCGTTTGCGTCAGTGAAACGCCCACAACTTGGGCGGAATACCGTCCGTGACATGATCACCAGAAGAATAACCATCGATCAAGGAAAAGGAATTCAACAACTCTTTTTGCGCCTAACCATTAATTTAATGGAATCCCCGCATGTACCCTTGCCTGCATCGTCTTTTTGAAAGCCAGGCCCAACATTTTCCAGATGTCATCGCTATTCGATGCCAAGACCGTTCCTTGACCTACGGCCAACTAAACCGACGCGCCAACCAGGTGGCTCGCTACCTGCGGCAACTAGGCGCCGGTCCCGGAATTCTGGTGGGTCTTGGTACGGAGCGTTCGGAACTGGCCATCATCGGTTTGATAGGCATCCTGAAGGCTGGCGCGGCCTACGTGCCGGTGGATCCTCATTACCCGGCCGAGTGGCGTTCCTTTATCGTCAAGGACAGCAACCCGAACATTTTCATTACTCAGACAACCCTCGACATTGGTCTCGTTCACCATGCCATCCGCGTCAACCTCGACGATTTGGCGCTTGCCCGGCAATCGGAACAAGATATTGATTTTGAAGTTAAATCAGACGATCTGATGTACGTTCTCTACACTTCCGGCTCAACCGGTCGCCCCAAGGGCGTCATGGTCACGCACGCCAACGTTGCCCGCCTTTTTCCGGCGATGAGTCGACACCTCCGATTCGACCGGAACGATATTTGGACTCTCTTTCATTCCCATGCCTTTGGTTTTTCGATCTGGGAGATGTGGGGCGCGCTGGCCCACGGCGGTCGTCTGGTGGTCGTCCCGCCGGAAGTGACGATGGCTCCGTCAAATCTGCTCAGGCTGATAGCGTCCGAGCAGGTTACCGTACTCAGCCAAACACCCTCGGCTTTCCGATCCCTGGCCCGCGCGGCAACGACCGCATCGGCCGCGGTCGATTTATCGTCATTACGACTCGTGGCTTTCAGTGGCGAACCCTTGGAATCTTGGATTCTGGAATCCTGGCTGACGCGGTTTGGAGATGAGAAACCATTGCTGGCCAATATGTATGCATTAACCGAAACCGCCGGTGAGATTGCGTTCCGACGCATGGTAAAGGCCGATCTCAAGAAAGAAAACCGCAGTAACATTGGCGTTCCCTTACCCGATGTTGAACTTCATCTACTGGATTCGAACCAAAATCCCGTGGGCACGGGGCAGGTTGGGGAGCTATACGTTGGCGGGCCAGCCGTGGCGCGTGGCTACCTGAATCAGCCGGAATTGACCTCGGCGCGCTTTATTCCGGATTTCTCCATCCCGTTGGGTGACAGTCGCTTATATCGAACTGGCGATCTAGCACGGCGACGACCCGATGGCGATATTGAATTCATCGGCCGAGCGGATCGGCAAATCAAGGTGCGTGGTTATCGTGTCGAGCCTGGCGATATCGAAGCGGCCCTGATGAAGCATCCACAAATCGACGATGCCGTGGTTACTCCATACGCGGATTCCGATGGTTCGATCCATTTGGCTGCCTATTTAATTCCAAAGCAGCCGAACGGGTTCCCTTGCTCCTTGAACCGTTATCTTAGCGAGATTGTGCCACACTACGCAATTCCCGACTGTTTCATGTTCGTGAATCACTTCCCACTGACCCCCAATGGAAAGCTGGACTTTGAGGCGTTATCCGCGATTGAACCATCGACCACCGACATCGAGGATAAAGTTGCCGAATCAGTTTCTTCTCCTGACTCCGTCGCGCAGGTCCTCTTAAACGCATGGCAAGAATTGCTCAACATCGATTCGATTGGTTTGGAGGATGATTTCTTCGAGTTGGGTGGCTATTCGTTATTGGCGCTCAAACTGGTGACGCGACTGGAAGAGAGATTGAAGATCGACATCACCATGCGGGATGTTTTCGAGAACCCGACCTTCGCCAGATTGCTGGAAATCATCGAGCGGCGATTGACCATTCACGCGGAAGACAACCAATCTCCCAGCAGTATCAGTCCACAATTGGTCGAACAGGAAAAGCATGAACGATTCATGCGATTGGCTATTCATCAGGCCAGGGAAGCGATCCAGGAGGGCCACCCACCCTATGCCGCCTGCATTGTCAAGGGCGATACCGTAATCGCTTCCGTGCACAATGCAATCTGGCAGCATGTAGACCCCACTGCCCATGCCGAGCTGGAGGCGATTCGCCACGCCTGTCGGGCACTAGGCACGATGGATTTATCCGATTGCACCATTTATTCCACGTGCGAACCTTGCAGTATGTGTTTGACCGCCTGCATCTGGGCCAATATTACCACCGTCATCTACAGTGCCCGAATGGAAGACGAAGTCAATTTTGGCCTCAGCCAACCAACCGTGCCCTGCGTCACGATGCGGCGGATGCTGGATCGCTCCATCACCTTGATTCCCGATCTCTTACGTAACGAGATGCTGGAAGTTTTCGAAACCTGGTTCAAAATAAAAACCATCGGATTGTAATTGAATTTATCCAACCCCTGGTTTTCATAAGCAATTAATTTCTCACCAAAGAATGCACAGCCATGAGCCAAATAGTCATTTATGGTAATGGCCAACTGGCCAAACTGGCCTTTGCCCGCCTCAAGCACGATTCATCTCACCAGGTTGTCGCTTTTACAGTGGATGGGCATCTTATCGAGGCCGACCGGTTGCTTGATCTGCCCGTGATTCCTTTTGAGCGCGTGGTAAAACACTATCCACCGGATAGATACCGGCTGTTCATCGCGGTCGGTCACGTCAAAATCAATCGAATAAGAGCCGAGCGCTATGGACAAGCAAAAGAGCACGGTTATCGTTTCATCAGTTACGTCAGTTCGAAAGCAGTCGTTTGGCCCGAGGTCGAAATAGGCGAAAACTGTCTGATCGGAGACGGCTGTGTTATCCAACCCTACGCCAAACTGGGCAATAACGTCCACGTCGGCACGGCCAGCATCGTCGGCCACCATACCGTCGTCGGCGACCACTGCTATCTGGCTGTCAACGTGGTGCTGGCGGGTAGCGTCATCGTCGAACCCTACGCTTTCCTGGGGGCAAGCGCCACCGTCCGGGACCAGGTGCGCATCGGCGAGGCAAGCGTTGTCGGGGCAGGCGCGGTCATCGGCCAGGACACGAAACCCAAAAGCGTATATGCCGGCCCCTCTCCTCAACTGTTACCGATTACCAGCGACCGATTACCCCTTTTTTAATTTCGAAAAATTTTTGGCTGGCGGATGGAGCAGGTCAGTCCTGGATTGACTCAAACCGCCATAAGGAATGAAAGCTCTCAAGCGCGAAAGTTATTCCAACGCCTGGGCCAGATCGGCGATCAGATCGCCCACCTCCTCGATCCCCACCGACAACCGCACCAGACCGTCGTCGATGCCCAGCTCCCGGCGTACTTCCGGCGGCACCGAGGCGTGGGTCATGATCGCCGGGTGTTCGATCAAGCTTTCCACACCGCCCAGACTTTCCGCGAGCGCGAACACCCGGCAGCGGGTCAGGAACCGGGTCACGTCGGCCAGACCACCGCGCGCCACCGCGCCGATCATGCCGCCGAAACCGCCGCGCATCTGTCGTCGCGCCAGTTCGTGTTGCGGATGGCTGGGCAAGCCGGGATAGATCACCCGTTCGATCTTCGGATGCCGTTCCAGCCAGGCGGCGATATGCAGCGCGTTCGTGCTGTGTCGTTCCATCCGCAACGCCAGGGTCTTCAGGCCGCGCAAGGCCAGAAAACTGTCGAACGGGCTGGCGATGCCGCCGATGGCGTTTTGCAGATACCCCAGCCGTTCGGCCAGCTCCCGACCCCGACACACCGCCACCCCGCCGATGATGTCGGAATGGCCGTTCAGATACTTGGTCGCGGAATGGATCACGATGTCGAACCCGTACTCCAGCGGGCGCTGCGACCAGGGCGTGGCGAAGGTGTTGTCGGCCACCGTCAGAATGCCGCGCGCGCGGGCCACGGCGACGACCATCTCCAAGTCCACCAGTTTCAATAGCGGATTGCTGGGCGTTTCCACCCAGATCATCCGGGTTTTCGGCGTCAACGCGGCTTCCAGCGCTGCCTGGTCGCGCAGATCGGAGTAGGAGAAAGTCAGGCCGGCGCTGCGTCGGCGGACTTGTTCGAACAGGCGCCGGCTGCCGCCGTACAGGTCGTCCAGCGCCACCAGATGATCGCCGCTGTCCAGCAATTCCAGCACCGTCGCGGTGGCGGCCAGGCCCGAGGCGAAGGCGAAACCGGCGTCGCCGCCTTCAAGATCGGCCACGCAGCGCTCGTAGGCGAAACGCGTGGGATTCTGGCTGCGCGAATACTCAAAGCCTCGATGGACGCCCGGACTGGACTGGACATAGGTCGAGGTGGCGTAGATCGGCGTCACCACCGCGCCGGTGGCCGGGTCCGGCGACTGACCGGCGTGAACGACACGGGTGGCGAAACCCAGGGGACGGGAGGAATCGGTCATGGCGGAAACCTTTGGATCGTCGAACGCGGGGCGGAAACGCCCGCCGACGGACAGCGTTCAAGTAGATAATCGATCCGGCATCATAGCGAGACTATCCCATCCGAATAAAGAAACCCCCGCTCCCGTTGCGCCGCCATCCGGTTTTACTGTCGCCATCGGCGGCCGGGTCTGGTATCGTGTACCGTCTTTCGCAACCCCCCATCCCGGCATGACCCGATTCATCTTCATCACCGGCGGCGTGGTTTCCTCGCTGGGCAAGGGCATTGCCGCCGCGTCACTGGCGGCGGTGCTCGAAGCCCGGGGCATCAAAGTCACCCTGATCAAGCTCGATCCCTACATCAACGTCGATCCCGGCACCATGAGCCCGTTTCAGCACGGCGAGGTGTTCGTGACCAGCGACGGGGCGGAAACCGATCTCGATCTTGGCCACTACGAGCGCTTCGTTTGCCTGACCGCCAGCCGACGCAACAACTTCACCACCGGGCGCATCTACGAAAACGTGATCCGCAAGGAACGGCGCGGCGACTATCTTGGCGGCACGGTGCAGGTCATCCCGCACATCACCGACGAAATCAAGCGCTGCATTCGCCTGGGCGCCGGCGAAGCCGACATCGCCCTGGTCGAGATCGGCGGCACGGTCGGCGACATCGAATCGCTGCCGTTTCTGGAAGCCATCCGCCAATTGGGCCTGGAATTGGGCCGCGACCGCTCGCTGTTCATCCACCTGACCCTGGTGCCCTACATCAAATCCTCGGGCGAACTCAAGACCAAGCCGACGCAGCACTCGGTCAAGGAGCTGCGCTCCATCGGCATCCAGCCCGACATGCTGATGTGCCGCTCGGATCGGGACATCCCGGCCGACGAACGGCGCAAGATCGCCCTGTTCACCAACGTTGAGCCCAAGGCGGTCATCAACGTCCCCGACGCCGACACCATCTACCGAATCCCACTCCTGCTGCACGCCCAGGGCGTGGACGACATCGTTGCCCGCAAGCTGCGGCTGGACAACCCCCCACCGGCCCGGCTCGCCGACTGGGAGCGGGTGGTGCGGGCCATCGAAACGCCGACCGGCGAGGTGGACATCGCCATGGTCGGCAAATACGTGGATCTGACCGACGCCTACAAGTCGCTCAACGAAGCCCTGCTGCACGCCGGCATCCACACCCGGACCCGGGTCAATATCCGCTACATCGACTCGGAACGCATCGAGCGGGAAGGGGTGGGCTGCCTGGAGGGGATGGACGCCGTCCTGGTGCCGGGCGGCTTCGGCCGGCGCGGTATCGAAGGCAAGATCGCGGCGGTCCGTTGCGCCCGCGAGCGGCGACTTCCCTACCTTGGCATCTGCCTGGGGATGCAGGCGGCGGTCATCGAATTCGCTCGCCACGTCGCGGGCCTGGGGGGGGCGCACAGCACCGAGTTTCGCCCCGACACCCCTCATCCCGTCATCGCGCTCATCGCCGAATGGGTGGACGAGGACGGCTCCGTGCAACAACGCCGGGAAGGCGACGACCTGGGCGGCACCATGCGACTGGGCGCGCAGCCCTGCCGGCTGGCCGCCGACAGCCTGGCGCGTCGAACCTACGGCAAGGACGTGATCACCGAGCGTCATCGCCACCGCTACGAATTCAACAACCGCTACCGGGAAACGCTCCACGCCGCCGGGCTGGTGTTCTCCGGCCACTCGCTGGACGGTCAACTGGTGGAAATGATCGAACTGCCCGACCATCCCTGGTTTCTCGGCTGCCAGTTCCACCCGGAATTCACCTCCACCCCACGCGCCGGTCATCCGCTGTTCCAGGGTTTCGTCGCGGCGGCGATCCGCCAGCGCCAGCAACAACGCAGGGAGGTGGATGCGGCATGATGAAGCTGTGCGGTTTCGAGGTTGGCCTGGACCGGCCGCTGTTCCTGATCGCCGGTCCCTGCGTGATCGAATCCGCCCAACTGGCGCTGGATGTCGCCGGCCGGCTCAAGGAAATCACCGGCCGGCTGGGCATTCCGTTCATCTACAAATCCTCGTTCGACAAGGCCAATCGCTCCTCGCACCAGAGCTATCGCGGCCCCGGACTGGAGGAGGGGCTGGAGATTCTGGCCAGGGTCAAGGCCGAAATCGGCGTGCCGGTGCTAACCGACGTGCACGAATACACCCCGCTGGCCGAGGTCGCCGCCGTGGCGGACGTCTTGCAAACTCCGGCCTTTCTATGCCGGCAAACCGATTTCATCCAGAACGTCGCCCGCCAGGGCAAGCCAGTCAACATCAAGAAAGGCCAGTTCCTCTCGCCCTGGGAGATGCGTAACGTCGTCGCCAAGGCCCGCATCGTTGGCAACGATCACCTCATGGTCTGCGAGCGGGGCGTGTCTTTTGGCTACAATAATCTGGTGTCCGACATGCGCGCCCTGATGGTGATGCGCGCCACCGGCTGTCCGGTGGTGTTCGACGCCACCCATTCGGTGCAATTGCCGGGCGGTCAGGGAACCGCTTCCGGTGGCCAGCGCGAGTTTGTGCCGGTGCTGGCGCGGGCGGCGGTGGCGGCCGGTGTTGCCGGATTGTTCATGGAAACCCATCCCGATCCGGACAAGGCCTTGAGCGATGGTCCCAACGCCTGGCCGCTGGCCCGGATGGAGCCGCTGCTGGCGACGCTCAAGGCGCTCGACGATGCCGTCAAACAGCGCGGTTTTCTGGAAGCCGTACTAGAATAAGCACTTTATTCCCCCAAGAGCGCAACACCCATAGGAGTTGAATAATGTCGAAAATCAAAGAAATTCGCGGTCGTGAAATCATGGATTCGCGCGGCAACCCGACCGTCGGCGTGGACGTGATCCTGGAATCCGGCGCCAAGGGCAGCGCTGGCGTACCGTCCGGCGCTTCCACCGGCAGTCGCGAGGCGCTGGAGCTGCGCGACGGCGACAAGAGCCGCTACCTCGGCAAGGGCGTGCTGAAAGCGGTCGCCAATGTCAACAGCGAATTGCGCGACGCCCTGCTCGGCGTGGAAGCGGTCGGCAATCAGGCCGCCATCGACGAGAAAATGATCGCCCTGGACGGCACTCCCACCAAGAGCCGCCTCGGCGCCAATGCCCTGCTGGGCGTTTCCATGGCCATCGCCCACGCCGCCGCCGCCGAGAAGGGCGTGCCGCTGTACAAGTATCTGAACCCCACCGGTCCGTACCATCTGCCGGTGCCGATGATGAACATCCTCAACGGCGGCGCCCACGCCGACAACAGCGTGGACATGCAGGAGTTCATGATCATGCCGGTCGGCGCGCCCAGTTTCCGCGAGGCGCTGCGCTGGGGCGCGGAAGTATTCCACGCCCTGAAGGCGGTGCTGAAGGGGCAGGGCATGAACACGGCGGTCGGCGACGAAGGCGGCTTCGCCCCCAACCTGCCCTCCAACGAAGCGGCCCTGGACGTGGTCATGGAGGCCATCAAGAAGGCGGGCTACACCGCCGGCAAGGACATTTACATCGCCCTGGACTGCGCCAGCTCCGAATTCTACAAGGGTGGCAAGTACGTGCTGGAAGCGGAGGGCAAGTCCTTCACCTCCAACGAATTCGCCGACAAGCTGGCCGACTGGGTCAACCGCTATCCCATCGTCTCCATCGAGGACGGCATGGACGAGAGCGACTGGGACGGCTGGGCCTATCTGACCAAGGTGCTGGGCAAGAAGACCCAGTTGGTCGGCGACGATCTGTTCGTGACCAACACTTCGATCCTCAAGCGCGGCATCGATCAGGGCATCGCCAACTCGATCCTGATCAAGGTCAACCAGATCGGCACCCTGACCGAGACCCTGGCGGCGATCAACATGGCCGCCGCCGCCGGCTATACCTCGATTTCGTCCCACCGTTCCGGCGAGACCGAGGACACCACGATCGCCGACCTGGCCGTGGCCACCGCCGCCAGTCAGATCAAGACCGGCTCGCTCAGCCGCTCCGACCGCATCGCCAAGTACAACCGCCTGCTGGTGATCGAGGAAGAACTGGGTTCCGCCGCCGTCTATCCCGGCAAGAAGGCGTTCAACGTCTTCCGCGATTGAATCCCCGCAATCCTGAAACCCTGACGGCGACTGTCTTGGTCCCGTCGTCTTGACCCTGCCGCGCCTTCCCGTCTTCCTTTCCGAATGGAGGGAATGACGGGGAGGCGCTGATGTATTCCGTCGCCGCGCCCCCCATGGCCCATTTCCCCGAGCAAGGATTCAAACTGCAACTGCTGGCGGTCGGATTGATCGCGGCGCTGGTGTTCTTGCATTACCTGCTCTGGATCGACGAAGACGGCGTGCGCCAGACCCACACCCTGCGGATCAGCATTCGCGCCCAGACCGAGGAAAACGCCGAGCTGGCCGAGCGCAACCATGCGTTGACGGCCGAGATCGAGGATCTGAAACGTGGCTCGATGGCCATCGAGGAACGGGCGCGCGCCGACATGGGCATGATTCGTCCGGACGAGACCTTTTACCGCTTCCTCGATAAACCCTTGCCGCCAGCGGCGACGCCCCCGCACAAACCCACGCCAGCGGCGACGCCGCCG
Organism: Candidatus Contendibacter sp.; assembly: GCA_029624765.1. Lineage (GTDB taxonomy): Bacteria > Pseudomonadota > Gammaproteobacteria > Competibacterales > Competibacteraceae > Contendibacter. The sequence continues at coordinate 18,711 of JARSSO010000015.1, read as the reverse complement.
GCATCCGCCGCCAAACCCATGGCGCCGGCCAAACCGCCGACGCCCGCCGCCAAACCCATGGCGCCGGCCAAACCGCCGACGCCCGCCGCCAAACCGCCGGCCCCAGCCGCCAGGCCCGCGCCAGCCGTCCCCGGAGCGTCGCCGCGCCGTGATTAACGTGCGTCACTGGGCGTTGATCCCCGCCGCCGGCATCGGCAAGCGCATGGGTTTGACCGTCCCCAAGCAATATCTATCTCTGGTCGGCCGGCCGGTCATCGCCCACGCCCTCGCCACCTTGCTGGATCATCCGCGCATTGCCGGCGTGGTCGTCGCCATAAGCGCCGAGGACGAATGGTGGCCAGCGGTCGCCGCCGAACTGGCCGCCACCAAGCCGCTACGGGTCGTCATTGGCGGCGCGGAACGCTGCCATTCGGTCTTGAACGGGCTGGAGGCGCTGCGGGGGTGGGCCGCGCCGAACGACTGGGTCCTGGTCCACGACGCCGCCCGGCCCTGCCTGAGTGCCGGGGATGTGGACCGGTTGCTGGAGCTGGTCGACGATCCGGTGGGTGGACTGCTCGCCGTGCCGGCGCGGGATACCTTGAAACAGGCCGACGAGGCCGGACGAGCCGCGACGACGGTGGATCGTTCGCGGCTCTGGCACGCGCTGACCCCGCAGATGTTCCGACTGGGAATGCTGCATGATGCGCTGCGCGCGGCGCTGGACCGCGGGCTGCTGGTCACTGACGAAGCGGCGGCGATGGAAGCGGCCGGTTTCGCCCCCCGGCTGGTCGAGGGCCGGGCGGACAATTTGAAAATCACCCGGCCGGAAGACCTAGCGCTGGCGGAGTTTTATCTGACCCGCCGGTCCGCCGGCTGAATCCCGACGAGAGGGCAACGCCATGCGCATCGGTCACGGCTTCGACGTGCACGCTTTCGGGCCGGGCGAGTTCATTATCCTGGGCGGGGTTCGCATCCCGCACACGCATGGACTGATCGCGCATTCCGACGGCGACGTGCTGTTGCATGCGCTGTGCGACGCCCTGCTGGGCGGGGCGGGACTGGGCGACATCGGCCGGCACTTTCCCGACAGCGGCGCGGAATTCAAGGGTATCGACAGCCGCGTCCTGTTGCGACGGGTCGCGGCCCTGCTGCGGGAACAGGGCCTAACGGTGAGCAACGCGGACGCCACGATCATCGCCCAGGCGCCCAGAATGGCCCCGCACATTTCCGCCATGCGGGAAACCATCGCCGCCGATCTGGCCATCGCCCTGGACCGGATCAACGTCAAGGCCACCACCACCGAGCGGCTGGGTTACATCGGGCGCGGCGAGGGCATCGCCGTTCACGCCGTGGCGCTGCTGGTTTGAACGTCTGAGAGCCTATACGAAAATATTTTTGCTGAATTCCCTCTCCCTTTGGGAGAGGGTTAGGGTGAGGGAGCTAACCGATTGAATGAAAAACCCTCACCCCCAATCCCTCTCCCTTTGGGAGAGGGGAGTTTTCGCATAGGCTTTGAGAGAGGAAGGAATCACCCACGCTGCTCGTCCCCCGTGGCGGCATTGGGAGCGAGCGGTTCGCTCAGGTCTTCGTACAGCGCCTCCACCGGGCAGTCCAAGTCAACGCTGTCCAGGCGCAGCCGTCCGGCGGGACCAACGCTGTCCACCCACCATCGTCCGTCCCGCCGCCGATAAATCAGGACCCGAATTCGCTCCTGATCCACCAGCACGTATTCCCGCAAGCTGTCGAGTTGCTGATAGGCGGCGAACTTGTCGCCCAGATCATAGGAGGCGGTGCTATCCGACAGCACCTCGACCACCAGGGTCGGCGAGCGCTTGACCAGGCGGTCAGCGCGGTCGCTCTCGGCGCAGGTCACCTGCACATCGGGATAGAATCCACAATCGGCCGCATCTACTCGTACCTTGACATCGGCCATGTAGACCCGGCAGGGCGTGCCGCGCAAATGCTGGCGCAGCAGGGTAGTAAGATTCATTGAAATTTCATTGTGCCGGTCGGTGGTTCCAGCCATGGCGAACACTTCGCCGCGCACGTATTCATGGCGCTCCGGCTGGCGTTGTTCCCATTCCAGATAATCGTCGTAGGTGAAGGCGAGGCGTTGCGCGAGTTGAGGCATGGTGGCACTCCAAAATGCAATCGTTGATCGTTAAAGCTTAGCATGGCGGATCGACGCATCGGCGCGCGGGCTAAACCGCGCGCTCCAAACCATTCGGAACATCACGATGTCCACTGAAGCCCAGCAGTCCACTCTCCTCCCTTTTGCTCACGGCCGACCGGCTGGATCGGGCCGGCTGCGCGCCGTTGCCGAGGATTTCCAGGTCCGCGAGGAAATTCCCTTTACCTTGGACGGCGCGGGTGAGCACGCTTGGCTGTGGGTGCGCAAGCGTGGCGCGAACACCGAGTGGGTGGCGCGGCGGCTGGCCGAGCAGGCCGGCGTCCCGTCCGGCGCGGTGAGCTACGCCGGCCTCAAGGACCGCCACGCCGTGACCGAGCAATGGTTCTCGGTGCATCTGCCCGGTCGGGCGGAACCCGACTGGTCCGCCAGCCCCGATCCCGATTTCACCGTGCTGAACGCGACGCGCCATTCCCGTAAGCTGCGGCGCGGCGCGCTGAGCGGCAACACTTTCCGCGTCGTGATCCGCGACCTGGACGGCGAGCCGGCGGAACTGGCGGCGCGGTTCCAGCGCATCGCCGCGACCGGCGTTCCCAACTACTTCGGCGAACAACGCTTCGGTCGGGAAGCGGGCAATCTGGAACGGGCCGAGGCGATGCTACGCGGCGCGTTGAAAGTCCGCGACCGGCATCAACGAGGTCTGTATCTGTCCGCCGCGCGTTCGGCGCTGTTCAACGCCGTGCTGGCGCGGCGGGTGGTCGAGGGAACGTGGAACCGGCCGTTGCCCGGCGAGGTGCTGATGCTGGGCGGTAGCCACAGCAGCTTCGTGGTCGACGAGGTGGATGAAACCATTGGCCAGCGAGTAGCCGCCTTTGACCTGCATCCCACCGGGCCGCTGTGGGGTGCCGGGGAGCTGCGCAGCGGCGGCCCGGTTCGAGAACTGGAGGAAGCGGTGGCGGCGACGCTGCCGACATTCCGCGATGGACTGGCGACGGCCGGGCTGGATCAGGAACGACGGGCGCTGCGGCTGGTGGCGCGCGATGCGAAGCTGGAATTCCCCGAGCCTGGCGTCGCCGTGGTGGCTTTCAAGCTGCCGGCCGGCGCCTACGCCACCACCGTGCTGCGCGAACTGGCACGACCGATCGACTGACCGCGCGAGATACCGATCACCGCTCGATGTTTGCGTCAACGGTATCCCCGGCGGCTGATTTCAGGCTACCATGGCGCATTCATCCCATTGGGATTTTCCGCATGGCCAAACGCACTCCCCTGTATGCCCGTCACGCCGCCCTGGGAGCCAGGCTGGTGGATTTCGGTGGCTGGGACATGCCGTTGCACTACGGTTCGCAACTCGACGAACATCATCGCGTGCGCCGCGCCGCCGGCCTGTTCGATGTGTCGCACATGACCATCGTGGACTTCGCCGATCCGGCGCCGACCCGGACCCTGTTGCGCCATCTGCTCGCCAACGACGTCGCCCGCCTGTATCCCGGCAAGGCGTTGTATACCTGTATGTTGAACGAAGCCGGCGGCGTCATCGACGATCTGATCGTCTACGATCGCGGCGCGGCCGGCTACCGGCTGGTGCTAAACGCCGCCACCCGCGACAAGGACCTGGCCTGGATCGCTCCCATCGCCGCCCGTTTCGGCGCGGCCTGGCGCGAACGCGACGATCTGGCGATGCTGGCGGCGCAGGGACCGGAGGCGCTGGCGAGGTTGGAACTCGTCCTCGGCGCGGCGACGGTCGCCGCGGTTCGCGCGCTCAAGCCGTTTCACGCGCTGGAAGCCGAAGGTCTGTTCATCGCCCGCACCGGCTATACCGGCGAGGACGGCGTGGAAATCCTGCCACCCGCCGCCGTGACGCCCGAACTCTGGGACCGGATTCTCGCCGCCGACGTCGCGCCCTGTGGACTGGGCGCCCGCGACACGCTGCGCCTGGAAGCCGGCATGAATCTGTACGGCAGCGACATGGACGAAACCACCACTCCGCTGGTCTCGGGGCTGGGCTGGACCGTGGCCTGGGAACCGATGGACCGCGACTTCCTCGGTCGGGCCGCGCTGGAACGGCAACGGACCGTCGGCGTGCCGCAAACCTTCGTCGGTCTGGTGCTGGAAGAGCGTGGCGTCCTGCGCGGTCATCAACCCGTCTATATCGACGACCGTGAAATCGGCCAGATCACCAGCGGCACCTTCTCGCCCACCCTGACCCGCGCCATCGCCCTGGCGCGGGTCGAGGCCGGCGTCGGCGTCCGCTGTCAAGTGGACATTCGCGGCAAGCGGTTGCCGGCGCGGGTGGTCAAGCCGCCGTTCGTCCGCCATGGCCGCGTTCTGATCGAATGACCTCTCCCTCGAACCGTTGTTGAGGAACTGAGCATGAGCAGCATCATTCCCGCCGACCTGTATTACACCGAATCCCACGAGTGGGTGCGCCCCAACGACGACGGCACCGTGACCGTGGGCATCACCGATCACGCCCAGCACCTGCTCGGTGATCTGGTCTTCGTGGAAATCCCGGAAGTAGGTCGGGCCGTGGCCGCCGCCGAGAGTTGCGCGGTGGTCGAATCGGTCAAGGCCGCTTCGGATGTGTACAGCCCACTGGACGGCGTCATCGTGGAAGTGAACGAGGCGCTGGCCGACAATCCGGAACTGATCAACGAGGATCCTTACGGCGGGGGCTGGATTTTCCGGCTCAAGACCGCCGCCGGGCTGGATCAATTGCTGGACGCCAGGGCCTACGAGGCTGTCGCCGTCGCCGAGGACGAGGACGAAACCTCCCTGGCCAATCCCAAGCTGACCGGCTGACGCGGGACGCGCCGGCCATGCCTTTCATCCCCCACACCCCGGCCGACGTCGAGGCGATGCTGGCCGCGATCGACGCTCCAAGTCTGGAAGCACTGTTCGACGAAATTCCCCCGGCGCTGCGCATCGGTCCATTGCCGGCGCTACCGGAGGCGCTGAACGAGTTGCAAGTGACCCGGCTGCTGGAAGCGCGAGCGGCGGACGCGCCCCGCCCGCTGTGCTTCCTGGGCGCGGGCGCCTACGAACATCACATTCCGGCGGCGGTCTGGGAAATTGCCGGTCGCGGCGAGTTTTACAGCGCCTATACCCCCTATCAGCCGGAAGCGAGTCAGGGCACCTTGCAGGTGCTTTACGAGTACCAGAGCATGATGGCCGGCCTGACCGCGATGGACGTTTCCAACGCCTCGCTGTACGACGGCGCCTCGGCGCTGGCCGAGGCGCTGCTGATGGCGGTGCGCGCCCATCGGAAGGCCAAATCCAGGCGGATTCTGGTTCCGCGCGCCTTGCATCCATTGTATCGACGAACCGTCCACGCCATCGTCCACAATCAGGGCGTCGAAGCGGTGGAACTGCCCTACGATCCGACCGGCGGCCATACCCCGGTCGAGGCGCTCGCCCCGTATGCCGGGCAGGATTTCGCGGCGCTGGTCATCCCACAGCCCAATTTCTTCGGGGTGCTGGAGGATGTGGATTCATTGACCGACTGGGCGCACCACAATCAGATGCTGGTGGTCGCGGTGGTCAACCCCACGGCCCTGGCCATCCTCAAGCCGCCGGGCGAATGGGGCGAAACCGGGGCGGACATCGTCTGCGGCGACGGTCAGCCGCTTGGGTCGCCGCTGAGTTCGGGCGGGCCGTATTTCGGGTTCCTGTGTTGCCGGCGGGAACTGGTGCGGCAGATGCCGGGCCGGCTGGTGGGCCGCACTGTGGATCTGGACGGCAAACCCGGCTTTACCCTGACGCTTCAGGCCCGCGAGCAGCACATCCGTCGTTCCAAGGCCACGTCCAACATCTGCACCAATCAGGGCTTGCTGGCGACCGCCGCCACCCTGTACCTGTCGCTGCTGGGTCCGCGCGGGCTGGAACAGGTCGCCGCCGCTTGCCACGCCAATACGCGGGCGCTGGTGGAGCGGCTGACGCAAGTTCCCGGCGTGGGCCGGGTCTTCGACCGGCCGGTGTTCCACGAAGCGGTGCTGAAACTGCCGCGCCCAGTCAACGAGGTATTGGAAGATCTGCTGGCGCGCGGCATTCTTGGTGGCCTCGATCTGCGCGGCGAGTATCCCGAACTGGGCGACGCATTGCTGGTGTGCGCCACCGAAACCCGAAACGAGACGGATTTGCAGCGGTACGCGGCGGCGCTGGCGGAAGTGGTTTAGCGGTGGAAATGCCGCTCGGCTCGCTCCGCTCATCCATCGGGCTGATCAAACCCGATGGGCGAGCAAGCGGGCCGGCTACCGGCTGCCGCGCCGGGTGTGAGCGATCAGTACCGCCACCGCGCAGGACGCCATCCGGGTGCGAACGTTGTCGGCGCGGCTGGTCAGAATGATCGGGGCCCGCGCGCCCAGCACGATGCCGGCGGCGTCGGCCTGCGCCATGAAGGTGAGTTGCTTGGCCAGGATGTTGCCGGCTTCCAGATCGGGCACCAGCAGGATGTCGGCGTCGCCCGCCACCTCGGATTTGATCCCCTTGATCTCCGCCGCCACCTTGCTGATGGCGTTGTCCATCGCCAGCGGCCCATCCAGCAGCCCGCCGACGATCTGTCCCCGGTCGGCCATCTTGCACAGCGAGGCAGCCTCGGTGGTCGAGGCGATCTTGACGCTGATGGTTTCCACCGCCGACAGAATCGCCACCTTGGGGCGCTCGATCCCCAGAATCCGGGCCAGATCGATGGCGTTCTGGCAAATGTCGCGCTTGTCGTCGAGCGCGGGGTAGATATTGATCGCGGCGTCGGTGACCAGCAGCAGCTTGTGATAGGACGGCACGTCCATGCAGAACACGTGGCTGATCCGGCGTTCGGTGCGAATCCCGGTCTCGGCGCGCATGGCCTCGTGCATCAGTTCGTCGGTGTGCAGGCTCCCCTTCATCAATACCTCCGCCTGGCCATTGCGCACCAGTTCCACCGCCTTGGCGGCGGCGGCGTGGCTGTGCGGGACATCCACAATCTCAAAGCGACCGACATCGATCTGGTATTTGTCCGCCGTGGCGCGAATCTTGTCCGCCGGCCCGACCAGGATCGGCAGGATCAGACTGGCCTCCGCCGCCTCCACCGCGGCGGTGAGCGAGGATTCGTCGCAGGGATGGGCGACGGCGGTGACGATGTCGGGCAACGGAGCACAATACTCGATCAGCCGATTGAATTTGTCGTGGGTTTGAATCGCCATCGAGGCCAGCTCCGGCTGCGGCGTGGTGATTTTCTCCGTCGGCGCGATCACCTCGACCGTCGCTTCCATCACGGTCTCGCCCTGCTGGTTGATGGCGGCGCAGGCGAATACCACGATTCGGCGGTCCGGGTGTTTTTCCCGCGCCTCGGCGGTCAGGGTCAGGGTGTCGTTCAGATGCACCGGCCGCAGGTAACGAAACGACTGGGCGGCGAACACGCTGCCCGGCCCCGGCAACTGGCAGCCGAACAGCCCCGACAGCAGGCTGGCCGCCCACATGCTGTGGCCAACCCGTTGTCCGGCCTGATACTGGCGAGCGAATTTCTCGTCCAGGTGGGTGGGATTCAGGTCGCCGGTCAGCGTGGCGAACAGTTGTATGTCGAGCGGTTTCAGGGTGCGGGTCAGGCTGGCCTTCTCGCCGATCTCGATTTCGGCGAAAGTGCGATTGGTGATGGTGTCGGCATGCATGGCGATTCCTCTCAAGGCGGGCGTTGCGAGGCGCGGTTCAGCGATTCGATAACCACTTCAATTCTAGCTCATTTTGCACCGCAACATTCACTACCGTTGGAGTTCGATCCCATGATCGTCGATGCGGGCCATTTGTTCGCTGGTATTCCGACCACCCTGCCGGCGGAACGGTTCGACACTCTTTTGCGCACTGGTGGCTGTCGGCTGGAACGCATCGTTTCCATCGGTCACGCCACTCCGCCCAGCGAATGGTACGACCAGGATGAAGACGAATGGGTGACGCTGTTGCAGGGTCGGGCTGGATTGCGCTTCGCCGACGAGGATGCCGCGCGCATCCTGACGCCGGGCGATTACGTCTGGATTCCGGCGCATCGTCGGCATCGGGTGGAATGGACCAGCCACGATCCGCCAACGGTCTGGCTGGCGCTGCATCTTGAAGGCCACGACAAAAGCCGATGATTCAGCCTGGTTTCAGCTTGGCCTTGCAAAATGCTGGACCCGTGGCATGATTACCGATATCGAACTTATTTGATCATAAATCTGGGGGATACTTATCAATGAACAAGCAATTGGCGATGATTTTGGTGGGTGGAATCCTGGGCATGGGCGTACTGACGGCCGCCAACGCGGCTGGCCAGAAGCCAGAAGAGGTGGTCGAGTACCGAAAATCCGTTTACACGATCATCGGCTGGAATTTCAAACCCATCGGCGCGATGGTCAAGGGTGAGGTTCCGTTCGACGCCGCCGCCGTGGCCCGTCACGCCCAGTACGTCGAGATGATGAGCAAGGCGGCCCCCGAGGGTTTTTCGAAGGGCTCCGGACCGGATGTGGTGAAGGATACCGAGGCCAAGCCGGAAATCTGGACCAAATGGAGCGAATTTCAAACCAAGATGACCAATTTCCAACAGGAGGCGACCAAGCTGGCCGAAGTCGCCAAGAGCGGCAAGGAAGCGGACATCAAGGCCCAGTTCGGCAAGACCGCCGAAACCTGCAAGGCCTGCCATAAGGAATTCAGGAAGGATTGATCGTTTCGCGGTTGGTCGAACCGAAAGGCCATGCTTCGGCATGGCCTTCGTCGTTTTCGCCGCCGCTCAACGCACCAGCAGCCAGACGGCAACCACCGCGACCGCCAAAACCGCCAACCCCAGCCAAGGGCTGACGATGCGCGGCGCCGGGCCAACCTCCCCCGGTGGCAGGCGCTTGCGGCCGCTCAGCATGGGACGAATCAGATTTTCGCGCTTGACCAGCAGGTAGAACAGCACCGCCGAGAGATGGACCGCGATCACCAGCAACAGCAGATTGAAATTGAACCTGTGGATCGTGGTCAACCAGTCGCTGGTTCCTTTCGACACCCAGGCGTACAGCGGTCCCTCGATCAGGATATCGTCGTTGGCGAACAATCCGGTGCCGGCCTGGATCAGCAACAACACCAGCATCGCCACGATGGACCAGGCACCGAGCGGGTTGTGGCCGAGATAGCGCGGCGTCTCGCCGCGCCGCAACGCTTGGGCATACGCCAGCGCCGCACCTGGCCCGCGCAAGAAATCGCTGAAGCGCGCGGTGTCGCTGCCCATGAATCCCCAGATCAGGCGAAACAGCACTAGCGCCAGCACTGCGTAACCGCCCCGGACGTGCCAATGCATGGCGCCGCTTCCCTCGGCGGTCAGCCATTGCGCGGCCACGAGCGCCACCAGCGACCAGTGAAATAGCCGGGTCGGCAAATCCCATACTTCAATATTCTGAATTACATCATTTTTTTCGGTCATAACCCTCACCTCGCTCAACGGGGCGCCCACGAAAACCGTTCCGACTCCATTCTTGACGAACTTGGAGCAGCCCGCAACCACCACAAAATCTCGACATCCCTGTCGAAATCGGGAGAAACTGTTACCATTATGTAAAGCGATATCCCTGTTTTCCCAAGGACAGTGGAACCGGGTCTACGAAATGACGGGTTACGAGGCTCGACGACATGATTCCGCAGCCGATCTACGAACTTTTGCCCTATCTCTATATGCTGGCGGGGTTGATCACGCTATTCGCCTTGGATAATATCCCGGGGAAGCTGTGCGGCGTGCTCCTGATCATCGCGGGTGTGATCATCCAGCAGGTCCGGGCTCGAGCCCGCGGCAAGAAGCCGGTTCGCTCGGCGGCCGGACGCGAGCCCCGTTCAGGCCGACCCGCCGCCAATGCCGGGCGTGAACCGGCTTCCAGAAGATCCTTGCCCGACCGCTCTTCCAAGCGGCCCTGAAACCATCCACTGATCCATGAACGCGCAATCCACCGAACGGTTCGAACGGCGACTGAGTCGCCCGGCCTCCCAAAGGAGCGCCGGGGTCTTGCTGTCGCCGTTCATCTTCATGAACCGTTTCGAGGATTGCTCCCATGTCTAAGCCGTATCGACCCCGCGTCTTCCGCGTTCCCGTCAGCGTTCATCCCTCCGTTTTCGCGCGCGCTCTCTCCTTGTCCCTGCCGCGACTAAGTCACGGTCGTCGGGCCTAGCGGCGGCCTGGCGGCCGGATTCGCGCCGCGCTCGTGCTTGAAAACACACCCTGTTTCGTATGCCATCGAGTAGAGAGGAGTTTCCCCATGCGCGTTGACGCCACCCAAAAGTATCGACCTTTTCCGCCCGTCCAATTGCCGAACCGGCAGTGGCCGTCGCGAACCCTGACCCAAGCTCCAGTCTGGTGCAGCGTGGATTTGCGCGACGGCAACCAGGCGCTGATCGAGCCGATGGGCACCGACCGCAAGCGCCGCATGTTCGAATTGCTGGTTGAACTGGGCTTCAAGGAAATCGAGGTCGGCTTTCCCGCCGCCTCGCAGACCGATTTCGATTTCGTTCGCTATCTGGTCGACCACCGCCTGATCCCCGACGACGTGAGCATCCAGGTGCTCACCCAGTCGCGCGAGCATCTGATTCGCCGCAGCTTCGAGGCATTGCGGGGCGTGAAGAAGGCTATCGTCCACCTTTACAACTCCACTTCGCCGATCCAGCGGCAGGTGGTGTTCGGGCTGGACAAGGCCGGCATCGTCGACATCGCCGTCTCCGGCGCCCGGCTGATGCGGGAGATCGCCGCCGAGCATCCCGCCACCGAATGGGCCTTTGAGTATTCTCCGGAAAGCTTCAGCGCCACCGAGCTCGACTTCGCGCTGGAAGTGTGCGAGGCAGTGGTCGAGGTCTGGCAACCCACGCCGGAGCGCAAGGCGATTCTCAACCTGCCGGCCACCGTGGAAATGGCCACTCCCAACGTCCACGCCGACCAGATCGAATGGTTCTGCCGTCATCTGAACCGGCGCGATTCGGTGCTGATCAGCGTCCATCCGCACAACGACCGCGGCACCGCCGTGGCCGCCGCCGAATTGGCGCTGCTGGCCGGCGCCGACCGGGTCGAAGGCACGTTGTTCGGCAACGGCGAGCGCACCGGCAACGTGGACATCGTGACCCTGGCGCTGAACCTGTTCACCCAGGGCATCGACCCGAAGCTGGACTTGTCCGACATCAACGCCGTGGTTCGCGCCGCCGAGTACTGCAACCAGTTGCCGGTGCATCCGCGCCATCCCTACGCGGGCGAACTGGTGTTCACCGCCTTTTCCGGCTCGCACCAGGACGCGATCAAGAAAGGCCTGGCCGCAAATGCCGGCGGTACGCTTTGGGACGTGCCCTATCTGCCAATCGATCCGGCCGACGTGGGCCGCACCTACGAGGCGGTGATCCGAATCAACAGCCAGTCCGGCAAGGGGGGTATCGCCTACCTGCTGGAGAAGGACTACGGGCTGCGTCTGCCGCGCCGCTTGCAGATCGAGTTTAGCCAGGTGGTGCAGAGCATCGCCGACGCCACCGGCAAGGAACTCACCTCGGCCGACATCTGGGCGGCCTTCGAGGCGGAGTATCTGCAACCGGCCGAACTGTACCGCCTGGTCGAGCACCGCGCCATTCCCGACAGCCATGCCAGCGGGAGGTGCAAACTGACGGCGACGATCCGCGAACGCGGACGGGAACGGCCGATTTCCGGCAAGGGCAACGGTCCCATCGACGCGTTCACCGACGCCCTGAACCGGCATTGCGGACTGGACGCGCGGGTGGTGGATTATCACGAGCACGCCATCGGCGCCGGCGCCAACGCCAACGCCGTGTCCTACGTCGAAGTCCGCATCGACGGCGAACCGGCCACGCGATTCGGCGTCGGCATCGACGGCAACATCGTGACCGCCTCGTTGAACGCGGTGGTCAGCGCCATCAATCGGGGGTTGCGGCAGACGGCGGACCCGGCGGAAAACCGCGAACAATCCCGACGGATCGCGGGCTTGGGCGGTTGACGCGCGCCAAAAAAAGGGGTGGTGCGAACGCCGCTAGGCTCGCCCACCCCCAATCCACGCGCCTCCGTTCGCCGACCCCGTTCACTATCGCTCAAGCAATTCGGTGATCCCTCACGGTAAATCGTCCCTGGACCCGCCCGATAATCTTGGCAAACAACATGCCATAATATTATCTATTGAAAAATAAGAAAAAATAAGTTCTCCTCCACTATTCCGCAGCCGATTCTGAATGCTGTCCGGTCCATAATGATCGGTTGAACCGGTTCAGTTTGAACCGGTGGGCCATCCCGAAACGGGCGGAATCAACTGGAATCCAGGGGTCCGGTCCGACTTGATCGCAAGTCGCCACGGGCGTTGGACTGTTCTATGCTTAAAATGCAACGCATCCGCCCTCCGAAAGCCAGAAGGAGTCTTCGATGTGCAACGTCTGTGGTTGTGGTGAGGGAGAAATCCGGATCGAGGAACGTCAATCCCCGGAACATCGGCGCGCTCATCTCCACCATCATGGCGACGGCCATTCTCACGCTCACCCACACGACCTTGGCGGCATCCCTGTCCCCCCTCCCGCCTTCGTCCTGGCGCCACCCGGTTCCGATTCGCCCCGGTTGCTGCGGCTCGAACAGGACCTGCTGGCCTACAACCAGGGCTTCGCCGACGCCAACCGGCGGTTGTTCGAAACGCGGGGCCTGCTGACGTTGAATCTGGTTTCCAGCCCCGGTTCCGGCAAGACCAGCCTGCTGGCGCGGACTCTGGAGGCGTTGCGGGAGGAAATGCCGCTGGCGGTGATCGAGGGCGACCAGCAAACCAGCCGCGACGCCGACCGGCTCCGCGCCACCGGTGTCCCGGCGATCCAGGTTAATACCGGCAAGGGTTGCCATCTCGACGCTCACACAATCGGCCACGCCTTCGAATCTCTGGCCTTGCCCGAGGGCGGGGTGCTGTTCATCGAGAACGTCGGCAATCTGGTGTGCCCGGCCGGTTTCGATCTGGGCGAGGCGCACAAGGTGGTCGTGCTCTCCGTGACCGAGGGCGAGGACAAGCCGCTCAAGTATCCGAACATGTTCGCCGCCGCCGATCTGCTCCTGCTCAACAAGATCGACTTGCTGCCGCATCTGGATTTCGACGTGGAACAGTGCCTGGAATACGCGCGCCGCATCAATCCCGATCTCACCGTCCTGCAACTGTCGGCGCGCACCGGCGCGGGACTGGCCGACTGGCTGGACTGGTTGCGGGTCGAGCGGCGCGCGGCGCTGCGGCGGCAGGTCGAACGCCTGGAGGAGCGGCTGGCCGAGGCGCGCGCCCGGCTGGAAGCGTGAGCGGCTGACGCAACGGCCATGGCCGATCTCGTTGCGGACGGTGTCGACGAGCCGGCCCGTCGGTTGGCGATCCGCATTCGCGGCCAGGTCCAGGGCGTGGGGTTCCGACCGTTCGTTTACCGACTGGCCCACGATTTGCGGCTGGGCGGCTGGGTCCGCAACGACGCCGCCGGAGTCGCCATCGAGGCGCAAGGCCCAGCGACGGCGCTGGAGCGGTTTCTAGCCGCATTGCGCCAGCCGCCGCCGCTGGCCCGGATCGACGAGGTTCGAACCGCAACCCTGCCGACCAGCGGAGGGGTGGAAGGCTTCGTCATCCACGCCAGTCAGGCTGGTCCGGCGCTGGCGGAAATCACCCCCGATGTGGCGGTCTGCGCCGCTTGCCTGGCCGAATTGTTCGATCCCACCGACCGTCGTTATCGCTATCCCTTCATCAACTGCACCCACTGCGGCCCGCGCTACACCATCACTCGCGCCCTGCCCTACGACCGGCCCAACACCAGCATGGCCGGCTTCCCGCTCTGCCCGGATTGCGCGCGTGAATACCATGATCCCGCCGACCGCCGCTTTCACGCCCAGCCGGTGGCCTGTCCGGTTTGCGGGCCGCGCCTGAGCCTGCGCGATGCCCAAGGACGCCTCGTGGCCGTCGCCGATGCCGTCGCCGCGACGCTGGGACGGTTGCAAGACGGGGCGATCATGGCGCTCAAGGGGTTGGGCGGTTTCCATCTGGCCTGCGACGCCCGCAACGCCGCCGCGGTCGCCCGGCTGCGCCAGCGCAAGCAACGCGAGGCCAAGCCGTTCGCGGTCATGGCCGCCAATCTGACCTCGCTGGCGCCGTGGGTCGAGTGCAATGAACCCGAACAGCGGCTGCTGGAAGCCCCGGAACGACCCATCGTCCTGCTGCGCCAGCGGGCGGGCGTGGATGCCGCGCTGGCCGGGGTCGCGCCCGGCATGGACCGGCTCGGCGCGATCCTGCCTTACACGCCATTGCATTACCTGCTGTTTCACCAGGCGGCCGGTCGGCCCGACGGCGACGGCTGGCTGGGGCGACCCTGGCCGCTGTTGCTGGTGATGACCAGCGCCAACCCCGGTGGCGAACCGCTGGTGATCGACGACGGGGAAGCCTTCGCCCGGCTGGCCGGCATCGCCGACGGTTTTCTCACCCACGACCGGGCCATCGTCGCCCGCTGCGACGACAGCGTGCGCTTCTGGCGCCCCAGCGGAGCGGCGTTCGTGCGCCGGGCCCGGGGCGAGGTTCCGCGCCGTATCGCCCTGCCCGCCTCCGGTCCTCCGGTGCTGGCCTGCGGCGGCTGGCTAAAGAACACGCTCTGTCTGACCCGCGACGCGCAGGCGTATCTGTCGCCGCATATCGGCGATCTCGACAATGCCGCCGCCTGCCATGCTTTGGAGGAAATGGCCGGACGGTTGCTCGATACCCTGCGCATCGCGCCGGAACGAGTGGCTTGCGACCGCCACCCGGATTTTTACAGCAGCCGCTTCGCCGCCGCCTTCGCCGCCGAACGGGGACTCCCCCGCGTGACCGTGCAACATCATCACGCGCACATCGCCGCCATCGCCGCCGAGCACGGCTTGAATCGGCCGGTGCTGGGACTGGCGCTGGACGGCGTTGGTCTGGGTGACGACGGTGGCCACTGGGGCGGGGAATTGCTGCGGGTGGACGGCGCAAGTTGCCGGCGTCTGGGTTCCCTGCGCCCCCTGCCCCTGCCCGGCGGCGACCGCGCCGCCCGCGAGCCGTGGCGGATGGCCGCCGCTGTCTTGCACGTGCTGGGTCGGGGCGAGGAAATCCCGCGCCGCTGGCCCGGACCGCTGGCGGAACCGGTTCGCCGCCTGCTGGAGCGGAACGGGGATGTTCACTGCCCCCTCACCAGCAGCGCCGGGCGGCTGTTCGACGCCGTCGCGGCCCTGCTGGGCGTGCGTCGGATCAGCAATTATGAAGGTCAGGCGGCCATGGCACTGGAAGCGCTCGCCGGGAGTCACGGTCCCACCGAGCCGCTCGCCGACGGCTATCGTCTGACCGAGGACGGTCAACTCGATCTGCTGCCGTTGCTGGTCTGGCTGGCCGACCGGGCCACCGAACCGGCGCTGGGCGCGGCCCGCTTCCACGTCACGCTGGCGCTGGCCCTGGCGGACTGGGTCGCCCATGCCGCGCGGCGGGAAGGGGTGACCGACATCGCCCTGAGCGGCGGCTGTTTTCTCAATCGCCTGCTCAGCGTTCAGGCGCGCGACAGGCTGGAGCAAAACCACTTGCGCGTTCACGAGGCCCTTCAGGCGCCGCCGAACGATGGCGGTCTCAGTCTGGGGCAGGCGTGGATCGCGATGCAGGTTTCCATTTGAAACCACATCTCCGACCCGAGGTTCCCAACCATGT
Source organism: Candidatus Contendibacter sp. (assembly GCA_029624765.1). Classification (GTDB taxonomy): domain Bacteria; phylum Pseudomonadota; class Gammaproteobacteria; order Competibacterales; family Competibacteraceae; genus Contendibacter. The sequence continues at coordinate 2,940 of JARSSO010000015.1, read as the reverse complement.
GTCTAGCCATCCCCGTCCAAGTCATCGAAACGCCGGATGCCGAAACCGCCGTGGTGGAGTTGGACGGTATCCGCAAATCCATTTCCACCGCCCTGCTCGACCAGGTGGCGGTGGGTGATTACGTCATCGTCCATGTCGGCTACGCGCTCGAACGTTTGAACGTGGCCGAGGCCGAAGCCACCTTGCGCCTGTTCGCCGAACTGGCGACCCGCGCGGCCACGGCATCCGTCCCACTGGCCTGAATCACACTGAATCCAGGAGTTGACTTCATGAAGGCTGTCATCCTCTCCCAACTCGGCGGTCCCGAGCAGTTGCGCATCGATGAGATCCCCACCCCGGAACCGGGTCCGGGCCAAGTCCGGGTTCGCCTCCATGCCTCGGCGCTCAACCGCCGCGATGTCTGGATCACCCTCGGCCAGTATCCGGCTATCCGGTTGCCCTGCACCACCGGTTCGGACGGCGCCGGGGTGGTGGACAAGCTCGGCCCCGGCGCCCCGGCGGACTGTCTGGGACGGGAGGTCGTGATTTATCCCGCCTACGACTGGGGCGCGGACCCTCGCTTTCCCGGTCCCACTTTTCGCGTGCTGGGAATGCCCGATCCCGGCACGTTCGCCGAATCCATTTGCGTTCCCGTCGGCCACGTGTTTCCCAAACCGGCGTTCCTGAGCTGGGAACAAGCGGCGGCGATCCCGTTGGCCGGCCTGACCTCCTGGCGGGCGCTGATGACGCAGGGAGCGGCGCGGGCCGGGGAAACGGTGCTGGTCACCGGCATCGGCGGCGGCGTGGCGACCTTCGCCTTGAAATGGGCGGTGGCGCTGGGCGCGCGGGTCTTCGTGACCAGCGGCGATGAGGCCAAGCTGGAACAGGCTCGGCGGATGGGTGCGGCGGACGGCGTCAACTATCGGGCGGGCGACTGGGACAAGCAACTGGCCAAGATGACCGGCGGCGTGGACGTGGTCGTCGACGGCACCGGCGGCCCAGCCTTCAAGGGTTGCTTTTCGGCGCTCAAGCCGGCCGGCCGGCTGGTGATCTACGGCGCGACCGCCGGCAACCCGCCGACGGGACTGGAGATGGCCAAGCTGTTTTTCCGGCAGGCGCGCATCGTCGGCTCCACCATGGGCTCGCCCGACGAGTTCGCCGCCATGCTGCGTTTTGTCGAGGCGCACCGGATCGAGCCGGTGCTGGATCGGGTCCTCGCGCTCGACGAGGCGGTCGTCGCCCACCAGCGATTGCTGGCGGCCGAACAGTTGGGCAAGATCGTGTTGCGACATGGCGGCAAAACGACCTAAAGTCGGCCCTGAACCTTTTCGATGAGGATTTTCACGGTTCCGATCATGGTTTAACAACCTACCCGCATAACGGGCTGCCTGTTTTATGCGAAAACTTCAAAATGCTTGACGCAGTGCAATATCGTCTTTATACTGCACTGCAACATTCGTAGTGAATGTTATTCGCTTCACTCGTCCTCATGGGTGGATGCGAATTGAAGCAATCCTCCTTTGGTGGTTCCTTGCCGAGACAGTCAACTTGTCTCGGCTTTTTTGTTGCGCTGCAAAAAAATCACTTGACGCGCTGCAGCAAAACCGTTTACCTTATGTCCCGGACATCGTTCGGATGTTGTTCTTCTCCAATCTTCCTTTGGTGGTTATTGGCCGGGGGCTCGACCCCCGGCTTTTTTGTGTCCGCGAGGGCAGGACCGGCGCCGGGAACTTTCCGGCCAAGAAGGTTCCGATACCGACGAATCGCTCCTTCCTCCCAACCATTTATCCGGCAACGATGACAAATCGACCACACCGTTTGGTTCCACCATGGGGTAAACCACTGGTATTCGCCGTCAGCCTGCTGCCGCTGGCCTGGATGGTCTGGCTGGGCTGGCAAGGCCAGTTGGGCGCCAATCCGGTCGAAACCCTCAGCCACCGCACCGGCGACTGGAGCCTGCGCTTCCTGCTGCTGACCCTGGCGGTGACGCCGTTGCGGCGGCTGACCGGCTGGAACTGGTTGCAACGATTTCGGCGGATGCTGGGCCTGTTCGCTTTTTTTTACGTCTGCCTGCACTTTGGCGTGTACCTGGTCTTCGACCAGTTATTCGACTGGCGGGCCATCGTGGCGGATATCGCCAAGCGGCCCTACATCACGGTGGGATTTACCGGCTGGCTGCTGCTGATCCCGCTGGCGGTCACCTCCACCAACGGGATGATCAAGCGGCTGGGGCGCAACTGGCAGCGGCTGCACCGACTGGTTTATCTCATCGGCGCGCTCGGCGTGCTGCACTATCTGTGGCTGGTCAAGGCCGACCTCACCGAGCCGCTGGTCTACGCGGGCGTGTTGACGGCGCTGCTGGGCTATCGGCTGTGGTGGTGGCGAACACATTCGGCTCCGCGCCATCGCGCCGCCGGTTAAAACGATTCACCAACGGCGCGGAAGCGGCGGAAACCGCGTTCAGAGCCTATACGAAAGTTAAATGACCCCCGGCAAAGCCGGGGGCTTATTAGGTGAACCCCTCAAAGGGGTTATGGATGCTTGGGGCCGCTCAAAGCGGCATCCGCAGCTTCCTCTGTTCGTGGCGCTCTTCTTCGGCCTCCTGGTTCCGAATGTACTCAATAACCGTCGTTTTATCCAATCCCACCGTGGAGACAAAGTAACCTCTGGCCCAAAAATTCTTGCCCGTGAAATTCCGTTCCTTTCCCGCAAAACATCGAGCGATCATGATCGCGCTCTTCCCTTTCAGATACCCCACGACATTCGACACTGCGTATTTCGGCCCATTTCGTATGACTCAGACTCCGATACTCTGCCATGGTGGATTCACCTCGGTCGTTGAAGGGACCGTGGAGAATCCAACTGACCACCGGAACGGTCAAACCTTGGGGAGTCCCCCGGCTAAGCCCTGTCCATTACACACATCTCTAACCGGTGGATTGGATATGGAGATCAGACGCC
>JARSSO010000014.1:22341-23659 GCA_029624765.1 Candidatus Contendibacter sp. | reverse complement strand
GAAGCAAGACTACGCCCAAGCCCGCCAGTGGTACCAAAAAGCCGCCGAACAGGGCTATGCCGTAGCGCAGTACAACATCGGCGTGATGTACTTCAAAGGCCAAGGGGTGAAGCAGGACTACGGCCAAGCCCGCCAGTGGTACCAAAAAGCCGCCGCGCAGGGCTATGCCCAAGCGCAGAACGACCTCGGCGTGATGTACGCCAACGGCCAAGGGGGGAAGCAAGACTACGGCCAAGCCCGCCGGTGGTTCCAAAAAGCCGCCGAGCAGGGCCATGCCGACGCGCAGCACAACTTCGGCTTGTTAAGCAACCCCTTCTACCTCTCAAGATAAAAACCGCTGTACAGCCAAAAAATCGGCCTTAGGGGATATAGAGCCTATACGAAAATTCCCCTCTTTCTTTGGGAGAGGGGCCGGGGGTGAGGGTTATTTTTCAAGTGGTTAGCTCCCTCACCCTCTCCCAAAGGGAGAGGGGATTAAGCGAAAATCTTGAGAATTTTTCAAGTCCATTCATTAGGTTAATTTTCATATAGGCTCATAAGCCCAAACCCCAGATTTTTCCGGCGCAGGCACCTTTCCGGTTTACGATGCTTAGGGGTAGCCCGATTTGTGCCCATTCAGCCCCGATTCGACCGTGATTGCCGTCAAAAACTTTTCGTTATTGGGTTCAATGACGGAAAGTTTTGGCGAGCAACCAGCGAAAACAGGTCTAACGGAATTTTCTGGGGCTTGGGCTTAGAACCCCGACAACGGCAGCGTCCTTGATTGTCCCAGTAATACTTCAGTCCGCTGAACGAAGTGAAGCGGATCATAGTTCAAACTATGGACTTTCAGTCCCACAACTTTCAGTCCGTGGCGAGTCCACGGATGGCGCTTTAGCGCCCAATCTATGCACTTTCAGTGCATAGTGGTTGAATTCGTCATGCGCCGCGACCGCTGCACCTTGGCAGCGTCCGCCAAATCTTGCGGCAATGGTCGGGAAGGCCCGCGCCCGCCCCTCTTTTGCCTGCCGTCCGCGTTTAATCCGCTTCACGGTGTGAAACGTCGCAAAAGTGGCAAAAGTTTTTAAAAGTTACATACTATAGCAACAGTCTGTGACTCATTGAATAACCGAGAGAATTAGGGGGAAAATCCAATGCGATCCGTATTTTGGGGAAGAATGCTTTTCGTCGTGATTCTGTCGTGGGCGGCCTTGTTGGTTTCAGGGGGTGCGGGTGCCGCAGAACAGTTAGATGTTCAGGCCGTGCGCCAGAAGGCCGAGCAGGGCGATGCCGCCGCGCAGAACAACCTCGGCCTGATGTACGCCAAAGGCCAAGGGGT
>JARSSO010000014.1:0-22241 GCA_029624765.1 Candidatus Contendibacter sp. | reverse complement strand
GAAGCAAGACTACGGCCAAGCCCGCCAGTGGTTCCAAAAAGCCGCCGAGCAGGGCTTTGCCGCCGCGCAGTACAACCTCGGCCTGATGTACCTCAAAGGCCAAGGGGTGAAGCAAGACTACGGCCAAGCCCGCCAGTGGTTCCAAAAAGCCGCCGAGCAGGGCCAGGCTAACGCACGGAAAGCACTCGACGAACTGAATAACGGAAAAACCGCAACACCCAGCAAAGGGGACACCACCGCATCGGAGAGCAATGCTCTCGCACAGGCTGGAATTCCCCCTATTCCTTCCGGTGATGAATGGGTATTTATTAGCAAATTGTATGAGGAAGGACTTGGGTATCTTGAATTTTATGTTGCCCCATCCACGATAGTTTACACCAGAAAGCCAAATGGTTTCAAAATTTGGCATAAGTTGAAAGGGTCGATTTTTCTTGCAACAGTTTTTTCATACACACAATTCGATTGCGACAAGCAAGCATCAAGAATATTGGCCTCTAAGGGCAAAGACGTCACTGGAGAAAATTTTGAAATTAAAACCAACTTATGGGTTCCAGCAACGGATGATTTAGGAAGTAAAACTCTTCTAAATTATTGCCAATGAAAAATAAATCGCTTCCTTTCCCTACTGCCCGCGCCCCGTCTTGAGCAGGAAGGGGGATTATTTGCTAATCCCCCTAACCCCCTTGCAAGCCAACAAAGAGCGCGGCTCACGCCGCCGCGCAAGTTTTTTGCGCGAGGCGCGGCCCGCCGCGCAATGCCAGCGAAGCGAAGGGAATCGGACAGGCCCGCGCCTACCCCGCCGCCGCTTGCCGCCATTGCGGAACATCGGCCCACCACGGCGCCGCCGCCAGCACCGATTGAGACAGGCCCGCAAGGAACACGAACGCTTGACCTTGGGCCATGCCGTACAACTCAAACGGCGAAACGGCGGGCATCGATTTATACCCATAACTGACAATCAAGCCGCCGCGTTGCGGGTTTTGACCCCCGCTAAAGCTCGGAAACAACGCCATTTGCGGCCCGATCCGTTCCGACATCCATTTAGCCGTCAGGCTATCCCCCGGCGTGAAGAGACACGCCGCCCAGCCGTCCGCTTCCAGGATCGCTTCTACCTGGCGCACCACACCCGCCTCGACCAGCACCTTCAGCTTTGTCTGGCCGACGGCTGGATGGTGCTGTTGCACGGCTTTATCAAGAAAACCCAAAAGACCCCCGCCGCCGATCTCCAACTGGCGGCCAAACGCATGAAAGAAACGCAGCGATGACCGAGAATCCGCATATCGGATCGAGCTTGGAAGAATTTCTGGAGGAAGAAGGCCGCTTGGAGGAAGCCACCGCCACTGCCGTCAAGCGGGTACTGGCCTGGCAGATCGCTGAGCGGATGAAGCAGGAGCACATCACCAAGGCCGAGATGGCGCGGCGGATGCGTACCAGCCGCTCGCAACTGGATCGCTTGCTCGATCCGGACAAGACCACGGTACAACTGAACACCTTGCTGGGAGCCGCCAAGGCGCTTGGGCGACAGTTACGGGTGGAACTGCGGTAAAGCGCCTGCCTCGCACACCGCGCCCGCTTCGATGGCGGCGGCTTCGGTGTCAAAGCGCAGCCTCCCGCACCGTTGGCTTTCCCGGCCTGTCGCAATCTGAGCGGTTGAAAATAAACCCTCACCCCCAGCCCCTCTCCCAGTGGAAGAGGGGAGTTTTGCACAGCATCTCACTTGTCGCCCTCCCGCCGTCCCGCCCGCTTGCGTTCGTGTTCCAGCAGCAACTTCTTGCGCACGCGGATCGACTTGGGCGTGACTTCGACCAGTTCGTCGTCGTCGATGAATTCCAGCGCCTGTTCCAAGCTCATGCGCACCGGCGGGGTCAATAGGATGTTCTCGTCCGAGCCGGCGGCGCGGATGTTGGTCAGTTGCTTGGCCTTGAGCGGGTTGACCACCAGATCGTTGTCGCGGGAGTGGATGCCGACGATCATGCCCTCGTACACCTCGTCGCCGGGACCGACCATCAGCCGGCCACGTTCTTGAAGGTTGAACAGGGCGTAGGCCAGCGCCTTGCCGGTGGAATTGGCGATCAGCACGCCGTTGATCCGGGCGCCGATGGCGCCTTTCTTCACCGGTCCGTAGCGGTCGAACACGTGATAAATCAGGCCAGTGCCGGAGGTGGCGGTCAGAAACTCAGTCTGGAAGCCGATCAACCCGCGCGCCGGAATCAGATAATCCAGCCGCACCCGCCCCCGGCCGTCGGGCTGCATGTCCAGCAACTCGCCGCGCCGCTCGCCCAGTTTTTCCATGATCGCGCCCTGGTGCTGCTCCTCCACGTCCACCGTCAACTGTTCGTAGGGTTCGCACGGTTCGCCGTCGATCTCGCGCACGATCACTTCCGGGCGCGACACTGCCAGTTCGTAGCCCTCGCGGCGCATGTTCTCGATCAGGATGGACAGATGCAGTTCGCCTCGACCCGACACCTTGAATTTATCGGGATCGTCGCTGTCCTCGATCCGCAGCGCGACGTTGTGAATCAGTTCCCGGTACAGTCGTTCACGCACCTGGCGGCTGGTGACGTACTTGCCCTCGCGCCCGGCGAAGGGCGAGGTGTTGACCTGGAAGGTCATGCTCATGGTCGGTTCATCCACCTTGAGCGGCGGCAGCGGCTCGACCGCGTTGGGGTCGCAGATCACGTCGGAAATGCCCAGCCCGTCGATACCGGTGAAGGCGATAATGTCGCCGGCGGCCGCTTCGGGAAACTCGATCCGCTCCAGACCCTGAAACCCGAGGATTTGCAGAATCCGGCCATTGCGGCGGTTGCCGTTCGGGTCGAGGATGACAACGGGGGTGTTGGTCTTGATCCGGCCCCGGCGAATGCGGCCGATGCCGATGACGCCGACATAGCTGTTGTAGTCCAGCGAACTGACCTGAAGCTGAAACGGGCCGACGGGATCGACTTCGGGCGGACGAACGTGATGGACGATGGTTTCGAACAGCGGAGTCATGTCGCCGGCGCGCACGCCCTCGTCCAGCCCGGCGTAGCCGTGCAAGGCCGAAGCGTAGATCACCGGGAAATCCAGTTGCTCGTCGGTGGCCCCCAGCCGGTCGAACAGGTCGAAGGTGCGGTCCAGCACCCAGTGCGGGCGGGCGCCGGGCCGGTCGATCTTGTTGATGACCACGATGGGCTGGAACCCCATGGCGAAGGCTTTCTGGGTGACGAAGCGGGTTTGTGGCATCGGGCCGTCCACCGCGTCCACCAGCAGCAACACGGAATCGACCATGGACAGCACCCGTTCGACTTCGCCGCCGAAATCGGCGTGGCCGGGCGTGTCCACGATGTTGATGCGGTAGTCGCGCCAGCGCAGGGCGGTGTTCTTGGCCAGGATGGTGATGCCGCGCTCCCGCTCCAGGTCGTTGGAGTCCATCACCCGTTCCACCGGAGCGCCCCGGTGACCGAGCGTGCCGGACTGCTGCAAGAGTTTGTCCACCAGCGTGGTCTTGCCGTGGTCCACATGGGCGATAATGGCGATGTTGCGGAGTTGTTCGATCACGGTGCGTTCCAGCGGGCGGAAACAGGCGGGGTATTATAGCCGGACGCGGGCTGGCCGGGCCGGCTTCGAAAAAAGCGGGTGGCGGAAACGACAAAGCCCCGCTCGGCGCGGGGCTTTGACCCAATCGGCTTTGGTGGGAACGTTATTTTACCGCGAGTTTCTTGACCATCGTGGCCTGGGGACCTTTGGGTCCGGCCTTGACGTCGAACTCGACCTTTTGGTTTTCCGCCAGGGTTCGGAATCCCTTGCCCTCGATGACTGAGTAGTGGACGAATACGTCGCTGCTGCCGTCCTCGGGGGCAATGAAACCGAAGCCCTTGGCCTCGTCAAACCACTTCACAGTACCAGTACGCATTAACACACAACCTCAAGGCAATAATTTCCTTGTTGCCGGCGCTTGGAATGCCGGATTCCCGGCGGGAACGCTGGGCGTCCAAGGGGCCGACGCCGGGCGCTGGAAGGTTGGGCAACCCCAGGCCCGCAGCGGAAAGTACGCGAAAGCCCCGCTTTCCGCAAGTGGATTTTATGATTCGTGCCCACTTGGCGCTTCAATATTGTCAATGTTGGAACGGCCGCTCGCGCCGCGCCTGTTGGAATAACCATCCCTGGATCGACGAACCGCTGGAAATCGTTGTGGAAAAACTGCTCGCTGCCTTGTCCGCCCGCCTGTCCGAATGTCCGACCCGCGACCGCGCGGCGTTCGCCCGCCGCCTGCGTGGTCTGCGCCAGCGTCTGCGCGACGGCAAGCCGGTCGATCAGAGCCTCGAGCAACTGGTCGTCGAGATGGATGCCGCCGCCGTCCGCTTGCGTGAACGCCGGGCCACGCTGCCAACGCCCGAATTCGATGACAGCCTGCCGATCAACGCCCACCGCGCCGCTATCGCCGCCGCCATTCGGGATCATCAGGTCATCGTCCTGTGCGGCGAAACCGGTTCCGGCAAGACTACCCAGTTGCCGAAAATCTGTCTGTCGCTCGGCCTGGGCGCGGCGGGACTGATCGGCCACACTCAGCCGCGCCGCATCGCCGCCCGCTCGGTGGCGGCCCGGATCGCGGCGGAGCTGGGCACGACGGTCGGTGGCCAGGTCGGTTACAAGGTGCGTTTTTCCGACCGGACCGGGCCGGATGCGCTGGTCAAGCTGATGACCGACGGCATTTTGCTGGCGGAAACCCAGAGTGACCGCCAGTTGGAACAGTACGAGGTGATCATCCTCGACGAGGCCCACGAGCGCAGTCTGAACATCGATTTCCTGCTCGGGTATCTCAAGCGGTTGTTGCCCCGGCGGCCCGATCTCAAGCTGATCATCACCTCGGCGACCATCGATCCCGAACGCTTTTCCCACCATTTCGACCGGGCGCCGATCATCGAAGTCTCAGGGCGCGGCTACCCGGTGGATATTCGCTACCGGCCCTTGCTGGCGATGGACGAGGACGAGCGCGACCGCGATTTGCAGCAGGCGATTCTGGACGCGGTGGACGAGGTGTGGAAGGAGGGGCCGGGCGATATTTTGATCTTTCTGTCCGGCGAGCGGGAGATTCGCGAAACGGCCGAAAGTCTGCGCAAGCATCATCCGCCCAACACCGAGGTGTTGCCGTTGTATGCCCGGCTGTCGGCGGCCGAACAAAATCGCGTGTTTCAACCGCGCGGCCGGCCGCGGATCGTGCTGGCGACCAACGTGGCCGAAACCTCCCTGACCGTGCCCGGCATCCGCTACGTCGTCGATCCCGGCGCGGCGCGCGTCAGCCGCTACAGTCCTCGTAGCAAGATTCAACGCCTGCCGGTGGAGAAGATTTCCCAGGCCAGCGCCAACCAGCGCGCCGGGCGCTGCGGGCGGGTGATGGCGGGCGTCTGCGTGCGGCTGTACGCGGAGGAGGATTTCCGATCCCGTCCGGCGTTCACCGATCCAGAGATTTTGCGGACTCATCTGGCGGCGGTGATCCTGCAAATGTGCGCGCTGAATCTGGGCCGGCCGGAAGAGTTTCCGTTCGTGGACCCGCCGGATTCGCGCCAGATCGACGACGGGTTCCGGCTGCTGTTCGAATTACGGGCGGTGGACGAACAGCGCCGCATCACCGAGTTGGGCCGGCAACTGGCCAAATTGCCGGTCGATCCCCGCCTGGGCCGGATGCTGCTGGCGGCGCAACGGGAAGGTTGCCTGCGCGAGACGCTGATCGTCGTCGCCGCGCTGGCGATTCAGGATCCGCGCGAGCGACCGCTGGAGCGCCAGCAGGCGGCGGACGAGAAGCATCGCCGCTTCCGCGACGAGCATTCCGATTTTCTGGCGCTGCTCAAGCTCTGGGATTATTACCACGAGCAGGCGCGGCAACTGTCCAAGAACCAGTTGCGCAATCTCTGTCAGGCCGACTTTCTCTCCTTCGTGCGGATGCGCGAATGGCATGACCTGCATCAGGAATTGCTGGGGCGGGTGACCGAGATGGGAATGCGGCTTAACGAGGAAGCGGCGCCCTGCGCCAACCTGCACCGGGCGCTGTTGACTGGCCTGCTCGGCCATCTCGGCATGAAGCAGGAAGAGAACGTCTATCTGGGCGCGCGGGGCCGGAATTTCTACCTGTTCCCCGGTTCCGGCCTGTTCAAGAAGCGGCCGCGCTGGGTCGTGGCGGCGGAACTGGTCGAAACCACCCGGCTGTACGCCCGCGTCGTGGCCCGGATCGAGCCGGAATGGGTGGAGGGCTTGGCCGGGCATCTGCTCAAGCGCAATTATGCCGAGCCACACTGGGAAAAGCGTTCGGCGCGGGTGACCGCCACCGAGCGGGTCACGCTGTACGGTCTGCCGATTGTTGTCAATCGCCGGGTCGATTACGGCCCGCTCGATCCGGCGCTGGCGCGCGGGATCTTCATCCGCCGGGCGCTGGTGGAGGGCGATTTTCATTGCAAGGCCCCTTTTTTCCAACATAACCGGCAACTGCTGGCCGAATTGGAGGAGTTGGAGGTTCGCGCCCGCCGTGACCTGACCGCCGACGGGGAGGCGCTTTATCGTTTTTACGACGAGCGGATTCCCGAAGGCATTTACAGCGGTGCGGGATTCGAAAGTTGGCGCAGGCGGGCAGAACGGGAGAATCCGCGCCTGCTGTTTCTCGACCGGGCCGCGCTGCTGACGGAGGCGGGACCGGTGGCGGAGGGCGAGCGGTTCCCCGACCTCCTCGATCTCGACGGATTGCAACTGCCACTGACCTATCGCTTCACGCCCGGCGCGGACGACGACGGCGTCACGTTGACCGTGCCGCTGGCGGCGGTGAATCAGGTGGACCCGAAGCGGCTGGACTGGCTGGTGCCGGGTCTGCGGGCGGAACGGATGGCGGCCCTGCTGAAATCGTTGCCCAAGGCGCTGCGGCGAAACTTCGTCCCGGTACCCAATTATGTGCAAGCGTTGCTGGAGGTGATCGAGCCGGACGCGCGGTCGCTGGTCGAAGCCATGACCGAACACTTGCACCGCATGACGGGGGTGCGGATTCCCGAGGAAGCCTGGAATTTCGATGCCGTGTCGCCGCATTTGCGGATGCGCGTTCAGGTTGTGGACGCCGAGGGGAAGACGCTGGCGGTTGGACGCGACTGGGCGGCGATTCAGGCCGAGTTGCGCGGCGCGGCGCGGGCCGGCTTCGCGGCGCTGCCGACCCCGGAGTTCGAACGGGAACGGGTGCGGGACTGGGATTTCGGCGCGTTGCCGGAAGAGGTGAGTTTCGTTCGCAACGATATCCAGTTGCGCGGCTATCCGGCCCTGATCGCGGAATCGGACGGGACGCTGGCGCTGCGCCTGCTGGATGTGCCGGCGCGGGCGGAGGCGGCGACGCGCGCTGGCTTGCGGCGGCTGATCGGCTGGCGGCTGGGACCGCTGTTCAAGACGCTGGCGCGGGATCTGCCCCGGTTCCAGCGCATGACCTTGCACTCTATCGGCCTGGGGACGCAGGAACAGTTGCGGGAAGACCTGCTGAACGCCATTCTGGATCGCGCTTTTCTGGCGGAGACGCCGTTACCGCGCGACCGGGCGGGGTTCGATGTCTTGCTGGAACGCGGCAAGGCCCGGCTGTCGGCCGCGACCAGGGAGGTTTGCGAAACGGCGGATGCGATCCTGGCGGCGTATCGCGAAGTCCGCCAGGCGCTGGCCGACGAAGCGCCGGTCTGGGCCGAAGCCATGGCCGATATCCGCGAGCAACTGGCCAGTCTGGTTTATCCAGGCTTTCTGAGCCAGACGCCGCTGGAATGGCTACCGCATTTGCCGCGCTATTTGCGGGCCATCGGCCTGCGGCTGCAAAAGCTCCGGCAGGCCCCGGACAAGGATCGGCAACGGCGCGGCGACATCGTTCGCCTGTGGGAAGCCTGCCAGCGGCAATTGGAGCGGAACGCCCGGCGGGAAAAAAGCGACCCGGAGTTAATTCGCTTTCGCTGGCTGCTGGAGGAGTTGCGCGTCTCGCAGTTCGCCCAGGAGTTGAAGACGATTGCGCCGGTGTCGGTCAAGCGGTTGGAGGAACAGTGGAGCAGGGTGTGGCAGGGGTGATCACGGGCAGGCTTGATGGAAACCACCCGCCAGCTCAAGGGCCGGTCCGCGCCACGCGGGCGGGATACGTTGGTAATTGCTGATCTGGAATGGCTATTTTCCCCATTCGGGGATGGCGGCGATGGCATCCATGAAGTTGTGAATCTTGTCGGTATGGGCGTCTTCCTGCCAGCCGCCCCGGCATGGGTAGGACGCCTGTTCGCCGGGGCAACCATCGTTGTCGGTCGCGTACAAGGCGAAATTCAGCGCTTGCCAGGCCAGCCCCTTGTATTCTTCCGAACCGGTGGCCGCCGTGTACATGGCCAGTACGGCTCCATACGTCGAAAGAATGCCGCCCCAGGGATTTTCATCGTAATCCTGCTCGCCGCAAATCGGGACGCCGTGTCGAACGCGGGTGAAGTTTTTATTGACGAACTCGATCAAGTCGCGCGCGTGGATTCGCCACCGCGGATCACGTTGATCCTTTCGTTCGATCAGATAGCGCGCCAGGTTGAGGGGCGACCAGGCGGTACGGTTGTCCGTGCCGTGGTGATCTTCAAAAAACTGTACCCAGAGCATTCCGTCCTTTGCCAAATCCGGCAGTTGATAATCCCGGATCCAGTGCCACAGTCGCTCGCGCGGCGGATCGAATTCCTGGTATCCCAGTTCATGCAGCGCATCGAACAGCCGCAGGATATAAACCATGTTGCCGGATACCGCGCCGCGGCCTTCGCCGGTGCGATAATCCGCTCGGAACGGCCACGGAGAATGCGTCGCATCGCCTTGAATGGCGTTGGCGGCCAGAACGTGGGCGTTGTTCAGGGCTTGATCCAGATAACTTTTTTCCCCGGTTGCCTGGTAAAGCACGAGGAGCGCGTATCCGGCAATGCCGCCCTTGTCCGGTTGGATCTCGAACGGCCGATCCCCCTGGCAACCGCAGTCCGGTGGCTGGGGAAACCGTCCCCGTAGTCCCGTGGAGCGGGTAAACCGGGGATACCGTCCGCCGGGGGGAGTATTGCATTCTCTGACCAGATAGTTGCCCATGTGACGAGCCCAATCCAGGACCTGTCGATTGCCGCGCCCGCCGTATTGGTGATATTTCAAATAAGACAGGATGCCCATGCCGTTTTGTGAGGCGGGAATACAGTCCTCACGCCGGGCATCGGGTTGATAATGGCCATCCATGAACGTCATCCAGACGAAACGCGGGTATCCAAACTCCAGGGGGCAGTTCAGGTACCACTGCATTTCTCGGCAAATGGCGTCTTGCCACGGCGTCCAGGGTAGCAGTATGCCGTGATCGTCGCGAACGACCGCGTGATTCCCAAGGGTGTCTGGATACGGAGTATGCATCGGCATGGCGATTCCTGTTGCAAAGTTTCAGCCGCTGGCGACCGGAGTAGTGTCGCCTTTCTCCCCCGGCCCGGCGCCCGCCAGCGGGCGAGGGGAGCGAACGCGAAAGTCATCGACAGGCTGCCAACAAGATCATTGGGTTGGAGAAGTGTGTCATGGACAGTTTCATTGAAGGAACGCGCGACCTCGCCGCCCTGGACATCAAGCCGCGCCCTTCGCCGCTGCTGCTCGTCTGCGGCGGTGGCGCTCATGTCCTGGCCGGCGTCGCCGTGCTCGTCAGCAGCCTTCCGCCGTGGATCAGGGCCGGTTTCATCGTCGGCATCGCGCTGGCGCTGGGCAGGTTCGTTTGGCAATACGGCTTCCAGGGGACGCGCGGCTTTATCGCCCGCCTTGAACTGCTGGACAGCGCTTGGCGGCTGGAAACCGGCGATGGCACGCCGCATCGCGCCAGATTGACCGGCGGTTACGCCCACCTCGGCATCGTCGTCCTCAACTTTCGGCTGGAAAGCGGCGGACGGCGGTCATTGGCGTTGTTGCCCGACGCGGCTGACTCCAACGCCTTGCGGCGGCTGCGGGTCTGGCTGCGCGTCGGGCGGGACGAAGACGGGGTGGATCCGCCTTGAACTCAGTCGCTCCACCGCGGCGGCGCGTCCGCTCCGGCGAAATTCGCCGGCACCAGCACCGTGTCCCGCACCGGCTCGGTCTCGTTGGCTTGCGGATAATCCAGGGTATAGTGCAGACCCCGGCTTTCCCGTCGCGCCAGGGCGCAGCGAATGATCAAATCCGCCACCTGGGCCAGATTGCGCAGTTCGATCAGGTTGCCGCCGATGCGGAAATTGCCGTAATACTCGCCGATCTCCCGCAGCAGCAGTTCCACCCGATGGCGGGCGCGTTGCAGGCGCTTGTCGGTGCGGACGATGCCCACGTAGTCCCACATGAACTGGCGCAGTTCCGCCCAGTTGTGGCTGACCACCACTTCTTCGTCGGAGTCGGTCACCCGGCTTTCGTCCCAGGCCGGCAACGGTGGTGGCTCCGGGGCGCGCGCCAGCCGTGGGCGGATGTCGTCCGCCGCCATCGCCGCGAACACCAGGCATTCCAGCAGCGAGTTGCTGGCCATGCGATTGGCGCCGTGCAGACCGGTGAACGCGACTTCGCCCACGGCGTACAGGCCGGCGATGTCGGTTCGCGCCCGCAGATCGGTCAATGCGCCGCCGCAGGTGTAATGGGCCGCCGGCACCACCGGAATGGGCTGGCGGGTCATGTCGAACCCGTATTCCAGACACTTGGCGTGAATATTCGGAAAATGTTCCCGGACGAACGCCGCCGGCTTGTGGCTGATGTCCAGATACACGCATTCCGCGCCCAGCCGCTTCATCTCGTGGTCGATGGCGCGGGCCACGATGTCGCGGGGGGCCAGTTCCATCCGCACGTCGAAATTCCGCATGAACCGGGTTCCATCGGGCAGCAGCAGGATGCCGCCCTCGCCACGCACCGCCTCGGAAATCAGGAAATTCTTGGCCTGTGGGTGATACAGGCAGGTGGGATGGAACTGCATGAACTCCAGGTTGGCCACCCGACAGCCGGCTCGCCAGGCCATCGCGATACCGTCGCCGGTCGAGCCGTCCGGGTTGCTGGAATACAGATAGACCCGGCTGGCGCCGCCGGTGGCCAGCACCACGAACCGCGCCGCCAGGGCGGTCACCGATCCGTCGCGCCGGTCCAGGACATACGCGCCCAGGCAGCGGTTGCCGTCCAGGCCCAGCTTGCGGCGAGTGATCAAGTCCACCGCGATGGCTTGATCCAGGAGCGTGATGTTCGGATGCTCGCGGGCGCGCGCTTCCAGGGTGGTTTGAATCGCCCGGCCGGTGGCGTCGGCGACATGCGCGACCCGGCGGTGACTGTGGCCGCCCTCGCGGGTCAGGTGATAGTCCACGCCGTGCTCGGCGTTGGGGTCGCGGGTGAAGGGGACGCCCCGCGCGCTGAGCCACTCGATCACCTCCCGGCCGTGCTCCACCGTCAGGCGCACCGCGTCGGGATGGCACAGGCCCGCGCCGGCGATCAGCGTGTCTTGCAGGTGGGATTCGATGGAGTCGTCGGCGTCCAGCACCGCCGACACCCCGCCCTGGGCGTAATACGTGCTGCCCTCGGACAGCGACCCCTTGGCCAGCACCGCGACGCGGGCGGCGTCGGCCAGGCGCAACGCCAGGCTCAAACCGGCGGCGCCGCTGCCGATGATCAGAATATCGATGGAAAGCGGGAAGGCGATCATGGCTTGTGAGAGATTCCGGGAATGGGGTATCGTGGCGAACACAAGCACCGCGCGGTCGGGTCCGCCGGCTTTTTGCACCCGTCCCGCCGCCCGGCCACACTATAACATCCCGGCAAGTACGCGAACTAACGAAACGGGCGTTGGTCTACCGTCATGATTGCAGGGAGATCGCCATTGAGTCGAAAGGGGTCTGCCCGGATGGGCGAGGGTCATCTGGACCGCGATCTGGTCCACAGGGTGCAGAAAGGCGATAAGAATGCGTTCGATCTGCTGGTGCGCAAGTACCAATACAAGATCATCAAGCTGATTTCCCGCTACGTCCACGATCCCAGCGAGGCCCTGGATGTGTCCCAGGAAGCGTTTCTCAAGGCCTACCGCGCATTGCCCGGCTTTCGCGGCGACAGCGCGTTCTACACCTGGCTGTACCGAATCGCGATCAACACGGCCAAGAACTACCTGGTCGCCCAGGGCCGCCGGCCGCCGGGTTCCGACATCGACGCCCACGAGGCCGAGCAATACGAAGGCCAGTCCCTGCTGAAGGAATACGAAACGCCCGAGCGGTTGTTGCTCAAGGACGAAATCGCGGAAACCGTGTTTCGGGCGATCGAGGATTTACCGGAGGATTTGCGCACGGCGATCACCCTTCGGGAACTTGAGGGAATGAGCTACGAGGAAATTGCCCAAACCATGGGGTGTCCGATCGGCACGGTGCGCTCCCGGATTTTCCGGGCGCGCGAGGCGATCGACGCCAAACTGCATCCACTACTGCATTAGTTTCGAGATAGAGTCATGGCTGATAAAACGGCTGAACTACCCTTGGCGCGTCCCGCCGCCGACGTCTCCGTCGCGGCGAGTCAGCTTTCGGCGCTGGTCGACGATGAACTGGCGGCCAGTGAGATCGACCTGGTCCTGCGCCGGCTGAATCGAGATCGCGACGCATGTGACCGCTGGGAACGGTATCATTTGATCAGCGACGTGATCCAGGACCATGTTCCAAAAGTGCTGGATAACGATTTCGCCGCTCGCATCCGCGCCGCCATCGAAGCCGAACCCCTGGCGCGACCGGTCGCCGGACCGCTGCCAGCCTGGTACAAGCCGGTCACCGGCTTCGCGCTGGCCGCCTCGGTGGCGCTGATGGCCCTGTATGGGCTGAAGCTCAACCAGACCGAGACGCTCCCGCCCCCCGTTCCGTTCGCCACCGCCACTCCCATCCCGCCCAACCTCGCTGTTTCCCTTCCAGTCCAAACCGTCGTGGCGGCCCGGTCGGCCAATCCGGCCGGCGAACCGTTCGGATCGCGGCTAAACAGTTATCTGGTCAATCATAACGGCTATGCGTCCCGGAACAGCATGCACGGCGTGTTGCCCTACGTGCGCATGGTTGGCTATCAGCCCGATCGCTAAGCTCCCGCATGAAGCGCAGGTTCCTGTATTGCGCGGTTCTGGCGCTCGCCGCCGGATCGCTGCCCCCCGTCGGCCGGACGCAGCCAGCCGCCACGCAGGATGCCCGACACTGGCTGGAGCGGATGCTGAATTCCACCCAAACCCTGAACTACGAGGGCACCTTCATTTACGTGCGGGGGCCCCACGTGGAAGCCATGCGCATCGTCCATGGCGGTGGAGCCGGAGGCGAGCGGCAACGACTGGTTTCGTTGAATGGTCCGCCGCGGGAAATCGTGGTGGCGGACGACAATGTCGTTTGCCTGTCGCCAAAGTGGCGGGCCACGTTCGCGGGTGGCGACTACCGGCGTTCGCCCTTCCACTGGTCGATTCCACGGGAACTGGGTCAGGTGGAAAACCACTACGAACTGCAAATGCTGGGCGAGGATCGCGTCGCCGGGCTGGAGGCGCAGGTGATCGCCATCAAGCCGCGCGATGCCTGGCGATTCGGTTACCGGTTGTGGCTGGACCGACGCAACGGTCTGGCGCTGCGCTCGGCGTTGCTGGACGAACAAGGCCAGCCGGTCGAGCAACTGATGTTCACCGATTTGCAGATCAAGTCGCGGATCGACGACGACGCCTTCGCGGCGCCGCCCGAAGCCAAGATCGGCGTCGCGCCGGAAACGGGTCCGGACGCCAGCGGCGCCCAGGCCGCCATGGGAGAGCCGGTGACGCAGTCTGCCTGGCGGGTGGAACAGTTGCCCGAGGGGTTCGTCCAGGTGTCGCACAACCGTTTTACCGAGGCATCCGGTCGCCATCCCACCGAACATCTGGTGTTCGCCGACGGGTTGGCGACCATCTCAGTGTTCCTGGAGCGGCTGGAAGGCGATCCGCCGCTGTTGCAGGGAAGCTCGCAACTGGGCTCGATGAACGCCTTCGGCACGGTGATCGATGGCCACCAGGTGCTGGTGGTCGGCGAAGCGCCGGCCGCGACCGTGCGGCGGATCGCCACCGCGATCCAGCACACCCCCGGGGCCGGCAAGCCATGATCGAGGAACCGGCGGTCGTGGTGGAGGCCGGCGCCGGTTACGCCTGGGTGGAAACCCGGCGCCGGTCGGCCTGTGACGCGTGCGCCGCCGGCGACGGTTGCGGCACGGCGGCGCTGGCGAAGATCTGGGGCGACCGGCGGATGCGGATACGGGCTGTTTCGGCCTTGCCGTTGCGGCCGGGCGACGCGGTGATCGTGGGTCTGGCCGAGGGCGCGCTGCTGCGTGGGTCGCTGCTGGTCTACCTGCTGCCGGTCGTTCTGTTGCTGGCTGGCGCGCTGCTGGGACAAGCCACATTCGCCGGCGCGGGCGAGGAGCCGGTGATGCTGGCCGGCGTGGTGGGGCTGGGGCTGGGGTTCCTGGCGGCGCGCGTCTGGTCGCGGCGGTTGCGGGGCGACGCGCGGTTTCAGCCAGTAGTGATGCGGCGGTTGGGTGAAAATACTTTCCCCGGCGCGATGACGCTATAATCCCCAACTTTCCAAATAACGACCGATCGCTCGCAAGCCAGCAAGTTTGGGGGAGCGATGGCCTTCATCCTTCCGGGCCGCCAAAGCCACCGAACGGTGTGAAACGAACCGATGGCCGGCCCATAGCGGAATTCATGGATCACATTCGCAATTTTTCGATCATCGCGCACATCGACCACGGCAAATCCACGCTGGCTGACCGCTTCATCCAAATTTGCGGCGGCCTGAGCGAGCGGGAGATGGCTGATCAGGTGCTCGATTCGATGGACCTGGAGCGGGAGCGCGGCATCACCATCAAGGCGCAAAGCGTGTCGTTGCGCTATCCGGCCCGCGACGGCCACGCCTACCAGCTCAATATCATCGATACGCCGGGACATGTGGATTTTTCCTACGAAGTGTCCCGTTCCCTGGCCGCCTGCGAGGGCGCGCTGCTGGTGGTGGACGCCGCCCAGGGCGTCGAGGCGCAGAGCGTCGCCAACTGCTACACCGCCATCGAGCAGCATCTGGAAGTGCTGCCGGTGCTCAACAAGGTGGATCTGCCCTCGGCCGATCCGGAGCGGGTGGCGCATGAAATCGGCGACATCATCGGCCTGGACGCCAGCCAGGCCCTGCGGGTCAGCGCCAAGAGCGGACTGGGGGTGGTGGATCTGCTTGAGGAAATCATCGCCCGCATTCCGGCCCCGACGGGTGATCCGGATGGACCGCTCAAGGCCCTGATCGTCGATTCCTGGTTCGACAACTTCGTCGGGGTGATCTCGCTGGTGCGGGTAGTGGACGGCCGGATCACGCCCAAGCAGAAGCTTCAGGTCATGTCCACCGGCCGGGCCTTTCAGGTGGAATCGGTCGGCGTCTTCACCCCCAAGCGCAGCGAGCAATCCAGCCTGGGCGCCGGCGAGGTGGGCTATGTCATCGCCGGGATCAAGGACATCGACGGAGCGCCAGTGGGCGATACCTTCACCGGAGCGGATCGACCGGCGGCCGAACCCTTGCCTGGATTTCAGAAGATTCAACCTCGGGTCTTCGCCGGGCTGTTCCCCACCGATTCGGACGATTTCGGCAACCTGCGCGAGGCATTGCAAAAACTGCGCCTCAACGACGCCTCGCTGTATTTCGAGCCGGAAACCTCGCAGGCGATGGGTTTCGGGTTCCGCTGCGGGTTCCTGGGCCTCCTGCACATGGAAATCGTCCAGGAGCGGCTGGAGCGGGAATACAATCTCGATCTGGTGACGACCGCGCCAACCGTGGTCTACGAGGTGTTGACCACCCGGAACGAAATCCTGAAGATCGACAACCCCGCCAAGCTGCCCCCGGCCAACGAGATCGCCGAGGTTCGCGAGCCGATCATCGTGGCGCATATCCTGACGCCGCAGGATTACCTGGGCGCGATCATCACCCTCTGCATCGAAAAGCGTGGGGCGCAGCGCGGGCTGCACTACGCCGGCGGCCAGGTGCAATTGAGCTTCGAGTTGCCGCTCAGTGAGGTAGTCCTGGATTTCTTCGACCGGCTGAAATCGGTCAGCCGGGGTTTTGCTTCGTTCGAGTACAGCCTCGACCGGTTCCAGGCCGCGCCACTGGTCAAGCTCGACGTGCTGATCAACGGCGAGCGGGTGGATGCGATGTCGGCCATCGTCCATCGCGACCAGGCCCAGCGCCGGGGCCATGACGTGGCGGTCAAGCTGAAGAAGCTGATTCATCCGCAAATGTTCGAGGTCGCCGTCCAGGCGGCCATCGGCAGCCAGATCATCGCCCGCACCACGGTCAAGGCGCTGCGCAAGAACGTGCTGGCCAAGTGCTACGGCGGCGACGTGACCCGCAAGCGCAAGCTGCTGGAAAAACAGAAGGCCGGCAAGAAACGGATGAAGCAGGTGGGCAAGGTGGAAATTCCGCAGCAGGCCTTTCTGGCGGTGTTGCAGGTGGACAAGAACTCATGAAAGGCGAGCACGGTCTCGCCGTTGGATCCTGATAGCCATGAATATCGATTTCGCCGCTGTTTTGGTGGTGCTGACCGGCTTGACCGGTGGCATCTGGCTACTGGACGCTTTGGTGCTGGCGCCGCGGCGCGCGCGCGTCCCGGTCGTGGGAGAGGCGGGCGCGGCGCTGCCGGGCGCGGTCAAGCTGCCCTGGTACGTGGATTTGTCGAAGTCGTTCTTTCCAGTGATTCTGGCGGTGCTGGCGCTGCGCTCGTTCGTGGTCGAGCCGTTTCGGATTCCGTCCGAGTCGATGGTGCCCACCTTGCTCAAGGGCGACTTTATCCTGGTCAACAAATTTGCCTACGGATTGCGGTTGCCGGTGCTCAATACCAAGGTGATCGGCAACGGCCAACCCCAGCGGGGCGACGTGGTGGTGTTCCGTTATCCGCCCGATCCGGCGGTGGCCTATATCAAGCGGGTGGTGGGTTTGCCCGGTGACCGGCTGGCCTATCGCGATGGACAGCTATCGATCAATGGCCAGCCCGTGGCGCTGACGCCGCTGCCCCCCGATCCCGCCGCGCCGGGTTACCAGCGGTTCGAAGAGCGGCTGGGGGCGGTTCAGCACCCGATTCAAACGCTGGCCGGCAGCCACCGGGGGCTGATCGGGTTGTGGCCCGATGTGCAGCCGCGCCGCGAACTGGATGGAGCGATCAGTTGGGAATACCAGGTGCCGCCCGGGCATTACTTCATGATGGGCGACAACCGGGACAACAGCAGCGACAGTCGGGTTTGGGGGCCGTTGCCCGAGGAAAACCTGATCGGCCGGGCGTTTTTCATCTGGATGAACTGGGACTGCATTACCTTGCGCGGTCAATGCGGTCGGATTGGTGATGACATCAAGTAGGCGGGCAGGGGGGTATGAAAATGCAGCCATTCACACTGGCAAAGCAGCAAGTAAATGCAAGGCAGCGCGGCATGTCCATCATCGGGCTGCTCCTGCTGCTGGTCTTGATCGGGGTGGTGGCCCTGATCGCGATGCAGGTGATCCCGATGTATGTACAGTATTACTCGATCAAGTCCACCATCGAGAGCGTCCGCAAGGAGTCGGTGGGGGATATGAGCCAGGAGGAGATCCAGCGCGCCATTCAAAAACGGTTCGATATTGGGTACGTGAATAACGTCCAGGCCAAGGATCTTAAGATCCGCAACGACCGTCGGGGGAAGATGCTCGATCTGGTTTACCAGGACGAGCGAAAACTGATCGAGGGGCTGTATGTCACGCTCAAGGTTAATGAATCCATTCTACTGAAGGCGCAATGAACTTTTCCTTCGCCGGATTGATGGGCAAATCGTCCGCCGCGAAAAGTCTCATAAAGCCCTTCTAAAATGCGTTCTTCGGCCACGCGGCTGGGCGCCGCCTTGAATTATGCGTTTCGACAGCCTGGGTTGTTGGAGGAAGCGCTGACCCATCGCAGCGCCTCGCCGCGCCACAACGAGCGGCTGGAATTTCTGGGCGATGCGCTGTTGAACCTGGTCATGGCCGAATATTTGTTCCAACGCTATCCCCAGGCCAGCGAGGGCGAATTGAGCCGGCTGCGGGCGACGTTGGTGAGGGGCGAGGCGCTGGCGGAAGTGGCTCGGGGCTTGAAGCTTGGCGAGGAGTTGCGGCTGGGCCAGGGTGAACTGCGCAGCGGTGGTCCGGGGCGCGAATCCATTCTGGCGGACGCGCTGGAAGCGATTTTCGGGGCGGTTTACCTGGATGGGGGGCTGGACGCCTGTCGCGCGTTGATTTTGCGTTTGTATCAAGACGATTTGGTCGGGTTGGCCAGCGCCAGCGAGTTGAAGGATCCGAAGACCCGCTTGCAGGAGTATCTGCAGGCTCGCCAGCAACCCCTGCCGGTCTACAGTGTGCTGGAAATTCACGGCGAGCCGCACGCCCAGACCTTTACGGTGGAATGCGCGGTCGCCGACCGTCGCGCGGTCGCGATGGGGAGCAGCCGGCGCAAGGCCGAACAGGATGCCGCCCGTCGGCTATTGGAGCAATTGCCGCCATGACCGTTCCCACCCGCGCGGGCTACGCGGCTCTGCTGGGCCGGCCCAATGTCGGCAAGTCCACCCTGCTGAACCGGCTGATTGGCCAGAAGATCAGCATCACCGCGCCCAAGCCGCAGACTACCCGCCACGTCATTCTCGGTATTCAGACCCTGCCGGACGCCCAGATCGTGTATGTGGACACGCCGGGCCTGCATCGCCAGGGACGGCGGGCGATGAACCGTTATCTGAATCGAGCGGCGGCCAGCGTGCTGGGTTACGTGGATGTGGTGGTGTTCTTGATCGAGGCCCTGCGCTGGACCGAGGAGGACCAGGACGCGCTGCAACGACTGGCCGCTTTTCCAGGGCCGGTGGCGTTGGCGGTCAACAAGGTGGACCGGGTCGCCGACAAGGCGCGGCTGTTGCCGTTCCTGCGGGACATGGCGGGCCGGCGCGCGTTCGCCGAGGTCGTGCCGCTGTCCGCGCTCAAGGGCGACAACGTGGCAACGCTGGAACAAGCCATTGCCCGCTGGTTGCCGGTCGGCGACTTCCTGTTCCCAGCCGATCAGGTGACCACGGCCAGCGAGCGCTTTCTGGCCGCCGAACTGGTCCGCGAGAAGCTGACCCGGTTGCTGCGCGAGGAATTGCCGTATGCCCTGACGGTGGCGATCGAGCGCTTTGCCGAGGAGGAGCGGCTGACGCGGATTCACGCCGTGATCTGGGTGGAGCGCGCCAGCCAGAAAGGCATTGTCATCGGCGAGAAGGGGGCGACCCTGCGCGAAGTCGGGCGTCAGGCCCGCCAGGATTTGGAGCGACTGCTGGGCCGACCGGTGTTTTTGGAGACCTGGGTCAAGGTGCGCGAGGGCTGGTCCGACGACGAGCGCGCCTTGCGGAGCCTGGGTTATGCCGATCCGGCTTCGCCCTGAGCCGGTGGCTTGCCTACCATGCGCGTGCTGTTGCAACCCGCGTTCGTTCTGCATCGCCGCCCCTACCGCGACACCAGTTTGCTGCTGGAAGTCTTCAGCCAGGATCACGGACGGGCGGGCTTGGTGGCGCGCGGCGCGGCGGGATCCCGGTCGCGGCTGAAAGGCTTGCTGCAACCGTTCATGCCCTTGTTACTGTCTTGGGCTGGAACGGGCGAATTGGCGACGCTGACCGCCGCCGAGGAAGCGGGTCTTCCGGCGCCCTTGCCGCCCCACCGGGTGCTGGCCGGACTGTACGTCAACGAGTTGCTGGTGCGCCTGCTGCCGCGCTTGGACCCGCATCCGGGCCTGTTCGCCGTCTATCCACTCTTGCTGGCGGAATTGGCCACGGCGGTTGGCGAGGAACCGCCGCTGCGGCGGTTCGAAAAGCGGTTGCTGGAGGATCTGGGCTACGGTCTGACGCTGGATTGCGAGGCGATGAGCGGCACGCCCATTGTCGCCGAGGAACAGTATTGCTATGCGCTGGACCGGGGACCACTGGCCGCCGGATCGGCCGAGAGCGGGGTGCCGATTTCGGGCCGGGGCTTGCTGGCCCTGCGCGACGGCATTTTGACTGATCCCACCGTGCTGCGGGAGGTCAAGCGCCTGACGCGCGCTGCCCTGGCCGTGCAGTTGCGTGGGCGGGCGCTGAAGACGCGGGAACTGTACCGGGCGAAGCGGGAGCCTGGCTGAATTGGCCCTGCTCAAGCATGACTTTTCTTACCACACCAGCCGTTCCAGGCCGATGCCGACCACTGCATGGGTATGCAGCTTGAGCGGCTCGCCACCGGAGCGTTCCAGCACCGCCCGATAGCCGGCCAGTTGGATTTCCGCCTCTTGCAGCGCCTCCGCCACCGCCGGCAACGCGCGCAGCTCCTCCCGGTTTTTCGCCGCCAGTTCGGCGCTGGCCAGCTCTACCGCCTTGAGACCGACCGCCTTGAATTCCAGCAGATGATCGAGCAGGGCGTATTGGCGCATGTCCGGCCGCACCCGTAGCAGCAGGTCGCCGTAACCCCGCCCCAGCGCCGGCTCCGAGTCCATCCGGTAGAACGCATCATTGAACAGCGTGACCAGGAACGCCGTTTTCACCACCAGTTCGTTGCTCCAGCGCAAATCCCGGTTGTCGAAGACTTTGAAATAGGTCTGTTCCAGGAAGTCGCACAGTGGGCCAAGATCGCCGGTGGCGTAGAATCGCTCCACAACCACCTGCCGCTGTTCCTGGTCTTCGTAGCGCGGTAGCGCCTGTTCCCGTAACCGCTCGACATACAGCTTGCGAATCACCTGGTTGGGAATGGCCAGTTGCAGCTTGCCCAGCGCATCCCGCCCAACCAGGGTCAGTACGCCGAAGTAGTAGAGCAGGGTGAGGAGAAAGTCGGGATCGCGCGGCGCGGTCAGCATGTCCTGCACCCCGAAGCGGTTGACCAGTTGCGCCACCGCCAGCGGTTCGCGCTCGTTCAACGCCCGGTTGACCAGGGTTTCGCCGTGCGGCAGCCGGGCCACGTACTGAATCCGGTTGCGGTCCATCGCCAGGTTGTCGTCGAGCAACCGCTCCGGGAAGGCGCCGTCCTCGGCCAGGCGCTTAAGAAAGTACAACGCCAAGGTGGGGTTATAGACTCGCTCCTCGCGTTGCGACGTAAACCGGTAGCCATTGTAAAAATCCCGCATCAGGTCCAAGGCCGTCTCTACTTGCGTGGCGTCCAGGCCGTGCGCCGCCGCAGTGGCTTCCAGGGCAGCGCGCAATTCAACCTCGGTAAAGCCGCACAGGTCATGCAGCCGGGGACGTTGCGAGAGATCCTCGGCCACGTTGTAGCCGCTGGTCATGTCGCTCAGCACCACCGGCGAAACCCCGGTGATAAACACCCGATCCAGTCCCTGTCCGCTGGCCGCCGACTTCACCGCCTTGAACAGGGTCTTGATGGTCCCTTCGCCTTGCACCAGTTCTTCGTAGCGGCCCGTGCCGCGCAACGGGCTGGCCATGACGTCGTTGGCGAAGTTGTCGTATTCGTCGATCAGCAGGTACAGCTTGTGCGGAGTCTGGCTGATCGCCGCCAACAGTTCTTGCCAGGAACGCAGCGCGTTATCGCGCAGAACGATGGCGTCGTCCGGTAAGTATCTCTGATAACGCCCGATGAACGCTTTGATGGCGCCATTGAGATGATCGTAGAGCGCGGCGATGGCGTCGGCATCGCCGCGCGGAGCGACCATCGAAAAATCCCAGCGCATGACGAAGTATTGATTGTGCAGCGGAGTGGGGTTCTGGCCGATCTTCAGTCCGCTGAACAGCCGCTCGAAATCCGCCGCCCGCGCCAGGTCGTAGTAGTTTTCCAGGGTGGACAGCCACAGGCTTTTGCCAAACCGGCGCGGGCGCAGGAACAGCAGTTGACTGCCGGCCTCTTCGATCAGCGGAATCCGGTCGGTGCGGTCCACGTAGAAATACCCTTCGTGGATGAGCGCAGCAAAATCGGCAATGCCATAGGGAAAGCGCATGATCCTCACCTCGCGGAAAGCGATGGTTCTCGCTACTACGCCGGAGCGTGGGAGCCAAGATGAAAAGGCAAAATCACTGTCCGCCGCGCACCAACCGCACAGCGTAGCTGCTGCCCTTGAAGTCGGCGAGGCCCTTGCCATTGACGAAGCTCACAACCGACGCGCTGCCCGGATGGTAAGCGGCAGTTGAGGAGGACCAGTACCCCCCTAGGCCGTGTTGACGTTCACGTGTCTATAATGTAGACGAAATATTATTTAGGATAATTTCTATAAAAACAATTTGTTGGCTCTTCACGCCGAACCAGGCGGAC
>JARSSO010000013.1 GCA_029624765.1 Candidatus Contendibacter sp. | reverse complement strand
GGGTCTTGAAACATCGCCGGTATAGCTATATGGGGATTATTATTAGCGAGACTATGGCAACGGATGGGCCAACAGGATTTCCGCGAAGGGTTCATCGGTCAAGTCACGATGCACCAGATCACAGGACTGGCTGATCACGATCACCGCATCGTCATCCGCCAAGGGCGCGAGGGTCAAGTGCCGCGCCACCTCCGCATGGCTGATAACCGGCAAGAGCCGCCCCTGCCGCCAGTGCTGGGCATGAATGCGCCGGGCGGCATCCTCACTCGTCATCATGGGTCAACGAAACCGAGCCTCCAAACCCCGCCAACACGCTCCGCAACGACTGCCCATGCGGCTGAAAACCTCGCCGCCGGGCCTGTTCGCCGAACGAGCGTTCTTCCCGGCGTTGCCACTCCGCTTTCACCTGTTCGCTCAGGCCGCGCAGGACATGAGTCAATCGCGCCTCATCCAGCACGTCCGCCAGCAACAAGTCCAGCAAGGTCGCCCCCTCCACCTGATAGGTCGTGATCCCTTTCCCGGCCGGCCATGGACACAGGGCATTCCACTGGGCCGCCCAGCGTTCAATCGCCGCCAGCCGTTCCCGTTTTTGCTCCTGAAGTTGCGGCGAGTGTTCCTCATCCATCCAGTCATAGATGGTTTGCCGCTCGACCCGCAGCACTTTCGCTAACTGGCTGATCGTCAGCCCGAACGCCGCCTTGATGGCGCTGACCCGATCGGCCAGGGATTGCACGGCGGGCGCGGGCTCTTCCGGCGCGGTTTCGCCGGGCGGTACCTGAGTAATTTCCGTAGTAGGGGCGGTGAAATCCTGCGCTGGGTATGCCTGGGCCGTGGTGGGGTTCAAACTGCCACCCGTGCCGACGAGCAGCAAAATTGACCCGAACGCCACGACTAGCGCGGTATCAAAAAACCCGCTCCCAGTGGCGGGTGGCTCGCAGAACATCGTGCTGGTCATGTTGGGGGTGCTCCGTTCCAAACGGCGCGAGCGTGATCGGTCGTCAGCGCCTTGAACGCTACTTGAATATCCTCATGCAGCCGCTCAAACAAATCGGCCAACACAGCGGAGTCATATGGCATGTTCAACGGCATGTACCGGTCGATGTCAAGGACCGCCGTCGGCTGGTTCGCGCTGACGCCGCGTTGCATAATCGCCGATGGCTCCAACTCCAAGGGGACCAAGTCGGGCGGTAAGGCCGGCTGACCGGCTCCCCGCGAATAACGCATCGCCAGTGTTCCCCGCTCCAAATGGTACTCGGCTAGGGTCAACCCGCGATGATCCCGATAAGGGAGCCCCGGCGCCGGGTCGCAGCGCAGCCGATCCGCTACATAATCCTCCGGGGTTTCGCCAGCATTCGGCAAGATGAAGTCGATATAGCGCAACCCAATCCGGTTAGTGAACAAATGGGGAATTTGTTCACCTACTCGACCTATTACGTCCTGCCACCACTGACCGAACACGGCATAGGTTTCATATTCGGTCGCCCCCAGCACCAGGGAATCTTGTTGCACCACCACGCCAACTTGGTTGGAACCGGAACCAAACTTCCAAAGTAATAGTCTAGCCGGCTGCACCTGAGGGGGTTGCGCCTCGGGCTGGGGCGACACGTGAAAGGCTACCTGTTCTGTGCGCTGGAACCGGGGATAGTGTTCCCGCAGACTCGATTGCAGCGCTGGAATGTACTTTTCGATTTCCAAGAATGGCTCGAAACGCACCTGAGCCAACACATAGGCCAACGGAGCGTTGGGCCACTGGCCAAGCGCGGCGAACATGGAATGACTCCTTAAGGTGGGATGTTTTAGACGACTTTTTTGACAGCCTATCCCAAATCACAGTTCAACGCCAGCGACCAGCCTACCTCGCCAGGGCAATCGCGCTATAGGGGGGTTCAGGGCAATCGCGCTATGTCAGCATAACAAATTGATTTAACTAAATATTGGCTTGTCGACGCACCCTGCCTGTATTTTGCAACTAATTGATAAATATTTAGAAAAACACATAGCGCGATTGCCCTATAGGGGGGTTGACAGGAGGGGGATTGCCGGGGTAACGAGGCGCGCTTGATCGGCTGGAGAAAACTGATGCGGCCCCAATTGCTCGACCCGCGCCCGTATTTTGCCGACCTGCCCGACCCGCGCCGCGCGACCCGCAACAAGCTCCACCAACTCCATGACATTCTGATGATCGTGCTGTGCGCGGTGTTGAGCGGGGTGGAGGACTGGGTGGGCATGGCGGATTTTGCCGAGGAGAAAGAAGCCTGGTTGCGAGGGTTTTTGGAGTTGCCCAACGGGATTCCCTCGCACGATACCTTGAGTGACGTGCTGGGGCGAATCGACCCGGTGGCCTTCCGGACGGCCTTCACCACCTGGGCGACGGCGGCGTTGCCGGGGTTGGCCGACGAGCAGGTCTGTGTGGATGGTAAAGCGGTGCGGGGGAGTCGGGACGGGGCGAACCCGGCCGTGCATCTGGTCAGCGCCTTTGCCGGGCGGGCGCGCTGGGTGCTGGCCCAGCAGGCGGTGGCCGGGAAGTCCAATGAGATCACGGCGATTCCGGATTTGCTGGGGCTGCTGGACCTGCGCGGAGCGGTGGTTTCGCTCGACGCCATGGGCTGCCAGAAAGCCATCGCCCAGACCCTCATCGACGCGGGTGCGGATTACGTTTTGGCGTTGAAAGATAACCATCCCACCTGGTGCGCGGACGGGCAACTGTGGCTCGATACCGAAGTGGGGCGCGGGCACCTGCCCGTGCTGGAAACGGTGGAGAAGGACCACGGCCGGATCGAAATCCGCCGCTATGCGCTCAGCCACCAGATCGACTGGCTGGAGGCGAAACCGGACTGGGCCGGGCTCCAGGCCGTGGGCCGGGTCGAGTCCACCCGGATCCTCGGGGAAAACACCAGCACCGAATGCCGCTACTTCCTGTGCTCGCTGGTGGAGCGCGACCGGTTTGCGGCCACGGTGCGTCAGCACTGGGGCATCGAAAATCAACAGCACTGGGTCTTGGACGTGCAATTCGGGGAAGATGCCTGCCGGACCCGCAAGGACCACTCGGCGGAAAACCTGGCCGTGATTCGCCGCATGGCCCTCAACGTGCTGCGCCACAACGGCCCTCCGCGCGACAGTATCCGCCGCCGCAAACTCCGGGCTGCCCTCAACGATCACTATCGGCTGCGTCTGCTTTTCGGCCAACCCAGTCCAGCTACCGCATAGCGCGATTGCCCTGACTACCTCGCGGATGCCCACCACCCGGCCCGAGAAAGTTTCCGCCCACACGGGGAACGACACAACCATCAGCGTCAGCATGTTATCGGCACAGCGCCTCGCACGGCACCCCATCCCGGTCGCCATCCAGTCGGATCAATCCGCACTGCGTCAGATAGAGCCGCGCTTCCTCGCAACTCGTCATCTCGCGGCAGGTGAATTTCGCCCCGCAGCGCCACATTCCTTCAGATCGAATCGGGGTCGATGTTGGCTTTGCCGCCGCTTCATCATGCAGCCAGTCGCAGGGCGGAATCGGATTGGCATCAGCCCACAACCCGCGCCGTGCCGCCTTGGCTTCCGCTTCCAGCGCCAGCAGCCGGCTGGCGCGCAGGCTGGCGCCAGCTTGCAAACCCTGATGGAACTTGGTGGCTGGTCGAGCTATGGGATGGTGTTACGCTACGCGCACCTTGCGGGAGAGCACCTTCACAGTGCGCGGCGGCCAATGTGGTTACGTTGCAGCTACGCCAAGGGAAAGCGGCGTGGCCGATAAGTCGGAACGGGCGACGCAAGGTTCTGATTTGGCGGAGAGGGTGGGATTCGAACCCACGTGGGGCGGTTAGACCCCCATCCGATTTCGAGTCGGCGCCGTTGTGACCGCTTCGGTACCTCTCCGGGAGGATTGATTTGCAACGAGCTCGGAAGAGGCGCGTATTGTACCCCATCGCGGCATCTTGCCAACCCCCGGACAGTCGTTTCAGGCGGCGATCAAGGCGCGCAATTCCCCGGTTCGCCGTTCCAGCAACGCCGCGTCGCCGCGTGTTTCCACATTCAGCCGCAGCAGCGGCTCGGTGTTCGAGCAGCGTAGATTGAACCGCCAGTCGGGAAATTCAAGACCGACGCCGTCGGTTTCGTCCAGGGCGGGTTGCTGGTCGGCGTAGGCGGCCAGGATTTCCCGAATCTTGGCGGCCGCGTCGGCCACCCGAAAATTGATCTCGCCGCTGCACGGAAACGCCCGCATCCGCGCATCCACCCACGCCGCCAGCGGTCGACCGTCGCGGCAAAGCTGCTCGGCGACCAACAACCACGGGATCATGCCGCTGTCGCAGTAGGCGAAATCGCGGAAGTAGTGATGGGCGCTCATCTCGCCGCCGTACAGCGCGTCCTCCAACCGCATCCGCTCCTTGACGAAGGCATGGCCGGTCTTGCTTTGCACCGGCGCGCCACCCGCTGCTCGTACTTGCTCGATCGTGTTCCAGGTCAGCCGGGGGTCGTGGATGATCTTGGCGCCCGGTTGCCGCGCCAGCAGGATTTCCGCGAGCAATCCAACCAGATAGTAGCCTTCGATGAACCGGCCGTCGGCGTCGAAGAAGAAACAGCGGTCGAAATCGCCGTCCCAGGCCAGTCCCAAATCGGCGCCGTGCTCCCGCACCGCTCGCGCCGTGGCGGCGCGGCGTTCCGGCAACAGCGGATTGGGAATGCCGTGGGGAAAGGTTCCATCGGGGTCGTGATGAATCTTGACGAACCGGAAGGGCAAGCGTGGTTCCAGGGCATCGATGATCGGTCCCGCGCCACCGTTGCCGGCGTTGACCACGATCTTCAACGGTCGCAGGACAGAAGGGTCGATATAGCTCAGCAGATGGGTGACGTAGGCGCTTTTGTCCGGCTGGACATCCAGTCTGCCGCGACGATTAGCCATCGTGAACGCATCGCTGGCGGCGGCCAGGTCACGGATGGCGAACAATCCGCTGTCACCGCTAATCGGTCTGGCTTGCTCGCGGACCAGTTTCATGCCGTTGCAGTCCATCGGATTGTGGCTGGCGGTGACCATGATCCCGCCGTCCAGGCCGCGATGGAAGGCGGCGAAGTAGATTTCCTCGGTCCCGCACAAACCGATGTCCAGCACGTCCACGCCGCCGTCCAGCAGACCCTCGGTCACCGCCGCGCCCAGGGCGGGACTGGTCAAGCGCACATCGCGACCGACCGCCACCCGGCGCGGTTGCAGCAGAACGGCATAGGCCCGGCCGATCCGGTAAGCCAGGTCTTCGTTCAATTCGTCGGGAACCCGCCCCCGAATGTCGTAGGCCTTGAAGCACGCCAGTTCATCGTTGCGCATCGTCTCCCTCCCCGCCATTCCCCCGGCCATAGACATCCTCGAACCGGACGATATCGTCCTCGCCCAGATAGCTGCCCGATTGCACCTCGATGATCTCCAGCGGAATCTTGCCGGGATTGGTCAGTCGGTGTGGGACGCCGACCGGAATGTAGGCGGACTGGTTCTCGGCCAGCAGAAACACGTCGTCGCCCCGATGAACGCGGGCGGTGCCGCTGACCACGACCCAATGCTCGGCGCGGTGATGGTGCATCTGCAAGGAGATGGACGCCCCGGGCCGGATCGTGATGCGTTTGACCTGGAACCGCGTTTCCATGTCGATAGCGTCGTAGTAACCCCAGGGTCGATAAACCTTGCGGTGCATCCGACCTTCCAGGCGCTGGCTGGCGTTGAGCCGGTCCACCACCGTCTTGACCTCCTGTACTCGCCCCTTGCTGGCCACCAGCACAGCGTCGGCGGTCTCGACCACCACCAGATCGTTCACGCCGACCGTGGTCACCAGCCGGGTGGAGGCATCCACGTAGGTATCGTGGGTCTCGACCGCGATCACGTCGCCGCGGGTGACGTTGCCGTCGGCGTCGCGCACGCCCACGTCCCACAACGCCGACCAGGAGCCGACGTCGTTCCAGCCGACCGCCAGCGGCGCGACCACCGCGCGCTCGGTCTTTTCCATCACCGCGTAGTCGATGGAATCCTTGGGACAGGCGGTGAACGCCTTGCGGTCCAGCCAAAGGAAATCGGTATCCGCGCGACCGGCCGCCAACGCCTGTTGGCAGGCGGCCAGCATCGCCGGGACGAAACGCTCCAGTTCCGCCAGAAACGCCGAGGCGCGGAACAGGAACATGCCGCTGTTCCAGTAGTAGCCACCGGTTTCCAGATAACCCTGAGCGGTGGCGAGATCGGGTTTCTCGACGAAGCGCTCCACCACGCTGACCCCGGACGGGTCCATCGCCGCACCAGCCTTGATGTAGCCATAGCCGGTCTCGGGCGCGGTCGGCACGATGCCGAAGGTGAGCAGCCGGCCCGTCTCGGCATGGGGCGCGATCCGCCGCACGGCGGCGCGAAAGCCTTCGCCATCGGCGATGACGTGATCGGCGGGCAGGATCAGCAAGGTCGGATCATCACCCTGGCGCTGGGCGTGGAGCGCTGCCACCGCGACCGCCGGCGCGGTGTTGCGGCCGACCGGCTCAAGAATCACCGCCGTCGGCTGAATGCCGACCGCGCGCAACTGCTCGGCCACCATGAAGCGGTGTTCCTCATTGCAGACCACCAGCGGCGGAGTCACACCGTTCAGACCGGCGATCCGCAGCGCGGTGTTTTGCAACATGGTCCGTCGATCCACCAGTGGCAGGAATTGCTTGGGATAGGCTTCCCGCGACAGCGGCCACAACCGGGCGCCGCTGCCGCCGGACAGGATGACGGGGACGATCATGCCTTTTCACCGCGACCGACGGCGTAATAGGTAAAGCCCTGCTCGCGCAGATCGTCGGGATCGTAGAGATTGCGGCCATCGAAGATCACCGGTCGCCGAAGCCGTTGACGGATGACGTCGAAATCGGGGCTGCGGAACAGGCTCCATTCCGTCACGATCACCAGTGCGTCGGCGCCGGTCAATGCGTCCATCGGTTCGCCGCACAACTGAAAATCAGGTCGCTCGCCGTACAGGCGGTGGGCTTCGTTCATCGCCGCCGGATCGTGAGCCCGCACCACGCAGCCAGCCTCCCAAAGCGCTTCCAGCAGGTTTCGGCTGGGCGCCTCGCGCATGTCGTCGGTGCCGGGCTTGAAGGCCAGTCCCCACAGGGCGAAAGTTCGCCCGCGCAGATCCCCCTTGAAGTGGTCGCGAATCTTGGCGAACAGCACAGTCTTCTGTCGCTGGTTGACCGCCTCCACCGCTTTCAACAGGACGGCCTCGTAGTTCACGGAGCGGGCGGTGTATTCCAGGGCCTTGACGTCCTTCGGGAAACACGATCCCCCATATCCCGCGCCCGGATAAATGAAGTGGTAACCGATGCGCGGGTCGGCCCCGATCCCCACCCGCACCTTTTCGACGTCGGCCCCCAGTCGTTCGGCCAGGTTGGCCATCTCGTTCATGAAGCTGATCTTGGTGGCCAGCATGGCGTTGGCGGCGTACTTGGTCAGTTCCGCCGAACGCACGTCCATTTCGATCAACCGGTCGCGGTTGCGATTGAACGGCGCGTACAGATTGCGCAACAACCGGGTGGCTCGGTCATCGTCGCTGCCGACGATGATGCGGTCGGGGCGCATGAAATCCTGCACCGCCACGCCTTCCTTGAGAAATTCCGGGTTGGAAACCACCGAGAACGGGATGCCCAACCCCCGTTCGGCGAGCGCGGCAGCGATGGTTTCGCGCACCACGTCGGCAGTGCCCACCGGCACGGTGGATTTGTTGACCACCACCCGGTAAGCGTCGAGATGCCGGCCGATGGAACGGGCCACGGCGCGCACATGCTGAAGATCGGCGGAACCGTCTTCATCGGGTGGAGTGCCGACGGCGATGAACTGAAACAGGCCATGAGCGACGCCCTCGGCCACGTCGGTGGTGAAACGCAGCCGGCCGCTGGCGCCGTTGCGTCGAACCAGCTCGTCGAGGCCCGGCTCGTGAATGGGGATTTCGCCACGCTGAAGCAGGGCCACCTTGCGCGGGTCGACGTCCACGCACAGCACGTCGTTGCCGACCTCGGCGAAACAGGCGCCGGTGACCAGCCCGACATAGCCGGAGCCGAAAAGAGTAATTTTCATATTTTCAATTCAAGCCGTTG
Source organism: Candidatus Contendibacter sp. (assembly GCA_029624765.1). Lineage (GTDB taxonomy): Bacteria > Pseudomonadota > Gammaproteobacteria > Competibacterales > Competibacteraceae > Contendibacter. The sequence continues at coordinate 135,005 of JARSSO010000013.1, read as the reverse complement.
AAAAAATTCGCGAGAAACCCTTAACAGCGGGAAGCTGACATTCATGGACGAATACTGGATCAATTTAACATATTGCTTACCCGGTATTCGCATCAAGCTTCGTCGGGAATCGCACGGCGTGCCAAGGCGCTTAGGGCAATCGCGCTATACGTTTTTGTGGATATTTATCAAGTGGTTGCAAAATGCGGATACGACGCATCAGCAACCAAATATACATTTAAATCAATGTCTTATCTTGTCATAGCGCGATTGCCCTGCCAAGGCGCTTAAGACAGTGGAAACTTTCTTCAGGCGCGGGAACGCTATCTGCTCACGGTGCGGTCCAGTAATGGCGATGCGCGCGCCGGTAACGCTCCGCTTCCAGTGCCTGACCGGGTTCCAGGCGGAAGGTGAGCGCGCCCTCGCCGGAAGCATTCAGCAGCGCAGCGCCAGTAGCCCGATAGCGGGCCATGGTCTCGGAACGCGGATAGCCGAAACGATTGCGGTAGCCGGTCGAGAACAGTACGTAGCGCGGTCGCACTGCGTCAAGGAAGGCGGGCGTGGAGAAATTGCGATGGCCGTGATGCGGCGCGACCAGAATTTCCGCCGCCAGCCCGGCGCCATGGGTCGCCGCCAGCGTCGTTTCGGCGGCGGTTTCGATATCGCCCGGCAACAAAACCCGGCCCGCGGCGCCTTCCACTTTGAGCACGCAGGACGCATCATCGCCGCTGAAGCCCGCCGGCGGCGGATGCAGCACCTGGAACCGTACTCCATCCCATTCCCATCCCTGCCCCGCCCGACAGGGTTCGGCTCCCTCAATCGGCGTCTGCTCCAAAGTCGAGGCGAGGATGCGCCTGACCGGCATCAACTCCCGCAGCGACCGCACTCCGCCGGTGTGCTGGCCGTCGGCATGGCTGACGATCAGGGCATCGACCTGGATCGCGCCCTGCTGGCGCAGAAAGGGCACGAGCACCGCGCGTCCGGCATCGAGCGTGGCTCCCAGTTTCGGGCCGGTGTCGTAGACCAGCACATGGCGCTGGGTCCGCACCACCGCCGCCAGGCCCGGACCAACCTCCAGCAGGGTGAACCAGAATCCGCCCGGTGCGGGGGCACTGGCCGGCGGCCACAACAACGGCAAGCACAGCGGCAGACCGAGCCAGCGGCCCGGCAAGCCACGCGGGGCGAGCAGCAGCGCCAGGCCGGGCAACGCGAACGCCAGCGTCCACAACGGTGGCGCGGGTCGGTACAACACCATGCCCGGCAAGCGGTCTAGCCAGAGCAAGACGTGCCACAAGCCCTCCATGGTCAGCGCCGCCAGTTCCAGCGGCAGGCGCTGCGCGGCGGCACCCAGCGGTTCCAGGACCGCCGCCAACAGACTCAGCGGCAACACCGTGCAATCCACCCAGGGAATGGCGATCAGATTCGCCAGCGGCGACAACAGAGGAAACTGCTGGAAGAACACCAGCGTCGGCGGCAACATCGCCAGGGTGATGTTGACTTGCAAGCCGACGGTCTGGCCGAACCACCGGCGTTCGCGCCAGCGCCCGCTGACGGTGTAGAGAATCGCCGCCACCGCGCCGAACGACAGCCAGAATCCAGCCAGCAACGGCGATCCGGGATCGACGATCAGCACGACGAGAAGCGCCAGCGCCAGAATGCGGCTGGGGGCGGCGGACCGCTGGAGCAGCAGCGCGGTCATCGCCACCGCCGCCATCAGGAACGAGCGCTGGGCCGGCACCGACAGACCGGACAACAAGGTATAAGCCCCCGCCCCCAGCATCGCCGCCAGCGCCGCCGCGCGGGTGGCCGGCCAGCGCAACGCCAACGGTGGTGCCCGGCTCCAACCGATCCAGATCAGGCCGAACACAACCCCGGCGACCAGGCCGATGTGCGAGCCGGAAATCGACATCAGGTGGCCGACACCGAGGCGGTTGAACACGTCCCACTGCCAGGGAGTGATACCACCCTCCTCGCCCACCGCCAGCGCGACCAGAACGCCAACCTGGAGATTGCCCGGCAGCCGTCGTTCGAAGGAATCCGCCACGCGCTGGCGGTAGCGGTCGAGCGGATAGCGGTCGGATCGCGCCAGCAATTGAGGCGGCGGCTGGGAATGGATCGTACCGGTGGCAACGATGTTCCTGGCGTACAAATAACGTTCGTAGTCGAACCCGCCGGGATTGAGCAGGCCATGTGGCCGTTTCAGCCGCGTCGCGAATCCCCAGCGGTCGCCGGCCCGCAAGGCGGGACGTTCCACCGCCGGATTCTCATCGGTTCCAGTTCCGCTGTCGTTCCACCACGCCAGCCGCAGACGCTGACCGGCCAGCGGCGCGGACTGCTCCCCGCGCCGGGCCTGATCGACCACGAACTCGAACCGGGTGTTGCGCCATTCGCGATCGGGGATGCTGGCGATCCAACCTTCGACCCAGAGTTCAGCACCTTCAAATTCCGTCGGCAAGGTCGAGAGCGGCGGGGCGAGCAGCAAGGCCCACAGAAATCCAGCAACGCCCCAGCCGGGCAAGCGCAAACGGGGAATGAACGCCAGGGTCAGCAAGACTACGGGTAACGCCCACGTCCAACCACGCGCTGGCAGTTCCGGTAACATCTGCAAGAGCAGAATTCCGGCCAGAAAGGCGACGGCGGCGAGGCGCATCGGCGACGACCGGCGGTTTAACCCTCCGCCTGCAACACCCCGTCGCTCAGCCGCCACACCGCGTCCATCCGGGCCGCCAGTCCTGGATCGTGGGTAACCACCACGAAGCTGGTCCCCAGGTCGCGATTGAGTTCCAGCATGAGTTCAAAGACATGCTCGGCGCTGTGCCGGTCGAGATTGCCGGTCGGTTCGTCGGCCAGCACGCAGGCCGGCTCGGTGATCAGCGCCCGCGCCACCGCCGCCCGCTGGCGTTCGCCGCCGGACAGCTCGCCCGGCTTGTGCGTCAGGCGCTGGTTTAACCCAACCCGCCCCAGCAAAACCGCCGCCCGTTCCCTGGCCCTGGCTGGCGCTTCGCCGCGAATCAGCAACGGCATCGCCACGTTCTCCAGCGCGGTGAATTCCGGCAACAGATGGTGGAACTGGTAGATGAAGCCCAGACAGCGGTTGCGCAGCCGGCCCCGGTTCGCATCGCCCAGCCGGCTCAATTCCTGGCCCGTCACCCAGACCGAACCGGCGGTCGGCGTATCCAATCCCCCCAGCAGATGCAACAACGTGCTCTTGCCGGAGCCGGAACTGCCGATGATCGCCAGCCGCTCGCCGCGCCGCACCTGGAGATCCACGCTCCGCAGCACCTCCAGTCGTTCGTCGCCTTGCCGGAAGGTCTTGGTCAGTTGTCGGCATTCCAGGACCGTCACTCCCACCGCCGCTGTCTCATTCATAGCGTAGCGCCTCCGCTGGTTGGGTCCGGGCCGCCCGCCAGGCGGGATACAAGGTCGCCAGCGTCGCCAGCCCGAACGCCACCAAGCCGATGGTCGTCACGTCACCCCATTGCACCTGGGACGGCAAGTCGCTGATCAAATAGACATCCGGCGGCATGAACTTGGTGCCGAACGTGCGCTCGATGAAAGGCACCACCACGTCCACGTGAGTTGCCAGCGCCACCCCGCCGACCAATCCCAACAGCGTGCCGACCAGACCGATGGTGATACCCTGGACGATGAAGATGCCCATGACGCTGAGCGGGGTTGCGCCCAAGGTGCGCAGAATGGCGATGTCGGCCTGTTTGTCGGTCACCACCATCACCAGGGCGGAAACGATGTTGAACGCCGCCACCGCCACGATCAGGGTCAGGATCACGAACATCGCGGTCTTCTCGATCTGCACCGCCCGGAAGAAGCTGGCGTGATCCTGGGTCCAGTCGCGGGCCAGATAACCCTCCGGCAATTGGCTGGCGAGTTGGCGCGCCAGGCGCGGCGCCTGAAACAGATCGTCCAGCCGCAGCCGCACGCCGTTGACCGCACCCTCGGGATACTGAAACAGCTTGCCCACGTCGGCGATGTGCGCCAGCGCCAGTCCCCGGTCGTATTCGTACATGCCGGCCTTGAACAGACCCACCACCCGAAAACGCTTCAGCCGCGGCAGCACGCCGGCGGGGGTCACGTTGGCTTGCGGGGTAATCACCGTCACCTTGTCGCCCAACCCCACGCCCAGCGCGTTGGCCAGTTCCAGGCCCAGCACGACGCCAAACCCGCCGGGGCGCAGATCCTCCAGCGAACCCTGGATCACCTTGCCGCCGATATCCGACACCTGCCGTTCCTCCGCCGGCAGAATACCCTGGATCAGCGCGCCGCTGACCAGCGACGCATTGTTGAGCATCGCCTCGCCCTTGATGAAGGGTGCGCCGCCCCGAATCGCGGGATTGCGCAAGGCCTGCGTCCGCACCGCCGCCCAGTCGTCCACCAGGCCGTCCCAGCGGCTGAGGGTGGCGTGGGCGGTCATCGCCAGAATGCGTCCCCGCAATTCCTGTTGGAAACCGTTCATCACCGACAATACGGTGATCAGCGCGGTGATGCCGAGCGCGATCCCTAGCATCGAGGTCAGGGAAATGAAGGAAATGAAGTGGTTACGGCGTTTGGCCCGGGTGTAGCGCAAGCCGATGAACAGTTCGAGGGGACGAAACATGGACACGATTCCGATTGGCGGCAACGCTTGCTGCCGGAAAGCGCGCCATTATAAAGCGTTGGCCGCCTCGCAGGCGGCCAACGCGCGATCCCTCGCCAACCGGAGCCATTCCGGCGTGATTACTGCTTGGGCGCGGCGGGCGTCGCGGGAGTGGGTATCGTTGGCTTGGCGGGCATGGCCGGGGCAGCCGGCATGGCGGGCGCCGTAGTCGGCGCCGCTCCACCCACGGTCACCATGGGCTTGATCCCATCCAGGGTTTTCCCCTTGATGCCCGGTACATTGGCCAAGTCGTCCACCGACTTGAAAGGACCGTTGGCTTCCCGATACTTCACGATGTCGGCGGCCTTCTTGGGGCCGATCCCCTTCAGCCCCTTGTCCAATTGCTCGGCGGTCGCCGTGTTAATGTCGATCATCTGAGCAAAGGTCACGGCCGAAAACGCGACCAGGACGACAATAAACAAACTCTTTATCAAGACTTTCATGATTCCTCCCTCAATGCGTCGAGTGGGTCAACCAGCGGATCGTCCCGTCGGCGAGCGCCAAACAGGATTAACAACAACCATAGGACGGGAACCAGAAAACGCAAGTAAAGCGCGTCGCTTCTTGGAAACATCGCCACTCGGTCACGCGAGTTCGCGCCCCCACTAGGCGCTGGTCTTCATGACCAGATCCGGCATCGGCTTGATGGTGTTCCACTGCTGGCAACTGGGACAGCACCAGTGCAGGGTCTTGACGACGAAACCGCAATTGGCGCAACGGTAGCGGGCAACGCCATTGAGCATCTGCGTGCTGACACAGTGCAAGGCGCGCAGACCCGCGTATCCTCCGCCCTCGCCGCGGGCCAACTGGATTTCAATCAGCCGGCGCAAGCCCAACAGGGTGGGATATTCCTGCAGTTCGCGTTCGAGAAACCGGAGCGCCGCTTCCTCGCCCTCCCGCCGCAACAGCCAATCCGCCAGAACATCGGTGATTCGGCCTCCATGGTCCCGCTGCTGCACTTCCCGCAAATACGCTCCCCACTCGTCAAGCCGATTCAGCGCCTCGTAACACCGGCCAAGCGGCGCGATCACTTCCGGAAAATACCCTCGATCCTGTCGTTCGACCGCCTGGAACGCGGCAATGGCCGCGCGCGGATCTCTCGCCTCCATCGCCAAGTGTCCCAACAACAAATTGGCCCGAGCACAGTGAGGATCGCGCGCCAGCGCATCGTGCAACCAGGTCCTGGCTTCATCGCCCTGGTGTCGCTGGCTGGCTTCCTCGGCCAGTTCACAGCAAAAATGCGCGGTCTCCCGCCGCCTGGACGCACCGCCAAGGCGTTCCAGCCGGTCGCAGTAGGCAATGGCCTGGCGCCAATCCTTTTCCTGCTGGAAAATATGGATCAGGCGGGACAGGGCAACCTCGGTGTGATCGGGCTGCTCCAGCAACTCCCGAAACAACTCCTCGGCCCGGTCGAACAGGCCCGCCCGCAAATAATCCTCGCCCAGTTCAAGCAGGGCCCGGCACCGCTGATCGGCCGTCAAGGCGGACCGGGCAATCAGGCTGCCATGAATGTGGATCGCTCGATCCACCTCGCCGCGGCGCCGAAACAGATTGCCCAGGATCAGATGGATTTCGGCGGTATTCCGGTCGACGCCGGCCATGCGAGTGAATACCTCAATGGCCTGATCGGGCTTGTCCTCGATCAGATAATTCAATCCCTTGAAGTATTCGGTGCTGCGAGCGGTCGCGCGGTTGCGCCGCCCGGCATGTTCGCGCTGGGCCATCCACCAGCCCGAGGCCGCGGCGACCGGCAGCAGCAACCACAATAACTCCATCATGACCTAGCGGCGCGTCCTCGGCGCATCAATGGCCATCCCGGTTCGCCTTTCTGGTCAACAAGCCGATTTCCTGATCCTTGCCAGCCACCGCTTGCCGCAACCGGGCCACCTGCCAACGGAGCGGCAGCACGACGAAGGCACCAACCAGGGAGGTCAACAGCACGCCGGCGGCGAACGCCGCCACCACCACCAGCGACAATGGCAAGGTCGTCTTGCCCAGCAAATAGTCGATGGAAACCGGGTCGGCATGGAGCGTCGAAAATTCCACGCCCACCAACAGCACGGCCAACAAGATCGCGGCGATCAAAATGAATTTAATCCAAAACATCGGTCTCCCCCGCCAAAATGGCCTGAACTCGGCTGACGCAAACGGCAAACTCTTCGCCGCTTCGGGTGGAATGGGTTGTCCCCGCCGCTCCTCAACAAAAAACCCACTTTATACCGTGGGTTTTTGAACGGCGAATGACTGCCGATAGCCTGCCGGATTGGGACGGCGATTACAACACGTCACCGCCCCCGAACCAGCGGTCGTTGACCCGCTCGCGCAGCTCCTTGCCGGGCTTGAAGTGCGGTACGTACTTGCCCGCCAGGGTCACGGCGTCGCCGGTCTTGGGATTGCGGCCAACCCGCGGCGGGCGGAAGTGCAGCGAAAAGCTGCCAAATCCGCGGATTTCGATCCGCTCGCCGTGAGCCAGCGAATCGCTCATCTGCTCCAACAGCGTCTTGACCGCCTGCTCCACATCCTTGTAGGGGATATCGCTGCGCTGGCGCGCGAGAATCTCGATCAGTTCCGACTTCGTCATGAAACGTTCCCCATGAACGGCGGCCGCGCCGATGCACCGCCTTGATTCAATTCAATTCAATTCAACCCACTTCAGTCATCCTGCGCGCTCATCTGTTCCTTGAAGATGTCGCCCAGCGTGGCGCCCGTGCCCGACTTCCGGCTGTAATCCTGCAGAACCTCGGCTTCCTCCGCCATGTCCTTGGCCTTGATGGATAGCGCGATAGTGCGGTTCTTGCGATCCACGTTGATGAACTTGGCTTCGATCTCGTCGCCTTCCTTGAGCACCGCCCGCGCGTCCTCGATCCGCTCGCGGGACAGTTCGGAGGCGCGCAGCGTACCTTCGACGCCGTGGCCCAGATCCACCACGGCGCCCTTGGCGTCCACCGAGACGACCCGGCCCTTGACCACGCTATTCTTGGGATGATCGGCGACGAAATTGGAGAAGGGATCCTTGTCGAGCTGCTTGATGCCCAGCGAAATACGCTCGCGCTCGGGATCGACCGCCAGCACCACCGCATCCACTTCCTGACCTTTCTTGTACTGACGCACCGCTTCCTCGCCGGTGGCGTTCCAGGAAATGTCGGACAGGTGGACCAGACCATCGATGCCGCCATCCAGGCCGATGAAAATGCCGAAATCGGTAATGGACTTGATCTTGCCGGACACGCGGTCGCCCTTGGCGTGGTTCTGATCGAACTCCTCCCAGGGATTGGCCTGGCATTGCTTCATCCCCAGCGAGATGCGGCGGCGATCCTCGTCGATGTCGAGCACCATGACCTCGACCTCGTCGCCCAAGGCCACCACCTTGTTGGGATTGATGTTCTTGTTGGTCCAGTCCATTTCGGAGACGTGGACCAGGCCTTCGACCCCTTCCTCGATCTCCACGAAGCAACCATAGTCGGCGATGTTGGTGACCTTGCCGAACACCCGGGTGCCGACCGGATAACGGCGGGCCAGCGCGATCCACGGATCATCGCCCAGTTGTTTGAGACCCAGCGAAACGCGATTGCGCTCGCGGTCGAACTTGAGCACCTTGACCTTGATGGCGTCGCCGACCGCGACCACCTCGGAGGGGTGCTTGACCCGCCGCCAGGCCATGTCGGTGATGTGCAGCAGGCCGTCGATGCCGCCCAGGTCCAGGAACGCGCCGTAATCGGTCAGGTTCTTGACCACGCCGTCCACGATCTGGCCTTCCTGCAAATTTTGCAGCAGAGCCTCGCGTTCGGCGCTGTATTCCTGCTCCACCACGGCCCGGCGGGACACCACCACGTTGTTGCGTCGACGGTCGAGCTTGATGACCTTGAATTCCTGTTCCTTGCCTTCCAGGTAGGCGGCGTCGCGCACCGGGCGCACGTCCACCAGCGACCCCGGCAGGAAGGCGCGAATTTCGCCGATTTCGACGGTGAAGCCGCCCTTCACCTTGCCGCTGATCAGGCCCTTGATGATTTCCTCGCTCTCGAACGCTTTCTCCAGGGCGCTCCAGACCCGGGCGCGCTTGGCTTTCTCGCGGGACAGCCGGGTTTCTCCAAAGCCATCCTCGATCGCGTCCAAGGCGACCTCAACCTGATCGCCCACCTTCACTTCGAGAGCGCCATCCTCGTTGTAAAACTGTTCGAGTGGAATCAGCCCTTCGGATTTCAGGCCAGCGTTGACGACCACGGCATCCGATCGGATTTCCACCACCGTTCCCTGAACGATGGAACCGGGTTGCATCTGCTTGTCGGCCAGGCTCTGTTCAAACAGTTCGGCAAAACTTTCGGTCATGGGTTGTAGCTCAAAAGACCGGCGGCGCGAAACCGCCATGGCTGGGTTGAGATATCGGATTCGGCAGCACGCTCCCGAACCGGTTCTGGATCACTACATTTCTGGATCACTACATTTCTCGTCGCGACGGAAGCGTCCGATCCCGGCGCCCGTCAACGAGATAAGCGTAGCATGGGCTTCACTGACGTAAAGACTTGAGCCTAACAGTTTCCCGGCAATCCCAGCCGCGCAATGGCCAGCGCCAGCGCCCGCTCGCAAACCTCGACGATGCTCCAGTGCGTGGTATCGAGCACTTCCGCGCCGACGGCGGGTCGGAGTGGCGCCGCCGCCCGCTGGCGGTCACGCGCGTCGCGCTCGGCGATTTCATCGGCAAGGTCTTTAAGACTAGCATTCACGCCCTGTTCACTCAACTGTTTATGTCGACGGCGAGCGCGTTCCTCGGCGCTGGCGGTCAGAAACAGCTTAAGTCCGGCGTCGGGAAACACCACCGTGCCCATGTCCCGCCCATCGGCAACCAGGCCGGGCAGCCGCCAAAAGTCGCGCTGTCGTTGCAGCAGCGCGGCGCGCACCATCGGCAGCGCGGCGACCCGGGAAGCGGCGGCGCCGCAGGTCTCGGTACGCAGTTCAGGGCCGACCTCCGCTCCATCCAGCAGAATGCGCGCCGCGCCACCGGTTTCGGTAACGAATTCCGCAGCCAACCCGGCGGCCACCGCCGTGACTCCGGCTTCGTTCTCCAGCGCCAGGTTCCGGCGCAGCGCCGCCAGCGCGGTCAACCGGTACAGCGCGCCACTGTCCAACCAGTGAAAGCCCAGCCGGTTCGCCAGCCACCGGCAAAGCGTACCCTTGCCGACTCCGCTTGGGCCATCCACGGTGATCACCGGAGCCAGGATATTCATGTCGTCGTTTGTTCCTGGACGGTCAGGCCGACATTCCGGGCCAGGGTCACGAAGCCGGGAAACGAGGTATTCACGTTGGTGCAGTCGCGGATCGCGATTGGGTCGCTGGCGCGCGGAGCGGCCATGGCGAAACTCATGGCGACCCGGTGGTCGCCGTGGCTGTCCACGGTTCCGCCGGATAGCGCGCCGCCCCGGATGACGATGCCATCCGCCGTCGGTTCGGCGGCGATGCCCAGGGCGGCCAGGCCGTCGGCCATGACCTGAATCCGGTCGCTTTCCTTGACCCGCAATTCTTCCGCGCCGGTCAACACCGTCTCGCCCTCGGCGCCGGCGGCGGCGACGAACAATGCCGGAAACTCGTCAATCGCCAGCGGCACCAGAGCCTCGGGAACGCGGATGCCGCGCAGCGGGGCGTGGCGCACCCGCAGATCGGCCACTGGCTCGCCGCCGGCCAGGCGCGGATTCAGCACTTCGATGTTCGCGCCCATCAGCCGCAGGATGTCGATCACGCCGGTGCGGGTGGGATTGACGCCGACATGCTCCAGCAACAGGTCGGAACCGGGGGCGAGGCTGGCTCCGACCAGGAAGAACGCCGCCGAGGAAATGTCCGCCGGTACGTCGATCGTCGTCCCCGTCAATCGACCACCGCCGGTCAGGGCGACGACACGCTCGCCTTCGCGCCGCAGTGGGTAACCGAAGCCTTCCAGCATCCGTTCGGTGTGGTCACGGGTCGGAGCTGGTTCGACGACGCGGGTGGTTCCCTCGGCGTACAAACCGGCCAGCAACAGACAGGATTTGACTTGGGCGCTGGCCATCGGCAGTCGGTAGTCGATGCCGGCCAAGCGCTGGCCACCGCGAACGCGCAGCGGCGCGGCGCCGGTCGCGGCGGTTTCGATGCGGGCGCCCATCAACGCCAGGGGTTCCGTGACCCGCCGCATCGGCCGCCGGGTCAGCGAGGCGTCGCCGGTCAACACGGCATCGAACGCCTGGCCAGCGAGAATGCCGACCATCAGCCGCATCGACGTACCGGAGTTGCCCATGTCCAGCGGACCGGCCGGCGCCCGCAGGCCGCGCGAACCGACGCCATGGACCGTCACCCGGCCCTGGTCCGGGCCATCGATGCGCACGCCCATGGCGCGGAACGCCCGCAACGTCGCCAAGCAGTCTTCGCCTTCCAGGAAACCGTCGATGGTGGTCACGCCCCCGGCGAGCGAACCGAGCATGATGGCGCGATGGGAGATGGATTTATCGCCGGGCACGCGAACGCGTCCGCGCAGGACGCCGCCGGGCGCGGCGAGAAAGTTGACGGTGGCCATGGATTCGAGGGCGAAGTCCGAGGATCGAGGATTGGAAATGAGGGATGATCGAAGTTGGTATTATAGACTTGCCCATCGGCAAATGGGCGCGGTCCGATTCGGATACACCTTCCAGTCGGAACGATGCGCCGCGAGTCCCGGCAACCTTATCGTCCCGACCGGAACCACCTTCACCCCAGAGAGCGCCGCGATGAAGTCAGCAACTCGCACTCCCGGCTCCTTGCCAGACAATCCGGTTCCCCTCCAGTCCGCGCCGGACGGTTTCAGCTTGCGCGGATGGCTGAACCGCCTCGTGCTCCGCCTCGGCGCCGCCGCGAGCGCGCCGCCCGAGACCGCCGCGATGCAACCGGCAACCCATCCCCCCATCCCGGCGCCGCCGGCCCCTCGCGCCCCCCAGGAACCCGAACCGGACGACGCGCCCGCCGGTTTCAACCTGCTCGGATGGCTGAGGCATTTCGCGATCTACCTCTGCGCCGTGGCGATGGTCTGCTTGATCGGTCTCTATTTTCTCTGGCAGATCCCGTTCTTGCGGGATCCGTCGCAACTTCTGGGAATCGTGGACGACAGCCGCCCCCCCCGCCTCCCCACGACCGGGTCCACTCCGCTCGCCCGCCCCGCCCAGACCGCCCCCAGCCCACCGCCCGTCAATACCGCTCCCACCCAGTCGACGGTCTCGACCGGCGTCGCCGTGGCCACGACCGCGCCACCCCTCGCCCCGACCGAGCCCGCCGGCGTTCAGCCGCCGGTCGAACCATCGCCGACCACCACGCCGGACGGCCAGGCCGAACCGGCGCCCACCGAACCGACCGTCGAGGTCGTCCAACCCCCACCGACACCGCAGGCGGAAATCGAGCAGTTGCTCGCCGACGCCCAGCAACAAATGGACAACCGCCGGTTCACCGCACCTACCAGCGGCAACGCCCTAAGCACGTACCAGCGCGTGTTGGCCCTGCAACCCAATCATCCCGCCGCGTTGGAAGGTATCCAACGCATCACGACCTATTATCGGGACGTGGCCCAGCAAAGTTTGCAACAGGGACGGCTGGACGAAAGCCTGGCCTACATCAATCGGGGATTGCGGGCAACGCCGCAAAGCGACACCCTGCTGAGTTTGCGTCGGCAGGTCCAGCAGACGGCCGCGCAGCGCGCGCGGGAAGAGCAACGAAAACAGGCCGCGCTGGAGGAAATGCAGCGCCAGCAGTTCGAACGGGTCCGGCAGGAACAACTGCGCCGTCAACAGGAGCAACCGCAACCCTGGTGGCGACAGCCGTCGAACTACAACGACGGCAGCGGTTTCAACCAGCGTTGAGCGCCGCTGCCGCGCCGGTGGCGGGCTTGCGCCGGCGGGCGCGGAAAAAGTCTCGCAGCAGCGCGGCGCATTCCTCCGCCGCGACACCGCCCACCACTTCGGCGCGGTGGTTGAGCGCGGCGGACCGCAGCAGATCGAACACGGTCCCGGCCGCGCCGGCCCGGGGATCGACCGCACCGAACACCACCCGCGCCACCCGGGCGTGAACCAGGGCGCCGGCGCACATCGGGCAGGGTTCCAGGGTCGCGTACAGGGTGCTGTCCACCAGCCGGTAATTGCCCACCCGCGCCGCCGCCGTCCGCAGGGCCAGCACTTCGGCGTGCGCGGTCGGATCGCGGGCGCCGACCGGCTGGTTCCAACCTTCGCCGATCACGGCGTCGCCCCGCACCAGCACCGCCCCGACCGGCACCTCGCCGGCGTCGGCCGCGCGCCGCGCCAGTTCCAGCGCCCGGCCCATCCAGTACCGATCCCGGTCCTCGACCGACGCCTCCGCCCCCGCCACTATTCCCCCGCGTCGGCCGGGAGTGGCGGGGCGGGCTGATCCAGGACCAACCGCACCGCCCGCGCCAGGTCCAATTTCTGGAACGGTTTTTCCAGCAGGGCGCAATCGGCCGGCAACTGGCCGGACCCGTCGGTAAAGCCGGACATCAGCAGTACCCGGAGCTTCGGCCGCTGACGACGGGCCTCCAGCACCAGGTCATAACCGCTGACGCCCCCCGGCATGGTCATGTCGCTCAACAGCAAATCCAGCGACCCCATCTTGGCCAGCAAGACCAGCGCGTCCCGGCCATTGGCGGCCTCGCGCACGCCGTAACCGAACCCGGTCAGGGTCCGAGTCATGAAGTAGCGGATGTCGGGATCGTCCTCCACCAGCAACACCGTCTCCCGCCCCCGCAAGCGACTTTCGTCCAGCGCCGTTTCCGCCGCGGCGACGGTCTCTCGGTCCCTGGGCGCATGACGCGGGAGGTACAGCTCCATCGCGGTTCCCACCCCGACCTGACTGCGAATGCGCACATGACCGCCGGATTGCTTGACGAAACCGTAGACCATGCTCAACCCCAGCCCGGTCCCGACGCCGAGATCCTTGGTGGTGAAGAACGGCTCGAAGGCGCGTTCGACCACCTCCGGCGTCATCCCGCAACCGGTATCGCTCACCGTCAGCCGCACGTAATCGCCGGGCACGACGTCGGGGTAGTGGACGGCCTGGACCGTGTCGAGCGTGACGTTGCCCGCTTCGATGCGCAGTCGGCCGCCGCCCGGCATCGCGTCGCGGGCGTTGATCGCCAGATTGAGCACGGCGTTGGTCAGTTGGCCCGGATCCACCCGGATGTTCCAAACGGCGGGGTCGACCACGGTTTCCAGGGCGATGCTCGCGCCCAGGGTGCGTTGCAACAACTCGGCGATTTCCTGCAATTGCTGGCCCGGCGCCAACAGGCGCGGTTGCAGGGTCTGCTGGCGGGAAAACGCCAGCAGGCGGCGGGTCAGGTCGGCGCCGCGCCGGGCGGCGTTCATCGCCGCGTGCCCGGATCGGTACAAGTCCGGATTGTCCCGCAACCCTTCTTCCAGCATGGCCAGATTGCCCAGGATGATAGTCAGCAGGTTGTTGAAATCATGGGCGACGCCGCCGGTGAGCTGACCGACCGCCTTCAGTTTTTGCGCCTGATTCAGCGCCATTTGCGTCTGTCGGTATTCGGTCAGGTCCTCGTCAAGCACGAAGCAACCGACTACTGTCTCGGCGGCCGTCTCCAGGCGACGCGGCGCGTGCGGAATAAAATAGGTGCGGACGTATCTGCGCTCGACCGGCGTGTTCAGCTCGTATTCGACATGGGTGCTCTGGCCACCCAGCGCCGCGTCCACGTGGCCGAGCAGTCGCCGCGCCAGGGCCGGTTCCAGCATCTCGCCAAAGGCACGGCCCAAAAAGGTTTCGGCGGGTACTCCAAACCACTCCGCGTATTTCTGATTGACGAACCGATAGCGCCGGTCGGCGTCCAGGTAGCCGATCAGCACCGGAACGGCGTCGGTGATCAGCCGGATGCGGTTCTCGCTCTCGCGCAGGGCAACGGCGACGCGCTGGCGCTCCTCGATTTCCCGGGCCAGTTGGGCGTTGAGCGCCAGCAGTTCGGCGGTGCGCTCGCGGACCCGCGCCTCCAGTTGTTCGTGGCTTTCGCGCAGTTCCGTCTCGGCCCGTTTACGGGCGGTGATGTCCTCGTAGATGGTGATGAAACCGCCGCCAGCGACGGGTTCACTGCGGATTTCCAGCACCGTCCCGTTCGGGCGGGTTCGTTCGAAGCAGCGGCTTTCGAACCGTTCGGCCAGCCTGAGCCGCTCTTCGACCTGCGCCTCGGGATCGCCGGGGCCGTATTCGCCACGCCGGGCATTGAAGCGAAACAGTTCGACGAAAGGTAAACCGACCCGCACCAGCTCCGGGGGAAAATCCAGCAACTCGATGAAACGCCGATTCCAGACCCGCAGGCGCAGGTCCTGGTCGACGATACTGATGGCTTCGTGCAGATGATCGAGACTGGCCAGCGTCAATGCGCCCAGATCGGAATCGGACAGATCGGTCAGTTCCGAGCAAGGATCGTTCGGCGATTCACCCACGCAATACCCCCTTCACTCCAGCGCCCAGCGAACCGGCCGGGCGGCCATCCACATCGGTAAGCGGCCCTGGCTTAGGTTGTGACGACATGGAGCCGGCCGATCATCGGGTCGCTGCGCCCGACCGCCTGGACAGTGTATTGCCGACTCAGGCGGTCGGCAATCGCCAGGGGCGTTGCCGGATTTGGCGACCATCCAGAAATAACTCAGGTGCTTGAAGTTGAGGCTGGGCACGGAACCCTCAATACATCTCGATCATCGAAGTGTCACGCAATATGATTCAGATTGTTGGATGTTCTATCGATTCCCGGTAGATTTTGACTTTATAACCTGTAGAAACTTGTAGGACGGGTTAGCGAAGCGTAACCCGCTAAAACCGGAACCGGCGGGTTACGGGCTGGTGCCCTAACCCGCCCTACTATTTTGAATAAAACCTATTGAGAAACGGTATTCCGTCACGCTTTACAACACAGCTTGTTCAACCCGAAAGGAGCGACTTCATGCACCGCGACATTCGAGTCGACGGTTTCGCACCGACCGCTCCGCCGGCTTGCGGGCTGGCCTTGGCGGCCGTGTTGGTCTCGCTGATCGGCTGTTCGGGCGGGCAATCGCCTTCGGGCCTTGGAGTGACCGCAGGCCAGCTGGCGCCGTGTCCCGATTCGCCGAATTGCGTCTCGGCGGCGGCGGCCGAACGGCGCGAAGAACTTCGCTCCACGTTCACCACGCCAACCCTCTCGAAGCTAGAACGGGCCTTCGCCCGTCAGGGCAATCGCGCTATGCGGGGGGTTGACAGGAGAGGGATTGCCAGGGTAACGGGACGGGATTAATCGGATGGAGAAACCGGATGCTGCCCCAACTGCTCGACCCGCGCCCGTATTTTGCCCACCTGCCCGATCCGCGCCGCGAGACGCGGAACAAGCTCCACAAACCTCATGATATTCTGATGATTGTTCTCTGCGCCGTGTTGAGCTGGGTGGAAGACTGGGTAGGGATGGCGGACTTTGCCGAGGAGAAGGAAGTCTGGTTGCGGCATTTTCTGGAATTGCCCAATGGCATTCCCTCGCACGATACCTTGAGCGACGTGCTGGGGCGGATCGACCCGGCGGCGTTCCGGGCGGCCTTTACGGCGTGGGCCACGGCGGCCTTGCCGGGCTTGGCGGGCGAGCCGGTCTGTGTGGATGGCAAGGCGGTCCGGGGGAGTCGGGATGGGGCGAACCCGGCGGTGCATTTGGTCAGCGCCTTTGCCGGCCGGGCGCGTTGGGTGCTGGCCCAGCAGGCGGTGGCGGAAAAAGCGAATGAGATCACGGCGATCCCGGACTTGTTGGGGCTGCTCGACTTGCGCGGGGCGGTGGTGTCGCTCGACGCCATGGGCTGTCAGAAAGCCATCGCCCAGACCCTCGTCGAGGCGGGCGCCGATTACGTCCTGGCGTTGAAGGACAACCATCCCACCTTGTGCGAGGAGGTCCAGTTTTGGCTGGATACCGAAGTGGCGCGCGGGCGACTGCCCGTGCTGGAAACGGTGGAGAAGGACCACGGCCGGATCGAAATCCGCCGCTATGCGCTCAGCCACCAGATCGACTGGCTGGAGGCGAAACCGGACTGGGCCGGGCTCCAGGCCGTGGGCCGGGTCGAGTCCACCAAAAGGCTGCACATCCTTCATTTGCACAAGCTGGCCGGGCTCCAGGCCGTGGGCCGGGTCGAGTCCACCCGGATCCTCGGGGAAAACACCAGCACCGAATGCCGCTACTTCCTGTGCTCGCTGGTGGAGCGCGACCGGTTTGCGGCCACGGTGCGTCAGCACTGGGGCATCGAAAATCAACAGCACTGGGTCTTGGACGTGCAATTCGGGGAAGATGCCTGCCGGACCCGCAAGGACCACTCGGCGGAAAACCTGGCCGTGATTCGCCGCATGGCCCTCAACGTGCTGCGCCACAACGGCCCGGTACGCGATAGCCTCCGGCGCCGCAAACTCCGGGCCGCCCTCAACGATGACTATCGGTTGCGTCTGCTTTTCGGCCAACCCAGTCCGGTTACCACAATAGCGCGATTGCCCTGCTTCGCCCGTCAGGCCGCTCGACAATTTGCGGAAGCGTTGCAGTTGCCGGTATTGTCCGAACATAACAACCGCCTCTGGCTGGATCGGCTGGTGTTTCCATTAGGCGTGGACGATGACGGACGCTTTTTCGAGGCCTGGTCTTACAACGCCGAACGAGGACACTGAGCGATGGCTCGTTCGCTGAAACCAACCCGCAGGCGCTTCCTGTTGGGGATCGCGCTTTACCTGGCCTTCGGTTCGCTGGCCGGCGCCGACGAAAACCCGTGGCAGGCGCTGCGCTCCGGCACGGCGGTTGGCCTTCTGCGTCATGCCACAGCGCCGGGCATCGGCGACCCGGCCCACTTCCGCCTGGACGATTGCGCGACCCAACGCAACCTGTCGGAAGCGGGACGGCAACAAGCCCGCGCCATTGGGGCCGCATTCCGTCGCAATGGCATCACCAGCGCCCGCGTGCTGTCCAGTCGCTGGTGTCGGTGCCTGGAGACCGCCCGCCTGCTCGACCTGGGGCCGGTCGAACCCTTTTCCCCGCTGGATTCCTTTTTCGCCGACCGCGAGCGCGCCAACCCCCAAACGGCGGCGCTCCGGGTGTTTCTCAGCCGCCCCTACGCGGGGCCGCCCCGGGTACTGGTCACCCATCAAGTCAACATCACCGCCCTGACCAACGTCGTACCGCACTCCGGCGAACTGATCGTTGCGCAGCCGCTGGCGGACGGTCGGGTCCGGGTCATCGGCCGCCTGGAACCGGGCGGCGTTCCCGCCGAGCCGGGAGCCGAATCGCCTTGAGCGAGGACGCAGCGGCTCGCTTCAATACTTAACCGAGCAACCGTAGGGCCGGGTCACCGGCGCGCTGATCGGCTGGCCGGCGGCTCGTTCCTTCAGAGCGACGCGCACATACTGGGTGGCCTTGGGAATATCGCCCGGATCAGCGGTGGTGATGCTGTCGATACCGCCCAGGTAAACCAGCTTCCCCGCTTCATCAATGATGTAAAGGTGGGGCGTGGTTTTTGCCCCATAGGCCCGACCGATCCGACCCTCGGCGTCGAGCAGAACCGCGTGGGGCGCGGCCTGACGGGAACGAGTCAGCTCATCCGCTTCGGCGGGACTGACGTAGCCCTGCTGGCCGGGGGCCGAGGAAATCACCGACAGCCAGATCACGCCCTGAGCCGCCGCTTCCCGCTGCTGCGCCTGCATGTTGCCGGCGCCGTAGTGCTTGCGGACGTAGGGGCAGTCGTGGTTGGTCCATTCCAGCACCACGGTTTTACCCCGGTAATCCGCCAGCCGATGAGTCTTGCCCTGGGTGTCCACGCCCGTGAAGTCGGGCGCCGGTTCGCCCACGCGCGGCGCGGCCACCGCGCTGCCGACGTGGAAAACGAAAGCGAGCAGGACGAAACGCAGGAAGGATTGCAACATGGTTTTTCTCCACAGTTTCAAAGTGATTGCAGGGCTTCGGCGACGATGCCTTCGGTGAGCAACGGGGGCAGCACGACCGGTGTTTCGCTGCCCGGCGCATACCACAGATACAGGGGAACGCCGCTCCGCCCGTAGCGTTCCAGTTGGCGGGCGATCACCGGGTCGCGCCGCGTCCAGTCCGCCACCAGGTAGGCCACGGCACGGTCGGCGAACCGTCGCCGGGTGTTTTCGGTGGCCAGGGCCACCCGCTCGTTGACCTGGCAGGTGATGCACCAGGCGGCGGTAAAGTTGACGAACACCGGCCGTCCCGCCGCCGTCAGTTCCCGCACCCGCGCTTCGGACCAGACCAGGCGCTCCGGGTCGGCGCGGGCGGGTGCGGCGACATCCGGCCCGGCGACAGGGTGCAGGAGCAGCAGCAGAACGACAGTCAGAGCAGCGCCCAGCAGGCCGAGACGCCAACCCTGGGGCTGCCACTGCCCGTACAGCCAGGCGGCCAGGGCCACCACCACCAGACCGGCCAGGGCCGCCCCGTAGGCGCGGACGTCGGTCTGCTGGCTGAGCACCCACAGCAGCCAGGCGGCGGTGGCATACAGCGGGAACGCCAGCGCCTGCTGGAAGGTTTGCATCCAGGGTCCCGGTTTGGGCAGCCACCGGGCCTGGGCCGGCCAGAGGCTCAGCAGCACCACGGGCAGCGCGAAGCCGACGCCGAGCGCCAGGAACACCGCGAGCGCCTCCCCGGCCGGGCGGGTGATGGCGAAGCCCAGGGCCGTTCCCATGAAGGGGGCGGTGCACGGACTGGCCACCACGGCGGCCAGGACGCCCGTGGCGAAGGTATTGAACAATCCGCTGCCGGCGGTCAGGGCTTGACCCGCCCCCATTAGCCCCGCGCCCACGGTGAACACCCCGGACAGGTTGAGGCCCACCAGCAGCATGAGATAGGCCAGCAGCGCGACCAGGACGGGGGACTGGAGTTGGAAGCCCCAGCCCAGCGAAGCGCCGCCCGCCCGCAACAGCAGCAGGGCCGCCGCCAGGGCCAGGAAACTGAGCAGAATGCCCGCGCCATAGCTCAGGCCGTGCCCGACCCGACGCCGGTGATTCGCCCCGGCTTCGCGGACGAAGCCCAGCACCTTGATGCCGAGCACGGGCAGAACGCACGGCATCACGTTCAGGATAAGGCCGCCCAGCAAGGCAAAGCCCAGCGCCGTCATCAAGCCCAGGGTTTCGCTGGCCCCGGTCACCGCCGGCTGCGCTTCCAGCCGCACCGGATAGCCCCGGCGCGCCGGCGCGCCGCCGTCCCGCGTTTCCACCACCACCAGCCCGTCCAGCGGGACAGCGCCGGTGGGGGGCAGATCGCCGGCGGGTACGCGGAGCGCCAGACCGGCGGCGGTGGTTTGCCGGCTTTGCGCGCCGCTGGGATCCACCGGCCCCCACGCGTAGGCGGCAAACCAGACCTCGGCGCGGTCGTCCACCGCCAAACCCGGTACTTCCAGGGTAATCGTCCGGGCGTCGCCCGCCAGGCGATAGCGGCCCGCTACGCGGTCGGCTTCGGGCCATTGCGCCCGGGCGGCGGCGAACCGGCGTTGCGTTGCAGGGTCCTCGACCGTGGGGCTGCCGGGATGCGGCAGTTCGACAGTGAAACGCCCCGATTCGGGAATGCACTCCACCTGGCAAACCAGCCATTCGGCGTCGGCGGTGAGTGTCAGTGGGCCGGCGGGCAGCGGACCTTCGGGTAGCCGAACCGGTACGACGAACATGACGGTGTCTTCATAACCGTAGTTGGTCAGCGGCCCGACCGGGATGCGCTGGGGGACTGGCCAGTGGAGGTCGCCGGCAGTCCAGCCTTCGGGCAGGATCCAGCGGATGACCGGGGCCGCGCCCGAGGCGCCGGGATTGCGCCAGTACACATGCCAATGCGGAATCAACTCAAAGCGCAGCCCGAGCCACAGGGTTTGTCCCGGCGTGGCCTGGGGCCGCTCGCTCAGCAGCGTCACCGTGGCGTGTGGGGTCGAGACCGTCGCCGCGCCGTGAGCGGACGGGGTTGCCAACACCAGGAGCCAGGCCAGCCAGAGAATGATCGAGAACAGCCCTGGTTTCGTCTTCATCGCCTCATCCACCCTGGCCCGATCCACCCGCTGCCTGGGCCGCTTCAGCGGGAAGCACAGCCGGTGATGACGGAGACGATTCCCACCGCCCGGTCAGATCGTACAGCAACCCCATCAGCGCCGGCACTACGGTCGGCGTCAGCAGCGTGGCGAACGCCAGCCCGCCGGTCAGCACTACCCCCAGGCCCTGATACAGCTCCGCGCCCTGGCCGGGAATCACCGCCAGCGGCAACATCCCCAGCACGCTGGTGGCCGCCGCCATGAAAATTGCCCGCAGCCGGTCGCGGGTAGCCTGATACAGCGCCGTGTCGTGGTCTTCGCCGAATTCGCGTTGCCGTTGCAGGGTGCGATCCACCAGCAGAATCGCGTTGTTGACCACGATGCCGGTCAGAATGATGAAGCCCAGCGCGGTGATCATGTCTACCTGTACCGTCATGCCGAACACCCGCTGGGCGAGGATGAGGCTCAGTAGCGAGCCGCTGATCGCCATCGGCACCGTCGCCATGATGACGACCGGATAGCGGAACGAGCGGTACAGCGCCACCAGCAGCAGATAGGTAATCAGCAGCGCTAGCGCGAAGGCCGACACCAGTTGCCGCAGGGTTTCCGCCAGCCGGTCGGCGGTGCCGGCCAGCCGGACCTGCGCCCCCGGAGGCAGTTCGGCCCGCAACGGAACCAGCACTTCGCGTTCGGCCCGCTCCACCAGCGCGCTCAGCGGCGCGTCCTGGGCCAGCGAGGCGATCAGCGTAACGGAACGCTCCAGATTGATATGATGAATCGCGTCCGGCCCGGTGGTTTCGCGCACCTCGGCCACGTCGCCCAGTTGAATCGGCTGCTGGCCGCGCCCGGTGTACAGCGGCAACTGCCGCAACTGCTCGGGGGTTTGCGCGAACACGTTTTTCAGCTCCACCGACACGTCCAGTTCGTTTTTGCCTTCCAGGAACTGCGAGGCCAGCCGTCCGCCCAGCGCGGTTTCCACCAGCGCGCCCACGTCCGCCTCGGCCAGCCCCACTTCGGCCAGCCGTTCGCGGTTGGGGATAATCCGCAGCTCCGCCGCACCGGTGACGAAATTCGAGCGCACGGTACGCACGCCCGGCAGCCGCCGCAACTGATCCGACACCTGCCGCTCCAGTTCGCTCAGCCGGTCGAGATCGTTGGCGACGAGATCCACCTCGAACTCCTTGCCCGGATCGCGGAAGATGGAAGGACGGGTCGCCACCACAAAGCGATAACCGGCGAACTGGTTGTTTTGCGCCCGCAACCGCTCGACCATCGCATCCAGGCCGGCGGCGGTGGCGAACTCCGGTTTGAGCACGCTCAACACCCCGCGCATACCACCGGGCCGATCTACATAAAAGGTGCGCTCGATTTCGGGCTGGGCGCGAATGAATTCCTTGAGCGGTTCGGCCTGGCGGACCGCTTCAGGCAGGCTGGTCCCTGGCAGCGGTTCGGCCCGCCAGATCACCAAATTGCGGTTGCCGTCGGGCAGAAAATCGGCGGGCGGCAGCAGCGCGAAACTGACGCCGATCAGCGCGACCGGAATCGCCAGCACCAGCAGGCGGCGCAGGATACGGCCCGGCCCCAGCGCCCACGCCACGGTCGCGGCCAGCCCGTTTTCCAGCCCGCCCTGCACCCGGCGAAATACGGCGGAGGCTTGGGCCACGGCGCGGCGCAACCCGTTGCCGCCCGCTCTGTCGTCCGCCGCCTGCACCTGGCGGGCTTCATCCGGGCTGAGGAACAGGCCGGCCAGCATCGGCACCAGCGTCAGCGCCGCGAACAGCGCGAACAGCGCCGCCGCCGACAAGGCAATCGCCATGTCGGCGTACAATTGGCCGACTTCGCCCGTCACCAGCAGCAGGGGGATGAACACCACCACGTTGGTCAGGGTGGAACCAAGCAGCGCCGGCCACACTTCAACCGTCCCGTCAATGGCGGCGCGGACCGCGCTTTTGCCGCGCTGCAAATGGGTGAACACGTTCTCGATGACCACGATGGCGCTGTCCACGATCATCCCGACCGAGAACGCCAGCCCGGCCAGGCTGATGATGTTCAGACTTCGCCCCAGCAGCGCCATGACGCTGAACACGCTGATCAGCGTCACCGGAATCGTCACCACGACGACCGCCACGGTGCGCAGCGACCCCAGAAACAGCACCAGCGCCAGCGTCGCCAGCGCCGCGCCGGTCAGCAGGTTGCCCCACACCAGCTTCACCGCCTGGCCGACGTATTCGCTCTCGTCGTAGTTGTAGACGAAATCAATGCCTTCGCCGGCGTGGTCGAACTGCTCCTCGAGTTCGGCGATGGCCGCCCGCACGCCCTGGGCCACTTCCGGCACGTTCGCGCCCACCTGCCGGATCACGCCGATGGCGACGGTCGGCTGATCCCGGAACACCACGACGCTGTCTGGCGGCTTGCGGCCGAATTCGACGCTGGCCACGTCGCGCAGATACACTGCGCCCGCCGCGTCGCGCCGCAGCACGAATTGCTCCAGTTGCGCCAGATCCTGCGAGCGGCTGACGGTGCGCACCCGGTATTCGCGCCGCCCCAGGGTCATCGGACCGCCGCGCACGTCGCGATTGTTGTCGCGCAACACCCGCGCCACGTCACCGATGGTCAGATTGCGCACCGCCAGCGCCTTGGGATCCACCCGCACCTCAACCTCACGCTCCTGCCCGCCCGGGGTGAAGAACTGCCCGACGCCCGGCACCCGCCGCAAGCGGGGCAGGATCACGTTTTCCACCAAATCGCGGTAATGGTTCGGATCGCTCTGAAACCCCGGTTTCGGCGCCAGCATGATCCACATCATCGGCGAACTGGCCCCGCTGACCATCTCCACGTTCGATTCGCCCGCTTCCGGCGGCAGGTTATCCACCTGCTGCAACTGGTTGAGCACGTCCACCATCCGCTCGCTCAACCGGCTGCCATCCACGAACTCCAGGGTCACGCTGCTGCCGCCAGCGCGGGAGGTGCTGCTGATTTCCCGCACGCCCAGCACTTCTTCCATGCGTTCTTCAATCGGGCGGGTCACCAGATTCTCGACATCCACCGGACTGGCGCCGGGGTAGCGGGTGGTGATGGTGATTTCCGGGCGGTCGCCGCCAGGCTGCAATTCCAGCGGCAGGCCGCTCAGGGCCATCCCGCCGAACACCGCCAGCAGGCAGAACAGGACAAAGGTGCCATGCCGCCAGCGGACGGCGGTCGCGATCCCGTTCATGGCGCGTTCCCCACGATTTTCACCATCGCCCCGTCGCGCAAGCCATCGCCGCCGCGCACCACGATGTTCTGGCCCGGCCGCAAGGCGTGGTTGTAAATCGCCACGGTTTCACCCATGTCGGCCACCAGATCCACCGGGACTTGCCGGGCCTTGCCGTCGGCCACGGCGAACACGAACCACTGGTCGCGGCGCAAGGTCAGGGCGTCGCGGGAGATGACGAAGGCTCGCGTGTTCAGGGGGATATCCAGCTTGCCGGCCACCGCCATCCCGGCCAGCAGGCCCGGCGGGGCGGGGTCGAGTGCGATGCGGATCAGTTGCCGCCGCGAGGCGGCGTCCGCTGCCGGAATCACCCCGGTAATCGGCAGCGATTGCCGCCAGTTCGGCAGGGCGCGGGCGCTCAGTTCGACCGGCATACCGGGCAGAATTCGCCCGCTCAAGTCCTCGGGCAGCGCCAGAAACACGTTCAGGCGGTCGCTGGCGATCAGGGTCGCAATCGGCGCGTTGACCTGCACGTAATCGCCCTGACTGACCAGCCGGGTCTGCACCACGGCGCTGGACTGGGCTTTGATGCGGGTGCGCTCCACCGCCAGTTGGGCCTGATGGACGGCGGCCTGGGCGGCGGCGACGTTGGCGCGCTGGGCGGCGATTTCCTCCGGCAGCGGCCCGGCCTCGGCTTCGGCCAGCGCCGCTTCGGCGGAGGCGCGGGTCCCCGCCGCGTCGTCCACGGCGGCTTTGGCTTCCACCAGCGCGCGCTCGGTGATCGCCCCTTTTCGGACCGACTCGCTGGCGCGCTTGAGGTTGTCGCTGGCTTCCTTCTCGCGGGCCTGGGCGGAGCGCAGTTCGGCCTGGCGGCGGGCGATGATTTCGCGCCGGGTGCCGGCCTCCAGCCGCGCCAGTTGACTGCGCGCCTCCGCCAGTTGCGCCTGGGCGCGGGCCAGCGCCAGCTTCTGATCGGTATCGTCCAGCACGGCCAGCAGCGTGCCGGGGGTGATGCGGTCGCCGGGCTGCGCCCGGATATCCTGCACGATCCCGCTGGTCTGGGCGCGGATGGTCGCCTGCTGGCTGGATTCGACCTGGCCGATCAACAACACCGAGCGGATGCCGGTTCCCTCGGCCAGCGGCACGGTCTCGACCGGCCGGGGCGGCGGCGCTGGCGCCGCCGGCGGTGGCGGAGCCGACAACACCGCCGGCCGCCACAGCGGCCAAGTCAGCAGGGCGGCCACGGCAGCCACCACGCCCAGCCCCAGCAAAGCGCGAGGGGAGCGGGCGGGGCGGGCGGCGGCAGATTCGGGCGCGGGTGCGGTCATGAGAGTCTTTCCGGGGAGCACGGACCATCAAGGACGACTACGCCTTAGCGACAAACGCAACGCCGCGAGGTTCAGAAAGCTTGAACAAGAAACCTGCGGGACAAATCCGGATGAAGCGGCCAGAACTCATAGGACTCGGTAAAGACACCCGATGGAGGAAGCGCCGCGATGACGCACGACCCGCACCGCACGATGAAGCCCTTCGAAACTGGCGTCCGGCAAGGCCAGTTCCATTCGTTGCCGGGGTCGGCGAAAACCGATCCCAACGTCAACCGGCTGCTGGTGTCGATTCGTATCGTGCTGGAGATTGTTTCCCTGGGCGCACGCCGAAGATTTATCGAGAGGAGGCCACGGCTCAGCCGATCGGGAAATATCGATTCGCGGGTACTCGAAGGCTCCTGTACCCTTCCGTGATGGCTCAGGATGCAGCTTGGCGAAGAATATCCCGCCGAAGGGTCTCGATCAGGAAATCCACGAACGCGCGAACCTTCGCTGACAGGTGGCGATTCTGCGGGTAGAGCATCGCAAAGGGTTGCGAGCGCCCGCCGAATGCCCGGAGCACTTCGACCAGTTCGCCCTGCGCCACGGCGGCCCGGGCGATGAAGTGGTACATCTGGCAGATGCCGCCGCCGGCCCGGGCATGGTTCACGCAGCCGAGCACGTCCTCGTGGAAGCGCGCCTGCCCGTCCACCATCAATTCCACTTCCGCGCCCTGGTTACGAAACAGCCAGGGCACCGTCCGCCCGGTGCTGGGCAGCACGAACGGAATGCAGTCGTGGTGCTTCAGATCGGCCAGCTCGCCGGGCATGCCGCGCTGGCGCAGGTAGGCCGGCGCCGCGAACAGACCCAGCGTCGCCTCCTCCAAAGTGCGCGCCACTAGCCGGGAATCCGGCGGCGGTCCCCGCCGGATCGCCAGATCGTAGCCTTCCTCGATCAGATCGACGTTGCGGTTGGCGATGTGCACCTCGACCTTGACCTGCGGGTGGCGCGCCGTGAATTCGGGCAACAGCGGCAACACCCGGTAATGTCCGTAGGTGGTCGGCACGCTCAGGCGCAACACGCCGCTCGGCGTCGTTTGGTGGCCGGCCAGCGCCCGTTCGGCTTCTTCAATCTGGGCCAGCGCCTGGCGGCACTGCTCGAAGTAAACCCGGCCGTCTTCCGTCAACCGAACCTGGCGCGTGGTGCGGGCGAACAGCCGCATACCCAGCCGGGCTTCCAGGCGACCCACCGAGCGGCTCACCGCCCCGGGCGTCACCCCCAGCACTTCGGCGGCAGCCGTGAAGCCACCCAGATCTGCCGCCTTGCAGAACAACTCGATGCTGCCCAAGCGCACGGGTTCAAAATGCCGGTTCATTCGTGATACCAGATCAATAATGAAATGACTTTTGCTTACTTTATCGACTCTTTCACCAAGGATACAGTCAAAGCGCATGACCGTCGGCGGCCCGGCGCGGTCATCGGCATTCTGTCACCGACCAGTCGAGAGGAGATCCGCCATGCGCCTGTTATCCTTGCTGCTGTTGACGATGACGCTCGGGTTTGGCCCCGCCGCCGGCGCCGAACCCCTGCCCAAGCGCGTTCTGATCGTACTAACCAACACCGCTCAGGTTCCCGGCGGTAGCCGGCCCACCGGGGTGTGGGCTTCGGAGTACACCGATCCCTATCAGGTGTTCACCCGGGCCGGCTTTGAGGTGCAAGTGGCCTCGCCCCAGGGAGGCAAGGCTCCGGTCGATCCCCGTTCCGGTTCGGAGTCGCAGGTACAACGGCTGCCTTCCGCCTGGCGGAAGATGCAAAACACCCTGCCGCTGAGCCAGGTCAACCTGAAGGACTATGCCGCGCTCTTTCTCGCCGGCGGCCATGGCACGATGTGGGACTTTCCAAACCACGCGGTGCTGGGGCGCCTGGTCGGGGAAGCCCTCGCCACCAACCGGCTGGTGGGCGCGGTCTGCCACGGCCCGGCCGGGCTGATCGGCGCCAGGCTGCCCGACGGAACGCTTGTGCTGACCGGCCGCCGCGTGAACGGCTTTACCAACGCCGAGGAGCGTGCGGCGGGGATGACCGACGTCGTCCCTTTCTTGTTGGAAGACAGTCTGCGCCAGGCCGGCGGCCGGTTCGAGTCCGGCGGGGTGTTCCAGAACTTCATGGTGGAAGACCGGGGCCTGATCACCGGGCAAAATCCCGCCTCCGCCGACGCGGTCGCGGAACGAATGGTCGTCGTCCTGAAGGAGCGCGTGCAATGAAATCCAGATTCCTCGCTGTCTGTATCGGCCTGACGGTATCGGTTTCGACGCTGGCCGCCGGCGCCGCGAACCAGCCGCTCGATGCCCCGGAAGCCGCCTATTGGCACGCCGAGAGCCAGACCTGGCTGGTATCCAGTCTCGGCGGCGGCCTCTCGCTCGCCCGCGACGGGATCGGCTGGCTGGCGCGCTACGACGCCCAGGGTCGCCTGCTCGACCCGCGCTGGATCGATGGCCTGGACGCCCCCACCGGCATCGCCTCGGTCGGCAACCGGGTTTACGTAGCGGATCGCGCGGGTGTGCACGAGATCGATGTACCACAAGCCAAGCGGCTGCGCACGATCCAAATTCCCGGTTCGATCTTTCTCAACGACATCGCGGCCGCGCCGAACGGCGATCTGTTCGTCTCGGACTTCGAAGCCAACCGCATCTACCGCCTGGACCAGGACCGCAAGCCCGAGGTCTGGCTGGAGGGCGAGCAGCTCCAAAATCCCAACGGCCTGATCGTGGATGGCGACCACCTCGTCATCGCCACCTGGGGACCCATGACCGATCCCAAGATCTTCGCCGTGAAGCATCCGGGCACGGTTCTCAGGGCGCATCTCAAATCGAAGGCGCTGACGCCGCTGGGCGACGGCAAGCCCATCGCCAGTTTTGATGGGATCGCCAAAGTGGGCGACGACTACTTCGCGACCGACTGGCCCGCCGGGCGCCTGCTCCGGATCTCGAAGACGGGCGAGGCACGAGAAGTGCTCGCGGGCTTTTACCAACTGGCCGACCTGGGCTACGACCCGACCGGGAATACCTTGGCCATGCCGGTGATGAGCGACCATCGGCTGATCTTTCTGCATCTCGGCGCCTTGCCTTAAATCCGTTCCCCTTCTCCGGACCTGTGGGCGAGGGAACACCCCATCGCTGGGGTCGTTTCGAAGGTTCACAAAGCTCCGGCAAGAAACCTGCGGGACAAACCGGATGAAGCGGCCAGAACATTGTCATGGGACCTCGACAAAGATATCCGATGGAGGAAGCCTCGCGATGGCGTACCACCCGCCGCACCACACGCTGAAACCCTTCCAGGCTGGCGCCCGGCAAGGCCAGTTCTATTCGTTTTGATATCCCGATGCCCTTGCGAATGGAGGAGACAACGCCATGCCAACCTTGACTCCCGCGGACCGGCTCCGGGGCGCCCTGTGGGGAATGTTCGTCGGCGACGCGCTAGCGATGCCGGCTCACTGGTACTATGACCTGGCCGCCCTGCGCCGGGATTTCGGCACAATCCGTGACTACCAGGCGCCGAAGGATTTTCATCCGAATTCCATCATGGCCTTGGCCAGCACGGCCCGAGCCGGGCGCGGCTCGCAGGAAGGCGAAGTGGTCGGCGGGGTGATCCTCAAGGGCAAAAAGCCGTATTGGGGTTGGCCCAACACCCACTACCACCGGGGAATGCGGGCCGGCGACAACACACTGAACCTGTTGTGCGTCCGGGTGCTGATCCGGGCCATGAACGCGGCCGGGCGCTACGATCCGGCCGATTTCCTGCGCGATTACGTGGCCTTCATGACTGCGTCAGACAGCCACAACGACACCTATGCCGAATCCTACCACCGCGATTTCTTCGCCAATTACGCCCGTGGCCTGCCGCCGGAGCGTTGCGCTGGGGCGGAAGGTCACGACACCGCTTCCATCGGCGGGCTGGTGTCGCTGCCGCCAGTGATCCTCACCGCCTTGCGGTCGGGCGACCGGGCGACGGTGGATGCCGCGCTGCTAACCCAGTTGCGCCTGACCCACCGCTCTCAAAAGCTGGAACGCTACGCGCGGGCGCTGGGCGAGTTGCTGGTACGGTTGATCCAGGATTCCGAGCCCCAGGTCGGACCGCTGGCCCGCGCCCTCGCCGAACGGCTGGGATTTCCGGCGGCGGCGGTGCTCGCGCAGGTCGAGCGCGAGCATGGATCCGATCTCGACGTGATCGGCGGCCGCCTCAGCCCCGCCTGCTACATTGATCAATCCTTCCCGGCGGTCCTGTATCTGG
Organism: Candidatus Contendibacter sp.; assembly: GCA_029624765.1. Taxonomy (GTDB): domain Bacteria; phylum Pseudomonadota; class Gammaproteobacteria; order Competibacterales; family Competibacteraceae; genus Contendibacter. The sequence goes on along the minus strand of JARSSO010000013.1, from coordinate 105,575 downwards.
CGGCGCGCTATCCGGACGATTTCGAGGCGGCGCTAATCGTCAACGCGAATGCTGGCGGCGACAACTGCCATCGCGGCGCGGTGCTGGGGACGATTCTGGGCGCGGCGCTGGGCGACAGGGCGATTCCCGAGCGCTGGATTCACGGCCTGCGGGCGCGCGCCGAGCTGGAGGAGGAAATTGAGACCTTCATCGCCCGGTTCGCTTGAACGGCCAGGGCCGCGCCGGGCCGGTTGTCCCTCCGCCCGAGCGGATTCGGCCGTCAGCCCTGCGCCCGCTGTTCGAGCGCAAACTGCAACTTCTCCAGTTCTGCCTCCCTCCACCCTTGCCTTCCCTTCGACGGGGAAGCATGGGACACTGAAAACCGATCCCCCGAGTGGAATTTACCCCCGATCCATGCGCCTAAGCGCTCACGGCGCGCGCCGCACTTGGGAACACCCGACGCAAGACCGTTGCCGTCGCCGATGGCCACCCAATCACCGAACAAAATCCCGCCTCGTCCGAACCAGTGGCAGTGTTCGTCCCCCGATCACTCCAGGAGAAAATTCATGGCCCGTTTTTTAGTGATCGCCGCCGCCAGCGGCATTAGCCAGGCCACGGTTTCGCTGCTTGAGGCAGCGGGGCATGAGGTCTTCACCACCGCCCGCGACCAAAGCAAAATAACGCCGGACGCCGTATTGGACGCCACGGATTTCGAGGCCGTCGAACGGGTTTTCCAGCAGGCGGGCGCGATCGCGGGCGTCGTCAATTGCGGCTGCTCGCTGCTGATCAGGGCCGCGCATCTCACCAGCAAAGCACAATACCAGGCAATGATCGACGCTTCGCTGACGACCGCCTTTGCCACCGTGCGCGCCGCCGGCAAATACATCAAGAACGGCGGCTCGGTCGTGCTCGTGTCATCGGCCGCCGCCATGGCGGGGATGGCGCCACCATGAATCCCGATCCGAACCGCCGCCGTGTGCTGCTGGCCGCGGCAGCCTGGCTACTGGCGAGCGGCGCGCGAGCGGCCACGCGGCTGGAACCGACACCAGCCCAGAGCGCCGGCCCGTTCTATCCCACCGAACCGCCGCTCGAAGACGACCAGGACCTCACCCGGGTGCGCGGCGGGCTCGGCGTTGCCCAAGGGCGCATCACCGACCTGAGCGGGCGGTTGCTTGACCGCGACGGCCGACCGATCTCGGCCACGCGCATCGAAATCTGGCAATGCGACGCCACCGGGCGCTACCACCATCCCCTGGATCGCGGCGGCGCGCGCGACCCGAACTTTCAGGGGTTCGGCCATACGGTCACCGACGCCGCAGGCCGCTACTCTTTTCGCACCATTCGGCCGGTGCCCTATCCGGGCCGCACCCCCCACATTCACATCGCGGTGTTTCCCCAAGGCGAGCGGCCCTTCATCACCCAGCTTTACGTCCGGGACGAACCCCGGAACGCTGGCGACTTTCTGTTCGACCGGATTCCCCCAGAACGGCGACCGCTAGTGCTGGCCGACTTTATCCCCGTCCAGCGGGATGGCGTCGAACTGGCGGCTAACTTCGATCTGATCCTGGAGGTTACGCCGCGCGGCTGAGGTTGCCCCGCCGATGTGGGAGGACCCTGCCCCCGGCGTTCTGGCGCATGGCCTGCCCGGCTGGCTCCGGCCAGCGCTGCGGCACGCGCTGAATCTGGTTGATATCGTAGCCCTCGTTGGCCAGGAAGCGCAGCAGGGTCTGGTAATCCGCCTCCGGGATAGTCGGCGTGCGCGCCATGATCCAGACGTAGTCGCGCTGGTTGCGACCGATGATCGTCTGGGTGTACCGCGCATCGACATAGACGATGCGGAAGTCGGCCTTGATGGGCCAGATGAACTGCATGCCCCAGACGGCGTTGCTTTCGCGATCCAGCACGAAACCGGTCGGCGTGTACACCTTGCGTTCGCCATCGAACCCGCCCTGACGGAATGTGAACGTCGTGGCCACCGCGCCCTCGTCGGTGAGCCGGTAAGACTCTACAGCGTTGTAGGCGTCGCGCTCGATGAAGGTGGGGATATTGGCGATCACATACCAGTCGCCCATGAAGCGTTCGAGATCGACGTGTTTGACCGTGGCGATGGGATTCATCGGTGTCGTTTGGCAGGCGACCAACAGGAACGCGATGGGTAAGGTAACCAGGGCTTTCAATATCCGCATGGTCATCTCCGGGTGGAAGGCGGGTCGGAGACGCGCTCGGCCACGGCCAGCCGATCATTCCCCACCAGCGCATAACGCAACTTCCGTCCGTTCTCGAGGACCGATTCGAGCGCAACCCAGCGGCCATCCACGCTGTGGTAAAAGACCTTGATATCAACTTTTTGAGGCACCGCAAGCACGCGAAACCCCTTGACCGGCACCGTTCGATTGGCGATCTTCCGTTCCAATTCTCCAAGCGATTGAATCTCGACCGCGACCAACTCGCCGGTCTGAGTGTTGAGCAGACGCTGTTGCCGAAGGAACCGTTGATCCCAATAGGCAAAGCTCATCAGACAATCGACCTCATGAGTCCGAGTCTCGGTCGGAGTCGCGATCGTGTAGCCTTTCGCGGTTCTGCTCAGGTCCACCGCGTAAGGCGTGCCGTTGGCGTCCGTCTCTGACTCGATCCGCTTCAAGCAGCCGTTCTGCCAAGTCTCGGTGTTGCCGTGGCGGTAACGGTAAACGGGTATACCCAGGATTCTAACGTCGAACGAAGCCTCGCTTTCGACGACGCGCGTCGCGCTGCCGTCGGCAATCCGAAAGCGATGTTCCCCAATGGATTGGCCGTCGAGCGATACCTCGAAGGTCATTTCGTCTTTCGCCAACAGAGCGGCAACACCCAGAGTCGGGGTTGCCAAAATGATGGCGGCGCCGACCAAAAGACCGTGGGCCGTCTTCATCGTTGTTCCTCCATCGCAAGGGGCAATACAGAACTGGGTTGACAGTCAGCTCTTCGCATGGACTTGTCCGTCAATGTTCAGAGAACATAAGCACTTTGTATAAGTTAAATATAAATATTAGGCGCGAATTCTGCCGAATTCAAGCCATTTGTATATATTTTGTAAAATAAATATCCGCTATCAACCCCTGCAAGGGACACCGATAGGCGAAGATCAATCCAAGGTCACGGCCGGCAGGCGCCTGACTGCTTCCAAACCGCCCGATTCAGCCGGGCGATCTCTCCAGCAGCGACACGGCGAGACGGGCCAGGTCGCAAACGATGACGGTTAACCAAACCGCGATGCTGATGCCGACGGCGGCGGCGGCGATGTCCTTGATCGCCCGAATTTTCTCGTTTTCGCGGGTTTCCAGGAAATCACAGACGGCTTCGATGGCGCTGTTGAATAGCTCCGCCATCAACACCAGCCCGGTGGCGAGCAGGATCAGCTCAAAATCCACCCACTGCTGGAAGATCAGCGCCAGCACGAGGACGATGGCGGACAGCACCATCTTGTAGGCAACGCTGAAATCGTAAAAGACCGCGAACCGCAATCCTGACAGGACAATTTTGATCTTGCGCAGCGGGTGATAGCCGGGTTCGCCGGTACCGAGGAATTTGTTTCTCATCGTCTCTCCGAAGCAGTTTCGCGTTACAGGATTTTTCGCGCCAGGACGATCCACCCGATGCCCAACGCGATCCCGCCCAACACATCCGATGGATAGTGGACCTGCAAATAGACGCGAGAGGTAGCCACCACGGCGATCAGTAGTACGGCGACCACCCCGGCGGCGTACTGCCATTCCGGCAAGGTCCGGCGGACGACGAGGACCGCGCACAGCGCGAAAGCGACGATCTGGGCGGTGTGGGCGCTGGGAAACGAACCGTCGGCGGGCAGGGCGATCACGGGATCGACCAGGTCCGGCCGGGGCCGGGCCAGGAGAGCCTTGGCGAGATGAGCCAACAGGGCCGCGCCGCCAAAACCCACCACCAGCAACAGGGCTTCCCACCGCTTCTGAAAATACAGCAGGACGGTGACGAACAGGGTCGCGAGCGGCGCCAGCACGTACAGCGATCCCAGCCAGGTCACGGTGCCAAAGCCATAATCCAGCACCTCCGACCGGTGGGCCGCCGTGAAGAGCAGAATCTGGTTATCCCAGGACATGACGATTTCCCGATGGGTTGCGATTTCGCAAAATGTACGCCGGTGCGATATTCGCACCCCACCGCTAGCGTTAAGGTGCCGTGGTGGCGGATGCGGCCGGCGTGCCGACTTGGTGATATATGTGTGAAACAAAACCGTCCGCCGTGGTCAACGATTAGTGAAATTCTCCATCCAGACCCGCCGGAGTTCCCCATGCCGACCCCATCCGACAAACCGCTGCGCGACCGCGTCAAACTGCTGGGTCAGTTGTTGGGCCAAACCTTACGCGACCGGGAAGGCCGCGACGTGCTCGACGCCGTCGAAACCCTGCGCCAGGGTTTCATCGACCTGCGCGGTCGATCCGAGTTCGCCCCGGACCGGCGCGAGCGCTTGCTGCGCTTCATCGCCGCCCTCAATCCGGAGATGCTGAACCATGTCGTGCGCGCCTTCAGCGCCTACTTCAATCTCGCCAACATCGCCGAAGAAAACTTTCAGCATCGGTTGCGGCGCGAGCAGGTGCGGCGCGGCAAGCCGCTATGGCGAGGCTCGTTCGACGAAACCTTGCGCGCGCTGCGCGCCGACGGCGTCGACGCTGCCCGGTTACAGATCCTGCTCGACCGGCTTTGCTTCACGCCGGTGTTCACCGCCCATCCGACCGAGGCCAAGCGCCGGGTGCTGCTGGGCGCGCAGCGGCGGGTGTTCGTGACCAACGGCAAGCTGGACAATCCGGCGCTCAACCGCCACCAGCGGGCCGAGGTGGTCGAGGAGTTGCGCAGCCAGATTCAAATCCTGTGGAAAACCGACGAGGTGCGCAGCTTCAAGCCGCAGGTGCGCGACGAGATCAAGAACGGTCTGTACTACTTCCGCGAATCCATTTTCCAAGCCTTGCCGACGCTCTACCGCAACCTGGAACGGGCGCTGAACGCCGTGTACGGCGACGAGGGCGGCAAGGCGGCGATCCGCATCCCCCGCCTGCTGCGGTTCGGCTCGTGGATCGGCGGCGACCGCGACGGCAACCCGTTCGTCACCCCGGAAACCACCGCTCTGGCGGTACGCCTGCAAGCCCAGGAAATCCTGCGCGAATACCTGCGCCGGGTCGAGGAACTGAACCGACACCTGACTTATTCCAGTTCGCTGGTCGCGCCATCGCCGGCGTTCGCCGCCAGCCTGGAGATGGACGCCCAACAGATGGCCGCCCTGTTCGCCGACGCGCCCCGCCAGTACGCCCAGGAACCGTATCGACGCAAGCTGTTTTTGATGTACCACCGCCTGCGGCACAACCACGACCAAGTGCGGGCGCGAGCCGAAGACCGTCCCGAAGCGGCGCCGGTTCCGTTCTGGGGCTATGCGTCCGAACAAGCGTTTCTCGAGGATTTGCACCTGATCCGCGATTCCCTGATCGGGCATGGCGACCGCGCGGTCGCTGATGGCGAACTGACCGATCTGATCCGGCTGGTGGAAACCTTCGGGTTCCATCTGACCGCGCTCGACGTGCGCCAGGAATCGGGCCGGCACACGGCGGCGGTGGCGGAAATTTTCGCCGTGGCGCCCAATCTGCCGGACTATGCGGAGTTATCGGAAGAGGAACGGCTGACCGTGCTCGGCGAACTGATGGCCAAACCTGGCACGCCGCTGCTGTATTGCGATTCGCTCAGTCCCGCCACCCGGGAGACCCTGGAGGTATTTCAGGTCATGGCGCGGATGCGGGAGGAAATCAGCCCGCGCGCTTTCGACAACTACGTCATCTCCATGACCCACGAAGCCAGCCACGTCCTGGAAGTGCTGTTCCTGGGCAGCTTCGCCGGGCTGGCCGGTCGCCGCGTCGACGGGAGTTGGCATTGCGAACTCCGCGTCGCGCCGCTGTTCGAGACCATCGCCGACCTGAACCGGGTCGAAGTGCTGCTGACTCGGCTGCTGGACCAGCCGACCTATCGGGAACTGCTGGCGGCGGCGGGCGGCGTGCAGGACGTGATGGTCGGTTATTCGGACTCCTGCAAGGACGGTGGCATCCTGGCCTCCAACTGGGGGCTGTACCAGGCCCAGCAGCGGGCGGTGGCGCTGGCGGCGGCGCGCGGCTTCGGCTGCCGCCTGTTCCACGGTCGCGGCGGCACGGTGGGACGCGGTGGCGGTCCGACCCACGATGCCATTTTGTCCCAGCCGGCGGGCACGGTGCGGGGCCAAATCAAGATCACCGAGCAGGGCGAGGTGCTGTCGTTCAAGTACCAGAACCTGGAAACCGCCGTCTACGAGCTGACCCTCGGCGTCACCGGCATGATGAAAGCCAGTCGCCATCTGGTGCAGGAGGTTCCTCCAGAGCCGCCGGAAGCGGCGGCGGTCATGGCCGAACTGGCGCGGCACGGCGAAGCCGTTTATCGGGAATTGACCGAGCGGACGCCAGGCTTCATGGATTACTTTTACGAGGCGACGCCACTCGGCGAAATTGCCCTGCTCAATCTCGGCTCGCGCCCCTCGCACCGCGCCCAGGGCGACCGCTCCAAATACTCGGTGCGGGCGATTCCCTGGATGTTCGGCTGGGGTCTGTCGCGGCACACCCTGCCCGGCTGGTACGGCATCGGGAGCGCGCTGGCGGCGTGGCGCGGCGACGATCCCGAGCGGTTGGCCGTCCTGCAAAAGCTTTATCGGGAATGGCCCTTCTTCCGCGCCCTGCTTGACAACAGCCAGATGTCGCTGAGCAAGGTGGATGCGGGCATCGCCCGCGAATACGCTCGGCTGTGCCAGAACGCCGACACCGAAACCGGCATTTACCAGCGGTTTCGGGCGGAGTACGAACGGACCTGCCGCGAGGTTCTGGCCGTGGCGCAAATCTCGACCCTGCTTGAAGAAAACCCGACTCTGGCCAAGTCGCTGGAGCGGCGCAACCCGTATCTGGACCCGCTCAACCACATTCAGGTCGCCCTGCTGCCGCGCTATCGGGAGGCGGCGCGGGAGCACGGCCCGGATTCTCCCGAGGCGGAAACGTGGCTGCGGCCCTTGCTGCGGTCGATCAACGCCCTGGCGGCGGGAATGCGCAATACGGGGTAATCGGCCGCCTGCTATTCGCTACGATCACCCCGCCTTGGGGCGGGCGGGCTTCCCGAAAAACTCGCGCTGGGTGGCCTGGACCACCGCGACGATGGCGGGATGCAGCAGCCGGCGCTCGGTGGTGATGGCGTAGAGTTGCTCGGTCACCGATTCGATGCGCCCGACCGCCAGGACTGTGTATTGCCGGCTCACGTAGTCGGCAATCGCGGTGGGCGCCACGAACAAACCGGCGCCGGCCTGACCGAAAGCCTTGAGCAGGGCGCTGTCCTCGAATTCCCCCACGATGCGCGGATACAGATGTTGCGCCTCGAACCAGCGGATAAGATCGGGCCGCAGCGCCACATCTTCTCCCGGCAACAGAAACGGCGCCCGGTCCAGCATGGCGGGAAAGGCGCCCGGCAAGGATTGCGCCAGCTCCGGCGCGGCGAACACCGTCAAATCGCTCTCGCCGAGAAAGTGGCTGTAACCCCGGACGTTGAGGTGAGTGGGCATGGGCCGGTCGGCGATCACCAGATCGAGACGATGGACCGCCATCTCCGCCAGCAACGGCGCCAGCCGGCCCTCGCGGCAGAACAGCCGCACCGGCTCGGCGAGGCGCAGCGCCGGCTCGACAACCCGATAGGCAATTGATTTCGGCACCGAATCGGCGATGCCGACCCGAAACGGCAGGCTCTTCCGAACCGTCTGGTCAAGGGCGACCTCCAGCAACTCGTCGCCGAGCGCGAAGATTTCGTCGGCGTAGCTGAAGATGCGCCGCCCCGTTTCGGTCAGTTCCAAACCACGCCCGACCCGGCGAAACAACTCGACGCCGAGACTCGCTTCCAGTTCGCCCAGTTGGCCGCTGATGGATTGCGGCGTCAGGTGCAGGTGCTTGCTGGCGCCGGCGACGCTGCCCGACTTGGCGACCATCCAGAAATAACGCAGGTGCTTGAAGTTGAGGCTGGGCATTACAGCGAAAAAATCGAGGCGGTCAGGTCCGCAACACCCGGATTTCCGGGGTAAGGCCCTGTTCCCGCGCGGCTTTGCAAAACTCTTGATCGAAGGTGTGCAGGATGGCCTTGCCACAGGCGGCGAGATGCGGGGCGTCGGCAAAATCGGTGCCCAGGCGGTACCCGTCGAGCGCCTGAACCACGGCGTCGTGGTTCTCGATCACGGTGTTGTCGGTTTCCAGCAGTTCCGCGAAAAACCGGCCGATCTGTTCCCACGTCTTGCGGTAGCCGGCTCGCAACACCCATTCCGATTCCAGTAGGACAGTGCGCGAGATGAACACCGTGTTGGCGGCTAACAGCGCCTCCGCTACAAAGGTGGCGGTGGACATGGCGACCTCCGGTAAGAAAAAAGGTAAGCAGAACTAGCATGGTCCGGTAGTGATTGGGGGACAAGCCCGACTTCGCCCGAGGACCAATTTAAGGATACCGGATTGCCGGATTGGGGGTTGCTTACTATGCCAGCGTTTCAGTGGGTAGGGTACGCAATGCGTACCCTACTACTTTTTGCTGGTTTCCAGCCAACCAGAGGAGCCAAAAGCGGGCTGGAAGCCCACGCTCCCAGGAAATTTCGCTTCAAAATCAAACCTCCACAGCGAAGCGGCGCACAGGGGGAGCCTGGCCGATTCTGACGGGACTTGATGGGCGCCAGGCAGTTCGATACTGTACGCATGATCTGTACATTCATTAAAGGTGCGCCATGGAAACCGTGAATACCACTGAATTTCGCCAACACCTGCCCAGCTATCTCCGGCGGGCGGCGGCTGGCGAGGAAATCCACATCACCTCGCGGGGGCGGATCATCGCCCGGTTGTTGCCGGAAGAGGATCGTATCGCGGCGGCCCGGCGGCGGCTCGACGCCTTGCAGGGTCAAGTCGAGCTGGGCGATGTCGAAAGCCCGTCGGGAGAAGAATGGAATGCGGAACAGGGTCTTTTGTGATACCCAGGCGCTGGTGTTCTGGGCGCTCGACCGTTCCCGGTTATCACCCGCCGCGCGACGCGCGATGGACGAAGCGGCGGAACAGGGGTCGCTGGCCTGCGCCGATATTTCCCTGTGGGAAATCGCCATGCTGTGCGCCAGGGGACGGATTGCCGCGCCGCTCGGTCGAGGCGAATTGCTTCAAGACCTTGTGACCGCCTTACGATTGGAAGTGGTGGCGATCAACCCGGAAATCGCCGTCCTCGCGCAAGCGCCCTGCTTTCGGCACGGCGATCCCGCCGACCGGCTGATCGGCGCGACCGCGTGGCATCATCGCGCCCCACTCATCACCAGCGACGCCAAGCTGCGCGCGGTTTCGGAATTGGAAACGATTTGGTAGCCCTCTCGTCGGAACCCCATCGAGCGCCTGGATACCGTCTCGACCACCCTCCAGAAATAACGCAAGCGATTGAAGTTGAGGCTGGCCGCAGCATTTCGACACATCGAATAATTCGAATCATAGTTCAATATTATTCGGATTGTTGGATGCTTCTCCACCCTCTAGACTGGCGCCGGTTCAATCTGAGAGGAGCGACTTCATGAACATTCACATCCAGGCCCGTGGTTTCCCACTGACGGAGGGTTTGCGCGAACACGTCGCGCGGCGCCTGCAATTCGCCCTCGGCTGGGCCGATGACCGTTTGCGCCAGGTCTCGGTCCGTCTGTCCGACGAAAACGGTCCGCGCGGAGGCGAGGACAAGCGATGCCGAATTCGGATCGCCTTTCCCGGCGGGCCAAGCGCGGTGATCGAGGACACCGAAGCCGATTTGTACGTCGCCATCGACCGGGCCGCCGACCGGGCCGGCCGTTCGGTGACGCGCCGGCTGGAACGGCAGCGCGACTATCGCCACGGCGCGTCCCCACCGTTCGCGCTGGTCGATTCGGTCGCCCCACCCCTGCACTGAACCTACTGGAGAATTTGATGAAATATCTGCCGGAACTGTTTGCCGCCAACGCCCGCTGGGCGGAGGAGATGACCACCGCCGATCCTGGTTTTTTCGCCGGACTGGCGGCGATCCAAACCCCCGCCTATCTGTGGATCGGCTGCTCGGACAGCCGCGTGCCGGCCAACCAAATCACGGGCCTGAAGCCGGGGGAAGTGTTCGTCCATCGCAACGTGGCCAACGTGGTGGTGCACACCGACCTCAACTGCCTGTCGGTGATGCAGTTCGCCATCGAGGTACTCAAGGTCCAGCACATCATCGTGTGCGGCCACTACGGGTGCGGCGGGGTCAAGGCCGCTTTGGAAGGGCCGTCGCTGGGTTTGATCGACAACTGGTTGCGCCACATTCAGGATGTGCGCGACCGGCACACGGAGCTGCTCGCCGCCTTGCCGGATAGCGACACATGCTGGCGGGCCCTGTGCGAACTGAACGTCATCGAACAGGCGCGCAACGTCGCCCGCACCACCCTGGTGGGCGACGCCTGGAAGCGGAAACAACCCTTGATGCTGCACGGGTGGATTTACGGGCTGGCGGATGGTCGTCTGCAAGACCTTCACACGTCCATCCAGGACGGCGCGGAACTGGATGACGTCATCGCGCTGGCGATAGCCAGCGTGCGGTCGCGCTACGCGCCGCGGTGAGGCTTATCCGAAGCCGATCTCCACATATCTCACCCAAGAACCCACACGACCGAGAAAACGAGAGCATGGCCAAAGAACTCTACGACATCGCCGAACAGCCGCCGCTGGGCGTGGTTCCCCCCAAGATGCACGCCTGGCTGATCCGCCCGGAACGCTTCGGGACGCCGATGCAGGCGTTTCAGCAGGAAGTGGTAGACGTGCCGTCGCCCGCCGACGACGAAGTGCTGGTCTACGTGATGGCGGCCGGCATCAACTACAACAACGTCTGGGCCGGCCTGGGCATTCCGGTCAACGTCATTGGCGCCCGCAACAAGGCCTTTGCCCGGGGAGAACAAGGCGAACCGGAGCCCTTTCACATCGGCGGCAGCGACGCCTCTGGCATCGTCTACAAGGTCGGCAAGAACGTCACCAGTCTTAAGGTCGGCGACGAGGTGGTGATTCACTGCGGCCGGTACAGCCGCGACTGCGAGTGGGTCAAGAACGGCGGCGACCCGATGTATTCCCCCACCTATCGCATCTGGGGTTACGAAACCAACTGGGGCAGCTTCGCCCAGTTCACCAAGGTCCAGGCCCAGCAATGCATGCCCAAGCCCAAGCACATGACCTGGGAAGAAGCGTCCGCCTACACCCTGGTCGCCGCCACCGCCTGGCGGATGCTGCACGGCTGGGGCGCCAACGCGGTCAAGAAAGGCGACGTGGCCCTGATCTGGGGCGGCGCGGGCGGACTCGGCTCCATGGCGATTCAGATCGTCAAGGCGGCGGGCGCCACCCCCATTGCGGTTGTATCCGGCGAGGACAAGTTCGACTACTGCATGAAGCTGGGCGCCAAGGGCTGCATCAACCGCAACGACTTCGACCACTGGGGCATGTTGCCGCACTGGAAGGACAACGCCGGCTACGCCAAGTGGCTGAAAGGGGTGCGCGCCTTCGGCGCCAAGATTTGGGAGGTGCTGGGCGAGAAGCGGGCCCCGAACCTGGTGTTCGAGCATCCCGGCGAAACCACCATCCCCACCTCGATCTTCGTCTGCGAGACCGGCGGCATGGTGGTGGTCTGCGCCGGCACCACCGGCTACAACGCCACGGTCGATCTGCGCTACCTGTGGATGCGGCAGAAGCGGTTGCAAGGCTCCCACTTTGCCAACACCGTGCAATCCAACCAGATGAACGAACTGGCCCTGCGCGGCCTGCTCGATCCCTGCCTGTCGCGGGCGTTCACCTACGAGGAAATCCCGGTCGCCCACCAACTGATGTACGAAAACAAGCACCCGCACGGCAACATGGCGGTGCTGGTCGGCGCCAGGGACTTTGGCCTCGGCGCCCATGGCAAACCCCCGGTAGCGATTGAGCATCCGACCCTGCCCAAGGGCGATGTGCACACCACCCCGCACCCCTACCCGCTGTCCGCCCCGCTGCCCAGCATCGCCGAAGCCGAGGCCATCACCATCGCCGACGATGGCACGAAGGTCAAGGATCTGATGCATCGCGGCATCATCGCCTGCGCCCCCGGCGACACGGTCGGCCAGGTGGCCAAGATCATGGTGGATCACGAAATCCATGCGGTGGTGGTCATGGAGGGTGGCCAGGCGGTCGGGGTGGTGTCGCAGACCGACATGGTACTGGCCCGCCAGGGCCGCACGCCCGAGCAGGCCCGCGCCCTCCTGGCCCAGGACATCATGACCCCCGGCTGCGCCACCTGCGACGCGGACATCCTGCTCAGCGAAGCGGTCAGCCTGATGACCGGCCGCCGCATGCACCGCCTCGTGGTCACCGAGAACGGCCAACCCACCGGCGTGATCTCCATGACCGACGTGGTGCGGAAAATCATCGGGGAGTGAGCGGCAAGGCGAAGAGCGTCTTGCCGGCCTGGCTGAAATCGATTCTTCGAGCGGGGGATATCGCATCCCGATACCCTCCGCGAATTTCTCGGCTCAACTGGTCGCGCCTTCGAACTTCTGCGGGTGCGGTGACGCCTGATCGAGTTCGAGCGCGACGGACAGATTCAATTTCACCGTCTGCAACATCTCGGACAGGATTTGCTGTTGTTCGTCGGACAGGCCGCGCAGCATTTCCTCACGGGTGTTCAATACGATGTTCTCAACCTCGGTGATGAGCCGCCGGGCTTGGCCAGTCAGATGGACGCCCCACAAGCGCCGGTCGCCAGGGATCGGGCGCCGCTCGATCCATCCGCTTTTTTCAACCTGATCGATCAATCGGCCGACGGTGGATTTCTCGATTTCAAGTTCGTCGGATATTTGCGACTGGGAAAGACCATCGCGATTGGACAGGATCGCCAGAATCGACCATTGCGCGCGGGACAAACCCAGCGGCTGCAATCGGCGGTCGATCAGCTTGCGCAGCAAGCGGGCCGAGTCGGTCAGCAGGAAGCCGGGGCCTCGGTGGGAATCGTGGATGATCATATTGGCGGTCTCAGTGCAAGTGTCCTAACGGTGGTGGTTATCATGAGCTAACGATCGGCGAACAAGGCGCCGAAATCCCGATTTTTTGGTTGAATAATAAGCTTGCTTACTATAAGCTTCATTTTTGTAAGGAACCATACAGTCATTCACCTTACTATTAATGTTTCCCAATGTGCTGAAGTGCCCCAGCGGGCTCGATCAAGACCTGGCGAAGAACCGACCACCCGCGAAACGGGCCGAATAGCACCGCCAAAAGAGGACCGCCATGCGCAACTCCCCAAATACCCCCGCCGCATCACCTACCAAGCATCCAAAACTGCTCGCCTGGGTTGACGAGATCGCCGCACTCTGCAAGCCGGAACAAGTCGCGTGGTGCGACGGTTCGCAAGCCGAATACGACCGGTTGTGCAACCTGATGGTCGAGGGAGGCACCTTCATCCGCCTCAATCCGGAAAAACGGCCCAACTCCTACCTGGCACGCTCGCACCCTTCCGACGTCGGCCGGGTCGAGGACCGCACCTTCATCTGCTCGATCAACAAGGAGGACGCCGGCCCGACCAACAACTGGGCGCCGCCGACGGAAATGCGCGCCATCTTGAACGGTCTGTTCGACGGCTGCATGCGCGGTCGCACCATGTATGTTATCCCGTTCAGCATGGGTCCGCTCGGTTCGCCCATCGCCAAGATCGGCATCGAAATCACCGACAGCCCCTATGTCGTGGTCAACATGGGAATCATGACGCGGATGGGCCGCGCGGTGCTGGACGTGCTGGGCGAAGACGGCTTCTTCATTCCCTGCGTCCACTCGGTGGGCGCGCCGCTGGCGCCGGGCCAGAAGGACGTGCCGTGGCCGTGCGAGCCCGACATCAAGCGCAAGTACATCGTCCATTACCCGGAAACCTACGAGATCTGGTCCTACGGTTCCGGCTACGGCGGCAACGCCCTGCTCGGCAAAAAGTGTCTGGCGCTGCGCATCGCCTCGGTCATGGCGCGCGACGAGGGCTGGCTCGCCGAGCATATGCTGATCATGGGGATCGAAACGCCACAAGGGGAAAAGACCTACCTCGCCGCCGCCTTCCCCAGCGCCTGCGGCAAGACCAATCTGGCGATGCTGGTCCCGCCCAAGGGTTTCGAGGGCTGGAAGGTCACCACCGTGGGCGACGACATCGCCTGGATCAAAAAAGGCCCGGACGGGACGCTGCGCGCGATCAATCCGGAATCGGGTTTCTTCGGCGTGGCTCCCGGCACCAACAGGAGTTCCAACCCCAACGCGATGCTGACCATCACCAAGAACTGCATCGTCACCAACGCCGCCTTGACCGACGACGGCGACGTCTGGTGGGAGGGCATGGACGGTCCGCCGCCGGCGCACGCCATCGACTGGAAGGGCGAGGACTGGACGCCCGACTGCGGCCGGGCGGCGGCGCACCCCAACGCCCGCTTTACCGCTCCGGCCAGCCAGTGTCCGAGCATCGATCCGGAATGGGAAAACCCGGCCGGCGTACCAATCAGCGCGTTCGTGTTCGGCGGGCGGATGAGCAAGGACATGCCGCTGGTGTTCCAGGCTTTCAACTGGAGCCACGGCGTGTACCTGGCCGCGACCATGGGCTCGGAAGGGACGGCCGCGGCCATCGGCCAGGCGGCGATGCGCCGCGACCCGATGGCGATGCTGCCGTTCTGCGGCTACAACATGGCCGACTATTTCAGCCACTGGCTGAACGTCGGCCGCCAGGTGCCCAATCCGCCCCGCATCTTCCGGGTCAACTGGTTCCGCAAGGACGACAACGGCAAGTTCCTCTGGCCCGGCTTCGGCGAGAACATGCGCGTCCTGAAGTGGATCGTGGACCGGGTCCACGGCCGCGGCTACGGCGTCGAAAGCCCGGTCGGCTGGATGCCGCGTCACGAGGATATCGAGTGGTGGGGCCTGGATTACCCCAAGGAAATCTTCTACGACCTGATGACGGTGGGTCGCACGGCCGGCGCGTCCGAGGCGCACGCCCACGAGGAGCATTTCGATTTGTTCTTCGACCGTCTGCCCAAGGAATTCATCTTCGAGCGCGAGCTATTGCGCTCCCGGTTGTGGCGCTCGCCCGCTCAGTGGGAACTGGCGCACGAGACCGCCTGACCGGTTTTTTGCTTTGGGTCGGGCCGCGCCCGCGAGAATCCCCCCGGTCGATCCCCCGGAAGGGCCGGTCCGATCCGCTCGATCCAGCTTGATGAAGGTTCGTTGAGGAGAATATCCGTATGTCACGCAAAAAAATCGCATTGGTTGGCGCCGGCCAGATCGGCGGTACGCTGGCCCTGCTGGCCGGCATGAAAGAGTTGGGCGACGTCGCCCTGTTCGATATCGCCGACGGCGTTCCCCAAGGCAAGGCGCTCGACATCGCCCAGGCCGCGCCGGTCGAGGGTTTCGACGGCATTTATACCGGTGGCAGCGATTACGCCGTCATCGAGGGCGCGGACGTGGTGATCGTCACCGCCGGCGTGCCGCGCAAGCCGGGCATGAGCCGCGACGACCTGATCAGCGTCAACACCAAGGTCATGGTCGCGGTCGGCGAGAACATCAAACAGCGCTGCCCCGACGCCTTCGTCATCGTCATCACCAACCCGCTCGACGCCATGGTCGGGGTGCTGCAGCAGGTCTCCGGCCTGCCGACGGAAAAGGTGGTCGGCATGGCCGGCGTGCTGGACAGCGCGCGATTCCGCCATTTCCTGGCCGACGAGTTCAAGGTTTCGGTCGAGGACGTCACCACCTTCGTGCTGGGCGGCCACGGCGACACCATGGTGCCGCTGGTGCGCTATTCGACGGTCGCCGGCATCCCGTTGCCCGACCTGGTCAGGATGGGGTGGACCACCCAGGAACGACTGGATGGGATCGTCAAGCGCACCCGCAACGGCGGCGGCGAAATCGTGGCGCTGTTGAAGACCGGCTCGGCGTTCTACGCCCCGGCTTCCTCGGCCATCGCCATGGCCGACGCCTATCTGAAGGACAAGAAGCGCCTGTTGCCCTGCGCCGCGTATCTGAGCGGTCAATACGGCGTCAACGGCATCTACGTCGGGGTTCCGGTGATTTTGGGCGCGGGCGGGGTCGAGAAGATCGTCGAAATCGAGCTGAACGCCGAGGAGAAGGCGATGTTCGATCACTCGGTCAAGTCGGTCAAGGAGCTGGTCGAGATCACCAGGCAGTTCCTGTAGACGCCAGCGCTATCGACTGACCGCCCGGCGGTACTCCGCCGCCCTATGGATCGGCGGCGCGGACGATCCCGCCTCCGTGTAATAGAGAAAATCGCAATGCCTTCGTCAACGCCAGACCTTCCTGCCTCAAGCGCGGATTTGTCTTGGCACGCCGAAACCGCTGAAACCGTCGCCAGTCAACTGGCGGTCGATCCAGCGACGGGACTGACCGCCGCCGAAACGCAAGCCCGCCTCCAGCGCCACGGTCCCAACCGTCTCGCCGAACCGGCGCCGCGCCCGGTCTGGCTCAAGTTCCTCGACCAGTTCAGGAGCTTCCTCGTTCTCGTTCTGCTCGGCGCGGCGGTGCTGGCGGGCGCGGTGGGCGATCTCAAGGACGCCGTGGTCATCGCCATCGTCGTCTTCATCAACGCCCTGCTGGGCTTTTTCCAGGAACACCGGGCCGAGGCCGCCCTGGCGGCGTTGAAGAGCATGCTGGCGCCCATCGCCCGGGTGCGCCGCGACGGCCAGGCCACGCTGGTGGAGGCCGTCGATCTCGTGCCCGGCGACGTCTTGTTGCTGGAGGCCGGCGACCGCATTCCGGCCGATGCCCGGGTCATCGCCGCCCACGCGGCGGAAGTGGCGGAGGCGGCCCTGACCGGCGAATCGCACGCCGTCACGAAAACACCGCTACCGGTGGCGGCGGACGCCGTGCTGGCCGAACGCGGCAGCATGGTGTTCATGAACACCGTGGTCACCCGGGGTCGCATCGAGGCGCTGGTCACCGCCACGGGGATGGCCACCGAAATGGGCCGCCTCGCCGGTCTGCTGGCCGAGACGGCCGAATCGGCCACCCCGTTGCAAGTCCAGCTCGACCGGCTGGGCAAGCGGCTGGCCGCCATCGCCGGAGCGGTGGTGGGACTGATCTTCGTCATCGGTCTGCTACGGGACGAGGATCTGGTGACCACCGCCATGACCGCCATCGCCCTGGCCGTGGCGGCGATTCCGGAAGGTCTGCCGGCTGTGGTCACGGTCACCCTGGCCTTGGGGATGCACCGCATGGCCAAGCGCCATGCCATCGTCAAGAAGCTGGCGGCGGTGGAAACCCTGGGTTGCACCACGGTCATTTGCTCGGACAAGACCGGCACGCTGACCCTCAACCAGATGACCGCGCGCCGCCTGTATTACCGGGGCCGGCGCTTCGCCGTCAGCGGCGAGGGTTATGGCGGCGCCGGCGCCATAACCGCCGAAAACGGGCTGGATGCGCCGGATTTCCTGCCCCTGCTGACGCCGGCCGCCCTGTGCGCCGACGCCCGCATCCGCGACGGCCAGCTCATCGGCGATCCCACCGAAGGCGCGCTGTTGGCGCTCGCCGCCAAGGGAGGCGCGGCGGCGGAAGCGTTGGGCCGGCATAGCCCGCGCATCGCCGAAATTCCCTTCGATTCGGCCCACAAGTTCATGGCCACCTTCCATCACGACGGCAGCGTGGTGCGGATGTGGGTCAAGGGTGCGCCCGACGTGCTGCTCGCCCGCGCCGACCGCTGGCTGAGCGGGGACGGGGAAGCGCCGCTGGACAGCGCCGGCCGCGAGTCGTTCGAGACGGAAAACGCCGCCTTGGCGGAGCAGGCCATGCGCGTGTTGGCGGTGGCCGGACGCGCCATTCCAGCGCACGACTTCGATCCGGCCGGCGATTTGCTGGCCTGGGCCGACGATCTCACCCTGATCGGGTTGATCGGCATCATCGACCCACCCCGCCCCGAGGCGCGCGAGGCCATTCGCGTCTGCCAAGTCGCCGGCGTGGCAGTGAAAATGATCACCGGCGACCACCGCGCCACGGCGGCGGCCATCGCCCGCGACCTCGGTCTGAGCGGCGAAGTCCACGAAGGCCGCGAACTGGAGGGACTGGACGCCGCGACGCTGGCCGCGCTGGTCGAGCGCACCGCCGTGTTCGCCCGGGTGGCGCCCGAACACAAGATGCGCATCGTCGAGGCGCTGAAAGCGCGCGGCCATGTGGTGGCGATGACCGGCGACGGCGTCAACGACGCGCCGGCCTTGAAAACCGCCGACATCGGCGTGGCCATGGGGATCACCGGGACCGAGGTGACCCAGGAAGCGGCCACTCTGGTGCTCACCGACGACAATTTCGCCACCATCGTCGGCGCGGTGAAGGAAGGCCGCACCATCTACGACAACATCGTCAAGTTCGTCCGCTTCCAGCTTTCGACCAACATCGGCGCCATCCTCACCGTGCTGGGCGCGCCGCTGTTCGGGCTGCCGACGCCCTTCACCGCCATCCAGATTCTCTGGGTCAACATCATCATGGATGGCCCGCCGGCCATGACGCTGGGGGTGGAGCCAGCGCGCGAGGGCATCATGCGGACGCCGCCGCGCCCGCCCGAGGCCGCCATCCTGACCGGAGCGCGCCTGCTACGGCTGGGACTCTTCGGCGCGATCATGGCGGCGGGCACGCTGGGCGCCTACGTCTGGGGTCACGCGCATGGCGGCCACGACTACGCCGTGACCCTGGCTTTCACCACCTTCGTGCTGTTCCAGTTCTTCAACATCTTCAACGCCCGCGCCGAACAGGGCAGCGCCTTCAACCACCAGTTCTTCAGCAACGGCAAGCTGTGGCTGGCGCTGGCTGCGGTGGTGGTGTTGCAAATCGTCGTCGTCCACTGGGGGCCGGCTCAGGCCATCTTCGATACCGTGAGCCTGACGCCGAACGACTGGGCCTTGTCGGTGGCGATTGCGTCGAGCACGCTGCTGGTGGAAGAAGGGCGCAAGTGGGTCGCCGGACTGATGTGCGGCGGGAAGCGGGGCCACGTAGGATCGCCTTCAAGGAACTAATAGCGAGTCGATACCATGGAGGTGACGCTGGCCGATTCCCGCACGATCGTTAGACCCGCGTTTCGAGCAACCACCGCAGGGGAGACGTTGCCTTCGCTTCTTATCACCGCCGCGCCACCGCGAGATCATGCCGAAAATCGGCGGTTTTTCGTTGGCTTCCAGCTCATCAGGGGCGTCAAAAGCTGGCTGGAAGCCCGCGCTCCCAGGAAATTTCGCTTCAAAATCAATGGCGAGTTTTTCGCCAGTTTCTCAACCCAATCCATGCGATCCAGGCCGAACACTTCCCAAGCACTTCATGGCGCGTTTCATTCCGTTGGGAGCCCATGGTAGCGATCGGCTCCGTTGCTGATGCTGGCTTTCAGATCGGCGAGCGTGACCATCAGCGTCATGGGTTCCAGCGGGGATAGTTCGAGGCCAAGGCGCAGATAAAAAGTCTTGGCCTCATCTGAGAGCGCATGAACGATCATGCCGCGGACGCCAATGGCGTCAGCCGCCTGGATAACGCGGCGGACCGCATCCTGGAACAGGGCGCGACCAAGACCTCGGCCATGACGGGAACGGGCAACCGCCAAGCGGGCCAGCACGACAATCGGGATCGGATCCGGCATGTTGCGTCGGAACCGGCTTGGCGCGGCCTTGACGCTAATTGCGCTTGAGGCCAGGGCATAATAGCCGATGGCCGTATTCCCCTCGCACACAACGAAGGTCCGCGAGGCGCCACTGACCTGGTTCATCGCCGCGCGGCGTTTCAGCCAGTCATCCAGGGACCGCTCGCCTGAATCGAAATCGTCAATTCGGTGGTGCGTGGCCAGCGGCTCGGGGGCCGAAAGCATCAGCCTTCATTCTCCCAGGGAGTCGGCGTCCGCAGGGTCCGCTGGAGTTGCTCGTTCGGTCGGGGCGGTGCATCGAGCCTGGCCAGGAAGTCAGCATAGGCTTCAGGGCTGACCGAAATGAGGGCACGGTCAAGCAGCACCGTTTCGGCTGCCCGGCGCGCCGCCTCAAGGATAAAATCCGTCCGGTTCTTGCCCTGCGCCAGAGCGGCACGGTCGATTAGCCCTCGCTCCTCTGGCCGAATGCGGATGTTCAGCGTCTCACGCCGGGATGGTCGTTCGGAAGATGCGGTCATGAAGGCATCTCTTATCTTGGAAAATTCGATCTTATCGCAATGACATAGTCATTACAAACAGAGGAGACGGAGTCAGGTCTTTGCCTCGTGCCAGCGCTCGAAAGGAAAGACCTGACCTCGTCCCTGCGGTGTGTCCGGTGGCCGGCTGCATCGCTTGGGCGTGCTGCGAGCTGTGCCAGTGCCGGTATTCGGTTTGACGGCGCTCGGTACAGCTTTGCGCGCCGACGTAACCGCCGCTGGGCGCGACCGGGATTGCATCGAACACGTAGTGCTCCAGACCTGGATATTGGCTTTAAGATTTCTTGTTAATCAACTGCTTGACAAGCATCCTATTCACGTCGGGAACACCATCCGCATCCCCGCCGACGCCGTTCGTAGTGGACGCCAAGCCCTCGAACCCATCGCCCTATAAGGTTGGGAGGGAGACAATGTTGCCATGCTTGCCCTCCCCCAGATCACTCTCCCTGCCAGCGAGGCGTACTGAATGGTTACACATTGAGCACGAGAAGCTACTCCCACTCAATGGTCGCCGGCGGCTTGCCGGACACGTCGTAGACCACCCGGGAAATGCCGCGCACCTCGTTGATGATGCGTCGCGATACGCGATCCAAAAACTCGTAAGGCAGATGCGCCCAGCGGGCGGTCATGAAATCCACCGTTTCCACCGCTCGCAGGGCGACGACGTAATCGTAGCGGCGGCCGTCGCCCATCACCCCCACCGACTTGACCGGCAGGAACACCGCGAAGGCCTGGCTGGTCCGGTCGTACAGATCGGCCCGGCGCAGTTCCTCGATGAAGATGTCGTCAGCCCGACGGAGCAAGTCGGCGTATTCCTTTTTCACCTCGCCCAGGATACGCACGCCCAGCCCCGGCCCCGGAAACGGATGCCGATGGACCATTTCGGAGGGCAACCCCAATTCCACGCCCAAGCGGCGCACCTCGTCCTTGAACAGTTCCCGCAGCGGCTCGACCAGCTTCAGCCGCATCGCCGCCGGCAAACCGCCGACGTTGTGATGGGACTTGATGACGTGAGCCTTGCCGGTTTTCGCTCCCGCCGATTCGATCACGTCGGGGTAAATGGTGCCCTGGGCCAGCCATTTGACGTTGCGCAAGCGGGCCGCTTCTTCCTCGAACACGTCGATGAACAGCCCGCCGATGATCTTGCGCTTTTGCTCGGGGTCGATCACCCCCGCCAGCGCGGCCAGAAACCGGCTCTCGGCATCCACCCGAATCACCCGGACGCCGAGATGCCGCCCGAAAGTGGTCATGACCTGATCGCCCTCGTACAGCCGCAGCAGGCCGGTATCGACAAACACGCAGGTCAACTGATCGCCGATGGCCCGGTGCAACAGGGCCGCCACCACCGAGGAATCCACGCCGCCGGACAGACCCAGCAACACCTCGTCGTCGCCCACCTGGGAACGGATGGCGGCGATGTTGTCCTCGATGATGTTGCCGGTGGTCCACAGCGGCTCGCAGCCGCAGATGTCCAGCACGAAACGGCGCAGGATGCGCTCGCCCTGGCGGGTATGCGTCACCTCGGGATGAAACTGCACCCCGTACCAGCGTTTTTCTTCGTTCGCCATGCCGGCGATGGGGCAGGTCGCGGTGCTGGCGATGCGGGCAAAGCCGGGCGGCAGCGCGGTCACCCGGTCGCCGTGGCTCATCCACACGTCCAGCAGGCCGTAACCCTCCGGGCTGGCGCGATCCTCGATATCGCGCAGCAGGGCGGAATGGGCGTGGGCGCGCACCTGAGCGTAACCGAATTCCCGATGATCCGACGACTCCACCAGTCCGCCGAGTTGCATCGCGAGGGTCTGCATGCCGTAGCAAATACCGAGCAGCGGCACGTTCAGGTCGAACACCACCCGCGGCGCGCGGGGACCATCGACCACCGTGGTGGACTCCGGGCCGCCGGACAAAATGACGCCGTGCGGATGGAAAGCGCGGATGGCGGCCGGATCGGCGTCCCAGGGATGAATTTCGCAATAGACGCCGATCTCCCGCACCCGGCGGGCGATCAACTGCGTGTACTGGGCGCCGAAATCGAGGATGAGAATCCGGTCGAGATGAATGTCGCGAGCGGTCATGGCTGCACTCCCATCCTCGCCGAACGGAGGAAGGTCAGGTTGGGGACGAAGGATTGAGACTCAATCCACCCGGTAATTCGGCGCTTCCTTGGTGATGGTCACGTCGTGGACATGGCTTTCGCGCATTCCGGCGCTGGTGACACGGGTAAACACCGGTTTGACCCGCATTTCGACGATGTCCCGACACCCAACGTAGCCCATGCTCGAACGCAGCCCGCCCATCAACTGGTTGATGATCGCCAGCACGCTGCCCTTGTAGGGCACCCGGCCCTCGATGCCCTCCGGCACCAACTTCTCCACCGCGCTGCCTTCCTGGAAATAGCGGTCGCTGGAGCCGTGCTGCTGGGTCATCGCGCCGATGGAGCCCATGCCGCGATAGGACTTGTAGGAACGACCCTGGAACAGTTCGACCTCGCCGGGTGCTTCCTCGGTGCCGGCGAACAGGCTGCCGATCATCACGGTATGCGCGCCGGCGGCAATCGCCTTGGCCAAGTCGCCGGAGTAGCGCACGCCGCCGTCGGCAATCACCGGCACGTCGCAATCCCGCAGCGCCTTGGCGACGTTGGCCACCGCGCTGATCTGCGGCACGCCGACGCCGGCGACGATGCGGGTGGTGCAGATCGAACCCGGACCGATGCCGACCTTCACCGCGTCCGCGCCCGCTTCCACCAGATCGCGGGCGGCGGCGGCGGTGGCGATGTTGCCGCCGACGACCTGCACCTTCGAAAATTGATCCTTGACCCAGCGCACCCGGTTCAACACGTTCCGGGAATGGCCGTGGGCGGTGTCCACCACGATCACGTCCACCCCCGCGCTCACCAGCGCCGCCACCCGCTCCTCGGTATCGCCGCCGGTGCCGACCGCCGCGCCGACCCGCAACCGCCCCCATCCGTCCTTGCAGGCGTGGGGAAAATCGCTGGACTTCTGAATGTCCTTGACCGTGATCATCCCGCGCAACTGAAAACGGTCGTTGACCACCAGCACCTTCTCGATACGGTGCTTGTGCAGCAGCGCCACGATTTCCTCGCGGCTGGCCCCCTCGCGCACCGTCACCAGCCGCTCTTTCGGCGTCATGATGGCGCTGACCGGCGCATCCATGTTGTGCTCGAAGCGCAGGTCGCGGCTGGTCACGATCCCAACCAGATTTTCGCCATCCACCACCGGTACGCCAGAAATGTGGTGGGCGCGCGTCAGGGCCAGCACCTCGCGGATAGTCGTCGTTGGCGCGGTGACGATGGGATCGTTGATGACGCCGGTTTCATATTTTTTGACCCGCCGCACTTCCTGCGCCTGTTTTTCAACCGGCAAATTTTTATGGATAATGCCGATGCCGCCTTCCTGCGCCAGGGCGATGGCCAGCCGCGATTCCGTGACCGTATCCATCGCCGCCGATAGCAACGGGATATTGAGAGCGATGGCGCGGGTCAGTTGGGTCTTGAGGCTCACGTCCTTGGGCAGCACCGCGGAGTAGGCGGGAAGGAGCAGGACATCGTCGAAGGTCAGGGCTTCTTGAACGATACGCATGACGGGCCTCGGGACTTGGCGAAAAATAAGCGGGTAAGTTTATGCCACGACATGCGGACGGTAAACGGTCAGCAGCCAACCGCCGATCGACGCCGTCCAAGCCATGACTGGCGTTGGGCCGACGAAACCACGTACACTGCCCACGACAACCTCCAAAGCAGAAACAACGTCCCGCCTGTCCCGCCTGTTCGGGCGCCAACCCACGGCTACCCGTCCCAACCCCCTCATGACGACACTTCACGGATAATGCGGTCGGATCGCGACATCTACACCGTCTCCCGCTTGAACCAGGACGCGCGCGCCCTGTTGGAGGGCGAATTCCCGTCGCTGTGGGTGGAAGGCGAGGTTTCCAATCTGTCGCGCCCGTCCTCGGGCCATCTCTACTTCTCGCTCAAGGACGCCAAGGCGCAAATCCGCTGCGCGCTGTTCCAGAACCGCGCCTTCCTGTTCCGCGACTGCCCGCGCAACGGTCAGCACGTGCTGGCGCGGGGTCGGGTCAGCCTGTACGAACCACGCGGCGATTTTCAGCTCATCGTCGAATACGTGGAGGAAGCCGGCGCTGGCGCGCTGCGTCGGGCCTACGACGAACTGCGCCTCAAGCTCCAACGGGAGGGGCTGTTCGCGCCGGAACGCAAACGGCCCCTGCCCCGCTTCCCCCGCCGGATCGGCGTCATCACCTCCCCCACCGGCGCGGCGATCCGCGATGTGCTGACCACCCTGCGCCGCCGTTGTCCCAGCCTGCCGGTCCTGCTCTATCCCGTCCCGGTGCAGGGGGACGGCGCGGCGCAAGAGATCGCCCACGCCATCCGGCGAGCGTCCGAACGCCGGGACTGCGACGTGCTGCTGCTGGCGCGCGGCGGCGGTTCGCTGGAGGATTTGCGGGCGTTCAACGAGGAAACCGTGGCGCGGGCGATTTTCGACTGCGTGATCCCGCTGGTGACCGGCGTCGGCCACGAAATCGACGTCACCATCGCCGACTTCGTCGCCGATCTGCGCGCCGCCACGCCCACGGCGGCGGCGGAACTGGCCAGTCCCGACCGGCTGGAATGGTTGCGCCAAGTCCGGTTGCTGCAAGAGCGGCTGGACCGGGCGCTGCGTCGGCGGCTCGCCCACCAAAGCCAGCGGCTGGCGGAACTGACGCGCCGACTCGACCGCGCCCAGCCACGCCAGCGCCTGCGGGATCGCGCGCAACGGCTCGACGAGCTGGATCAACGACTCCGCGCAACGGTGCGCCAGCGTTTGGAAACCGCCGCTCAGCGTCTGCGCGGCCTGAGCGGCCGGATCGACGCCCTGAGTCCGCTGGCCACCCTCGACCGCGGCTACGCCATCGTGCGCCGGCAACCGGGCGGCGCAATTCTGCGCCGGGCCGACGCCGTCCGCGTCGGCGATGTTGTGGAGGCGCTGCTCAGTCATGGCTGCCTGCGCTGCACGGTCACGACGACGGATGGCGCGGACTGGACCCCGACGGTGAACCGCGATGAGGTTCCTTGAGCAAATGGCCCACAACTCATGCGCCGTCTCTGGTTCCTGCTCCTGATCTGCGCGTTCGGCGCCTGGTTTGCCTGGCGCGGCCGTCCCATCGAACGGTCGCCCGGCGTGCTGGCACCCGACGTTCCGCGCCAACAGCCGCTGGGCGCGACGGCGCCGACCTTCCGCAAGGACCGATACGAAATCAGGACGCTGGCGGAATTCGACATCGAGGCCCGGGTGCTGGGTCGGGAAGATTACCGCTTCGACGCGGGCGCGGACCTGGCGCCGGTGGACTTGGCGCTGGGCTGGGGGCGGATGTCGGATAGCGCGGTGCTGGCTCAGATCACCGTCCAGCAGGGCAACCGCTTCTACTACTGGCATACCGCCACTTTCCCCATCCCGCGCCGGGACATCGAAACGCACAGCGCCAACATGCACCTGATTCCCGCCTCGCCCGCCGTCGCCGACCAGTTGAAGTCGGTGCGCGCCGGCCAGATCGTCAGTTTAAGCGGTTACCTGGTCGACGTCCGCCGCGACGACGGTTGGCGCTGGCGCAGTTCGCTGAGCCGCGAGGATACCGGGGCCGGCGCTTGCGAGCTGGTTTGGGTGGAAACCGTGGCCCTGCGCTGACGACGCGCCGATCCGCCACCCGCGCAACCATTCCCCGCAAGCGCCGCGTCGATCCGACTCCTTGCCGTATCCCCTCATTTCCCCTACCCGGACAGAACCTTAACCATGAAACTGGACATGATCAGCCGCTATCCCGAAACCACGCCCAAGCCGACGCCCCTGCTGTTCGTGCATGGCTCGTTCGCCGACGCCCGCTGCTGGGACGAAAACTTCCTTCCGCATTGCGCGCGGCACGGCTATGAAGCGCACGCCCTCAGCTTGCGCGGCCACGGCCGCAGCGAAGGTCACGAACATCTGCACACCTGGCGGCTGGCCGATTACGTCGCCGATCTGGAAAAAGCCGCCGGGACCATGCCGGCTCCGCCCGTGTTGATCGGGCACTCGATGGGCGGCATGGTGGTCCAAAAGTATTTGGAGAATCATCCCCGGATCGCCGGGATGGTGCTGATGGCCTCGGTGCCGCCGCAGGGCCTGCTTCCGACCAACCTGCACATGGCGATGCGCCATCCGTTCCTGTTCCAGCAAATGGCGCTGTTTTCGCTGCTCGGCCCCACCTACGGCACGCCCGAGATGATGCGGCGGCTGCTGTTCTCTCAAAACATGCCGCTGGCGAAACTGCGGGAATACTTCGATTTCGTCCAGGCGGAATCGCAGGTGGTGGCGCTGGACATGATGGGCCTGAATCCGCTTCGGCTGAATCCACGCCAGTTGCGAATGCCCATCCTCGTGCTCGGCGCGCGCAACGACGTGTTCGTCTCGCCCGCGATGGTCGAGGAAACCGCCCGTTTCTACAACAACGCCGAGGCGCGCGTCTTCCCCAACATGGCCCACGCCATGATGATGGAGCTGAACTGGCGCGAGCCGGCGGATCACTTGCTGGGCTGGCTGGAGCGGGCGATCGACGCCCAGGCGGCCTGATCGGCGCGCCCTCGCCTCAGCCTCTTTTTCAAGGGGAGAGAGGGGTTAAGATAGCCATTCCATTCACGGCTTCAGGAGCAATACCGTCATGACCCCGCACAAGATCACGCCGGCTGAGTATCACCAGATGGGAGCGATCTTCCCGGATGTCCGCCTGGAACTGATCGAAGGAGAGTTGTTCGATATGGCCCCAATAGGCACTCTGCACGCTTGGACCGTGGGTCACCTGACGCGGCTATTGACGCTGCGGTTGGCGGAGCAGGCTTTTATCTTTTGCCAAAGCCCGCTGGCCCTGCCGGATTCCGAACCGGAACCGGACATCATGGTGCTGAAGCTGGCGGATTATCGCCAACGCCTCCCCGAACCCGGAGATGTCCGCTGGCTGATTGAAGTGGCGGATAGCTCGGTGCGGTATGACCGCACCCGCAAGTTGCCGCTCTACGCCCGCCACGGCATTCCCGAAGCCTGGCTGATCGATCTCAATGCCCGCGTCGTGGAAGTGCATCGCCAGCCCGTGGGGGACTGCTATCAGACCGTGGCCACGCCGAATGTGCTGACGCCCCTGGCCTTCCCCGAACTGGCGATCCCGGTGGAAGACATTCTGCCCTGAATCTACCCCTCCCGCAGCAGCCGCCGCAGAATCTTGCCGACGTTGGTCTTGGGCAGTTCGGTCCGAAACTCGACCCGGCGCGGCACCTTGTAACCGGTCAGATGCTGGCGGCAATGTTCGATCAGCGCCTCGGCGGTCAGCGCCGGATCTTTCCTGACCACCACGATCTTGATCGCCTCGCCGGTCTTCTCGTCCGGCACCCCCACCGCCGCCACTTCCAGCACCCCCGGATGCAACGCCGCCACGTCCTCGACTTCGTTGGGATAGACGTTGAAGCCGGACACCAGGATCATGTCTTTCTTGCGATCCACGATCCGCGCGTAGCCCCGCTCATCCACGACGCCGATGTCGCCGGTGCGCAGATAACCGTCGGCGGTCATGATCTGGGTCGTTTCCTCGGGCCGGTTCCAGTACCCCCGCATCACCTGCGGGCCGCGAATGCAGATCTCGCCCGCCTCGCCGACGCCCAGCTCGCGCCCCTCGTCGTCGCGGATCGACAGTTCGGTCGAGGGGATCGGCAATCCGATGCTGCCGTTGTATTCCGGCAGGTTCAGGGGATTGATGCAGGCCGCCGGCGAGGTTTCGGTCAGCCCATAGGCTTCTATCAGCGTCGTTCCCGTCACCTTCCGCCAGTGTTCCGCCACCGCCCGCTGCACCGCCATCCCGCCGCCCAGGCTGATCTTGAGGGCGCTGAAATCCAGTCGGTCGAAACCGGGCGTGTGCAATAACCCGTTGAACAGGGTGTTCACGCCGGTGATGGCGGTGAACCGGACCTTGCTCAGCTCCTTGACGAAGCCGGGCATGTCGCGCGGATTGGTGATCAGGATATTGTGACCGCCCACCTTCATGAAGGTCAGGCCATTGGCGGTAAGCGAGAAGATGTGATACAGCGGCAGGGCGGTGATGATGGTTTCCTCGGTCGGCTTGGACACCGGACTCAGCCAGGCCGAGGCCTGTTGCAGGTTCGCCACCAGGTTGCCATGCGTCAGCATCGCGCCCTTGGACACGCCGGTCGTGCCGCCGGTGTATTGCAAAAACGCCAGATCCTCATGATCGAGCGGCACGTCGGTCAGCGCCTGGCCCATCCCCTCGCCCAGCGCCCGCCGGAACGGAATCGTGTTGGGGATATTCCAGGTCGGCACCATCTTCTTGACCCGCTTGACCACGAAATTGACCAGCGTCCGTTTCGGGAACGGGAACAGATCGCCCAACTGGGTCGTGATCACGGTCTTGACCGGCGTCCGGCTCAAAACCTCCTGCAAGATGTGGGCGAAGTTTTCGACGATGACGATGGCGGTCGCGCCGGAATCCTTGAGCTGGTGTTCCAGTTCGCGAGGCGTGTACAGAGGATTGACGTTCACCCCGATCAGGCCCGCGCGCAGGATGCCGAACAGCGCCACCGGATATTGCAGGACGTTGGGCATCATGAGAGCGACCCGTTCGCCCTTGCCCAATCCGAGCGTCTGCTGCAGCCACGCCCCGAACGCGCGGCTGAGCCGGTCGATGTCCCGATACCGCAGGGTCACGCCCATGTTGGAATACGCCGGCAGCTCGGCGAACCGCTGGCAGCTTTTCTCCAGGATATCCTTCAGCGAACTGAATTCGTTCAGGTTCACCTCGGCCGGCACGCCTGGCGGATACTCGCGCAACCAGATTTTTTCCATGCTGTTCTCCTTAAGGATTTTCGTGATCCCGGCCGAGCCGGGCACTGGAAAATAGTCTAAAACCACCCACAATTAAACGACATCCCCTCGTCGGCCCCGCTCCGCCACCCGTCCGGACCCGCGCCCGTCCTCATGAAAACCCGCGACCGCATCCTGCAAATCAGCCTGCAATTGTTCAACGAACACGGCGAACCCCGCATCACCACCAATCATATCGCCGACGAGATGGACATCAGTCCCGGCAATCTCTACTACCACTTCCGCAGCAAGGATGAAATCATCGGGCTGCTGTTCCAGCAGTTCGAGCGGCGGATGGACGCGGTGTTGCAAACTCCCGAGCGCCGCGTGCCGGACATGGAGGATATGTGGTTGTACCTGCACCTGGTGTTCGAGAGCATCTGGGAGTATCGCTTCATCTACCGCGATCTCGACAACATTCTGAGCCGCAACAAGAAGCTGCGGACTCATTTTCGCCGGATCCTGGAGCGCAAGATCAACACCGCCACCGCCATCTGCAAGGGACTGGTGGACGCGGGCGTGATGGACGCCACCAGCGAGGACATCGCGGCGCTGGCCCGCAACATCGCGGTGGTCGCGACCTATTGGCTGAACTTTCAGGGCGTCCGCGCCGGCGCCGTTTCGGACGAGGGCAGCAACCTGGGCTTGGGGGTCTATCAGGTCCTGTCGCTGGTCGCACCGTTCCTGAACGGCGAGGCGCGGCGACTGCTGCAACAGATCAGCCGCGAGTATCTGGCCTAATCGACCGGGACAAACCTGGGCCGTCGCGAACCGAGGCAGGGCGTATCGATCAACGCGCGCGTCCGGCGGGCGGTGAAACGACTTCCTGCAACCGGTCCAGCACCGCGTGCAGATTTCGAGCCAGTGGACTGCGATACCGCGTCGGGGCGGTCAAATCCCGCTGATCGCGCAGGCCGGTGTAGTAATGCCGGTCGCGATCCTCCAGCACCTCCATCCGCATCCGAATGCCGTGCCGGGCCAGGATCGGCTCCAATTCGGCCCGCCGGGCCAGCAGATCCGCGCGAGTGCTCTGATAGGCGTGCTCGCAGACCCAGTGCCGTCCCGAGAAGCTGAAGACGTTGGTGAAGAACATCTTGGCGTCGTCGCGGTTGGGTTCGAACAGGACGATGTCGGTCTGTTCGAACTCGGTGTCGTATTTCTGCATCCCGACCCGCAATCGGGAATGGATCAGCGCCCGGAAGGTCTGGGACAACACCACCGGCAGACCGCCTTCCACCAAACGGTCCACCTGGGTCGGTCGGCCCCCCTCGACCGCCAGCCGGGCGTCGAAGGGCACCAGCGGGTTGAGGCACAACAGCAAATCCAGATCTTCCTGCAAGGCCACCGAGGCGTGCATGGTCTTTTGCAACGCGCCGTCCACGAAGCAGCGACCGTCGATCTCCACCGGCGGATACAGTCCCGGCAGCGCGCTGCTGGCCTGGACCGCCCGGGAAATCGGCACATGGTCGTAGCCGGGGGCGCCGAATTTCACCGATTCGCCGGTATCGAGGTCCACCGCCACCACATACAGCCGGTTCGCCAGTTGGCGAAAATCGTTGGTCCGGCCCGGACCGCTCCACATGTGGGCCAGGTATTCATGGATCGGCTCGTTGTCGAAAAAGCCGGAGGGCAACACCCGACCCAGCCGGGTCAACGATTGCAGCAGGCTCAGGTCCAGCGGATTTTGCAAATAGCGCCAGAACGCCTCCCACAGCAGATAGGGCGCCGCCGACAGCCGCCGCCAGTATTCGCCGAACGCCGGCATCAGAAAAATCCGTGGATCGAGCGGATGCTCCTCGGACTCGTTGCTGATGAAAACGTGACACATCTGGCCGGTCGCAAGCCGGTTGGCCAGCAGCGCCGCCACCACCGCGCCCGCGCTCACCCCCACGTAGACGTGAAGCCGATTGAAATCGACGCCGTCCAGCGCGTCGTCGAGCGCGCGCAGGGCGCCGATTTCGTAGACCAGCCCCACCGGTCCACCGCCCGCCACGGCCAGGCCAATCCGGGGGCCACTGGCTTGACGTCGAACGCTTTCGGGCTGGGTAACCAACATATGACCTCCATCGATCCCCTGGGACTGACATGGATGACTACGCGGCGTCCAGGCCCACGCGCGCCAGCAATTCGGCGATTTCCGCCTCGATTCCGGCCGCCAGTTCCTCCGGCTCGGCCACCACGCCCTGATCGGTGGTGACGCCGATGGTGATGGCTCCGGCGTAACTCAGCACGCAGACGCCGATCCCGATGCTGGTGATCTGCGGCACCCAGGCCACCACCCGCGCCACCGGCGCGTTCGCCAGATACAGGGTTTCCTCCGGCCCCGGCACGTTGGTCAACACCGCCGTCGCCTTCAACCCCAACAGCCGCAACAAGCCCCGCTCCAACCCGCCGGGCAGTCCGCCGACCAGCCGGATCAGCAGCAGATTGGCCATCGCTTCCGGCGAAGCCTTGACCCACTCCATGTGGGCGCGCACCGCCGCCAGTCGCGCCACCGGATCGACCACGTCCAGCGGCAACTTCAGAAACGCCACCGCAAACTGGTTGCCCAGTTGAATGTCTTCCTGGTAGGGCCGCAGATTGACCGGCACCACCAGCCGCGCCATCAGCTTCGGCCGGGTTTCGCCCCGCGCCCGCAGATACCGGCCCAGCGCGCCGGTCACCATGGTCAGCATCACGTCGTTTACCCGCCCGCCCCAGCGCTGGCGGATGCGCGCGATGTCGGCCAGGGGAATCGGCGCCGACCAAGCCATGCGCTTTTCGCCGTTCAGCGCCCCCCGCAGCGCGGTGCGGGGTTCCGGGATCACCACGAGTTGCCGCAGCAACCCCATCAGGAGCGCCCCACCCCAACGCAACCGCGCCAAGCCGCTGGCGAGCGGTTTTGGCGCCTTGGCCGTCTTGGCCGCCAGCCGGGCCTGTTCGCGCCGCTCCTCCGGCGATGTCTCCCGCCCCGGTTCTCCGTCCGAACGCGGCGCCCGGTCGGCCAGGGTCATAAACACCCGCAGCAGCGCGATGCCATCGGCGATGCAGTGATGGACCCGGAACAGCAGCGCGCAGCCCGCTCCCGCGTTTTCCACCACCACGCAGCGCCACAGCGGCCGACTCGCATCCAGCGGCTGGCTGGCCAGTTCGCCCACCAGCGTCGCCAACGCCCGCCGGTCGGCTGGCTCGGGCAAACGTCGCCGTTCGAGATGCGCGTTCAAATCGAACGCCGCGTCCTCGATCCAGGCGTAGCGACCGCCTTCCCAAGTCAGCCGTTGCCGGAAGCGGGCGAATGGCAGCAACCGCCGGGTCAATATCTCGCGCAACCGTTCCTCGGCCAGCGGCTCGGCCAGCGCCAGCAGGATCGTCACCACCATCGGCTGGTGGGGCGTATCCATCCGCGCCCAGGTCACGTCGCCGCGGGTTGCCCACTCCCTCGCCGCGCTCACTCGGGCTTCACGGCCGTGGAGAATCCTGGCCGCGGCCCAGTTCGTCGAGTTGCGCCTGCAAGGCATCGATCCGCTGGGTCAGCTCGCGCAGATCCTCGCGGCTGGGGATGCCAAGCTGGCCGAGCACCCGGTTGAGCCGGTCCTCGAAAATCTGCTCCACCTTGTCCCAGGTCTCGACGACTCGGCCGCGCG
This sequence comes from Candidatus Contendibacter sp., assembly GCA_029624765.1. GTDB lineage: Bacteria > Pseudomonadota > Gammaproteobacteria > Competibacterales > Competibacteraceae > Contendibacter. Next base: position 72,809 of record JARSSO010000013.1, on the reverse strand, counting down.
CCTCGCCGGTCTGCTCCCTGGCCGCCGCCATCGCGCCCGCAGTGACCTCGCGGGTGCGTTCCTCGATCTTTTCGCCTTCCTTGACCAGCGCCTCGAACAGCTTGCCGCCTTCCGCGCTCACCTTGGTGAACGCTCCCAGCCCGGCCAACCAGATCAGGTGAGCGGATTCCCGCACGGACTGGGACAACTGGCTGTCGGCGTTACCCTTGACTTTCTTGACCATGACGATGCTCCTCCGCCGGGCGTTCGGGAGTTCAGACCAAGGGCTCCCCTACCCCGATTCGAGTTTATTGTGTGACCAATCGTTAGACTAAACATCCTAAAATTCGGTGGATTTCAAGCCTCCGGTCCACCGAGCCGCTTGAAGGCGCGCTCGACCTCGCGCGAATCCAGCTCCTGCCCCCAGGGACTCATCAGGGTAATGAACAGCAGCTTTTCGAATTCGCCGGCGAACCGGCCGATGACCGCCTCCGGCTCGGCCACCAGCTTGCGGTCGGCCACCAGACCGAAATGGACACGGTCGTTGTAGCTGAGAATGCTGACGCCCATGCCGATCTGGCCGGATTGCGGCACCCAGAACATCATTTCGGACACGCGGGAGCCGCCGAGATAAATCGCCTCGCGCGGACCGGGCACGTTGGTCATCACCGCCGAGGCCTTGTTGCTCAGCAAGTCCAGCAACGGCTGCTGCAACAGGTTGGGTCCCATGCCAACCGCCCCCAGCAGGCCCAGCGCCAGGATCGGCTGGTAGGATTCCTTCAGCTCGTTCATCCGCCGCCGCACCTCGTACACCCGTTCCAGCGGATTGGCGATGCCCACCGGCAACGCCAGAAACACCAGCCCAAAGAAATTGCCCAGCCGGGCGGCCTTTTCCAGTGGCCGCAGGTTGACCGGGATCAAGGCCCGCACCTGCAAATCCTCGGGAACGGGATCGCCCTGCTCGACCAGATAGTCGCGCAGCGCCCCCGCCACCGCCGCCAGCAACACATCGTTGACCGAACCGCCGAGAGCCTTGCCGACTGCCTTGACCTCGCGCAGGTTCAGCGGCTCGGCCCAGGCGACCCGCTTCGACACGCCCAGTTCGCCCTTGAAGCGGGTTTTGGAGTCGTCGCTCATGAGGGCCAGCCGGGCGATTTCGGCCGCCAGCCGCGCGCCGTTGCGGGCGTAGTCGAGCGCATGGGCCGGGTGGCGGACGATGTCGACGCCTTCTCCCACCAGCCCCCGGCCCAGCTTGAGCGTGGTGTTCACTACTTTGTCCACCGGTTCGAAAAACCGCCGGAACAGGCCGGCATCCTCGTTTTCCTCCTTCGCCTCGGCGGCTGGCCCCGGAGAGGCCGGGTGGGGAGCGGTGTCGGTCAACGACAGCAGGACGTGAATCAGGGCGATGCCGTCGGCGTAACAGTGATGGATCCGCAGGATCACGGCGCTGCCGTCCTGATAATCCTCGACCAGATGGAACTGCCACATCGGTTTCGAGAAATCCAGCGGGGTGCTCATCAGATCGCTGGCCAGGTGCTGCAACTCGGCCTTGTCGGCCCGGCCCGGCAGCGCGGTACGCAGGACATGCCGATCGAGGTCGAAATGCGGATCGACCTCCCAGAAAGCGCCCGCCGCTTTCTGGACCGCCCGCTGCCTGAATCGCTGATACTTCAGAAAGCGCGACTCCACGACCTCCCGCAACCGGTCATGGGCCAGGCGCTCGGAAAAGATCATGACTCCGGTGATCATCATCAGGTTGGTGGGACGCTCCATGCGCAGCCAGGCGGTATCGATCCCCGACACGGGCTCGCTCTGCTTTTTCTTGGGCATAAAAAAATCCAGAATCATGAATGACCAGGGATTCTAAGCCAGTGGATTACAAGGAACTTGGTTGAATTGGCCGCCGCGCCGGGCGTTTCCATCCGCGGTGGTTTCACCGCGTCCGGCCCATAGCCATTCCATGCAATGAACTCCCGTCGTGATTCGGCTACACTCGCCGCCATCGCAATCACCCCCATCACCGCAGGAGCAATCGCCATGTCCGACCTCGCCAGTCGTTTTCAAACCGCCGTTGAGGATAGCAAGAAACTCGGCAAGCGGCCCGACAATGATACCCTGCTGAAACTCTACGCCTATTTCAAACAGGGCTCGGCCGGAGACGCCGCGGGCAAGCGGCCCGGCTTCACCGATCTGGTGGGCCGCGCCAAGTACGACGCCTGGGCCAAGCTCAAGGGCATCACGAACGAAGAAGCCATGCGGCAGTACATCGACTTGGTCGAATCGCTGAAGAACACCTAGCGCCGCGTGTTTGAGACGATCATCCATCCGGCCCCGACGCGGGTTCCAGCCGATACCCGACCCGGCCGGTCCGGCGGCCTGGTTCGGTGGCCCAGCCGCTCATCGTTCCGCCCAGGTTGGGGGCGCCATCAAGCCGCTCAAGATCGTGCGGCAACAGGGGAATGGTGGCGGGTTCAGTGGCCCGGATAGACCTAAGAACTCGGCCAACAGGATTCAAAACAGTAAGTGCTCATTCCCGCTTGCAAAGTAGTTTCCTCACCCGAAAGGCACGGCAGGGGTAACCGGCGCAAAAATCAGCCCCTGCTCAGCAACGCCAAGGTTTCGACGTGGTGAGTCTGAGGGAAAAAGTCGTGGGGAATCAGCCGTTCCACTGTATAACCGGCCTCGGTCAACTCCCGAAGATTGCGGCTCAACGTCCCGGCGCTGCACGACAGATAGGCCAACCGCTCGGGTCGGTACTCGTCGGTCATCCAGGCCAGCACCGCCGGATCCAAACCGGTGCGCGGCGGATTGAGATACAACAGCCGGGTTCCGGTGAACGGAGTCCATGCCCGCAGTTGTGGAATCCGATCCGCGCACTTGCCCCGCAAGACGGTCGCGGCCGGGGCGTTCAGACCGGCGCACGCCACCGCTTCGCCGCCCAGATCCACGCCGAGCGTTCGCGCCCCGCGCCGGGTCCAGCGCGCCAGGCTGGCGCCGATGCCACAATACAGATCGGCCAGGCTGTCGCCCGGTTCCGGCGCGAGAAAAGTCTCCGCCGCATCCAGCGCCTCGCGGTACAACGCGGGGATCAATTGCTGAAAAGCGGTCGGTCCGTACTCCAGCCCGAAGGCGTCCCGCGAGCGCGGCTGCCCCCACAACAGGGTCCAGCCGTTGCGGGCGAACAGCCGGCGCCCGGCGGCCGGGTGCAAATGCAGCCACAATCCCTCCAACCCCATGCTCGCCAGTTCCGCCCGCCGTTCCCCGTCCAGCCAGTCCAGGTTGGAAACGTGGGGAGTTTTCAGAATCAGGGTCGCCTGCGCCCCGGATTGAACGTAAAAGGCCAGCGGAAATGTCGCTCCTGGCGGCAGCGCCTCCCGCAACCAGCGCACCATGGTCCGCACCAAACCGGTGTGGACGGGACAGTCCGGTATCGGAATCAACTCGTCGCGCCGCCACAGCCCGAAATTCCAGCCGTCCGCCGCATTCCAGACGGCGGACAGGCAGACCTTGCCCCGATAGCCCCAGCGATCCGCGCCCGCAACCGCCCGTACCGACTGCAACCGATCGACCCAGGGCGCGAGCGCCCGGCGCAGCCAATCCATTTTTTGCGCCTCGCTGGTGGCGGCGTCTAACATGCGATGGGTACAGCCCGGACAGCGGGGTTCGCAGCCGGCGGGCAGGTTCATGGCATTCTCACGGGGCGAAACGAGCGAGGAGGCGGTCATGGTCAGCAGCTATCTGGTTTGCGATTTATGCGGGCGTTTCGGTCCACCCGCCAGCATTTTCAGTCAAGACGGCCTGCGCCTGTGTTATCAGTGCTGGCACGAAGCGCGGCAAGGCGACGGACCGGAAGTGTCTGGCGAAGCCGCGCCGGCGACCGGCGAGGATGCCCAGCCGACCGAGGAAACCGACGCCGGGCGGGAACCGCGTTAGGAAGGTTTGTCCGCGACCAGCGCCGGGCCGGGAACCGCCGCCGGTTCGGTCGGCGAGGGCGCCGCCTTGCCCAGACCCAGTTGCGAAATCAGCATCCCCGCGAACATCAGCGCGCAGCCGAGTAAACCACGCCCGGACAGGGTTTCGTTCAGCAGTAGCCAGCCGCCCAGCGCCGCGAACCCGGTTTCCAGGCTGAGAATGATCGCGGCGTGGGCCGGCGGGGCGTCACGCTGGGCCACCACTTGCAGAGTGTAGGCGACCCCCACCGACAGCAGGCCGCCGTAGAGAATCGGCATCGCCCCGCCCCACAGCCCCGCCAGAGTGATCGGTTCGGTCACCACCGCCACCGCCAGGCTCAGTACCCCGCAGACGACGAATTGCAGGCAGGCCAGCAACACCGGCTCGACATGCCGCCCCGACAGCCAGCCGATCACCAGCACATGACCCGCCCAGAACAAGGCGCCAAGCAAGACCAGTCCATCGCCCTCGGCCAAGGTGAAGTCGTCGGTCAGGGTCAAAAGGTAAAGGCCAGCCACCGCCAGCGCCGCGCCGGCCCAGGTGCTCCAAGGCGTGCGATGCCCCCAGAACAGGCCGAGCACCGGCACGATCACCACGTACAAGCCGGTGATGAAGCCGGCCTTGCCGGCGGTGGTGTGGACGATGCCGACCTGTTGCAGCGAGGCGCCGGCGAACAGGATCAGGCCGGCCAGCAGGCCGCCACCCAGGATCGGCCGCCAGCCGTTCGGAGCGATGGGCACGACGGAACGCCGTCCCAGCCACAGCAGGGGCAACAACGACAGCACGCCGAGGACGAAGCGGACACCGTTGTAGGTGAACGGACCAACGTGATCCATTCCAACCCGCTGGGCGACGAAGGCAAAGCCCCAGATCACCGCCGCCAGCAACAACAGCGCTTCCGCTTTGAGCGTTTTGGATATCAACATCTTGAGTACTTGGAAAGGTTCGGGCCGCCAGCGTGGGCAAGGCCGGCATGATACCCGACTGGTCCGGTTCCGGGATGGGCGGCGGCGCGTTCGTTTGCACTAAAATCATGGTCCCGCTTGCCCAGCGACGCAAAATCCTTATACTTGCCTTCCTCTCCCCTCACTCCCTGGCCGGGATGGCGGAATGGTAGACGCAGTGGACTCAAAATCCACCGGTAGCGATACCGTGAGAGTTCGAGTCTCTCTCCCGGCACCAACCCTCCCATCGCCGACTCGCGTCTTTACAGCGCCTTGGCCATCCGTCTTCCTTCCGCCTCGTCCACCCGCGCCAGCAGCCTGTAGTGTGGGTTAGCGCAGCGCAGCCCGTCGAACCCGCAACCATAATCTGCGGACTACGGAGCCACGGGGGCTTATCGCATCGCCATGCGGGCGGCGTCAGCGAGAAAGCCGGATCGACTGACGCCCTTTTGACGCGCATAGTCGTCAATTTTGGCCAGCAAGAGACGCGGGAGCGTGATATTGATTTTTTCGGCTGGGCCGAAATAGCGTTCAACCGGAACCTCGATAACGGCCCAAATCCACCCTGCAAACTCAGGATTCGCTTGATGTACGGTCAACGACGCGGTTTCAGGAAAACGCCCTCCCTCCTCAATCAGGGTTTCACAATATAGCGCAATGGCTTCTTGGGCATTATCCATCGCTTCATCCAGACTGTCCCCGGCGGAAAAGCACCCCGGAAGATCGGGAACCACGACCCCGAATGCCGTGGTCTCCGATCCGGGTTCAATCGCAAGAATAAATTTCATTTTAAGCCTGCCTGCTTGAGGAGTTTGTTGACCAAGCCCACGCCCAGCTCCTTTTTCGGGTGTGGGACGCTGATGTGGCCTGACCTGCTGGGATGGGCATAAATATGGTGGCTGCCCTTCACCCCGCGTAGCGTCCAACCATCGTCTTCCAGTCGCTTGATGATTTCTTTGCTGTTCATGGTGGTTGCTACACCTACCAATTATAAATAGTCAACACTATAACCACTAAAATTCACCGTTCATTCCTAACCCCTTCCCAGGCCGAATTTTTCCCATCGCTGATTCGCGCCCTCACAACGCCTTGGCCATCCGTCTTCCTTCCGCCTCGTCCACCCGCGCCAGCAACAGCGCCCCGCCGACGAAGAGCACCAGTAGCGACAAAATCGAAAAACGCGGATTGCCGGTCAGCAGACTGACCGCGCCCATCAACACCGGCCCGAGCACTGCCGCGAACTTGCCCAGCATGTTGAAGAAGCCGAAGAATTCCCCGGACTTCTCCACCGGGATCAGCCGGGCGTACAGCGAACGGCTCAGCGACTGCACCCCACCCTGCACCAGGCCGATGGCGACGGCCAGGACGTAGAATTCCCAGGGATGGCGGATGAAGTAACCCCAGACGGTGATCAAAATGTAAACCCCGATGGCGACGAAAATCCCGGCGCGCGGTCCCCAGCGTTCACCCAGTCGGCCAAAGGCGATGGCGGCGGGAAATCCCACGAACTGAGTGAGCAACAGGGCGACGATCAGGCTGTCGGCGGGAAAACCCAGCGCCAAACCATAATCCACCGCCATGTGAATGACGGTATCAACCCCGTCGATGTACAGCCAATAGGCCAGCAGAAACGCGCCGACCACCCGCAGCCGGCGGACCTCGTGAAAGGTGCCGCGCAACTGGGTCAGACCGGCTCGAATCGCCGCCAGACCACCCACTCGGCCCGGCGCGGGCGGTTCGGGCACGAACAGCCATAGCGGAATCGAGAACAGCGCCCACCACAACGCTACCGTCACGAACGAGACCCGCACGCCCTCCGCCGCGTCCGCCAGGCCGAACCAGCCGGGATACAGGGTCATCAACACGTTCAGAGCGAACAGCAGGCCACCGCCCAAATAGCCCAGGCTGTAGCCCAGCGCCGATACGATGTCCAGCTTGCGTTCGCTAGCCACCCCCACCAGCAGCGCGTCGTAGAAGATGTTGCCGGCGGAAAAACCAATCAACGCCAAAACGTACAAAGTCACCGCCCACGCCCATTCGCCCCGGCCTACCCCGTACAAGGCGCCGGTCATGACGATCCCCAGCGCCGCGAACGCCAGGAGGAACCGTTTTCGGGCGCCGCCCCGGTCGGCGATGGCGCCGAGCAACGGGGCAAGCAGCACGATCAGCAGGCTGGCCAGCGAGTTGGCCGCGCCCAGCCAGAAGGTGCTTTCCGTGACCGATGCCTCCGCGCTCCAATACTGCTTGAAAAAGATTGGAAAGAACCCGGCGATCACCGTGGTGGCGAAGGCCGAGTTGGCCCAGTCGTAAAAGGCCCAGGAAACCGCCTGGCGGCGGTTCAGGCGTTCGGGTTCTGGAGAAAATTGTTTGGAGACCATCGACCGGACATCCCATGGCATTGGCAAGTGATCGGATTGCCAGCTTGACGGAAATACGGGAATACAGCTAACCTGTCTTTTATGAAAGCAACCATTGAAATACCTGACGAACTTTACCGCAAAGTGAAGGCCAAGAGCGCCTTGGAAGGTCGGCCCATCCGTGCGGTGACCGTGGAGCTATTTCGCAACTGGCTTGGCGAACCGCCCGCGCCGGGCGCGGCCCAGCACCTTTCAGCACACGAGCGCATGCGGCGTTACTGCGGGATCGTGGATTCGGGCATCACCGACTTGGCGACGAACCCGGAGTATCTCGCGGATTTTGGCCATGACTCGCTGGGTGATCATTGACACGGGGCCGCTGGTCGCGTTTCTCGACCGGCGCGAAACCCACCACGGCTGGATTGCCGAACAAGCCGGGACGTTGGCCTTGCCTTGGCTGCTGTGCGAAGCCGTCCTGGCTGAATCCTGGCATCTGCTGCGCCGGTTGCCCGTTGCTCAGGATATCTTGCTGGAAATGGTCGAGAATGGGCTGTTGAAAGTGGAGTTCGCGCTATCCGACGACATCGAAGCCGTGCGCCTCTTGCGCCAGAAGTATCGCGATATTCCGATGTCGCTGGCCGATGCTTGCCTGGTGCGGATGGCGGAGAAATTCGATGATCACGCCATCTGCACCCTGGATTCCGACTTTACCGTATACCGGAAGCACGGACGGCATCCAATTCCGTTGATCACCCCGACGTCATTGTAGCCCTCTCGGTCAAAAGTCGGCCGAAACCCGCCCGAATTCGCTTATTCGATCCACTCATCTATAATCATGGCGAAGCCACCTTTCCCACCATGGGATTGTGGGCGTGGACCGAAACCCAGGCCATTTCACCCACCGGACCCGGTGGGCGCGGATAGAACTTCCATGTCGGCACGCATCGCGACGGTCAAGCGCGACACTTTGGAAACCCGGATTCAGGCGCGCGTCAATCTGGATGGCGCGGGCAACGCCCGGCTCGCCACCGGCTTGCCCTTCCTCGACCACATGCTCGACCAGGTCGCCCGCCACGGTCTGATCGATCTGGACATCGAGGCCGAGGGCGATCTGCACATCGACGCCCACCACACGGTTGAGGACATCGGCATCACGCTCGGTCAGGCGATCAAGCAGGCCCTCGGCGACAAACGCGGCATCCACCGTTACGGCCACGCCTATGTGCCGCTGGACGAGAGCCTGTCGCGGGTGGTGCTCGACTGCTCCGGCCGACCTGGACTGGACTATTTCGTCGAGTTTCCCCGCGCCCGGATCGGCGAGTTCGACGTGGACCTGCTTCGCGAATTCTTCCAGGGCTTCGTCAATCATGCCCTGGTCACCCTGCACGTGGACAACCTGCGTGGCCGCAACGCCCACCACATCGCCGAAACCGTGTTCAAGGCGTTCGGACGCGCGCTGCGCATGGCGGTCGAACCCGACCCGCGCGCGACCGGCGTTCCTTCCACCAAGGGCAGCCTGTAAAGCTCACCCTCTCCCGCGCTCCCGTCTTCCCGAGTTTTCCGCATGACCAGTATCGCGATCATCGACTATGGCATGGGCAATCTGCGTTCCGTCGCCAAGGCGCTCGAACATGTCGCTCCACAAGCGCGCGTGATCGTCACGCAGAACCGCCAAGACATTCTCCAGGCCGACCGGGTGGTATTTCCCGGCCAGGGCTCGATCCGCGACTGCATGCGCGAACTGGCCCACTGGAACCTGGTGGACGTGGTCCGGGACGCGGCGCTGGGCAAACCCTTTCTGGGGCTGTGCCTGGGACCACAGGCGCTGCTGGACTTCAGCGAGGAGAACGACGGCGTCGCCGGTCTGGGCGTGTTGCCGGGCCGGGTGGTCCGGTTCGCCGACCCGCGCGATCCGGTGACCGGCGAGCGGCTCAAGGTGCCGCACATGGGCTGGAATCAGGTCCGTCAGGCGGGAAACCACCCACTCTGGCGCGGCATCCCCCAGGACAGCCGCTTCTATTTCGTCCATAGTTATTATCCGCGACCCGCCGACGAAACGCTGGTGGCGGGCTGGACCTGTTACGGCTTCGAGTTCGCTTCGGTCATCGCCCGGGACAACATCTTTGCCGTGCAATTCCACCCGGAGAAGAGCGCCCAGGCGGGTCTGCGGTTGCTCGCCAATTTCGCGAATTGGAATCCCTGAACAGTCTGTGGTCAGTCAATTTACATAGAACCCTGCCATGTTGCTCATACCCGCGATTGATTTGAAGGATGGCAAGTGCGTGCGGTTGCGCCAGGGACGGATGGAAGACTCGACGGTCTTTTCGGACGACCCGGTGGCGATGGCCGCGCGTTGGGTGGAGGCCGGCGCCCGCCGCCTGCATCTGGTGGACCTGAACGGCGCGTTCGCCGGCCGACCGGTCAACACCCAGGTGATTCGCCGCATCGCCCAAACCTTCCCCGATTTATCCATCCAGGTCGGCGGCGGCATTCGCGACGAACAGACCGTCGAGACCTATCTGGATGCAGGCGTCCAGTTCGTCATCATCGGCACCAAGGCGGTGCAGGAGCCGGGCTTCATCAACGACCTGTGCGTCGAATACGCCGGCCACATCATCGTTGGGCTGGACGCCAAGGATGGACGGGTCGCGGTCGATGGCTGGTCGAAGCTGTCCAAGCACGACGTGATCGACCTGGCGCGGATCTTCGAACGCTACGGCGTCGAAGCCATCGTCTACACCGACATCAGTCGCGACGGCATGATGCAGGGGGTCAACGTCGAGGCCACGGTGCGGCTGGCGCAGGCCATCAGCATCCCGGTAATCGCCTCCGGCGGCGTCAGCACCCTGGACGACGTGCGGGCATTGTGCGCGGTGCAGGGCGAGGGCATCATGGGCGCGATCATCGGCCGGGCGCTGTACGATGGCGCCATCGACCTGGCCGAGGCGCAACGATTGGCCAATACCCTGGGGAACGGGTGATGGGACTGGCGAAACGCATCATCCCGTGCCTGGACGTGGATCGGGGCCGGGTGGTCAAGGGCGTCAAATTCGTGGAAATCCGCGACGCCGGCGATCCGGTGGAAATCGCCCGCCGCTACGACAAGCAGGGCGCGGATGAAATCACCTTTCTCGACATCACCGCCAGCTCCGACGACCGCGAGACCATGGTGCACGTGGTTGAGCAAGTCGCCAGCGAGGTGTTCATTCCGTTGACCGTGGGCGGCGGTATCCGCACCCTGGACGACGTGCGGCGAATGCTGAACGCCGGGGCCGACAAAGTGTCCATCAACACCGCCGCCATCGCTCGGCCCGAGTTCGTGCGCGAAGCCGCCGAGCGGTTCGGCAATCAGTGCATCGTGGTCGCCATCGACGCCAAGGCGGTGCATCAACCCGGCGAATCGCCGCGCTGGGAAATCTTCACCCACGGCGGTCGCCGGCCCACCGGGATCGACGCGGTGGAATGGGCGCGGCGGATGAACGCCTACGGCGCCGGCGAAATCCTGCTGACCAGCATGGACCGCGACGGCACCAAGCGCGGCTTCGATCTGGAACTGACCCGCGCCATCAGCGAGGCGACCACCATCCCGATCATCGCCTCGGGAGGGGTGGGCACGCTGGACCATCTGGCGGACGGCATTCTGCTGGGCAAAGCCGACGCGGTGCTGGCCGCCAGCATTTTCCACTTCGCCGAATACACCATCGAACAGGCCAAGCGCCACATGCAAGCGCGCGGCATCGAAGTGAGACTATGAACGACGACTGGTTGGAGCGGATCAAATGGACGGCGGACGGGCTGGTTCCCGCCATCGCCCAGGACGCCGGCAGCGGCCGAATACTGATGATGGCCTGGATGAACCGGGAATCGCTGCGGCTTACCGTGGAACGCGGCGAAGCGGTGTACTGGTCACGCTCCCGCCAGGAACTCTGGCACAAGGGCGAAACCTCCGGCCATACCCAAAAGGTGAAAAGCATCCGGCTGGATTGCGACCACGACGTGCTGCTGCTGGAGATCGAACAAATCGGCGGCATCGCCTGTCATACCGGTCGGCAAAGCTGTTTCTTCGAGGAATTCCGTGACGGCCAATGGGTTGTCACCGATCCCGTACTGAAGGACCCGCGCGAGATGTACGGCGCATGAGCGACGACATCCTGCGCGAACTGGCGGCGACGCTGGAAGCACGCAAGCAGGCCGATCCCGACGGCTCCTACGTCGCCCGGCTGTACGCCAAGGGTCTGGACGCCATTCTCAAGAAAGTCGGCGAGGAAGCCGCCGAAACCCTGCTGGCCGCCAAGAACGGCGATTCCGAGCATCTGGTGCGCGAAATCGCCGATTTGTGGTTTCATACCCTGGTCCTGCTGGCACATCAGAGACTTGGCCCGGATGCGGTGCTCGACGAACTGCGCCGCCGGTTCGGCGTCTCCGGCCTGACCGAAAAAGCCGCTCGCGCCGCCGGCTAGGCCGGCGCCGCCTTCCCCCGTCCACAGAGGCACACCGCCATGCACTTCAGTATTTGGGAATTACTGCTCATTCTGGTCATCGTCCTGGTGCTGTTCGGCGGCAGCCGGCTGCGCAATCTCGGCTCCGACGTGGGTTCGGCCATCCGCGGCTTCCGCGACGCCATGAAGGAAGGCGGCAAACCGGAAACCGCCGAGGAAAACCCCAAGAAGCTGGAACAGCAGGCGACTCGGGAACGTGTCGGCGATCCCGCGACGGTGGCTTCCGATCCCCTGGCCAAGGACCATCAAAAGGTCTAGGTTCCGGATCGCATCGACATGTTCGAGATCGGGTTTTGGGAATTGATCGTGGTCGGCGTCGTCGCGCTGGTCGTGGTCGGTCCCGAACAATTGCCGGGGCTGGCCCGCAAGGCGGGCTTCTGGCTGGGCAAGGCCCGCCGCATGATCGCCGAGGTTCGGGCGGAGGTGGATCGGGAGCTACATCTGGAGGAAATCAAACAGTCGCTGCGCCAGCAGGCAAATCTGGGTGAAGTGAAGGACCTGACCGACCAGATGCAATCGCTCCGCCGGGAGATCGAGGAGGAATTCGACGATCCCGGCCCGCCGCCGGGCTGGCAACCGGGGATGCCGACCGCCGGGCCGCCGCCGCCAGGCTGGACCCCGCCAGTCCCCAGCCAGGAATCGCCGGTGACCGTTGACGCGCCCACCCCGGTTCAGTTGCAGAAGCCGGATGCGCCCGCGCCGGTCCAGACGCCGTCGCCCCCGACCGAAAGCGCCGCCGTGCCGCCGCCCTCTTCTCCAGCCGTGAACTGACCCACCGTGTCCGATGCCGACCGCGAACAACCCTTCATCAGCCATCTGATTGAGCTACGCACCCGGCTGTTGCGCATCGTAGTGGGAGTGTTGCTGGTATTCGGCGTGCTGTCGCCGTTCTCCAATCCAATCTACACCGCGCTGGCCGTTCCCCTGACCCGCCACAGCAAACTGATCGCCATCGATGTAGTGTCGCCGTTTCTGACCCCGCTCAAGTTCACCCTGATCCTGGCGGTGTTCATCACCGTCCCGTGGATTTTCTACCAGATTTGGGCCTTCGTCGCGCCGGGCTTGTACCAGCGCGAGAAGCGGATGGTCCTGCCCATCCTGACTTCCAGCACCCTGTTGTTCTACTGCGGCATGGCCTTCGCATACTTCGTGATCATGCCGGTCTTCTTCGACTTCATCGCTCGCACCACCCCGGAGGACGTGGCGGTGATGACTGACATCAACCGTTATCTCGATTTCGTGATGATGCTCTTCTTCGCGTTCGGGGTGGCGTTCGAGGTGCCGGTCGCCACGGTCATCCTGTCGTTGGCCGGTATCCTGTCACCTGATGCCATGGCCGCCAAGCGGTCCTACGTCATCGTCGGTGCGTTCGTCGTCGGCATGTTGCTCATGCCGGACGTGATTTCGCAGACTATGCTGGCGGTTCCGATGTGGCTGTTGTTCGAAGCCGGCGTGTTCGTTTCGCGGTTACTGCTGCGCCGGCGCGGCGAAACCCAGGCGGCGGGCGGATAGAGGCTCAAAGGTTGCTATTGATCGTCAGGGTCGCGCCGGTCATGCAGCCGGATTCGGCCGAATCGCACAGGAAGGCGATGACCTTGGCCACGTCGGCGGGGCCGGTGCGGGTGCGCAAATGCGGCGCGGCCTGGCGCAGCATGGCCGTGTCCACCGCCCCCGGCGCGACGGCGTTGACCCGGATGCGGTGTGCCCTGCCCTCGGCGGCCAGCACCTCGGTCAAGCCGGTCAAGGCGAATTTGCTGACCGTGTAGGCGGCGTAGCCGGGAAACTTCTCGGTCCCCGGCACCCCCCCCAGCGACGACACGTTGACGATGGCGCCACCGCGATCCCGCATCCACCGGAACGCCTGCCGCGCGCACAGTACAGCCCCCCGCAGATTGACCGCCAGCACCCGATCCCAGTCCGCCATCGCCATGTCGGCGAACGGACCGCTGAGCAAAATAGCGGCGTTGTTGACCAGAATATCCAGCCGGCCAAACTCGGCGGTAATTGCGGCGAAGGCGGCGTTCACCGCCGCTTCGTCGGCGACATCGAACACCCGCGACGAGGCGCTCGATCCGGCCATTCGCAGGCGCGCGACCGTAGCCACCAGTTCCGCCTCGGTACGGCTGGCGACGACGACATGGACGCCCTTGCGCGCCAGCGCCTCGGCGGTCGCCGCGCCGATGCCCCGGCCGCCGCCGGTGATCAGGGCCACTTGACCTTGCAGGGACAGGGATTGTGAAGACGCATTCATGGTCGATTTTTCACTGGGCAATCCTGAAATCAGGACGAGCGTGAAATCAAGGGTCGGTGCTGGGGATTGGGTGCGGTTTGAGTTTGATCCGCGTTCAAGTCATGCCGCCGCCAGGCGTCCGCCGCCAGGGTGGCCGTGGCCAGTTCGCACAGATGACCGTGGTGGGTGAAGAACAGCACCTGGGTTCGCTGGGCCAGTTCGGCCAACACTTCCAGCGTCGCGGCGGCTCGATCGTCGTCGAACTGCACCAGCAGATCGTCGATCACGATCGGGACCGCCTCGCGTTCCCGCAGGTGCTCCTCGATCGCCGCCAGGCGCAACGCGAGAAACAACTGGTCGCGGGTCCCCTGGCTCATGCCCACCACCTCCAGCCGCGCGCCGTCCGGGCGCTGGCCGAGGAGCGTTTGCCGGTCGTCCTCGTAATCCAGCACCAGGCCGCCGAAACTGCCCCCCGTGATCCGGGCGAAAATTTCGCTGGCGCGGCGCAGCACCGGCCCCTGATGGCGTTCCCGGTATGCTTGCGCGACACGCGCCACGATGGCGCCGGCCAGTCGGGCGCGAGCATAGGCGCGAGCATGCCGGGCCACGCGGGCGACGAGCGCCTCGGCTTCCTGCTGCGCCGTGGCGGCGGCATCGCCCCCGTCAATGGCGTCGAAGGCGCGGCGGGCGTCCAGGTCGACCGCATGGGCGCCTTCGACCTCGGTTTCCCGCTCGCGGATCACGAGTTCCAGCGCATCCAGGCGCGCGGCGGCGGTGGTCAGGTCCACGCCCTCGACCTCGGCCAGCACCTCCGCCAGCGGGCGAGCGGCGCCGCGCACCAGTTGGTCCTCGATTTCGGCGATCCGGTCGGCCAACCGCCGCTTGCGGGCGGAATCCTCTTCCATCGCGGCCAGGTGATCCGGCGACTCCACGCTCGCTTGACGCGCCAGTTCGGCCAGGCGGCCACCTTGGGCGTCAGCGGCGGTTTCCGCCTGATTCAACCGGCGCTGTTCCCGTTCGATGGCGGCGTCGAGCTGCTGGCGGCGACGGTCGGCGGCGCTCGCTTCGTTCAGCGCGCCGTACAGCGTGTCGGCGACTCGGTCGGCGTCCATGCCCGAGACCGGTTCCGCGACGACCCGCGCCAGTTCGGCCAATGCGCCTTCAAACGCGGATCGCGCGGATCGCTCCTTGCCGGCCTCGTTGGCGAGCGTTTCCAGCGTGTTCAGGACCTTGGCGAGTTGATCCCACTGGTCCAGGCGAACCCGCGCCTCCGCCGGCAATGCCTCGGGCGACAGGCACAACGCGGCGGTCGCGGTCTGCCACTGCTCCCGCCAGGCCGCGCGTTTTCCGGCCAGGTTCGCCCGTTGCGCGATCACGCCGCGCGACTCGGTCTCGGTTTCGGCGATGCGTTGCTCCAACCTGGTGTGCTCCGTTGCCAGCCGGCGGCCCTGCTCGACGGCCGCCCTGGCGCGACCGAGCGCGGTTGCCAGCGCCTCGTCTTCGGCCAGGCCGGGCAGGCCGCAGGTTCGCAACGCCTGACCGAATGCCTGGCGCGTCGCGGCCAACACCGCCGCGACTTCCCGCTGTTCCCGCCGCAGCGTGTCCAGCCGGGCGGAACGCTCCACCAGCAGGGCCTGCTTTTGCAGCCATTCCGCCGCCGCGCCCGGCGACAGATCAGGCCGCCGGATCGCGTGAGCGATTTCGGCCCAGCGGGCGTCGAGTCGGCCGCGTTCGGCCTCCACATCGGCGAACCGTTGCCCTAAATCCGCGCGCGCCTCCCGCATGGCGGCGATGCGTTGATTCAAACTCTCAAAGCTGGCGGCCCGCTTGGCGTCGGCGTGCAACAGATCGGCCAGGCGGTCGGCTTCGCGCATGGCGGCTTCGAAGGCTGCCGACAACGGTTGCTCCGGCGCGTAATCCGCCGCCAGCCGGTCGGGATCGGCCGTGTGTTCGATATAACCCTGGCGGATGTGTTGCCAGCCGTCGTCGCGCCGTTGGCGGGACTGGCGGACCTGATCGTGGGTGACGATTTCGCCGGCGGCGGCCAAGGCGCGCAGTTCGCGTTCCCGCTCGCCGAGGTCCCGTTGCAGAATGCGGTCCTGATCCTTGAGCGAACGCTCCTCCTCGGCCCACTGTCGATAGCGGTCGCCGATTTCGTTCACCGTGGCCAGCAGCGGGACGCGCAGCGCGATCAATTCGTCGAGCGTCCCATCCCATAGGGCCGCCGCCTCGCGGGCAAGCGCGGTTTCCAGTTCGGCGATTTCCCGCGCCAACTGAGTGTGCTGACCGGCGAGGTCACCGGGCGCGGCGGCCTGCTCACGCGCCGCTTCAAGCTGGTCGAACGGCACGGGCGGGGGCTGGGCTTCCAGTTCGTCCCGCAGGCGTCGAAGCGTCCCCACCAACGCGCGTTCCCGCTCCTCCAATTGTTCATCCTTGATCAGCCAGGCGTCATGATCCTTCATCAGCGCCTCCACCCGCGCCCGCGTCGTGGGCGAAGGCAGCAGCGCGCGAACCCGCTCCGGCAGTTCCTCCGGCAATTCAATGAGAGCAAGCTCCGTCGCCAGCGCTGGATCGATGGCGGTCGCCTGAGCGGCGAGGGTTTGGCGCGCGGCGGCAAGTTCCGCTTTGATCCGAGGCAGGCGCTCCAACGCACCCCGGTAGTCCCTCGCGCCATGGTGCAGCCGCTCGATGGTGCTGGCGTGGGCCAACAGCGTCTCGCGCACCTGGAGCGTGGCGCGTTGCCGCTGCAAATCCTCCAGGGCCGCCTGCGCTTCCCGCTGATTTTCCAGGGCGACGCGCAGGCGCTCTTCGGTCTCGATGCGCTGTTGTCTCGCCTCCGGCGGCAGCAGCGGAACTTTGGCAAGCGTGGCCAGCTCCCGCAATTTCGCCGTGCGTTCGGCCACCAACGGCAGATGGGCGACGATCCGGGACAGCCGGCGCTGCTCCTCGCGCAGCTTGGTCAGTTCCATCCGCAGTTCCGCATGTTTCTTGCCGGTTTGGCGCTGGAGCCGCTCGGCCTGCTCCCAGGCAGAAGACCGCACCGTGGCGTCGCGCGCCCGCTTACGCTGCTCGTCCAGTTCCCGGAGGGCGGCATTGATGCTCTTGGTGGTCGCGCGCGGGAGAAACAGCTTTTCCGCCTGGGCGTTGAACGCGCCGGACAACTGGCGCAGATGGGCCAGTCCCGCCGCCGCCGCGAACAGGCTTTGGCCAAGCTCGCCCTTGCCTTCGAGCAAGGTTTCGCCGCCGCGCGTCAGCCCATCGAGATCGAGGCCGAACAGGGCGCGGTACAGCCCTTCGTCCAGCCCGCCGAGTACGCGGGTCAGGGTGTCCTCGGTCAGCGGACGGTCGGTTTGCTCCTCGCCGCTGGCCTCGTCCAGCGCGAACAGGGTTTGCTTGCGCGCCTTGCGCCGCATCACCGCCAGCCGGCCGTTGCTCGCGGTCGCCAGCACCGCGCCGACGCGCAACTGGGGATGGGGATGCACGAAATTGTCGATGGTGCGCTCCCCGATCCCGAACAGCAGACCGACGAGGGCGCGCAGTGTGGTGGACTTGCCGGCTTCGTTCGGGCCGTGGATCACATGGAAATCCGGCCCGCCGGCGAAATCGAGACAGCGGTCCGAGAACGCGCCGTAGGCTTTCAGATAGAGGCGCTCGATTTTCATCGAGGGCCTTCCTCTCCGGCCAGCCGCGCCAGCAGGTCCGACTCCACTTCGCCCAGCAGGTCGCTCAGATCGGCGCCATCGTCCAGGCGCGCAGCGGCCCGCAAGTCCGCCGACAGCTTCTGCAACAGGTCGTTCAGCGCCTCCTCCGCCACCGCGCGCAACAGTGCCGGATCGGCGGCGAACCGGTGCAATTCGCGCACCAGCAGCCCGACGGGATCGTCGCGTTCGGCGAGGCGGTCGAGATCGAGCGGCGGGCGGGTGCGAAATTCGATTTTCTCGATCCAGGCCCGACCGTTCGACGCCTGGATCGCGGCGCCGCGCAGCTCCTGCTCGGCAAGTTCGGGCTGGGCGGCCAGCAGGCGATGCAGGGGACCGTCGCCCTGTAGCCGGACCCGCGCCGCCAGCGCGCGGTCTCCCGCTTCGGCCAGCCGTCGCCGCAAGTCCCGCGTGGCCGCGTCCAGCAGCGCGTCCAAGTCGGGCAGATCGCCGATGTCCAGCGCCAAGGTTTCCCAGCGCAGGACATCCAGCGCGATGGACTGGTGCGAGATTTCGCCGTCCTCCACCGTCACCAGCGCGCAGCCCTTGGAGCCGGTCTCGCGAATATGCCGGCCCTGGGTGTTGCCCGGATAGACGACCCACGGTTCGCGGCACACCACTTCGGCGGCGTGGACGTGGCCGAGCGCCCAGTAGTCGTAGCCCTTGCCGCGCAGCACGTCGAGCGTGGTCGGCGCGTAGGGATCGTGACCGGGGCGGCCATCGAGGGAAGTGTGCAACAGACCCAGGTTGAAGCAGCCCGGAACCGGCGCGGGGTAGCCGGCCGCCAGATCGGCGGTCACGACGGCGGTGGCGAAGCTTTGGCCGTGCAGCGCGACGCCCAGGTCGGCCAAGACCTGGGTTTCGGGCCGGGCATCCGTCAGCAATCGCACGTTTTTCGGCAGGCGCAAAACCTTGGTCAACCGGCTGGCCGCGTCGTGATTGCCGCGCACCAGGACGACGGCGATTCCCTCCTCGGCCAACCGGGTCACGCCCTTGATGAAAAACAGGCCGGTATTGTGATCGAGCCAGTCGCCGTCGTAGAGGTCGCCGGCAACGACGACGAAATCCACTTTGCGTTCGAGCGCGGCGGCGACCAGGTTGTCGAACGCGCGCCGGGTCGCGCCCCGCGCTTCGTCGACCGGAGCGCCGTCGTACCGGTCGAGACCCCGGAGCGGGCTGTCGAGATGCAGGTCGGCGGCGTGCAGGAAGCGCATGGCGCGGAGTGGCAATGGAGCGTGGATGGCGTTCCCTGGGCGACGGGAAACTTCCGGCGCGGGCTCAGGGTTCGATCCGGCTGCCGAGCACCTTCAGGAACGCGCGCAGCCAGGCGGGATGGGCCGGCCAGGCCGGCGCGGTGACCAGGTTGCCGTCCACCTGCGCCTGATCGAGGCCGATGGCGGCATGACAACCGCCGGCGCGCTCCACGTCAGGGCCGACCGCCGGATAGGCGGAGCAGGTTCGACCTTCGAGCACGCCGGCCGCCGCCAGCACCTGCGCGCCGTGACAGATGGCGGCGATGGGCTTCCGGGCCGTGGCGAAGTGGCGGACGATGTCGATCACCCTGGGATTCAGGCGGATGTATTCCGGCGCCCGCCCGCCAGGAATCACCAGGGCGTCGTAATCCTCGGCCCGGACCTCATCAAAAGTGGCGTTGAGGGTGAAATTGTGGCCCGGTTTCTCGCTGTAGGTCTGCGCGCCGTCGAAGTCGTGAACCGCGGTGCGCACCTGCTCGCCGGCCTGCTTGTCCGGGCAGACGGCCTCGACCGTGTGTCCGACCATGTGCAGGGCCTGAAACGGCACCATGACCTCGTAGTCTTCCACGTAATCGCCGACCAGCATCAAGATTCGTTTGGCGCTCATCTGGGTACCCCTCAGAAAAGGTTTTGCGTGGGTGAATTCGCGACTGGGATGCGATTAAGCGTACATTGAGGACGCTTTCACCGCCAGCCAGGGCCAATACCATTACCATTCGGTGCTGGACGTGCCATTGGGCGAGGATGCCGGTCGCATCCGTCGCGACCACCCGGCCCAAAACCTGGCCCTGATCCGCCGTATGGCTCGCAACGCGCCGCGCCGCCTTCGGCGAAGATTATCGGTTGCGCTTGCTCCTTGGCTAGCCCAGTCCGACCATAGCGAGATTGCCCTGCCCCGGCTATCGCTAGTGTTGATGTATCTCGAAATGAGATATACAATTGCCTCTCGTGCACAAGCGACGGAGGGTCTGGATGCATGTGATCAGTCAAAAGCGGGTTTGGGAAGCCCAAGCAGCGCACAAGGACGCCGCTACCGCCCTGGAGGGCTGGTACAGAATTATCAAAGCCAACACGTTTGAAAACTTCGCCCAACTTAGGAGGGTTTTTCCCAGTGTCGATAAAGTCAATGACAAATATGTATTCAACATCGGAGGTAACAAACTCCGCTTGATCGCCAACATAAACTTTGAAAGAAACAAACTTTTCATCAGATGCATATTGACTCATAACGACTACGACAAGGAACGGTTGTAAGCAGGCTTTAAAAAAGCCTGAGTCTGAGGCTCAGACTCAGGCTTCATAAGGAGATCGGAGTGTTTATCATGGGTACGACATTGAAGACTATCATCGAACACTGGCAATACATCGCGCCTATCGTCAAGCGCCCGGAAAATGAAAAGGACTATGAAACACTGGTCAACCATTTGGATACGCTGCTGGATCTGGTGGGTGATGATGACCGCCATCCGTTGGCGGGGCTGGTGGATATCCTTAGCGATCAGATCAGCGCCTACGAAGCCGAGCACTACCCGCCGCCCGTGGCGATGGGGATTGCCGCGCTGCGCTTTCTGATGGACGAACACGGCCTGACGCAATCGGATTTTAAGCAGGAGATCGGCAGCCAAGGCGTCGTGTCGGAAATTCTCAACGGTCACCGCAAGCTGAACTTGACGCACATCAAAAAACTGGCGAAACGTTTCCATCTCAGCCCAGAAACGTTTATCGATTGATCGGTAGCCGGTATCGACAACAAGATTTCACCGCACAAGTTGCGGCACACCTACGCGACGAACTTGCTCACCACCGGGGCTGATCTGGTGGACATCAAGGCGCTTGGGGCACGAGAGCATCGCCACCACCCAGATTGACACCAACGTCGGCCAGGAGCGGATGGAGCAGGTGGTCGAGAGGTTGTAGTAAGCAGCCAGTATCATCGGCATTCAACGGCAATGATTTGTCTGCTTGATCACAATCGACCCTGGGACTTCCTCAAGCTTTGCCGCCGCGATGGGATCAAGGATTTCCTTCGCGTAACCCGCAGAAGTGGATCTAATCTCAGAGGCTGTACAAAAATTCAACATTGATTTTTAGGAAAAATTTTTCGTAGGCTAGGCTAAGTGGGCTGGATAGGCCAAAAAACCGGCTAAATGATCGAGTCGTAGTCATATAAATCAAATAGTTAGTTTTTGCACAGTCTCTAAAGGAGCGGCTGGCGCCGCTGCTGGAAAAGTTCGGGGCGGTGTTCGGGTTCTGGCTCAAGGACCAGCCGCGCGGTGAGTGCGTGTTCACCCGCGCGGCGGGGCAAAAGCCGATGTCGTCCCAAGCGGACCGTGCTTATCCGCGGGGGATGGAGAAGGTGGTGGGAAGGTTGTGAGTGTTCCAGGTTACCCGGAGTGTGGCGTAGCTAAAGACAGAGCCGAGATTACGACTTTGGAAATCTCGTCGGGCAGAATAAACCACGTTGGAATTCCCCGTGACTGTGGATTGCCTATACCGGAGTCATCGCTTGAACCATTCCAACGAATGCCAAATGCTTCGTGACCATCCCATTCACCTCGGGCGATACTCCACCCTTCATCGCCCGTGTTGTGTAATACGGCCTTCAACACCCAAGAATGCTTTGGCGACGTAACTGTTTGTGGGTCGATGTATGACATAAACGCTGCTTCCTCGTAAGCATGTACGTATGTACGTATGTACGAGGAAAGTATATGCGGGTACGGGGATATTTACAAGTCCCCCGGTATCGGATCGACCGGCGGATCGTTCCCCAGATCGAAAAACACCACCTGCTCCCTCGGCCTCAGCCAGAACTGCACCACGACATCGCCCCGCGCCGCGATGAGATCAAGCTACGACCCCAGATTCCTGCCCTGTCGGGTCGTTGTCGGTCGCTAGGATCACAGCGGCGGGCCTTGGTATTTTTTTCGAGTGCGGCGGCGATCCAGGCGGGGGGAAGATCGATGTCCGGCAGCAGGCTGGCACTGGTGGCCAGCGCCCAACTGATCCCGTCGGGTTTGTAGCCGAACAGGGTCGCGCCGCCCAGGTACAGCACCGAGACGAAGGCGATGTGGGTGGAGAGGGTCGAGGGGCTACCCCGAGTGCTGGGCGATCCACTCCTTGAGCGCCGCGTCCATCCGCCCCTGCCAGCCCTTGCCGGTGGCCTTGAAATACGCCACCACTTCGGGCGAATAGCGCACCGTCAACTGGGTCTTGCGCGGTTTCCGGGCTGGCCCGCGCGCCCGGCGCAACGCGGCCAGCGTGGCGTCCACCCCACCACCCGGCGTGACGATGGCGTTGTTCCAGAACGCCTCGACGGCCGCCGGATCGTTCGGATCGTAAGGCGTGTCGTCATCGAGGGCGATGTCGGCGTCGGTCAGCGCCCGCAGCTTGGCCAAGTCAGTGCCCGATGGTTTCCCAGTAACGTCGCTCTTCATGTCGTTTCGCCTTGCGCACGGAAATCAGGTGTGGTGTGGCGCGGCGGGACGGTCCACCCACACCAGGAACACCACCACTCCGTAAAACAGCCCCAGACTTTGCAGGCGTTGTTCGCCATAGGCCTCGCGGTCGTCTTCCGTCGTCGCCAGCGGCACGTCGAAAATGACCTCGCAGTCGGCCAGATCGATGCCGTGCTTGCAGAGATTTTCCCGACGTTTCGGTTCGTCCCAGGTGATCATCGGCAAATTGTAGCTACTTTATAACCCGGTTGTCACCGGATACTCCAGCCAGCCGAAAGTCCGTTTACCTTCCTCGCCTCCCAAAACAGGAACACCCGAATGGAGATGACCACCGCCGCCAGCATTCCAGCGAAGAGGTACAACTCGGTGTCATTAACTCGCCAGATTAAAGCGTTCCGTCATGAAGGCGATCCTGATGAATACGATGGATCGAATCGGTTATGCTGACGCCCGAAGCGCGGAAGCACGATCCGTTCGCGGAAGATGCGTACCCTACCAAAGGAAAATGCCCATGTTGACCCGGTCCCTGGCTAAATCGAGAACTTTGACGAACGGCTTGGGTGAAGGTTGGCTTTGGCTTTTGCTATTGAGCCTGCTGGCCGCGCCGGCGCTAGCGGCGAACAAATGCGTCGAAGCCAACGGACGGATTTTCTACCAGGACGCACCGTGTCCGGCGAACGCGCGCGGCGGCGACATGAGCTTGAACGTCAACCGGCCATTCACCGGCCAAGCCAAGCCTCCCTTTGCCGAAGGCGCGGCCACCGCCACGACCGACGGCACGATTTTTCCCCTTCAAAACCCCAATGCGCGGGACCGCCCCGCGCGGCCCAGCCCCGATGCCGCGCCCTAGCCAGCGTCATGGCAAGGCAGAGCCACGCCACTTCAGGGTTTCCGCGTCAGTCGGAAGCCCAGATCATCGCTGAGCGGGTCGGCGCCCGCCCGCCAGTTGCCACCGCGAATCGCCACGGCTTCCGGCGGGCGCAACGCACAGCGCCGTTCCTGACCTTCGTATTCCGCCCGATATTCGGAGCAAGTCCATTCCCGGCTTTGGCCGCTGGGATCGTGGACGCCGAGTCCAGCCCGGGCGGCGTACTCCCATTCCGCCTCGGTTGGCAGGCGGTAGGCTTGGCCGGTCTGACGGGCGAGCCAGGCAGCGTAATCCATCGCCTCGCGCCAGGTGACCCGCGCTGGACCATCGGGTCCCGCGCCCGGTTCCGGTTCCGGCGCGGCCCGGCCCGAAGCTTCGGCGAAGCGGCGGTAGGCTTCCAGACTGATCTCGCGGCGACTGATCGAGAAATCAGCATCTCGCGCCGCCACCAGATCCGGCTCCAGCGACGCGGCCGGCGGCAACCCCCCGGCGGGTATCGGCGCGGGTAGCGCGGTGGGGGACGGCGACGGCGACGGCGACGGGGTGCTGGCTGGCGTCGGCGACGGCGACGGGGCGCTGGCCGGCGTCGGTGGAAGAAAGTAAAACTCGCCGCGCAACGAAGACGCCACCCAGGGAATCTGACCGCCGGCGGTTTCCCGCTCCACCCCCACCAGCACCTGCTTGAACACCTGCTCCAAACTCAGGCCCGGAATGCTCATGGCCACCAGCAATTGTTGGGTATAGGGGCTGTTGCGGCCGATCCCGTCCTTCGAAATCGCGCCCGGCGCGGTGGCGTAGGCGATGAAGGTGCCGGCCGGGCCATCCATCCGCGCCAGCCCCCGATTGCCGAGGCTTCGGGCGAAGGGATTGTTGCGGCAGGCGTCGAGAATCACGATGTTGAGGTTGTTGCCGGCGGATTCCATGGCCCGCAGCACGGCGTCGGCGTCCACGCCCTCGTCGGGGATTTCGAATTCCTGGCGAATATCCACACCAACGGGAATCAGGTAGTTTTGGCCCTTGAGCTGGACCCCGTGACCGGCGTAGTAGAACAGCCCGACCCCGCGTTGCTGGCGCAGTTGTTGCTCGAATTCGCGCAGAGCCTGGCGCATGGTCTGGCGGTTGGCGTCGAACCGCTCGATGACCTGAAAGCCTAGTTCGCGCAGTTTCGCCGCCATGTCGCGGGCGTCGTTGACGGGATTGCGCAATGGGGCGTCGCCGTAAGCGCCGTTGCCGATCACCAGGGCAGTTCGCGGTTCGGCGGGAACCGCGCCAGCGTTCAGCCAGGGGATCCATCCGAGCAGGACGACGCCCAGCCAAAACCTGGAGCGCCCGCTAAAGAAACCGATTGCACGCGCAAGAACATTCATGGTCGATTAAGAATCGAAGAAGCAGGATAGGTCGTGATGGGAAGCGAAGTCATGGATTTGCCCGCCGTCGGCTGAATGGTGGCTTAACCGGTCGCCGCTGCTATCATTGTACCGGCAAACCGCCGCGCGCGGACTTGGTCCAGCCACCCTGGCCTTGCGGCCGGGCACGCGGCTGAAATCGACCATCCAGCCGGCGCATCGACACCCCGCCGGTATCTTCCAGCAGCGCAAGCGCAACCCTTCACTTCACCCCAGGAGCTTTCCATGGCTATGCATCACTCCGGTAAACCGCTTCTCATCGCCGCTTTGATCGGTGTGTCGTTATCCGGTTGCGCCGGCATGAACGACCAACAGGCCACCGTCGCTCAAGGCGCCGGGTTCGGCGCGCTGCTTGGGGCCGTGGCCGGCCAAGCCATCGGCGGCAACACCCGCAGCACCCTGATCGGCGCGGCGGCCGGGGGTTTGATCGGCGCCGCCGTCGGCAGTTCCATCGCCGAACGCAAGGCCCAGTACGCCCGCGAGGAAGATTTCCTGATCGCCGAGATCCAGCGCAACGAGGAATTCATCCGCGAGGCCGACGCCGAGAATCGCCAGCTCTATGCGGAAATCGCCCGGCTGGACCGCGAATCGCGGCGGCTGGCCCGGGAATACCGGGCCGGGAAAGCATCCCGCGACGCCCTGGTCCAGCAAAGGAACAGTCTGCAAAAACAACTGGCCAGGGCCAAGCAGGTCAATTCGCTGGCTGAAAAGCAACTGGCCGACGCCAACGCGGTCTACAGCGAAAGCAGGCAGAAACGCGGCCCACAGGATCAATACACGCGGAAACTCGAAGCCAACGTGGCTCAACTGAAGGAAACCCGCCAGCAATCCAGCCAGAACGTGGCCAGCTTGCAGCAGGTGTACGACAGCATGTCCATCTAGTCCATCCACCGGCGGCGTCCTTACCTCCCCGGGGCGCGGGCATTCGGAAACGAGAGGGTTGCAAGATGTGGAACTTTCGACTGGGCGCCGTGCTGAGCGGCGCGCTTATCCTGGGTGGCTGCGCCACCGATCCGACCAACGATCCCCGGTCCGGCGGCTTTTTCGGCGGGGTGCGCGGCCTGGCGGCCGGCGACTACGACGCGCGCCAGCAGATCTTGCAAGGCCAGCGGGACGACAGCCTGAACCAGCTTCGCGCCCTGCGCGAGGAAGGCGATGCCCTGGAAACCGAACGGCAAATGAAGGCCAGCGAGGTCGCCGCGCAGCGCCGCCAGCTTTCCGCGCTCAAGGCCCGCAACCGGGAACTGGCCGGGCGCATCAACCAACTGCAATACTCCAAGGCCGCCACCGAGCAGCGCACCGCCGAATTGCGCCGCCGCCAGCAACAATTGACCCAGGACATCCAGACGTTCGAAACCCAGCTTGACCGGGGCCAGCTCAGCGCGGCTCAGGCCGACTCCAGGCGGCTCAGCCTGGAGCGGCAGTACGACGCCATCAAGAATCTGTAAGGCTTCGAGCGCGGCATGAACGGCGGTTTGCGGGGCGCGGCTTGGCTGCTGGCGGCATGGTGCGCCACGACGCCCGCGTTCGCCCAGGACAGCGAACGGAGCCGCTACTACATCCAGCAGATGATCGAACTGGCGGCCACCAACGACGAGGCTGGGGTGACCGCGATGCAACGGATGCTGGAGCAGGAGCCGAGGCCCGCGCCGCGCGATCCGGGGGCGGCGCGCGCCGCGCTGCAACGCGGACAGGCGGCTCTGCGGACCGACGATTTGAACGCGGCGCTGACCGCGTTCCAGCAGGCCAGTCGCGACGATCCCGGCAACGCCGACGCCGTCAATCATCTGGGGCTGGTCGAGCGCAAGCTCGGCCGGCTTCCGGACGCGGAGCGCGATCTCCAGCGGGCGCTGGCTTTGGAGCCAAGCCGGGCGAGCGCCTGGTTCCAGCTCGCGCAAGTTTACGGGCTGAGCCAAGATGGCCGGCGAGCGCGCGGCGCGCTGGCCAATACCTACCGGTTCGCCCAGAACCCGATGCGCGCCGAGGAAATCCTGCGCAACATCGCCGAAAGCGAAGCGTCCGACACCCTGCGCACCGCCGCCGTGGAAACCCTGCGCCTGTATCGGTTGCCGGTGGAAGTAGTCATTGTGCCGCCGCTGCCGGCCAATCCGGGCATCGTGCCGTTGAGAACCGCGCCGGCTTCCGGTCAACGACCATGACGAGCCGCCTTGCCCTCCTGGCGCTGCTGGTGTTGTTGGCCGGTCCACTACCCGCCGACGCCGGCCAGTACGAAACCCTCGATTACCACATCCAGCAGATGATCGCCCAGTCGGCCGTCAACGACGAAGCCGGCGTGCAGACCTTTCGCGAGCAACTCGACAATTTGCCCCGACCAGAAGCCGGCGACGCGGCCCAGGCCCAACCTCTGTTCCAGCAGGGACTGGACTCCCTGAATCGCAACCAGCCGAAGGAAGCGCTGTCCGCGTTGCGACAGGCGTTCATCGCCGATCCCACCGACGCGGAAACCGCCGGTCAACTCGGCTTGACCTATCTGCGGCTGGGTCGGTTGAAAGAAGCGGAGCGCCTGCTGGTCTACACGCTGGCGCTGGCCCCGGCCCGGTCCGCCTCCTGGCTGCATCTGGGGCAAGTGTACGGTCAGGGCGGCGACGCCACCCGCGCCGCCGGAGCGTTCGCCAACGCTTACCGTTTTGCCCAGGATCGGCCCCGACTGGCCGGGCAATTGCGGCAACTGGCCGCGACCGACCCGGTGGACACCGTCCGCGCCGGCGCCGCGCAGGCGTTGCGGCCGGGTCAGTCGACGCCTGCCAGCCAAGCGCCACCCGCCGTCAAGGCCACCCCCGCGGCCGACCCTCCAGCGCCGGCCGCGCCCACCGCCGCGTCACCGTCGGCGCGGACGGCGGACCCCGCCGCCAATGCCCCGCCCACCGGCGGCGCCTTGCTGGACTCGCTGCGGCGGGGTCTTTCCAACCTGGCGAAGCCCGCGAACACCAGCGTACCCAACGCTGATTTGCGCCCGATGTCGACGGCGGTCGGTGACAATGCAGGGCAACAAATCTACCAAAACAGCATTCCGCGCACCTGCCTGATCGTCACCTTCCGCAACGGCAAGACCGACAGTCTGGGCAGCGGCCTGCTGGTTTCGGCCGACGGACTGGTCGTCACCAACCACCACGTCATCGAGAACGCCGACAACCTGGCGGTCAAATGCGGAGAGCGAGAGTCGGTCGCCCGAGTCGGCAAGCGCAGCAAGGAACCCGATCTGGCGCTGTTGACGACCACGCTGAACCGCGTGGACGGTTTCGTGCTCAACGGCACCTACAGTCAGGAATTGATTGGTCTGGATGTGTTCGTGATCGGCAATCCCTATGGCCTGGAAGGGACCTTCTCCACCGGCGTGATCAGTGGACTGCGCGAAATCGACGGCGTCCGTTATCTTCAAATTTCCGCGCCGATCAGTCCCGGCAACAGCGGGGGGCCGGTGATCCTGCGGGACGGCAGCGTGATCGGCATCGCTACCATGGGCCTGAAGAAAGGCCAGAATCTCAACTTCGCCATCGCCACCGCCGAATTGATCCGCTCCGGGCTGTTCGACCCGAGCCGGATGAAAACCAGCGCGGCGCGGGGGAAAAGTCCGTGATCCAGCTTTTCGGTGAAAATGGCGGCCCATTCGATGCAGAAGCTAGCGAACCAGCGTTAAGCTGCTTTTCTGCTAGCTTGTTGAAAACAGCCAACCGATATTGGGAACAAAACGGGGAACAGACGTCGTGTCCTTGGCGTCGAAATGCCAGTATCGCCCGCTACCGCGTCCGCCCATCTCCACCTCAAGATTTTACCGAAATCATTCGCGAATTTTCCTTCCAGACGGCGCCCTAATCAGATTATCTAATAAATTCATTGGGTAGCCTGACTTGCCAGTCCTGCATCAAAACTAGTGGATTGACGCATAAATTCTGACAGGTAGCGCTTAGCGAGCCTGGCTCCCACGCTCCAGCGTGGGAGCACGTCCAGACGCTCCAGCATCGCGATTTTATTGGGAATTCGGGCCGCTGGAGCGGCTTGTCAGCATTCCCACGCTGGAGCGTGGGAACGAGAACCTATCAAAACTTGTGCGGCGGCCCACTAGGTCGCATTGCACCATGGTTCCATCGGGGACCACCAGTTCCAGCCCGCCGACATGCGGCGCGTGTTCGATGACGTAATGATTGGTCAAGAGCCGCAACACGTCCTGCTTGTATTCGGTGTCCAGATTGCCGGCCAATTGCGGTCCTTTCATTTCCAGCACCACCAGCCGTTCCATGCCCGCGCCGCGTTGCAGGGCAAAGATGAAATCAGGATAAATTCTTCCGCGTCGCCAACCTTGGATAGCGTACTGCTGGCGGGCGACGTTGCGATGCCACCAGGTTAACGCGGCTTCACCATCGAGATAGACCGCGATGTTGCGCTCGTCCTGACTGGAAAAGTCGCCTTTGTAGATCGGGGCGAACAGGCTTTTTTCGAGCGGTCCGCCGGTTTTGCCAACCAGTTGTTCGGCGCCTTCGGGTTCGTAGGTCTGGACCTCGAACGGCATGTGCCAGTTTTGCCCGTCGGTTCGGAGCCGGAACTGAATGCGTCCAGCAGTCACCGCCGCCCGGAACACCGCTTCGGCCATGCGGTCGCGTTCGCCGTCCAGCCATTGGCGGAGTTGCTCGACGATCAACCCGGCCAAAGCTCCCCGCTTGTCGGCATCGAAGCCGCGCGCCTTCAGGCCCGCCAGCACGCGGCCGACGATTTCGCGGGCGATCCAGGGATTTGGCACGAGGTCGGACACCATCCGCACCGCATAGGCGGGATCGAACCGCAGGGCTTCCTCGCTACGGCCGGCGACTTCGGCCACGATACGCTCCTGGCCCAAATCGGCCAGCAGGATGCGGCGCAATTGCCGTTCGGCGCTCTGGGCGTTGTCGGGGATCGTCGCCACCAGCGGCGCGGGATCGACCGCCGACCAGTCCAGCTCGAACAGGATGTCTTGCTCGTAGTCGAGGGGTCGGACCGCGCCACCTTCCACGCGGAGCACCTGCGGCAGGTAGATTTCCGTCCTGGCGAACCGGTCGCGCCGGGGAACCTTGCGGATGCCAGGTACCCGGTCGCCGCCCTCGTCGCCGATCCTGATTTCCTTGACCAAGTCGCCCAGCCCGTCTTCTTCCAGTCCGGTTTTGATGGCCTCCACCACGCGCGCGGTATCAGCGTGGTGGGTGATAACGTAGCACTCGTCGAGCAGGGGAACGCCGGTCTTCTCGGCGTGCGGCTGGCGCAGGATGCGGCCGACCAGTTGAGTCATGGCCGACAGATTGGCACTGGCGGCCAAGGCGCAAAGCACGTAGGCAAACGGGCAATCCTAGCCTTTCTTGAGGGATTGCCATATAAATAATGCGAAAGGCCAGATCGAAGAAAGTAACATCATCCGGCGCCTTATTTGGTTTAAACTAAAGAGCATTATGCTGAATCGAATCAAAGTCGAAGCATTCAAATCCCTTGAAAACGTTGACATCAGTCTCGGTCGCGTCAATGTTTTCATTGGTGCCAATGGCAGTGGCAAAAGCAACCTGCTGGAGGCCATCGGGGTGCTTGGCGCGGCTGCCAACGGTCGGGTGGACGACGAAGCACTGTCGCGGCGCGGCGTCCGGCTCGGCCTTCCCGTGCTCTACAAATCCAGTTTCAAATCCAGCAGGCAACCCAAAGCAATTCATTTCACAGCTTCCAGTGAAGGAGCATCCTACTCTGTAGGGCTTTTCAATCCCTTGGATAAACCGGAACCCGCTTGGCGTTTTAAGACGGAACTACTTATGGAGGGGGAAAATAAGCTTGTTGGACGCTCCCAGCGCCTAAAACTCCACCTTGACCCAAGGTCTGGTTATACCGCTCTAAAAGCGGTAGAGCTACAAGAAGAAAGTCTTGCCGGCAGATTGTTAAAAGATCTGCGCCAGTTCGCGATTTTCGCTCCAGATACGGCAACATTGCGTGGGCTCGACACGGATCCACAAAGCCGCGAGCCTGTTGGACTCAGTGGCGGTCGCCTTGCAGAGGCGGTCAATGGTGTTTTCGGCCGTCTGCCCCTCCTTCATCATGACCATATGGTGCGTGAGCTTTACGAATCTTTGCTGAACTTGATTGACTGGGCCGATTTTCTGGCAGCGACCAGCCCCGATTCCGTACCCGTGTCAAAAAATATTCCACAACCGACCCGAATTCTCCGTTTCCGAGACCGCTTCATGGCTGAGGGCAGAGATTATCTTTCCGGTTACGATGCGAGCGAAGGGGTGCTATATGTGTTGTTTATGACCGTGCTGGTGCATCACCGTGAATCGCCTCCAGTGCTGGCGGTGGATAACTTCGATCATGCTCTCAATCCACGCTTGGCCAAGGAGTTGACCCGCAAGGTGTGTGAATGGATGATTGCTCGACAGGATCGGCAATTGCTCTTG
The DNA here is from genome assembly GCA_029624765.1 of Candidatus Contendibacter sp. Taxonomy (GTDB): domain Bacteria; phylum Pseudomonadota; class Gammaproteobacteria; order Competibacterales; family Competibacteraceae; genus Contendibacter. The sequence continues at coordinate 41,744 of JARSSO010000013.1, read as the reverse complement.
ACCTCACATAATCCCTTAGTTTTAGACGGACTACCTTTGCGGAATGATGCCGTCCGCCTCTTCACGGTGGAACGTAGCAACCGAGGAAAAACGGTTGTGCGCCGCGTTGAAGTAAGTCAAGAATTACTCGATATGGCGGATAAAGGTGTCCCTCTTTCCCAGCAGTGGGTGATTGGCACTTTTGGTGGTGTACCCACGAATATCTGATGAAGCGTATCTACTTCGTAACTGAAGGCCGCACGGATCAAATCGTCATTCAGGGCCTTATTGAGAAATGGCTGGGGGAAGAAGATTTTGTCCCCATTCCCATTCAACCCCCGTCTTCAGCTTATGCCGAAGGACTGGATAGCAATCTTTCTGAAGGTTGGAAGGGGGTGTTGGCTTGGTGTTCTGGACAGCGCATTGAAGGCCCAGTCGGACGTGACGAGGCGTTTAGGCAAGCAGACTGCCTCATTATCCACATGGACACCGATGTGGCAACCGACCCCGATTTCAAGTCGCCCGTATTCGATGGACCTTGTCCGCCGGTGGAAAGCGCTTGTAATTGGGTACGAAATTATCTGACTGTATCACTTGGAGGAAGTCTACCTTCTAATGTCGTCTTTTGTATTCCCACACAGGATATGGAAGCATGGGTACTCTGTGCATTACATCCCGACGTGGCCGGTGACTATGCCCCTATCGAATGCCGCCAGGAACCCGGTACATTGCTCGTACAACGAGCGCCATATCGCCTCGTGCGGCGCAAGGAAGGCCGTTTGAAAAAGGAAGCGATCAAGTATCAGCGTAATCTGTCAAGGATCATGCAAGGATGGCCGAATTGCACAGCAGGCAATGAGCCGCGTTGTTCTCAAGCGGTTAGAATTGAGCAAGAAGCAAAGCGTGTATTGGCTAGAAATCGCCCCATCTTCCCGTAAAAGCTGATCCAACAGCGCCAAACACAGATACATGATGCGCAATCATCGATCACGTCGGTTGAGTGTTTCCCTATCCTTGCCAACAGTATTTCCCAGCCACTCCAGTAGCATCGGACTGTTCACGTTGTCGTTGTAGCACCAGCCCTCGTTGCCGGTGTTGTACGGGGGATCGATGAAAATGCAATCTACCCTACCCGCGTACATCGGCAACAGCAACTTCAAGGCGTGCAGGTTATCACCGTGGATGATCAGGTTACCATCCAGTCTTGCGCCCTCACCCCCAGCCCCTTTTGTTGGAGGACGAGGGAAGAACGGATTTGTCCGGGTGAGGTATCAACGGACGGTGTGAAACGGCAAGATGATGGTTGTAGACGAATTCCTTGCCCTTGAAATCAAGCTCCGGCATGGTGGGGTCCTTGGTTACGAGCAGCGCAACGCGGCGCGTTGATCGCGCATCAGGCGTTCCTGTTGCCGGGTGGTGTCATCGGCGTTGGCCGCACAGTCGAGCGCTTGGCAAAGAATCTCTTTAGAAAGAGTGGCAACGCACGGCAAATATTTTTTGCTAAATTGAATGCCGTCATAGTCAGCCTGCCGACGTAAGCCAAGCCAGCTCTTCGCGGTCAATTCGCCACTCAAATAACCCAGATAGAAACTTGGATAGGGGTAGCCGTGATAGCAGGGCGGTTTTTCGGGCCGGCCATTCGCCCGACTGGTCAGTAGGCGGAAGATTACATCACCGTCTGGTGTTCCCGTCAGCACGACGAGGTATTTTGTCTGCCACTGACCGACAGAGTCACGGTAAAAACGATTATGGCGATAGATTTGTCCGGGGGCTACGCCCGCCGGCAATTGCCCAACCATATCAAAACCGCGCCGAATTTACGATGGCTTGGTATTCCTTGGCCGCTTCCAGGATGGCGTCCCGGTGCGGGTCATCATTCGCGATGGCGAGGTTATAGGGAATGGGATGGTCGGAACCCTTACCGTTGTTCCAAACCTTGGCCCAAGCACCATTCTCGGCGTGCGTGACATCGATCATTTTCGGCGAATACACTTCGCGATACTTATCGGCAAATTCCGCCATGATCCTCAACTCGCGTTTTGAAAAGTGGCTGTCGTCGAACTCGGCACGCGGCACAACACACTCCCGAACATAGTCAATGATTTGTTCTGGCTGAATCGAAATGGCATCCGCCATGTCCTGATCCGGCTCATCCCACTCCTGATAAAGATCAATCGGCACCGGGCCGAACCTCCAAGCGCGATAGTCCAACCCCGTCACGTTCTGCCCAGTCTGGCGGAAGTGCTCGAAGTCGAGTAGATAAAGCAACTTGAACAGCTTGATCTTGCCCAAGTGCTTAGTGCGATTGGCGAAATAGATGATCGCGTTGATCAGCTTTTCGCGTTCGTGGGTGATGAGCATATTGTTCTCGTCACTGAATACCTGGATACAAAATGTCGATATGGATTATCTCTAACTTAAAGCATCCCTGCCTGTCTCAAGAGGCTCTCGTAATCCTCCCGGCTCAACGGGCATTCGATCAGCTTGAGAAATTACGCGCGGTTGAGGGCACATTGCCGGGCCATCATTCCCAATAGGGAATCGCCGATATCGAAACCGCGCCCGTGGCTGGTCTTGGTCTTGGCTAATGCTTTTTTGCCATCCAGCGCCACATGGACGAAGTAGTTGTGATCGCCTCCCGGCTGTTGCTGGAAACCCTTGCTGAGCAAGCCGGCCTCGACATCCCGCTTGTCTTTAGGCATTCACTACCCCCTCCCAGTCGGCCAGCAGTTGCCGCTTGACCTGTTTTGCGGGTTCGGAAAGCGCATCGTCTTGTTCGCGGGCATATTCCCCCCACAACATGAGCATCTGTTCCTTCAATTCCGCGAACAGTTCGGCGCGGTTCGGGGCAAACACATCGAGACTCCACGGCGCGTGTTCCAAGCAAAGGAACTGCTCGTCATCCGTCAAAGTCGGCAAGAAACTGAACGTGCTGCGGGGTCGCAAGCGAACATCGCGGCCCTCGATCTCCCCCAGCACGAAAGGCGATAGATCGAGGTCACGAATTTGCTCGACTTCATCGATCCGCTTGGGATGACCGTCATCATCCATCAGCACCCGGCCGGTGACCTGGATCAAATCCCGCCGGTTTTCCAACAGCATGAGTTCGATGTCCTCGTCGTAAAAACACTCCAAAGGACGGGACTTGGGTTGGTAGATGATCGTCAGCTTGTGCTCGCCGAAAGAAATGGCTTCCAGCCGGCCGGTTACCGTTCGCACTTCGGCGCGTTCCTTCGGCGTCGTCAGCCATACCTCGATGCGCGCGGGCAAGGTTTCATCCAGAGATATTTCCGATCCCGCGCCGGGAGCCATTTCATAGCGATAACCGCTACCTGGCGGAGGGCTAAGCGTGGATAGGCAGGACAGCACCCGATGGCGGAGGCGGCCATCCGGCATCAATTCAAGAATCTGATCCTCATCGCCCGACACTACGGCATGGCTAAAACGGTGCATCTGTCCCACGACCCGCCGAGTCTGTTCCGGCTCGAACAAATCGGTTCCCCGGCCCGCTACCCGCCCGGTTACCGCGAAGCTCCCGATCTCGGGCGGGCGCAGGTGCAGCACATATTTACGCTTCAATTCCTCGGACAGCCGCAGGCGTTGCCGCACGGTGCGTCCTTCCTCTTGCAAGGCAAACAGATGCACCAGTTCTTGCAGATTGCTGAAGATTTGCAGCAACAGGGATACCGGGACTTCCGATCCACCACCGGCAGGATGAATCTTGAAGGTGATCTGGTCTAAGTCGGGCGCGTTTGGCATGGAAAGTCCATCTTTACCCGCTTGATGTGACTTATGGATGGTTTGGCATTCCCTTTGACCACATCCAGAGCTTGTTATCGGCAGGAATCATCATCCGTAACAGCTAAATGATAGCTTTTTTGCCCCCTTGGCTGCCGAATTTTTATGGCCTTGAAAACCTGATTTCCTTGTCTGTCTTCACAAGAGTTGGGAACACATATTGTTCCCGATGAAAGCCACCCTCCTGGAATGGGAACAAATCAGGGAACAATTTTAAGCGGATTCAGGCGGAACGCGCAAGACCGCATAGGAACAAAAAACCCGATTTTACGCGGGCTTAAGTTGAATTCTTGGAAGGCTTCAGACGGTTTTGGAAGTCTCGCTATTTTCCGATGCAAAAGCTGCTGAATATCCGGGACAGCAAATCGTCCGAAGTAAACTCCCCGGTAATTTCCCCCAGCGCGTTTTGCGCCGCGCCCAGATCCTCGGCGACCAACTCGCCGGCGCGGATGACTTCCAGTTGATAAGCCGCCCGTTCCAGTGCCGCCCTCGCCCGTTCCAGCGCTTCCAGATGACGACGACGGGCCATGAACGTTCCCTCCCCGCCGCCGTGATAGCCCATGCAGGATTTGAGATGTTCGCGTAGCAAGTCCAAACCCGCCCCAGTTTTAGCCGACAGCCGAATTTCGGTTCCCCACTCGCCATCCCGCACCGTCGGCGACCGACCGCTTAAATCGATCTTGTTGTAGAGCACCGTCACCGGGGTAGCCGGCGGCAATTGTTCCCGCAAGGTCCGTTCTTCGCGGCTCAGGCCCAGGCGGTCGTCCACCACCATCAAAATCCGGTCGGCGGCTTCGATCTCGACCCAGGCGCGGCGAATGCCCTCTCGCTCCACCGGGTCGTCGCTGTCGCGCAGGCCAGCGGTGTCGATCACGTGCAGCGGCATCCCGTCGATGCTGACGTGCTCGCGCAGCACGTCGCGCGTCGTGCCGGGAACGGCGGTGACGATGGCCGCCTCGCGCCCGGCCAGTCGATTGAGCAGGCTGGATTTGCCGGCGTTGGGGCGACCCGCGATCACCACGGTCATACCGTCGCGCAACAGTCGCCCCTGCCCAGCGGCCGCTTGCAAGGTGTTCAGTTGTTCCCGCAAGGTCCGCAGCCGCTCGACAATGGCACCATCGGCAAGAAAGTCGATCTCTTCCTCGGGAAAATCAATCGCCGCCTCGACGTACATCCGCAATTCGATCAGAGCCTCGACCAAGGCGTGAACCCGGCGGGAAAATTCTCCTTGCAGCGAGCGCAGCGCGGCGCGGGCGGCGGTGGCGGTGTCGCTGGCGATCAGGTCGGCAATCGCCTCGGCCTGGGCCAGATCGAGCTTGTCGTTGAGAAAGGCGCGCTCGGAAAATTCGCCGGGCCGGGCCGGGCGCGCGCCCAGCTCGCAAACCCGCGCCAGCAACAAATCCATCACCACCGGCCCGCCGTGCCCCTGAAGCTCCAATACGTCCTCGCCGGTGAAGGAATGCGGCGCGGGGAAATACAGGACGATGCCCTGGTCGAGCATCGCGCCGTCGCTGGCGCGGAAGCGGCGCAAGACGGCCTGGCGGGGAGGGGGAAGCGCGCCGCACATGGCTTCGGCAATGGCGGCGCCGAGAGGGCCGGACACCCGAACCACGCCGACGCCGCCCCGTCCAGGCGGGGTGGCGATGGCGGCGATGGTCTCGGTCATGCCATCTTGCAGGTCCGCTCCCCCTGTGGGCGGGAGGGCCGGGATGGGCAATGGCATGAGTGGGAGGCGGCTACTTCTTGCGCTTGCCGGGATTCTTCGATTCGGGCAGCGCCTGCTTGGCCAGCGTCAACAGTTTTTTCGCCTGATCGGCCAGCCCCGATCCTTCCTTGGCCTTGAGCGCCGCCGCGTCGGCGCCCGATTCCACCCGCTTGGTGATCACCCACTGCTGGGCGATGGACAGGATATTGTTCACGACCCAGTACAGCACCAGACCCGCCGGGAACCACAGGAACATGAAGGTGAAGACGATCGGCAACGCCATCATCACCTTGGCCTGGACCGGATCGGGCGGGGCTGGACTCAGCTTCTGCTGGACGAACATGGTCACGCCCATGATCAGCGGCAGCACGTAGTAGGGGTCGGGAATCGCCATGTCCTTGATCCACAACATGAACGGGGCCTGCCGCAACTGCACGCTTTCGACCAGCACCCAGTACAGGGCGATGAACACCGGAATCTGCACCAGAATCGGCAGGCAACCGCCCAGCGGATTGACCTTCTCCTTCTTGTACAGGCCCATCATCGCTTCGTTCATCTTCTGCTTGTCGTCGCCGTACAGTTCCTTGAGCCGGGTCAGTTCCGGCGCCAGCCGACGCATGTTGGCCATGGAGCGGTAACTGGTCTCGGACAGCTTGTAGAACGCCAGCTTGATCAGGATGGTGAGGAAGATGATCGCCCAGCCCCAGTTGCCGACGAGAGCGTGGATGGCCTTCAACAACCAGAACAGCGGTTCGGCGATGATGGTCAACATGCCGTAGTCCACGGTCAGTTGCAGGTTGGGCGCGACCTTTTCCAGCACGTCCGGCAACTTCGGCCCCACGTACAGGCGGGTGTGAAAATCGCCGGTCGCGCCGGCCGGCACGGTCTGCACCGCGCCGCGCATGCCCACGATGTAGCGGTCGGCGTTCTCCACTTTCTTGGTGTAGAAGTCCTCGGCCTCGCCCGGATTCGGGATCCACGCGCCGAGGAAGTAGTGCTGGATCATGGCGACCCAGCCGTCCTTGACCGTCTGGTTCAACGCCTGCTTGGCGATCTGATCGAAGGAGATTTTCTCGTAGCGTTGTTCGGGCGTGGAAATCACCGCGCCCGTATAGGTGATTACGCCGCCGCCAAAGAAGCTGTTGGATGTTTTGGGCGGCGTGCGTTGGAACTGCCGGTACGGGCCGCCCCGCCAGTCGCTGGCGCCGCCGTTTTCGACCCGCTGATTCAGTTCCACCAGGAAACTGCCACGCCGGAAGGTGTAGGTCTTGATCACCTTCACGCCGGAAGGGTCCGTCCAGTTCAGCCGCACCTCCAGCGTATCCTGGCCATCCGCCAGCCGGTATTCGGTCTGCTCGGGAACGAACACGGCGTAATGATTGGGCGCGGGGCCGTTGTTCAAGGCCACCAGCCCGGACTGGGCGATGAAGAAATCCGCGCCACTGTCCTTGAGCAACTGGAAGGGCTGGTCCCGATGTTCCACCGACTCCGGGTAGGTGCGTAGACCAACCCGGCGCAGGTCGCCGCCCACCGTGTCGATCTCGGCCTCGAACAGGTCGGTGGTCACCCGCACCCGCTGGCCCCCGCCCAGTGCTTGCGCGCCCGGCGGCGCGGTGGCCGCTGGCGCCACGGTCGGCACGTCCTGGCCTGGAACCGTGGCCGGCGCGGTGGGACCGAGGGTCCCCGGCGGCGCGGTGGCCACCGGTGGCGGGGTCGGTGGAGGGTGCTTCATGGCCTGGAATTCCAACCAGTTTTGCCAGAGCAAAAACACCACGAACATCAGGGCGGCGAACAGCAGTAAACGTTGGTTTTCCATCATCGGTCCTTCGGGGAGGGTTCGGGAACGGGGTCAACGCCGCCCGGATGCCAGGGATGACAGCGCGCCACCCGCCGGATCGCCAGCCAGACGCCGCGCGCGGGGCCATGGCGCTCGATGGCCTCGCGGGCGTACTGGGAGCAGCTTGGATAAAAACGACAGTGATTGCCCAGCAACGGGCTGATGAACCACTGATAACCGCGGATCAAGGCAATCAGGAAGGCGCGCATGATTGCGCCAGCCTGCGCCAGTGTCGTTGCAACGCAGCGAACAGGACGGCGTTGTCCGGTTCGACCAGACCGACGCGGCCCATCACCACGCAATCCAGGCCGCCGAGCCATCCCTGATGATGCCGGAAGCTGTCGCGGGCGATCCGCTTGATCCGGTTGCGCGCCACGGCGGATGGGGCGACCTTGCGGGAAATGGCCAGACCGAGGCGGGGATGGTCGAGCGCGTTGGGACGGGCAAGCACGGTAAAATAGCGGTCGCTGGATTTGACCGGCTGGGCGAACACATGGGCGAAGGCGTTCCGGCCGGTCAGCCGGGCGCGGCGCGGGAAGCGCGCGCCATCGGCCACGGCTTCAGGGGGTCAGTCGGGCGCGGCCCTTGGCGCGGCGCGCTTTCAAGACTCGGCGACCACCCTTGGTGGCCATGCGGGCGCGAAAGCCGTGGGTGCGCTTGCGGTGGATGATGCTGGGCTGGAAAGTCCGCTTCATTGAGAATTCCTTGAGAACAGGGTTGATTGGAATCGAGGGGTGGTTAAGTTGGGTGATGAAACTTACTGATTTGGAGACCGGTTTGCAAGCTTGGGAGCGCGGCTTGGCGTCTTGCCGCTGCTGACCGCGATTCAGGTTTATGATTGGCGATGGGGGTTGGTCAATTGGTGTTGGGACTGGAATGGAGGCCGGAGCGGCGGAACGTCGTACCGCACCGTCCGGCTGCTTGACCGCCCCCTCATCGCATTTTAGAGAGGTTTGCCATGATGACTCTCGATCTTCCCGGTTTTGTCAACACCTTCCTGGCCGCGATGGCGGCGCTGTTCGTGTTCGCGGTCGGCGTCGGCGTCCTGCTGGTCATTATTCTCTATCTGATCGACATCACCCAGACCCAGCACGCCATTCGCCGCAACTTCCCGGTCATCGGGCGGTTGCGCTACCGCATGGAGCATCTGGGCGTGTTCTTCCGCCAGTATTTCTACGCCATGGACCGCGAGGAAATGCCGTTCAACCGGGCGCAACGGGCCTGGGTCTACCGGGCGGCGAAGAACCTGGACACCACCCAACCGTTCGGCTCCACCCGCGACCTGCGCCCGCCCGGCACCCTGCTGTTCGCCAACGCCACGTTTCCGGCGCTCGACGCCGAAGCCGTCGCGGTCAAACCACTGGTCATTGGGCCAGATTGCACCCAGCCATATCCGGCGCCCAGCTTCTTCAACATCTCGGCCATGAGCTACGGCGCGATTTCCAAACCCGCCGTGCTGGCCCTGTCGAACGGCGCGCGGCGGGCCGGCTGCTGGATGAACACCGGCGAGGGCGGCTTGTCGCCCTATCATCTGGAAGGCGGCGCGGATCTGGTGTTTCAGATCGGCACGGCCAAGTACGGAATTTGCGACGCGCAAGGCGGCCTGGACGAGGCCAGGCTGCGGGCGGTGGCCGCTCATCCTCAAGTCAGGATGTTCGAAATCAAGCTGAGCCAGGGCGCGAAGCCGGGCAAGGGCGGCATCCTGCCGGCTGCCAAGGTGACGCCGGAAATCGCGGCGATTCGCGGCATCCCGGTTGGCCGGGATTCCCGCAGCCCCAACCGCCATCCCGAAATTGCCGACGCGGCGGGGCTGCTGGATTTCATCGGCCGGGTTCGCGCGATCACCGGCAAACCGACCGGCTTCAAGCTGGTGGTCGGCGATCCGGGCTGGTTCGACGAACTGTGCCGGGAAATCCTGCGCCGAGGTCCGGCCAGCGCGCCCGATTTCGTCACGGTGGACAGCGCCGACGGCGGCACCGGCGCGGCCCCGATGAGTTTGCTGGATTACGTCGGACTGCCGATTCAGGAAAGCCTGCCGCGGCTGGTCGACGCGCTGAGCGAATACGGCTTGCGCGAGCGAGTCCGGGTGATCGCTTCCGGCAAGTTGATCAACCCTGGCGAGGTGGCCTGGGCGCTGTGCGTGGGCGCCGATTTCGTCAATTCGGCGCGCGGTTTCCTGTTCGCGCTCGGCTGTGTCCAGTCCATGCAGTGCGACAAGAACACCTGCCCGGCCGGGATCACGACCCACAACGCCCATTTGCAGCGGGGGCTGGACCCGACCGACAAGGCCGAACGGGTGCGGCATTACGTGGAGAACATGCGCCACGAGGTGGAAATCATCGCCCACGCCTGCGGCGCGGCGGAGCCTCGGCAACTGCGGCGCGAACACTGCCGGGTCGTGGTCGGGCCGGGCCGTTCGCTGCCGCTGAACGAACTCTATCGACGGGAGCCGCCGGCGCGTCGACTGGAAGCCGCTTGAGCGGTTGGTCTCCGGGCCGCGACCCGGTCTCGCCGAAACCGCGGCTGCGGCGGCCGATCCGATCCGGTTGCGCGCGCGGCGGCAACTGGTGATGATGGTCGGCATCGGTCCTGCCCGAAGCCTCGGCGAGATCGGTCGCGCTTGCCCAAACCATGGCCTCGAACTTTTTCAGGAATCCGCATGTCCCCCACCTCCAACTTGCCGCCGCTGATCGAGCCGGAACAGCTTCAACCGCATCTCGCCGACCCGGCGGTCCTGATCGTGGATCTTTGCGATCCGGTCCGTTACGCCATGGGACACCTTCCCGGCGCGGTCTCTCTCGATTACGCCGAACTGATCCGGGGTGAGCCGCCGGCGCTGGGGTTGCCGCCGACCGAGGCGCGGTTGAGCGAAACGCTGTCGCGGCTGGGGCTGACGCCGGCGCGGTGGGTGGTCGCCTACGACGCGGAGGGTAACGGCCGCGCCAGCCGATTGCTGTGGACCCTGGCGGCGCTCGGCCACGAACGCGCGTCGCTGCTCAACGGCGGCCTTGACGCCTGGGAAGCGGCCGCCGGGCCGCTGGAAACCGGGTTCCGCCCCCCGCCGCCGAGCGCCTACCAGGCGCGCTTCGTCGAGCCGCCGACGGCGGTCGCCGACCGGGACTACATCCTGGCGCGACTGGGCCGGCCAAACCTGGCGCTGCTGGATACCCGCACGCCCGCCGAGTTCGCCGGCCTGGATCAGCGCGCCGCCCGCGGCGGCCATATCCCCGGCGCGGTGAATTTCCCCTGGACCGACGCCATGGACCCGGAACGACACTTGCGCTTGCGGCCCGAGCCGGTGCTGCGGGAATTGCTGGAGCGGCGCGGCGTCACCCCCGACCAGGAAGTGATCGTCTACTGTCAGACCCACCACCGCTCGGCGCATACCTACTGGGTGTTGCGTTGCCTGGGTTATCCGCGCGCGCGCGGCTATCCCGGCGCCTGGTCGGAATGGGGCAACGATCCCGACCTGCCGGTCGAACGTTGACCGGCCCGGTCGTTGCGAACCTACCCAGCGGCGTCCACCGCCACGAACAGCCGCTCGCGATAAAAGCGCAACTCGTCGATGGAATCGCGGATATCCTGCAAGGCCAGATGGGTCGAGGTCTTGTCGAAGCCCTTGATCCGTTCCGGATACCAGCGCCGGGCCAGTTCCTTGAGCGTGCTGACGTCCAGGTTGCGATAATGGAAATAGGCTTCCAGCTCCGGCATGCAGCGCGCCAGAAAGCGCCGATCCTGGCAAATGCTGTTGCCGCACATCGGCGACTGGCCCTTGGATACGTACAGGCTCAGGAACTCCAGGGTGCGCGCCTCGGCCTCGCGTTCGCGCACGGTGCTGGCCCGGACTCGGGCGATCAGGCCGGATTCGCCGTGCTGCTTCCGGTTCCAGTCGTCCATCGTCGCCAGCACCGCGTCGCTCTGGTGAATGGCCAGCACCGGTCCCTCGGCGAGAATATGGAGTTGACTGTCGGTGACGACGGTGGCGATTTCGATGATGCGGTCGGTCTGGGAATCCAGACCGGTCATTTCCAAATCAATCCAGATCAGGTTGTCGGGGGACATGGATTTTTCTTGGGATAGGGTCGAGATGGGAGAGGGAATCCGGCGGCCGTGGCTCGACGCGGAGGGCCAGGCCGAAGTTTACGCCGAATCCGGCGGTGGCGGGATGGCTTGGGCATGGCCGGACGCCGGCTGACCCAGCGCCAGTGGGAACAGATTCGGCGCGGCCAGGAACGCCGGCGCGCGCGCGCCGATCAGCGGCTCGACGTTCGGAACGCCGCCGGGCTGGGTTCGGAACGGCCTGGCCTGGTCATCGCCCATCACGGGCGCACCCTGGTGGTCGAGGACGAGGCGAGCGAGCTGTACCGCTGCGCCGCGCGGCAGAACCTGGGGCGGATCGCCTGCGGCGACCAAATCGTCTGGCAGGCGTCCAGCGCGGGGGAAGGCGTGATCGTGGCGGTGGGCGAACGCCGCTCGGTCCTGACCCGTCCCGATTACCAGGGCCGACCGCGCCCGGTCGCCGCCAATCTCGACGCGGTGGCGGTGGTGCTGGCGCCGGAGCCGGAGCCGAACGAATCCCTGATCGACCGCTATCTGGTCGCCATCGCCGCCATCGGCGTCCAGGGGTTGCTGGTGCTGAACAAGCTGGATTTGCTGGATGCGGCGGCGCTGACGGCGCTTTGCGAACGACTGGAACCGTATCGCCGGATCGGTTATCCATTGCTGTTGGCCAGCAGCCACACCGCGCGGGGCCTGGGCGATCTGCGTCGCTGGCTGCGCGGTCGCGTCAGCCTGCTGGTCGGGCAGTCGGGCGTGGGCAAATCGTCGTTGATCAAAGCGTTGCTGCCGGAGCGCGAAATTCGCATCCAGGCCGTGTCCCGGCTCACCGGCCATGGCGCCCACACCACCAGCGGCAGCACGCTTTATCACCTGCCCGATGGCGGCGATCTGATCGATACGCCCGGCGTGCGCAGTTTCGAATTGGGAGACATCGGTTTGAACGATCTGGACCGGGGTTTCATGGACATCGCCCCCTATCTGGGCCGTTGCCGGTTTTCCGACTGCCGCCACGACGCCGAACCGGATTGCGCCCTGCGGGAAGCCGTGGCGGGCGGCGGCGTCGCCCCGCGCCGGCTGGACAGTTACCGGCAATTGCGCGCCGCGCTGGCAGCGGGGACAAGGCCGGATCGGCCACCGTCGTGATCGGTTTTCTGCTGTCCGGCATCCTGCTGGGCCTGAGCGGCGGGCTGGCGCCGGGGCCGCTGCTCACGCTGGTCGCCAGCGAAACGCTGCGTCATGGCGCCCGCGCCGGAGTCCGGGTCGCGCTGGCGCCATTGCTGACCGACCTGCCCATCGTTCTGGCCACGGTGTCGCTGCTGCGGCCCCTGACCGACCAGGCCGCGCCGCTGGCGCTGATCCAGATGAGCGGCGGCTTGTATCTGGCCTGGCTGGGCATTCAGGGCCTGCGGTTTCGGGGCGCGGAACTGGAGCCGACCCAGCCGGCCGGTTCGCTGCGGCGCGGGATCGTCGCCAACTTTTTGAATCCCAGCCCCTATTTGTTCTGGCTGACGGTGGGCACGCCGACCGTGCTGGCGGCCTGGCGGGAAGGTTGGCCGGCGGCGGCGGCGTTCGTCGTTGCGTTCTACGCGCTGCTGGTCGGTTCCAAGGTGTCGTTGGCCATCGCGCTGGGCCGCGCCCGCCATCTCTTGCGCAGCGGCGGCTATATCGTCCTCATGCGTGGCCTGGGTCTGCTGCTGCTGGCCTATGGGTTGCTGTTCCTGCGGGCGGGCGGGGGATCGCTGCTGGCTTGAATCGCCGCTTGGGCGCGTCGAAGCTTCGCGGCGTTATACTTTCCGCGCCAAACGATAACGACAGGATGAAAACGCCATGAAACGACGGGAACTTTTGCTGCGACTGCTGGGGCTGGCCGCTTGCGGAGCGTTGCCGGCCTCGTTCGTTCATGCCGCCACGACCGATGGCGGTTCCTCGACCGATGGCCAGCCCTTCAGCCCGGAATGGCTGCGCGAGACCGCGCGGCGCCTGGCGCGGGAACCGTATATTCCCCTCACCGACACCCGCCCGCCCTGGCTGGCGGCGATGGATTACGACGATTATCAGGCCCTCAACAATTTCCGCGCCGAACGCAGCCTGTGGGGCGGGGGCGAATTGCCGTTCCAGGCCCGGTTTTTCCATCTGGGATTGTATTTTCATCACCCCGTCAGCCTGTACGAGGTCGCCGACGGCGTGGCCCGGTCGATTCACTTCTCCCCGGATTTGTATAAATACGGCCCGAGGGTCAAGGACCGGATTCCCGAAACGGTGGGCGATCTCGGCTTCGCCGGCTTCCGGGTCAACAGCCGCGCCGACTGGGACCGCGACATGTTCTCCTTTCTCGGCGCCAGCTATTTCCGCGCGGTCGGCGCCAGCAAGCAATACGGCCTGTCCGCCCGCGGCGTGGCCATCGACACCGGCATGGACCGTCCGGAGGAATTCCCCGCCTTTCGCGCGTTCTGGCTGGAGCGGCCCGCCCCCAACGCCACCGCCCTGACCCTCCACGCTCTGCTCGACGGGCCCGGCATCACCGGCGCCTACCGTTTCGTCGTCACCCCCGGCGACACCACGACCATGCGGGTCGAGGCCCGTCTGTTCCCGCGCCGTCTCATCGAGCGGCTGGGCATCGCGCCGATGACCTCCATGTTCCAGTGCGGCGAGAACGACCGCCGCATCGCCGACGACTATCGCCCGGAAATTCACGATTCCGACGGCTTGGCGCTGTGGACGGGAACGGGTGAATGGATCTGGCGACCGCTCCTCAATCCGCATTACGTCCGGGTCAATTCCTTTTTGGACGACAACCCGCGCGGCTTCGGCCTGCTGCAACGCGACCGCGAGTTCACCCACTACCAGGACGACGTCGCCTTCTACCACCGCCGACCGTCGTTGTGGGTGGAGCCGGTCGGGCACTGGGGCCGGGGCTCGGTGCAACTGGTCGAGCTGCCCACCGCCGACGAGACCCTCGACAACATCGTGGCGTTCTGGAACCCGGCGCAAGCGGCGGAACCGGGTCAGGAACTGGCGTTCGACTATCGCCTCTACTGGGGCGCCCAGCCGCCGGTTCGATCCACGGTGGCCGAGGTGATCGCCACCCGCCTGGGCGTCGGCGGCATGCCCGGCCAGAAGCTGACCGCGCCGATGCGCAAGTTCGTCATTGATTTCCAGGGCGGGCCGCTGGCGTCGCTGGCCCGGGACGCCAAGGTGCAGGCCGCGGTCAGCGCCTCGCGCGGGGAAATCCTCGATGTGGTCATCCGGCCGCTCAAGGAATCGGACCTGTGGCGCTGCCACTTCGATCTCGCCGCCCCCGGCAGCGAGCCGGTGGACCTGCGCTGTTACCTGCGCGACGCCAGCGGCGCCCTCAGCGAGACCTGGCTGTACCAGTGGTCGCCGCCGCCGGGAACTTCGGGTTGACCGCCCGCCGCTCATTGCCCGCGCCGGCGATTCCGGTCAAATGCACTAAACTACCCTTGGCGACTCTCTCCCCGTCTTACGGAGTTCGGCGGCCATGGTATTGAATTTCCTGCATTCCCTCTTCAAGACTGGGCCTGGACCCGCCGGCAGGTTCGGCGGCGCCGTGGTCCAGGCCGCCATCGAGCGGGTGGTGGACGGCACCGACCCCCGGTTGCGCGTGGTGCGGCATTACCGCCGCACGCTGCGGGCGCCGGTGGAACGGGCCATCGACTACGTCAACGCGCAGATGGCGGTCTTGCCGCCCGCCATCGAGGCCAGCCGCCGCGGCTTTACCGCCGACCCCCATCTGCGCGCCCTGTTCGCCTCGCCGGAACAATTGCTGGAAACCTTGAGCTTCAGCCCGGCGATGCGCGACTACCGCCAACGCGGCAACGGCTCGACCCCGCCGGAACTGTACGCCGCGCTCCGGGCGGAACGCATCGAGCGCAACACCCTGGGCATCACCCTGCAGGGTGACCGACTCCAACGCGACGTGCCCCAAGTCACCGTCCTGTTCAAGGAGCCCCGGGCGGCGTTTCCCAACGCCAACGAGGCCGAAACGCGGCGGGAGCTGATGAACCGGGCGTTCGACTACCTGGTCGAGATCGCCTTGCAGCGCCTGACTTCCCTGCGCGCCCGCCGACAGGAACTGGAAAAGCGCCAGCGCCAGTTGCTTCAAAACAAGGCGGGGGTGCTGAAATCGGCCCGCCTGGGTCTGGAATCCCTGTTGGAGGAGCCGGAGGGCCGACCGATCCCCGACCGCGCGACCATCGAACGCCAACTGGAGGAGATCGAAACCGAGCTGAGCCAGATCCGCGCCGATACGGCGACCCTCGATCATCACCTTGTCCTGATCGCTGAAACCCTGAGCGAACCCGAGCGGCACCTGCGGCTGGATCGGGTCTCGCTGACCCTGGATCACATGAACGTCAAGGTTGATCCCGGCTCGGCGCGGGTCAGCAACACCCTGACGTTTCGAGAGGTCCGGGTCGGGGACCAGCGTCGCTTCACCGTCCTGCTGGTCAGGATTCCCACCAGCGAACTGCTGACGCAGCCGGATTTCTTCGCCGAGGCCCAGCGTCTGCTCTATCTGAACGATCAGCCCCGGCTGACCACGATTTGACCGTCGCCGCCCCCGCCGGAGCCAGCCGGTTCACGGCGATTCGGACCGGACGCCAGGCGGTGCGCGTGGCGGGTGGTTTCCGGCAGGCGGTAGCGGGTGCAGCACCCCATCACCCAGGCAATTGCCGTTTCCAGGCCGATCCGGTGGCCGGGCGAGACGTACAGCGGTTTGACTCCGACGCGGGTGCGCAACGCCGCGCCGACGGTTTCCCCCTCCGCCCGTAACGGCGTCCAGGCGCCGCGCCGGTCGGGCGGCTCCTCGTGCGTCCCGCACAGCCGGGTCTTGGCAACTCCAATCGAGGGAATATCGACCAGCAGCCCGAGATGGCTGGCGATACCGAAGCGGCGCGGATGGGCAATGCCCTGTCCGTCGCACAGCAGCAGGTCCGGTGGTTCGCGCAACCCATCCAGCGCCTCCAGCACCGCTGGCAGTTCGCGAAACGACAGCAGGCCGGGAATGTACGGAAACGTGGTCGGGCGATGGGCAATGGCGGTCTCCAGTACCTCCAGTTCGGGATAGCGCAATACCGCCACCGCCGCGCGGGTTACGGCCCCGTCCGCCTCGAACCCCACGTCTACCCCCGCCACCCGCCGCACCGGCCCCAGCCGGTCGGTCAGGATCAGACGGGCGCGCAATTCCCGCTGCAACGCCACGGCCTCGGCGGGGTCAAGCGTCCAGGGATGGGAAAGATACGTTTTCATCCGATAAGTTTATTCCCCGTCCCGGCGCGGTTAAACTGGCGCCCCCGTTGGCAACCCCCCGATCCCAAGCAAGGCAGATCATGCGGCAACTCAAACTCGGCATTCCCAAGGGCAGCCTGGAAGCCTCCACCATCGCGCTGTTCGGCCAGGCCGGCTGGACCATCAGCCCGCACAGCCGCAACTATTTCCCCACCATCAACGACCCGGAAATCGGTTGCGCGCTGGTGCGCTCGCAGGAAATGGCGCCCTATGTCGCCAACGGCACGCTCGACGCCGGCCTGACCGGGCTGGACTGGATTCTGGAAACCGGGGCCGACGTGGTGGAAATCGCCGAATTGAGCTATTCGAAAAGCTCCGACCAGCCGGCCCGCTGGGTCTTGATCGTGAGCGGCGATTCCCCGATCCGCGCGCTGGAGGATTTGGCCGGCAAGCGCATCGCCACCGAACTGGTCGGCTTCACCCGCCGCTACCTGGCCGAGCGCGGCATCGCCGCCACCGTCGAATTTTCCTGGGGCGCGACCGAGGCCAAGGTGGTCGAAGGTCTGGCCGACGCGGCGGTGGAAATCACCGAAACCGGCAGCACCATCCGCGCCCATGGCCTGCGCATCGTCTGCGACCTGCTGCACACCACCACCCGGCTGATCGCCAGTCGCGCCGCGCTGGCCGATCCGTGGAAGCGGGCCAAGATCGAGCAGATCGCCCTGCTGACCCGGGCCGCGCTGGTCGCGCGCAACAAGGTGGCGCTGAAGATGAACGTCCCGGCGGCGCGGCTGGACGACATGGTGCGGCTGTTGCCCAGCCTGCACGCCCCAACCGTCAGCCATCTTTACGACCGCGACTGGCTGGCACTCGAAACCGTGGTGGACAGCCACCGGGTGCGCGACTTGATCCCCCGTCTCACCGCCGCCGGCGCCCAGGGCATCCTCGAATATGAGCTGAAAAAAATCGTCTAAACGCCGTCGCGGCTCGCCGCGCGATCAATTGTTCTTTAATTTTCAATCGCATTTTTTCAACGCCCGAATGGCGGACGCGAGCGGCGCGTTGTCGGGGTCACCCGAATGTCGCTAAACTGAATTCCCGTTCCGATACCCGCGCGTCGGGTCTGCTTTGATTCATCCATTACCGGAGCTTCGCATGTCCGTCGAACGTACCCTGTCCATCATCAAGCCCGGCGCTGTCCGCCGGAACATCATCGGTCCGATCATCAGCCGCTTCGAAAGCTCTGGCCTACGGATCGCCGCCGCCCGGATGGTCCAGTTGAATCAGGAGCAAGCCGAGCAGTTTTACGCTGTCCATCGCGAGCGCCCGTTCTATTCCGAACTGATCGCCTACATGACCGAGGGTCCCATCCTGGTCATGGTTTTGGAGGGCGAGGATGCCATCGCCAGAAACCGCGCGATCATCGGCTCCACCGATCCCCAAAAAGCCACGCCCGGCACGATTCGTTTCGACTTGGGCAAAAACACGACGCGAAATACCGTACACGGCTCCGATGCCCCGGAAACCGCCGAAGTTGAAATCGCCTTCTTCTTCAAACCCGGCGACATTTGCCCACGCTATGCCTGAGCCAAGGGTCGCCCCTGTCGCGCCGCCAGCGGCCGGCAAGGTCAATCTGCTCGATCTGGATCGCCGCGATCTGGAGGCGTTTTTCGACGCGCTCGACGAAAAACCCTTTCGCGCTACCCAGGTCATGAAGTGGCTCTACCACGAGCGGGTCACCGATTTCGCCGCCATGACCAATCTGAGCAAGGCGCTGCGGGAGCGGCTGGCTCAATGCGCCGAAATCCGGCCGCCCGAGGTGGTTTTCGACCACGCCTCGCGCGACGGTTCGCGCAAGTGGCTGATCCGGCTGGACAGCGGCAACAGCATCGAAATGGTATTCATCCCCGAGCCGGATCGCGGCACCCTGTGCGTGTCCTCGCAGATCGGCTGCCCGCTGGACTGTTCGTTCTGCGCCACCGCGCAACAGGGCTTCAACCGCAACCTCACGGTCGCCGAGATCGTCGGCCAGGTCTGGCAAGCCAGCCGGCTGCTGGGCGAGCGCCGCAACGGCGACCGGATCATCACCAACATCGTGCTGATGGGCATGGGCGAGCCGCTGTTGAACTTCGAGGCCGTGGTCAAGGCGATGGACCTGATGCAGGACGACCTTGGATTCGGCATCTCCAAGCGCCGGGTCACCCTGAGCACCGCCGGCGTGGTTCCGGCCATCCACCGCTTGCGCGAGGCCGCCGAGGTCAGTCTGGCCGTTTCGCTGCACGCGCCCGACGACGCCCTGCGCGACGAACTGGTGCCGTTGAACCGCAAATACCCCATCGCCGAGCTGCTGGCGGCCTGCCGGCACTACATCGCCGACAAGCCGCACCGGCGGATCACCTGGGAATACGTCCTGCTGGACGGGGTCAACGACACCGAGGCGCACGCGCGCGCCCTGGCGGCGCTGATCCAGGATATTCCCTCCAAGGTCAACCTGATTCCGTTCAACCCGTTTCCGCACACCCGTTATCGCCGCTCCAGCCCCGAAACCATCGCCCGCTTCCAGGCGATCCTGATGGCGCATGGCCTGACCGCCGTCACCCGCAAGACGCGAGGCGACGACATCGCCGCCGCCTGTGGCCAACTGGCCGGGCAGGTCCAGGCCCGCGGTCGCCGGCGGACCCCGATCACCCGGGTCGCTGGCTAGAGGAGACTTCGCCATGCGACTATCGGTCAAACCCGCTATCCTGACCCTGACGTTACTGCTGGGCGCCTGCGCCAGTTCGGAGCGCGACTTCAAGGAAAACGTCGCCGAGGCCAATTTCAAGCTGGGCATCGGCTACATGCAGTCCGGCAATCTCCAGGTCGCCACCGAGAAACTGCTCAAGACCCTGCAATACAACGACGATTACCCGGAAGCCCATAACGCCCTGGCCGTGCTTTACGAGGAAATCCGCGAGTACGGCCCCGCCGAAACCCACTACAAGCGGGCCATCGAGCTGAAATCCGACTACACGCTGGCGAAGCTGAATTACGCCCGCTTCCTGTGCCTGCGCGAGCCGACCCGCGCCGCCGAGGGCGAAAGCGAGTTCGAAAAGATCGTCGCCGATCCGGCCAACGCCGGCGCCAGCGCCGCCGACGCCTATGCCGGGCTGGGTCTGTGCGCCCGTCAGCGCAACGATCCGGCCCAGGCCGAAACCTGGCTGCGCAAGGCGCTGGAACTCGATCCCAACAACGCCAGCGCCTTGTACGCCCTGGCCGAACTGAGTCAAACTCAGAAGAAGACCCTGCAGGGCCGCGCCTTCCTGCAACGCTACCACGCCCGGACCCGCCCCACGGCCCAGAGCCTGTGGCTGGGCGTCCTGATCGAGCAAGCCAGCGATGGCGATTCGCAGTTACGCCGGGAATACGGTGTGCTACTGTTATCCCAATTTCCGAACTCCGATGAAGCCCGCCGCCTGAAAGCATCGAAATGAGTACCCGTAAAGAAACCGCCCCCAAGTCCAATTCGCCGACCGATGCCCCCCCCGAATCCCTGGGCGCCTGGCTGGCCCGCGTCCGCGCGGGCCATGGCGCCGAGCCGCGCGACATGGCCCGCCAGCTCGGCCTGAATCCGACCCTTATCCTGGCCCTGGAAGCCGACGATTTCGCCCGGCTTGGGCCGCCGGTGTTCGTGCGCGGCTATTTGAGTCGCTACGCCCGGCTGTTGGACCTGCCGGAAGCGGCGGTGCTGGAGCGCTACCGCCAGCAGTCGAGCGCCAGCCAGGACCCGCCGCCGCTCAAGGTGATGCACTCGCCCCGGCGGCAGACCCGGGTTCGCGATTTGCGCGGGCTCGCTTATCTGGTGGTGGTCATCGCTCTGGGCTGGACCGCCATTCAGAATCTGGACGCGCTGGATCCCGGCCGACTGCTGGCCTGGTGGCCGCCCGGCCACTCGGCGAGCGTCCAGCCACCCGCTGGCAAGCCGGTGGCGGGCGCGACCCAAACCCAGTATCCCTTCCAGTCCCCGCCCGCGGAAGCGACCCGCGAGCTTGCGCCTTCCCCCGCCGCGCCCGCCACCGGCGCGCCGCCGGCCAATCCGGAACCCGCGGCCATCTCGACCGTCGCGCTCGCGCCGCCGCCCTCGCCACCCGCCGTCTCCGAATCTGCCCCGGCGTCCGGCGTGGCCCGCGCCGTGCCTGTCCCGGCTTCGGCCACCCTGGAGGAAAACGGCGACAGTTCCGCCTTGGACGCCCGGTCCGCCGGCGCCCGACTGATGCTGCAATTCAGCGATGACTGCTGGGTGGAGGTGAAGGACGCGCAGGGCAAGGTGCTGGTCAACGGCTTGATGAAGGCCAACACCAGCCGCGAGCTTTCCGGACCGGCGCCATTCACGGTGACGCTGGGCAACGCACCCGCCGCCCGCATCGCCCTGGACGATCGGATGGTGGATACCGCCATTTATGTACCCCGGCGCGGCACGGTGAGCCGCTTCACCCTGAATTCCCACCCCTGACCCCATCGCGGCCGTCCAGCGACGGCCCGACGGGTTCATCCGGATATCCGCCATCATGTCCAAGCTGTTTCAGGCCATTCGCGGCATGAACGACATCCTGCCCGGCGAATCGGCGTTGTGGCAGGCGCTGGAAACGACCTTGCGCGAGGTGCTCGCCGCCTACGGCTACGACGAGATCCGCCTGCCGCTGGTGGAAAAGACCGAGCTGTTCGCCCGCTCGATCGGCGAGGCCACCGACATCGTCGAAAAAGAGATGTACACCTTCGCCGACCGCAACGGCGAGAGCCTGACCCTGCGCCCCGAGGGCACCGCCGGCTGTGTCCGCGCCTGTATCGAGCACGGCCTGCTGCACAACCAGACCCAGCGGCTGTGGTACGCCGGTCCCATGTTCCGCTACGAGAAGCCGCAAAAGGGCCGCTACCGCCAGTTTCACCAGGTCGGCGCCGAGGCCTACGGCATGGCCGGACCGGACATCGACGCCGAATTGATCTGCCTGACCGCGCGCCTGTGGCGACGGCTTGGGATTGGCGCGGTCACCCTTCAGATCAATTCGCTGGGTTCCAGCGCCGCCCGCGCCGTCTACCGCGACCGACTGGTCGCCTATTTCGAGGCCCGGCGCGCGGAACTGGACGAGGACAGCCAGCGGCGGCTGGCCACCAACCCCCTGCGGATCCTGGACAGCAAGAATCCGGCGATGCGGGCGGTGCTGGCGGACGCGCCGGTGCTGATCGAGCACCTGGACGCCGAATCCCATGCCCATTTTGAGGAACTGCGGACGCTGCTGGACGCCGCCGGCGTCGCCTATCAAATCAATCCACACTTGGTTCGCGGCCTGGATTATTACTGCAAGACCGTGTTCGAATGGGTGACCGATACGCTTGGCGCCCAGGGCGCGATCTGCGCCGGCGGCCGCTACGACGGCCTGCTCGAACAACTGGGCGGGCCAGCCACTCCCGGCGTCGGCTTTGCCCTGGGTCTGGAGCGACTGGCGGCCCTGCTCGCCGCCGCCGGCCAGCCGGGCGCCGACGCCAACCCGCACGCCTATCTGATCGCGGTCGGCGCCGCCGCCCAGCGGTGGGGGCTGGCGCTGGCCGAACGGTTGCGCGACCAGGCGCCGGCGCTGCGGCTGCGGATGCACTGCGGCGGCGGCGGTTTCAAGGCCCAGTTTCGCCGCGCCGATCACAGCGGCGCCCGCTTCGCGCTGATTCTGGGCGAGGACGAGGTTCGGGCCGGGACGGTCGCCGTCAAGCCCCTGCGCGACCCCGATGGCCAGCAACTCACCCTGTCGCCCGATCAGGCCGCCGCCTTCCTGCGCGCGGCGCTGGACGCAACCCCCCGGCCTTAAGAACGGGACGTTAGAGGACAGAACCCGATGGAACAATACACCGACGACGAACGCGTCGAGGACCTCAAAAAATGGTGGAAGGAAAACGGCGCCAGCATCCTCATCGGCGTCGCGCTCTGCGTGATCGCGATTTTCGGCTGGCGGTACTGGAATTCCCATCGCGATGCCCAGGCGGAAGCCGCGTCCCTGGCTTATGACGCCTTCGTCGCGGCGGTGGAAAAACCCGACGCCGATCAGGCCCGCCAGCGCGGCCAGGCGTTGGCGACCGATTTTCCGCAATCCCCCTACGCGGCGCTGGCCGCGCTGCGGCTGGCGAAGCTGGCGGTGGCCAACGGTGACGCCGCCGCCGCCGGCCGGCAACTGGAATGGGTGATTGGCAACGCGCGATCCGACGAACTTCGGGACATCGCCCGGTTGCGGCTGGCGCGGGTGCGGCTGGCCGCCGGTCAGACCACCGAGGCCGAAAAGCTGCTTGGGGGCGTGGCCACCGCCAGCCTGAACGCCGAGCGCGAGGAACTCAAGGGCGATCTGTACCTGGCCGGCAACCAGCCGGACCAGGCCCGAACCGCATATGCCGCGGCCCTGGCGGCGAGCGGCGGCAACCGTCTGCTGCAACTCAAGCTCGACAATCTGGCGGTGGCGACGCCCGACACCGTGGTTCCCGCTCCGCCCACTCCGCCGCCGCCCGAATCGGCCAAGCCCGAAGCGGCGCTCGTCGCGCCGGCCGAAGCGGCGTCGACCTCCCCTGCCCCGGCCACCCGGCCGGCCGCCGACTCCGCGCCCGTTGCTCCCGTTCCGACCGAACCGGCGCCTGTTTCGACCGAGCCGGCGTCCGCGCCGGTTGCTCCCGTTCCAACCGAACCAGCGCCCATGGCCGCGCCCGTTCCCCCCGCTTCCACTTCAGGTCAATGATCATGATCCGCCGCCTGTTCCCGCTTCTGTTCCTGGTTTTGAGCGCCGGCTGTAGCTGGTTTGGCGGCTGGTTCGGCGGTTCGGACAATTCGATCCCGCCGGCCGAGCTTAAGACCATCGCCCAACCGGTTGGCGTCCGGCAACTTTGGGAAATCCAGGTCGGGTCCGGGGCGAAGAACCAATTCATCCGCCTGACCCCGGCGCTGGCGGACGGCCGGCTCTACGCCGCCAGCTTCGACGGCATGGTCGTGGCGCTGGATGCCCTCACCGGCCAACGGCTGTGGGAAACCGCGACCCAGTTGCCCATTACCGGCGGCGTGGGCGTCGGCGACGGCGGGCTGGCGCTGGTCGGCACCAACAAGGGTCAGGTGGTCGCGTTGCGCCAGGACAACGGTCAGGAAGCCTGGCGGGCGCAGGTATCCAGCGAGGTGCTGGCCCCGCCGCGCGCCGCCAGTGGCGTGGTGGTGGTCCGCACCGGCGACGGCAAGTTCACCGGTCTCGACGCCCGCACCGGCGAGCGCCGCTGGGTTTACGCGCACGCCATGCCGGCGCTGAGCTTGCGCGGCGACGCCCCGCCGGTGCTGACTGGCGGCCTGGTCATCGCCGGACTGGAAACCGGCAAGCTGCTGGTACTGTCCCTGGACAAGGGTTTGCCGATCACCGAGAAAACCATTGCCGCGCCCCGCGGCCGCACCGAAATCGAACGGCTGATCGACATCGACGCCGAACCGAAAATCTTCGGCGACATCCTGTATCTGGTGGCGTATCGCGGCAGCGTCGCCGCCATCGACATGCGCGGCGGCAATCTGCTGTGGAACCGCGAGTTGTCCAGTTACGCCGGACTGGCCGTGGACGAGCGCCAGGTCTACGTCGCCGACGAGACCGACGCCGTGCTGGCCCTGGATCGCCGCGATGGCGGCACGCTGTGGAAACAGACCGAACTGACCGGCCGTCGGTTGTCCGCTCCGGTCGTCACCAGGAGCCATGTCGTGGTGGGCGATTTCGAGGGTTATCTGCACTGGATCGACAAGACCAACGGCCAGATCGTGGGGCGGATTCGCGCCGCCGGCAAGGCCATCGTGGCCCCACCGTTCGCGGCCGGCGACACCGTTTTCGTCCAGGGTCAGGGCGGCGCGCTCGGCGCGTTCCAGGCCGGAGAGTAATCCTGCCTTCCCTTGTCTCCAGCTTCCCGTCTCGCCCGCGAACGATGGGGAGTGGGTTTTCCCAACCTCCATGCTGGACCAACTGATTACCCTGTTCGTTACCCTCCTGGTCGTGATCGATCCGGTGGGCGTCGCGCCGATGTTCGCGGCCCTGACCCGGGGCGGCGCCGACCGCTATCGCCGCCGGATGGCGCTCAAGGGCGCCGTCATCGCCGCCTTGATCATGCTGTTTTTCCTGTTCACCGGCGATGCCCTGCTGCGCTTCCTGGGCATCAGCCTGGCGGCGTTCCGGGTCAGCGGCGGCGCCCTGCTGTTCCTGCTGGCCATCGACATGGTGTTCGCCCGCCCATCCGGTCTGCGCTCGGCCACGGTGCGGGAACAGGAAGAGGCCCAGTACAAGGAAGACATCTCGGTCTTTCCGCTGGCTTTCCCCCTGCTGGCCGGTCCCGGCGCGCTGACCACCATCCTGCTGACCACCAGCGGCCTGCGCCCCCAGGACCAGCCGTTGCTGTTTCTCGGCCTGCTGGGGGTGTTGCTGGCGGTGCTGGCGCTGACCCTGGCGTGCCTGCTGCTGGCCCCGCGGCTGACGAAACTGCTGGGTGAAACCGGCGCCAACGTCATCGACCGGTTGCTGGGGGTGATTCTGGCGGCGCTGGCCGTGCAGTTCATTCTCGAAGGCTTGCGCGCCGGCCTGTTCGGCCCCTGACGGTCATCTCGCCGTGCCCGGCCCGATTCTGCGGATCGCCGTCCCCTCGCCGCTGTATCGAACCTTCGATTACCTGCCCCCGCCCGGTTGCGATCTCGCGACCTTGGCTCCGGGCGCGCGGGTGCGCGTACCGTTCGGCCGGCGGCAGACGGTCGGCTTCCTGGTCGAGATCGGGGCCGACAGCGAACTCGACCCTACTTTGCTGCGGCCGGCGCTGGCGGTACTCGACCGCGCGCCGATCCTGCCCGCCGACGTACTGGCGTTGATCCAGTGGGCGCAGCGTTATTACCGCCATCCGCCCGGCGAGGCGTTCGCCGCCGCCCTGCCGGCGTTGTTGCGCCAGGGCGAACCAGCCACCCTTCCCCGGCCGCCGCCGGTATGGCGCATCACCGCCGCTGGCCTGACCGCGCTGGCGGAATCGGTCTCGTTGCGCCGGGCTCCCGCGCAACGTCGGTTGCTTGGCTATCTGGCCCAATGTCCGGCCGGTCTCGATGCCGAAACCCTGTGGCCGGTGATCCGGAACCCGACCGCTACCCTGCGCGCGTTGGACGCCAGGGGCTGGGTGGAATCGGACGCCCCGGACGCGCCGGCAACGATTGACGCTACGTCCGCCATTCCCCCCACTCCACCGACACTCAGCGCGGCGCAGGCCGACGCCGTCGCGGCGGTCGGCGCGGTGCTGGACCGGTTTCAGGTCTTTCTGCTGGAAGGCGTCACCGGCAGCGGCAAGACCGAGGTCTATCTGCGCCTGATCGAGGCGGTGCTGGCGCGGGGCCGACAGGCCTTGGTGCTCACCCCGGAAATCGGCCTGACCCCGCAACTGCTGGCCCGCTTTCGGGAACGGTTGCCGGGATCGCTGGCGGTGCTGCATTCGGGCCTCAGCGACCGGGAACGGTTGAACGCGTGGCTGCTGGCCCGCGACGGAACCGCGCGGGTGGTGGTCGGCACCCGCTCGGCGGTGTTCGCGCCGCTACGCGCACCGGGCCTGTTGATCGTGGACGAGGAGCACGATCCGTCCTTCAAGCAGCAGGACGGTTTTCGTTACCACGCCCGCGATCTGGCGGTGATCCGGGGTCGGCAACTCGGCGTTCCGGTGGTGCTGGGGTCGGCGACGCCGGCCCTGGAAAGCGTCCGGAACGCGCGCGACGGGCGCTACCATCCGCTGTCCCTGCCAGAGCGGGTGGGCGGGGGAACCGAACCGCCGATCCTGATTCTGGACGTGCGCCGCCAACCGATGACCGAGGGATTGTCGCAACCGCTACTGGAACGGATGCGGGCGCATCTGGCCCGTGGCGAGCAGGTGCTGCTGTTCCTCAACCGGCGTGGCTTCGCCCCGCTCCTGCTTTGCCACGAATGCGGCTGGCTGAGCCAGTGCCGACACTGCGACGCCCGCATGACCCTGCATCTGCGCCAACAGCGCCTGACCTGTCATCATTGCGGCGACAACCGGCCGGTGGATGTCGTCTGCCCGGTCTGCGGCAGCGTCGATCTGCGGGCGGTGGGTCACGGCACCGAGCGGCTCGAAGCCGCCTTGCGGCCGCTGTTTCCGGACATCGGCATCGCCCGCATCGACCGGGACAGCACTCGCCGCCGGGGCAGCCTGGAAACCCTGTTGGCCGACATCCACAACGGCGATCGCCGGATCCTGATCGGCACCCAGATGCTAGCCAAGGGCCATCATTTTCCCGAGGTGACCCTGGTCGGCGTCGTGGACGCCGACCAGGGCCTGTACGGCGTGGACTTCCGCTCCAGCGAGCGGATGGCGCAATTGATCCTGCAAGTGGCCGGCCGGGCCGGCCGGGCCGAAAAGCCGGGAACCGTGCTCATTCAGACCCACCATCCCGATCATCCCCTGCTGCGCGTGTTGGTGGCCGAGGGCTATCCGGCCTTCGCGGCGGCGGCTCTGGCGGAGCGACGGGAGGCGTCGCTGCCTCCGTTCGCCCATCAGGCCCTGCTGCGGGCGGAAGCGGCCGATCCGGAACGTGCCACCGGGTTCCTGAACGCCGCGCGGGCATTGGCCGAACCCCTTGCCGCTGGCCTGGAGGTGCTGGGACCGGTCCCCGCGCCCATGGAACGCCGCGCCGGCCGCTATCGCGCGCACCTGCTCCTGCAAGCGGCGCGACGCCAAGACTTGCACCGGCTCCTTGATCCGTGGGTCGCCCAACTTTTGGCGCGGCCCGCCGACCGCCGGATTCGCTGGGCGCTGGACGTCGATCCGGTTGAACTTTATTGAGAATCGGTCGCAACCGCTTTCCCCTGGCGCCCGATTTTGTCCAATCTGGCCCGCCAACCGACGCTTAGCGGCGGAAAATGACCTTTTCCGCGCTCGATTTGGGGAAAAGTTCAACCGATTGAAAAAATAACTAAACCCGGAACCTTTACTTAGCGAAGGAGACAACTAGACTTTTTTGTGCTTGCGCGTTTTTCGCGCAGCGAACCGACCGCTAAAGGACGTGTCGAGAATTGGCTTTCCTGGAGCAAGAAGCAAGCATCGTCCGGTTCGCCCGCGGTAACCGCCCAGCGCCAGCCAATTCGCGATACCTCGCAATCCACCTGCTACCCATGGGATATAACGATGCAACAAGACTTGGTGCACGCTATAAAGAGCAACCCGAAGTACCACGAGCTGGTCTCGAAACGGAAGACGTTCGCCTGGATCCTGGCCATCCTCATGCTGGTGATCTACTACGGCTTCATCCTGATCGTCGCCTTCAACAAGGCTTTCCTTTCCCAACAACTGTGGACGGGCTCGATCACCACCGTCGGCATTCCGATCGGCCTCGGCGTCATCATCAGCGCCTTCGTGTTGACCGGTATCTACGTGTTTCGCGCCAACTCCGAATTCGACCGACTGACCCGCGAAATCAAGGAGGAAGTGCTATGAGACTCTGGCAAAACGCATTCGCGGCCCTGGCCCTGAGCCTGGTTGCCGGCGTGGCCCTGGCCGCCGGCGACGTGGGCGAGGTCAAGAAGCAGTCGGTCAACATCCCCGCCATCATCATGTTCCTGGCCTTCGTCGCCGCCACCCTGGGCATCACCTACTGGGCGGCGCAGCGCACCAAGACCGCCAAGGACTTCTACGCCGCCGGCGGCGGCATCACCGGGTTCCAGAACGGTCTGGCCATCGCCGGCGACTACATGTCCGCCGCGTCGTTCCTGGGCATTTCCGGCCTGGTGTTCATCAACGGCTACGACGGGCTGATCTACTCAGTGGGCTGGCTGGTCGGCTGGCCGATCATCATGTTCCTGATGGCCGAACAGCTTCGCAACCTGGGCAAGTACACCTACGCCGACGTGGTGTCCTACCGTTTCCAGCGGGTGCCGATGCGCACCATGGCCGCCACCGGCTCGCTGGTGGTGGTGATCCTGTACCTGATCGGCCAGATGGTCGGCGCCGGCAAGTTGATCCAGGTGCTATTCGGGCTGGATTACGTCTACGCGGTGACCATCGTCGGCATCCTGATCATCCTGTACGTCACCTTCGGTGGAATGCTGGCCACTACCTGGGTGCAGATCATCAAGGCCTGCCTGCTGCTGGGCGGCGCCACCATCATCGCCTTCGGCGCCCTGTGGGTCGCCACCGACGGTTCGCTCAGCCCGGAGCGGCTGTTCCAGAAAGCCACCCAGATCCACAACAAGAAAGACGCCGTCATGCGCCCCGGCGCCCTGGTCACCAGCCCGATCGAAGCGATTTCGCTGGGCCTGGCGCTGATGTTCGGCACCGCCGGCCTGCCGCATATCCTGATGCGGTTCTTCACCGTGCCCAACGCCACGGAAGCCCGCAAATCGGTGTTCTACGCCACCGGCTTCATCGGTTACTTCTACATCCTGACCTTCCTGATCGGCTTCGGCGCCATCGTGCTGCTGATGCCGGCCGAGTCCGGCTTCATGGTTCCCGATCCGAAGACGGGGGCGTTGGCCCTCAAGGGTGGCCAAAACATGGCGGCGGTCAACCTGTCGGCGGCGGTGGGCGGCAACATCCTGCTTGGCTTCATCTCGGCGGTCGCCTTCGCCACCATCCTGGCGGTGGTGTCCGGCCTGACCCTGGCCGGCGCCTCGGCCATTTCGCACGACCTGTACGCCAACGTCGTCGCCCACGGCAACGTCGACGAGTTGCAGGAAGTCCGGGTGTCCAAGATCGCCACCCTGGTGCTGGGCGTCATCGCCATCCTGCTGGGCATCGCCTTCGAGCAACAGAACGTCGCCTACCTGGTCGGCCTGACCTTCTCGGTGGCGGCCAGCGCCAATTTCCCGATCCTGATCGTGTCGATCTTCTGGTCGAAGATGACCACCAAGGGCGCGCTGCTGGGCGGCTGGCTGGGCCTGGTCAGTTCCACCCTGTTCGTGATTCTGGGACCGACGGTCTGGACCGACGTCCTCAAGTTCGGCGACGCCATCTTCCCGTTCAAAAACCCGGCGCTGTTCTCGATGACGCTGTCGTTCCTGGGCATCTGGATCGGCTCGATCATGGACAGCAGCGAGCAGGGCAAGCGGGAATGCGCTTCGTTCGAGGCGCAGGACGTGCGCTGCCAGACCGGCATCGGCGCGGAGGGCGCGGCCAGTCACTAGACAGCTTGCGGCGGTTGGGGAAAGGGGCCGGTCGGCTGGCCCCCTTCTCTCGGACCAGCCAAATCCTGTTAACATACCCCCATGCGACAACCGCCGCGTGGGGGTTTTCTTTTGGCGCAATCGGACGGAACAGCCGTGACTATCCTGGACCCATTGGATCGACTGGATCGCAAGACTTTCCTCGCGCATCTGCATCCGTTCAGCCAGTTGCCGGAACTGGAGCTGGAGCGGCTGGCCCGGGCGCTGACGGTCGGTCACCACCATGCCGGCGAAGTGCTGCTGAAAGCCGGGGAAGCGCCGGCTTGCCTGTACCTGATCATCGATGGCGCGGTCTGGGAAGCGGACGATGCGCCATCGATGGCGTCCCACCCGCCCGACGACGCGCCCAAGCCCCATCCCGGGTCGCTGGTGTGCGTGATCGCGCCCTACACCACCGGGGATGTGTTCGATGTCCAGGCGCTTTTGGAGGGAACCAGCCAGCGCACGTTCGTGGCCAGCGAGCCGACCCGCTGTTACCGCCTGCCGCGCGACCTGTTCCTGCACGCCGTCCAAACCCAGCCAGCCTTGGCCAGCGCCTACCCGCGGAAGATGGCCCAGCGTTTCGAGTCGCTGCGCGGCCCCGACGAAGCCCGAGGCGACATGGCCGCGTTCGCGGTCGCCAAGATTCGGGACGCCTATATTCATCCACCCACTTTCGTGGCCGCCGACACCTCGATCCACGAAACCGCGCTGGCGATGAAGGCCAACAAGACCAAGTCGGTCCTGGTCCGCTGCGAGGACGAAATCGGCATCGTGACCGCCACCGATCTGCGCGAGGCCGCCATCGTGCAACGGCAGTCGGTGGACGCGCCGGTCGGAACGCTCGCCAATTACGAGCTGATCGACATGGCGCCGGACGACTTCCTGTTCAACGCGCTGCTGCGGATGACCCGCCACGACATCAACCGGCTGGTGATCCGCGAGGGTTCGACCATTCATGGCATCCTTGAACAGATCGACCTGCTCAGCTATCTCTCCAACCACTCACACTTGATCGCCCTGCAAATCGAACGCGCGATTTCCAGGGACGAGTTGAAATGGGCCAGCCACGACCTGGTCAACGTGGTCCGCGACCTGCACAACCAGGGCACCAAAATCCGTTACATCATGCAACTGGTGTCGGAGCTGAACAAAAAAGTGTTGCGCAAGCTGTTCGAATTGCTGGCGCCGCCGGACCTGTTGGAAAACTCCTGTCTGCTGGTGCTGGGCAGCGAGGGTCGCGAGGAACAGGTGCTCAAGACCGATCAGGACAACGCCCTGATCCTGCGCGACGATTTTTCCCATCCCGAGCTGGAGCGGCTGACCGGGGAATTCACCGAATGCCTGCTGGAGTTCGGTTATCCGCGTTGCCCCGGCAACATCATGGTGTCGAATCCGTATTGGACCAAGTCGGTCGCGGCGTTCAAGGACGAATTGTTCGAGTGGATCGTCCATCCCACGCCCGATTCCTTCCTGCAATTCGCCATTTTCTGCGACGCCAAGGTGGTGGCCGGCGACGAGAACCTGCTCCGGCACGTCAAGGACCGCATGTACCGCCTGCTCGGCGACCACCGCGCCTTCTTCGGCCAGTTCGCCAGGAGCACGGTGGCGTTCGAAACCCCCCTGGGGTTCTTCACCAACTTCGTGCTCGAAAAAAACCGCGCCGAGCTGGATATCAAGAAAGGCGGTATTTTTCCCATCGTCCACGGCGTGCGCAGCCTGGCCCTGGAGTATCGGTTGCCGCAGACCAATACCGTGGACCGGATCACCGCGCTCAGCCAGCGCAACCTGTTCCAGCCGTCCTTCGGCGCCGAGTTGATCGAGGCGTTCAACTATCTCTCCACCCTGCGAACCGAGGCTGGCCTGGAAAAGGCTCTTCAGGGGTTGCCGCAGGACAATTATCTGAACCCCAAGGAGCTCAACAAGCTCAAGCGGGAACTGCTGCGCGACTCGTTCAAGATCGTCAACGAATTCAAGAAATTCATCACCTACCACTTCAAGCTCGGCATGATCGGTTGATCGGTGGCTTCCACCGAGAGGTTTTCCCTTGAAAGCACATTTGCACACTCTCCTCACCCAGGCGCTCCAACGGTTGCGCCAGGACGGCCTGTTGCCCGACGGAGCGCCCACGGACATTCCGCTGGAACACAGTCGCGACCGGGCGCACGGCGATTTCGCCAGCACCTTGGCGCTGGCCCTGGCCAAAATCGCTCGCCGCAAACCGCGCGAACTGGCCGAACAACTGGTGGCCGCGTTGCCGGCGTCCGACCGGATCGCCCGGGTGGAAGTCGCCGGCGCCGGGTTCATCAACTTCTTTCTCACCCCCACCGCCCATCAATCGGTGGTCGACGAGATTCTGGACCAGGGCGACGCCTTTGGGCGAAGCAACCGGGGTGAAGGCCGGCGGGTGCAGGTGGAATTCGTCTCCGCCAATCCCACCGGCCCGCTGCACGTCGGTCATGGCCGCGGCGCGGCCTTCGGCGCCACCGTCGCCAATCTGCTGGAAGCGACCGGCTACCAGGTCCACCGCGAGTACTATGTCAACGACGCCGGCCGGCAGATGAACATCCTGGCGACCAGCGTCTGGCTGCGTTATCTGGAGCACTGCGGCGAACGGTTCCGCTTTCCCAGCAACGGCTACCGGGGCGAGTACGTGCGCGACATTGCCACCCGGTTGTACGCCGAGCGCGGCGGCGCCTACATGGTCGCGGCGGCGCAGATCTTCCGGAATCTGCCCCAGGACGAGATTCGGAACGAGCATGGCGATATCGTCGTCGCCGGTGACAAGGAAGCGCACATCGACGCGCTGGTCGAGGGCGCCCAGCGGTTGCTGGGCGATCACCATTACCGCTATATCTTCGAACGCGGCCTGAACGCCATTCTCGACGACATTCGCGACGATCTGCGCGAGTTTGGCGTGGTGTACGACGAGTGGTATTCGGAACGGACCCTGGCCGAATGCGGCGCGGTCAACAAAACCATCAACCGCTTGCGCGACGCTGGTTACGTTTACGAGCAGGATGGCGCGCTGTGGTTTCGCTCCAGCGCCTTTGGCGACGAAAAGGATCGGGTGGTCGAGCGGGAAAACGGCCAGACCACCTACTTCGCCTCCGATATCGCCTATCATCTGGATAAATTCGAACGCGGCTTCGACTGGGTCATCGACATCTGGGGCGCCGACCATCACGGTTATGTCCCCCGCGTCAAGGCCGCGCTGGGGGCCATGGGCGAGAACCCCGACAAGCTGGACGTACTGTTGGTCCAGTTCGCCATTCTCTACCGTAACGGCGAACGGGCGCAGATGTCCACCCGATCCGGCGAATTCGTCACCTTGCGCGAGTTGCGCCAGGAGGTCGGCAATGACGCCGCCCGCTTCTTCTACGTCATGCGCAAGAGCGAACAGCATCTGGATTTCGATCTGGATCTGGCCAAGTCGCAATCCAGGGATAATCCTATCTACTATATTCAGTATGCCTACGCTCGGGTCAGCAGCGTGCTGCGCCAGTTGCGCGACAAGGGCCTGGTCCGGGACGAGGCGCGCGGCCGGGCCAATCTCGCCTTGCTGACCGAACCGCACGAGGAGGCCCTGCTGATGGCGCTGTCGCGTTATCCCGAGGTGGTGGAAACCGCCGCGCTCGCCCACGAACCGCATCAGTTGGCCCATTACTTGCGTGAATTGGCCACGGCATTTCACGCCTACTACAACGAACACCGGGTTTTGGTCGCGGATGCCGCGCTGCGCGATGCCCGGCTCAACCTGAGCCTGGCTACCCGGCAAGTCATCAAAAACGGTCTTCACCTGTTGGGCGTCTCGGCCCCGGAGGTCATGTGAACAGCCGCCGCGATTACAAATCCGTCGCAACCGGACCACGCCGCCAGCGCGCGCGCCGTAACGGTCTGGTGGTCGTCACCCTGGTGCTGATCGGCTTGTTCGGCGGCTTGCTGGCCTACATCAGGGGTGACCGGACCAAACCGGCGCCAGTCGCCGCCGTCGCACCCACCACGCCAGCCCAGCCAGTCGTCGCGCCCCCCGCGCCGCCGCCGAAGACCGTGGTCGCGCCGGTGGCGGAACCGACGCTGGCCAAGCCCAAATACGATTTCTACACCGAGCTGCCCAAACGGCAGATCGACATTCAGCCCGAAGCCGCCCATCCCAAGAGCGCTCCCCCGACGGCGCCCAGTCGGACACAGCCCGCGACCGATCCGCTCCGGAAACCCACCGCGCCACGCAAGAGCACCGCCATGCCGATCATGGCCACCGCCGCCGCCAAGCCGACCGACGCCAGGCCCGCGATGGCCAGGCCCGACGCCAAGCCCGCCGACGCCAAGCCCGCCGACGCCAAGCCCGCGATGGCCAGGCCCGACGCCAAGCCCGCCGCCGCCAAGCCGACCGACGCCAGGCCCGCCGCCGCCAAGCCCGCCGCCAAGCCCGCCAATGCCCAGTCCACGCCGGGAACGGCATTGGCGCGAACGGCGCAACCGCCTCGACCGCTTGCCGACAATGGCTCAAAGGTCGTTGTCAAAGCGGAGCGAGGACCATGATTTTTCAGTGATTTCCAAGGCAACCATATCCTGGGTCATCGTGTCATGAAATTGCCCGATGCCGTTCAGAGCTACCTGGACCAGCAAGGTTTACCTTACCGGCTGATTGCCTGTCCGTCCGGCGAATCCCTGAACCAGATCGCGGAAAGCCTCGGAATCCCGCTCCAGCAGGTGGCGCGCATCGTCCTTTTGAAAGCAAAGTCCGGCTTGGTGATGGCCATTCTGCCTTGCAGCCACGTTCTGGATTTTTCGCGGCTTTATCACTTGTCGCAGTGCAGCCTTGATCCGGTTCACGGCACTGAAACCGCCCGCTTTTTCCAGACCCGCGGCTGCTCGATCAGGTCTTATCCACCCCTGCCGGAAGTGTTCGACATCCCTGCCCTGATTGATAACAGCCTGGCGATGAGCGACGAGGATGAGACCTACTTCGACAGCGGCAGCGGCAATTTGCTGGTCCACATGCGGAACGCCGATTTTCGCGCGCTGCTCACGCGGGCGCGCTGGGAGCAATTCGCGACCCCGGCGCAAGACCTGGATTCCCTGGCTGGCCAGCAGACGCTCACTCCCGCTCATCTGACCCGTTTCACCCAGCGCTATACCTCTTCCCGCCTGCACGAGCATATCGAAACCATCACCGAACTACCGGCCATGCCCCAAATCGCGCAGTACCTGCGGGCATTGCGCGCCAATCCGGAGGTCACGATTCGCGACATCCTCCGGGTGATCGAGCAGAACCCCAGCCTGGCCGCCCCGGTGGTGTATTGGGCGCGTTGCCCGTTGCACGGTCATCACGGAGCGGTCGATTCGCTGGAAACCGCGATTACCGAGGTTTTGGGGATCGAGAACACGCTCAACGTGCTGCTGGGCTCCAGCGTGGGCCGGGCCTTTCAGGTTCCGGTCGATGGTCCGGTGGGCCTGGAACACTTGTGGCGGCACAGCGTGTATTGCGCGGCCCTGGTTGGTGAACTGGTCAAGCTATTGCCCGAAACGGTCGTCGTCAAGCCAGGGCTGGCGTACTTGAGCGGGTTGCTGCACGATTTCGGCTATCTGGCCCTGGGCCACCTGTTTCCAGCCCGCTTTTTCCTGTTCAACCGCTTTCTGACGGTCAATCGGCACCTGCCGCCCAGCGCGGTGGAACGTTATGTGCTGGGCGTCGAGCACTGGCATATCGGCGCCTGGTTGATGCAGGCCTGGTCCATGCCCGAGGAAGTGATCGCGGCGGTGCGCTGGCATCACAGCGAGGATTGCACCCAACCCCACGCCGAATATTCCAACCTGGTGCTGATCGCCAACCGGTTGCTGCAACAGATCGGTCTGGACGAGGAGCAAAGCCATCGGCTGCCGGCACTGGCCATGTTCACGCTCGGGCTGACCCGCGAGCAGGCGTTGGAGGCGCTGGCGCGGGTGCAAACCAGCGCGGCGGATCTGGACGCCCTGGCCGAGGCGCTGCGGCTGGGCGAGGAATGAAGCGCCCGCTTTCCAGGCGGCGAAGCCGGTTCGGCGACGATCCGGGCGCGGCGCCCCCGCTGTTTTAACGCAGCATCAGCAGCAACTCGTCCTGCCCGCGCAGCAGATTGAGGATCAATCCCTCGCTTTGGCCGGCGATCTGGCGCAACTCGTCGGTGTTGGCGATGGGTTGGCGGTTGACGGCGACGATCACGTCGTTCCGCCGCAGCCCGGCCCGGGCGGCGGGACTGCCGGATTCGAGCCTGGCCACCGTCACGCCGCGCACTCCCCGCCCGCTCAACGGCGAATTCGGCCCGATGTCCTCGAAGATCACGCCGGTCAGCCGCGGATTGATGGCGTCGCCCTCGGCCTTGGCCGGCACGTACTCGCCGACCTTGGCGTTCAAGGTCATCGGGTTGCCGTCGCGCAGGATTTCGAGCCGCGCCGCCTCGCCGACTTCCAGCAGACCGATGGCGTTGCGCAACCCGCCGCCGTCGCGGATCGGCTTGTCGTTGATGCTCAGCACCACGTCGCCTTCCTTCAGGCCGGCCCGGGCGGCGGCGGAACGGGGGCTGACCTGAGCGATCACCGCGCCCCGGTCGGCGGGAATATTGAACGCCCGCGCCAATTCCGGGGTGAGGTCCTGCACCGACACGCCCAGTTGGCCGCGCCGCACCGAACCGTGGGTCACGATCTGATTCATCAGCCGCGACACCATGTTGGCCGGGATGGCGAAGCCGATGCCGACGTTGCCGCCGCTGGGGGCGAGAATGGCGGTGTTGATCCCGACCAGTTCGCCGCGCAGGTTGACCAGTGCCCCGCCGGAATTGCCGGGATTGATCGAGGCGTCGGTCTGGATGAAGTCCTCGTAGCCCTGGATGCCCAGGCCGGTGCGGCCCAGCGCGCTGACGATGCCGGAGGTGACGGTCTGACCCAGGCCGAATGGATTACCGATGGCCACCACGAAGTCGCCCACCCGCAGGTTGTCGGAGTCGGCCAGCGGCAGGGCGGTGAGGTTGGCGCCGGGAATCTGGATCACCGCCACGTCGCTTTGCGGATCGGAACCGACCGCCCTGGCGTTGAGCTTGCGGCCGTCGCGCAGGGTGACCGTGATGGTGTCGACGCCGTCGATGACGTGATGGTTGGTGATGACGTAGCCGCGCCGGGCGTCCACCACCACCCCGGAACCGATGCTCTGGGTCTTGCGTTCGCGCGGCTGGTCCGGGATATTGAAAAAATGGCGGAAGACCGGATCATCCAGCAATGGGTTACGGCGCAGCGCGGTCCGGCTTTCGGTGGCGATGTTGACCACCGCCGGAGTGGCCCGCTCGAGCATCGGCGCCAAGGTCGGCAACGGTTGCCCCTCCACGGTGGCGGGCAGGGCGGCCGGGGCCGGCGACGGAACGGCGAGGATCAAACCCAGTGCCAGCAGGGCGGCCGGCGGCGCGAGGCGTCGAATCGTCATGAGCTTGCAGGGCCTCTCTCGGGGATGGATGAAATCGGTGATTCCGCTGCAAGACCACGCGACGGCCGATGGCGCTCATCGACCCCAGTGCGCGCGTGGCTCGAACGGCAGTTCCCGCGCCATCCGCTGGAACAGTTCCCGCGCCGCCTCGGTGTCGGCGGGCGGATTGACGATGCGCAGCACCGCGAACTGATCGCCGGGCGGCTGACCGGGCAGGCCACGCCCGCGCAACCGCAACTTCTGGCCATTGCGGGCGTTGGCCGGGATATTGAGCGTGACGGGACCGCCCAGGGTGGGCACGTCGATCTTGCAGCCGAGCGCCGCTTCCCATGGGGTCAGCGGCACCTCCAGCGTGAGGTCGCGGCTCTTGATCTGATACAGCGGGTGTGACCGGAGGGTCACTTCCAGATACAGGTCGCCGCTGGGGCCGCCGCCGACGCCGGCTCCGCCCTGACCGGCCAGGCGAATCTTCTGTCCGGTTGTGACCCCGGCGGGAATCCTGACGTTCAGGGTGCGGGTTCGCGTGCTGATCCGGCCGCTGGCGTCCCGTTCCGGCAGTTGCAGTTGCAGGGACCGGCTGCCGCCGTGATAAGCCTCTTCCAGGCTGATGTCCAGCGCCACGGTTTGGCTCTGGCCGGGACCGCGAAACCCGCGCCCGCCGCCAAAGCCGGGGCCGCCACCGCCCAGATTGCCGAACAGTGACTCGAAGAAATCGCTGAACTCGCGCCCGCCGAAGCCAGCGCCGAACGGCTGCCCACCGGTCCCTCCCGGACTGCCGGGCCAGCCGGGCGGCGGACGGAATTCCTGACCGGCCCGCCAGTTGCTGCCGAGTTGGTCGTAGGCGGCGCGCTTTTTGGAGTCGCGCAACACCTCGTAGGCCTCGGCGACCTCCTTGAAACGTTCCTCGGCATGGGCTTCCTTGCTGACATCGGGATGATACTTGCGCGCCAATCGACGGTAGGCCTTTTTAATGTCCTCCGTCGAAGCGTCGCGGCTCACGCCGAGAATCTGGTAGTAGTCCTGGTATTTCATGCCGGTTCCGGGCGGTTGAGGAAACGGCCGGCGGGTTGGCCCCGCCGGCCCGGTGGCCTAACCCTCGACCTTGATGGTCCGCGACAGGGTATGGGTGGCCTTGGGAATGCTGATTTCCAGCACGCCGTGAGCACCACGCGCGGCGATTCGCTCCAGATCGGCGGTATCGGGCAGGCTGAAGCGGCGGTAGAAGCTGCCGTAGGGCCGTTCGACCCGGCTGTAACCGGCGCGATTCTGGCTGGTCTCGCTCGGACGGTTGCCGCGGATGGTCAGGACGCCGTTTTCGGCGATAATCTCGATATTCTTGGGATCGACGCCGGGAATGTCGGCGCGCAGCACGTAGCGATCCTTCTCCTCCTTGATGTCCACCGGTGGAATCCAGTCGCAGGTGGCGACGCTGGATTGATCGTCGCTGGCGGCGTAGGGATCGAACAGCCGGTCCAGTTCCTTGCGCAGGTGGCGCATGTGTTGCCAGGGTTCGTAGCGGCTCGGGGTCATGATGCAAATCTCCTGAGATGATGGAAGTTGCTTTTCAAATAGGGCCGCCGCGCGCCATTTCAAGCCGAATCGACCAATTTTTCCGCTCGCACCCGGAGTAGCCCGGATGAACCACGAAACCGACCCTCGCGAATTTCTGCCGCTGATGATCGCGGTGCTGACCGTTTCCGATACTCGCACCCTGGCGGACGATGCGTCCGGCCAAACTCTGATGGAACGGTTGACGGCGGCGGGCCACCGACTGGTGGATCGGGCCCTGGTCCCCGACGACGTTTATCGCATCCGCGCGGTCGTCTCCACCTGGATCGCCGATCCCGCCGTGCAGATCGTGCTGATCACCGGCGGCACCGGCATGACGGGTCGAGACAGCACGCCCGAGGCGATCCGGCCGCTGCTGGACAAGGAGATCGTCGGTTTCGGGGAATTGTTCCGCATGTTGTCCTGGGAGGAGATTGGGGCTTCGACCCTGCAATCGCGGGCGCTGGGCGGACTGGCCAACGCCACTTTCATTTTCTGCCTGCCCGGCTCGACCGGAGCCTGTCGCACCGGCTGGGACCGCATCCTGCAACCCCAACTGGATGCCCGGACCCGGCCCTGCAATCTGGTGGAGTTGCTGCCACGCCTGCGGGAGCGGCAAGCCGGGCTTGCTTGATTGTACCCGTGCCCCTTGATTGACCGATGCTGGTTTCAAATCGAAACAGCCTGAAATCTCCCCGTTTCAAATTGAAACCGCCCGGCGCTCAAAAAAGTGGATCAGCGCCGATAACCCCTTCATGGATAACGCTATCCGCGCCATGCCCAGCTATGGCATGGAAGATGCCTATAATATTTGGAGGTGTCTCGTGGCGCCGGATCCGCTTCGGGGGACGGTGAGAAGACGGAATTTTCAGGGCCAAAGGGCCTGTGACGTTAAACAGCAAATAAAATCCATCATAATCAAACAATTATTGTCAAAGATTGCAGATTATGGTAGATAAACGGAAACTGTATAATTACTGGTTAGGCGTCATGAGTCGTACCGTACCTGATTGGGTGATTCAAACCTGCTGGTGGATCTCCGGAATCTTTGCGACCGGCGCCCTTTGGTACTTCTTGTCCATCAAGGACTATTCGTATGCCGCTGGCTCCGGCGTTCTGGCATTGATCTTCGCTCTTGCGGCGGTCGCCCTCCACAGACGTAAAGACCAACTTGCCGAGAAATCACTTCCGACCGAGTTCAAGGACGAAGTCCCCGCTGACTACATCAGGCGTTCGTTGGACGAACCAACTGATCTCCGTCTCTTTCAGGCACTCCCGGAGATCAAGGCCATTGCATACCGGACCGCGCAAGCAGGGTGGGACACTGGCATCACCGTTGAAATGTGCAAAGCGACGTACGACGTTGTGGACTTTCTTGAGCTCATTTGGCTAAAGCTCGCAGAGTTCTACCCGGTCAAGCACTTTGGCAAAGACGGAGCCACCACCCACATCAAGAGCCACGTTCGCGAAAGGTACAAGTTCCACTGGGCGAAGCATGAGCCAGGAGGGCCAGGTACCGGAGGCACAATCGTCGGTGTACTTACAGGCGGAGATGTCATGGATGATTTAGACCGCCTTGTCGTCGAGACCGCCTCGGCCATAGTCGGATACAGGGATGACCTTGACTTCGATGCTTGGCGCGCTCGATGGAAAGGCGCAGGCCCGGCGAATGACGCCTAACCCCTCGCTGCACCTGACCTGCTACGGCAGGCTTCGCCTGCTGTAGCAGGCAGGTGAGCTCGAACGTGTGTGCCGGGCATGGCACGAAGCGAGTCGGGTGCAAGTCCCGACACCAGGTGTACGCAGAGCCGAAGGTTAGCCGAAGGGCAAGGGCGTCGCCGCGAGGCGAGGTCTGGAGGAAGTCCAAGGCAAAATCGCGGGGCGATGAACAAAAACCGGATAGGAGGCGTGGTGCATCCGGGGCGAGCGGGCACGTGACCGCGAAGCCCTCCATCTGCGATTGGGATGCACTTTGTAAATCCGGCGTCTACGCGAGGACCGTTTCGTGTCTTACCCCGGGAGGTCTCTCCGGGGCCTCGGCAACGAGGCTGGGCGTTGGGTGACCGGCGCCGAACACCGGGGAGAAGTCAGCAGAGGGTATAGTAGGGACCAGGCAGGCGAAGCGAGTGAGGCACTCCAAGCCGAAAGGCGGAGCAACGGACAGGCGGAACCGCAAAGTCGAACCCCGAAGGCCCGAACGATGGAAGGCAAAGGCCACTGATGAAGAGTGACGGGAATGCATCTGACAACCGAGTAGAATTGGCCGTGAGCCTATCGCGGGATGAACTCGTCGCTGGTGAAGCAGACCGACCCGAGCCGATTCCGAGCGCCCCGTTGCTCGCCCGTGTTCTCGAACGGGGTAACCTGCAACGGGCCCTGAAGCAAGTCTGCCAGAACCAAGGCGCGCCGGGCATCGACGGGATGACCGTGGATGAACTGCCAGACCACCTCCGACGCCACTGGCCGGAAATTCGCGCGCAATTGGAAACCGGTCGATACTGGCCGCTACCCGTCAAGCGGGTGGAGATCCCTAAACCGGACGGGAAAACCCGCCCCCTGGGCATTCCCACGGTGTTGGATCGCTTCATCCAGCAAGCCATCGCGCAAGTCGTCTCCGCGCAATGGGAACCGCACTTCCACCCCAAGAGCTATGGGTTCCGCCCGCAGCGCTCGGCCCATCAAGCCGCGCGGCAATGGCAGGCGGACCTCCGCGAGGGCTACCATTGGATCGTGGACCTCAATCTGGAAGCCTTTTTCGACCGAGTCAACCACGACCGGCTGATGAGCAGGCTCAAACAGCAGGTGCCCGATGGGGCGCTGCTGAGCCTGATCAACCGCTACCTCAAAGCCGGGGTCCAGGTGCTGTCCATTACACACATCTTGAACGGCAGGGCCGCCGCCGCCATCTGGTGA